>CAYMTJ010000016.1:0-49128 GCA_964393345.1 uncultured Anaerolineaceae bacterium | reverse complement strand
GGTGCGGGTACTCCCGGGCCCGGCGCCTGGCGTCGGGGATCCCGACCAGACCGAGCATCTCGACGGCTCGGGCCATCGCGGCCGACCGGTCCAGACCCAGGTGGAGCGCGACCGTCTCCGCGATCTGGTCGCCGCACGTGAAGACCGGGTTCAGCGACGTCATCGGCTCCTGGAAGATCATCCCGATGGAATTGCCGCGGATCTCGCGGATGTCGTCCTCGGACATCGTCACAAGATCGAGCTCATCGAGCAGGATGCGACCGCTGACGATGCGGCCCGGCCGGCTGACCAGGCGCAGGATCGACATCGCGGTCACGCTCTTGCCGCAGCCCGATTCGCCCACGACACCGAGTGTCTTGCCGTCGCCGATCGACATCGAGACGCGGTCGACCGCCTTGACCACGCCATCCTGGGTGAAGAAGTGCGTCCGCAGATCCTCGATCTTGAGGAGAGGTTGCGTCGGGTCCCGCCGCTCCGCTCGGGCGCCACGCTGCCGCAACGCGGTCACGAGGCTTCGACCCGCTGGCGAGGATCGAGGGCGTCGCGCAGCCCATCCCCGAGGAAGCTCGACGCGAGGACCACCAGCACGATCGTCACCGCCGGGTAGAGCAGGATGTGGGCTCGGACGAGCATGTCTTCCTGGAAGTTCTTGAGGAGGTTGCCAAGGCTCGCGTCCGGCGGGCTGATACCGAAGCCGAGGAACGAGAGGGCCGCCTCCGCGACCACGGAGTCGGCGACGCCCAGGGTCGCGGCGACGACGACCGGCGCCAGCGCGGCCGGCAGGATGTGGCGCGCGATGATCCGCCGGTTCGACGCCCCGAGGGCGCGTGCGGCCTGGACGAAGTCCGCCTCGCGCAGCTTGAGGAACTCCGCCCGGACGAGACGGCAGGCGAGCGTCCAGCCCGTCAGCCCGATCGCGATGATGACCACGAGGGCCGATCCCTTCCCGAGGATCGCCACGATGATCAGGATCATGAAGAAGATCGGCAGCGACAGGATGATGTCGACGAAGCGCATGATCACGTTGTCGATCCAGCCGCCGTAGTAGCCGGCGATGGCGCCCAGCGTGACGCCGATCACGGCGATGATCGCGACCGCCATGAACCCGATGAAGAGCGAGGTCTGGAGCCCCTTCATCAGGCGCAGGAACAGGTCCTGGCCGATCTGGTTCGTGCCGAGGATCGCCTCGGGCGAGGGTGGCAGCATCGACTTCGAGAGGCTCGTCTGAGCGTAGGCGTCGCCGGTCAACGTGGGCACGACGATCGCGAGGGTCACCATGGCACCCATCAGGAACAGCGCGATCACCGCCAGTCGGTGGCGGAGGAAGCGCTGCCGCACCAACTGCCAGTACGTGCGGACCGGGATCAGGTCGATCTCGTCCGGCTCGCCGGCAGGCGCCGTCCCGAGTCTGGTCGCGGTGATCTCGCCGGTTCGTTCCATGCTGCGCCTCAGTACTTGATCCGCGGATCGACGAGCCCGTAGAGGACGTCGGCCAGGAGATTCCCCAGGAGGACCAGTACGCCGCCGATCATCACGATCGCGAGGATGACCGGGAAGTCATTGGTGGTGACGCTGTCCACGGCCATGAACCCGAGACCGGGCCACGAGAAGATGGACTCGGTGATCGCGGCGCCGGCCAGGAGGCTCGGCAGCGAGAGCCCGAGGAGCGTGATGACCGGCAGCAGCGCGTTTCGCAGCGCGTGCTTGAACAGCACCCGCGAACTCGCCAGGCCCTTGGCGCGGGCGGTCCGGATGTAGTCCTGCTGCAGCACCTCGAGCATGGACGAGCGCATGTATCGGCTCCAGCCCGCGATCTGTTGGATGGCGAGACTGCTGACCGGCAGGACCAGGTGCCACACGAAGTCCCCGAAGTCACCCTCCTTGCCGAGGGTGTGCCGTCCGAATGACGGGAACAGGTTCAGCTTGATGGCGAAGATGTACAGCAGCAGCAGGCCCAGGACGAACGATGGGAGCGCGTACCCGATGGTCGCCGTCGTCGTGATGATCTTGTCCGCCCAGCTGTACTGCTTGACGGCGGCGAGCACGCCCAGCGGGATCGAGACGATCATCGTCACGATCAGCGAGGTCCCCATCAATTGGAGTGTCGTCGGGATCTTCTCGAAGATCTTCTCGACGACCGGGCGCCCGTCGACGAAGGAATAGCCCCACGCGTCCACCCGGAACGGGAACTGCCAGAAGGCCACGAACCAGCTGACGAACTGCTCGGGCAGGGGCTTGTCGAGGCCGTAGAGGCGGACGAGGTTGGCGATCGTCTCCGCCGAGACCCGGCCGGAGCGGAACCGATCCGTGGGGTCACCCGGGGCGACGTTGATGATGACGAAGGAGACTACGCTGATCCCGATCAGGATCGGGATGGCCTGGATCAGGCGGCGAAGAACGTACGTGGCCATGCCTGCTCCGTTCCTCCGAGCGAAAGCCCATCGTGAGCCGTGGCGCGTCCCTGGTGCATGGTATGACACGGGCGGTGGCGAGGATCGCCACCGCCCGCATCGGCGTTGCTGGGTCCGCTAGGACCGACGCTTACTTCGCAGCGACGGTCCAGGCGTCCGTGTTGTAGTAGTTGATGCCGACGCTGGTCAGGTCGAGCGGCTCGTTCTGCGAGCTCACCCGGTTGGACAGCCCCGTGTGGGCCTTGTCCGCCCACAGGAAGTAGTACGGCAGCTCATCGTGGATGAGGGCCATGAACTCGCTGTAGATCGCCTTGCGCTTCTCCTGGTCGAGCTCGGTGCGACCGTTCTCGAGCAGCTCGTCGGCGCGGGCGTTCTGCCAGCCCGGGAAGTTGTTGGCCGAGATCATGTCCTTGTTGGGGATCTCGGAGCTATGGAAGATGGAGTAGTCGTCCGGATCGAGCGCGGTCGACCAGCCACCGAGGTAGGTCTCGAAGTCGTTGGGGAAATCCAGCACCTTCGGGATCAGGACGGTGTTGAGGTCGGCTTCCTGCACCACGACCTCGATGCCGCACTCCTTGAGCTGGTCGCGGGCGAGCTCGGCGAACGCGAGACGCTGCGGCCGGCCGACCCGGACGTACAGGATCGAGGACAGGCGCGTGCCGTCCTTCGCATAGACGCCGTCGGCGCCGAGCGCCCAGCCCGAACCCTCGATCTTGGCCTTCGCTCCGGGGATGTCGAGCGTGTACGGCTTGACATCGGGGTTGTAGGCCCACGAGAACGGCGGGATGTTGGCCTGGACCGGGACACCGTTGCCACCGGTCGCGACCTCGACGGTCTTGACGTGGTCGATGCACATCGAGAACGCCTCGCGGAGGGCCTTGTCAGCGTAGAGGTGCCCCTCGCGGAGGTTGAACGCGATGTAGAAGTAGCCGTTGTCCGGGTACTCGGCGATCTGGACGTTCGGGTTGTCCTTGACGGTCAGATACGCGTCGGACTCGATCTTCTGCTGCCACTGGATCTCGTCATTGCCGAGCGCCGAGGTGGCCGCAGCCGAGCTGCGGATGACGACGGCGAAGGCCTTGGCCGGGATCTTGCTGGGGTCGACGTTGGTGCCACCGCCGAAGTAGTCGTCGTAGCGGGCGAGCTCGACGTTCTCACCGGCGTTGTACTTCACGAACTTGTACGGCCCGGCCCCGATCGGGTTCTTGCCGAAGTCGATGATCTTCTGGGCGGCCGCGATCTGGTCGATCGCCGTCGCGTTGAGCGTCGTGTTGAGGTCGGTCAGCTGACCGGAGATGCCCTGGGCGTATGCCTCGGGGTCGAAATCCGTGCCGCTCTCGCCGCCGGTGTTGAAGCCGGCCTTGTTGAGGGGCTCGATGCCGGCCTTGCCGAGCATCGCCTCGATCTCGGCCGTGTACGTCGCGAACAGGCAGCTCGCGGGCAGCGTGGCCGGATCCTCGACGACGCACAGCGGGTTCTCGGCCGAGGTCTCGGCCGCGATCTTGTCGACGAGCGCCGTGACGTCGGCCTTGGCCACCTGGCCGGCCGCCGCCTGGAACCGCGCGAAGGACTCCTCGATCGCCTTCTTCGGGAGGATCAGGGAGCCGAGACCGCTCGAGATGAACGGCGCGAACTTCTGCTTGAGCACGAAGCGGACGTTCAGCGGGTCGACGACCTCGACCGACGCGACGTTGTCCGCGATCGACGAGCAGCCGTCCGGGTTCGTCCGGCAGTTCGGCGACGCGAGCAGGTCGAAGCTGAACTTGACGTCCTCCGCCGTCAGCGGGGAGCCGTCATGGAACGTGATGCCCTCCTTGAGCTTGACGTCCCAGGTCAGGCCGTCAGCCGAGGTGACCGGCGGGCCGTCAGCGGCCAGCGGCACGTACTCGACCTTGTAGTTCGGCTGGTACAGCGCTGTGTAGATGAAGCCCGTGATCCACGACGTGGGCAGATCATCGGGGCTGCCGGCCAGGGTGGTCGGCTCGCTGTCGACGACGAAGGTGAAGTCGCCGCCGGTCGGCGCTTCGCTCGGGGCCTCGGATGGTGCCGAAGAGGCGCCGCCCGTGGGTGCCGCGCTCGACGGGTTCGTGCCGCCGCATGCCGCGGCGATCATGACGGCCGTCACGAGCAGCCCGAATAGACGTTTCTGCATCAACTGTCCTCCGAACGGGTGGATACCCGATGTCTCTCCCACGGCCCTGTCCCGCCATGCCCTGCGATGCCGCATAGGTCCCGCCCTCGTTCTTGATCGAGTCTCCCACTCGATCCGATTCGAGGCGAGCCGAGGCGACGGCACGAGTCGGTCAGTGCGCTGCCGGTACTATCCACAGCCCCCGAGGGCCTGTCAACCACCGGTCCTAACGAACGTTCGTACGGGTCCGGCCCACGGGCCGACTCAATCCGGGCACGGCATCTGCCGGCCGGTCATCGGCCGCCACCGAAGGTTCGGGTTGCGAGCGGCCGTGGCCTCATCGAGACGTCGCACGGGGGCATCGTGCGGGGCACCGGTCACCATCGCGGGGTCCGTGTGCGCCTCGGCGGCGATCGCCACGAGCGCGTCGACGAAGGCGTCGAGCGTGTCGACCGATTCGGTCTCGGTCGGCTCGATCAGCATCCCCTCCTCGACGATCAGCGGGAAGTAGACCGTCGGCGGGTGGAAGCCGTGGTCGATCAGGCGCTTGGCGATGTCGAGCGTCCGGACGCCGGTCTGTGCCTTGATCGTGGCCGCGGACGCCACGAACTCGTGCTTGCAGTGGCGCTCGTAGGGAAGGTCGAACGTGTCGGCCAGCCGGGCCTTGAGGTAGTTGGCGGCCAGGACGGCGTCGTCGCTGACCTCGCGCAACCCGCTCGCGCCGTGGGCGCAGATGTACGCGTACGCACGCACGAGCACGCCCGTGTTGCCGACGAAGCTGCGGAGCCGTCCGATCGAGGTCGCGCGCTCGCCCGTCCGCTCGAGCCGGTACGTCCCGTCGTCCGTGCGCAGCACGCGCGGCTCTGGCAGGTACGGAAGGAGCTTGGAGCCCACGCCGACGGGCCCGGCACCCGGTCCGCCTCCGCCGTGCGGCGTCGAGAACGTCTTGTGGACGTTGAAGTGCATGACGTCGAAGCCCGCCTCGCCGGGCTTGAACCGCCCGAGGATCGCGTTCAGGTTCGCGCCATCCATGTAGGCGAGCGCACCGGCCCCGTGGACCGCGTCGAGGAGCTCCCCGATCCGCGTCTCGAACAGTCCCAGCGTCGAGGGGTTCGTGATCATGACCGCCGCGGTGCGCGGGCCCAGAGCGGCCTTGAAGGCGTCCACGTCGACGCCGCCGTCGGGCGCGGATCGGATCGTGATGGTCCGGTACCCCGCCATGCTGGCCGTCGCCGGGTTCGTCCCGTGGCTGGAGTCGGGGACGAGCACCTCGTCCCGGTCCACGTCCCCCCGGGCCCGGTGGTAGGCGCGGATCATCAGGATCCCGGTCAGCTCACCCTGGGCGCCGGCCGCCGGCTGGAGCGTGACGGCGCGCATCCCCGAGATCTCCGCCAGCGCCACCTCGAGCTCCCAGAGGAGCTGGAGCGTGCCCTGCGCCACCTCGTCGGGTGCCATCGGGTGGAGGCCCGCGAACCCGGGCAGGCGGGCGGCCCACTCGTTGAGTTTCGGGTTGAACTTCATCGTGCACGAGCCGAGCGGGTAGAAGCCCGTGTCGACGGCGTAGTTGAGCTGGCTCAGGTTGACGTAGTGGCGGACCACGTCCGGCTCGTTCATCTCGGGCAGGGCGGGCGGGTCGACCCGCTGCGCGGCGGTCGGGATCCGATCCAGCGCGTCCTTGGGCGGGTGCGGGATCTTGCCGCCACCGCGCCCGGACCGGCCACGCTCGAACAGCGTCGGCTGGAGGCGCGGTCCGACGACGCTCATCGGACCTCTCCGGTCGCGGCGACCGTCCCGACCTGCGGCCGATCGCCGAGGACCGCGGCCATGGCGGTCGCGAAGCGGGTGATCTCGGCGCTGGTCGTGACCTCGGTCGCGCAGACGAGGAGCGCGTCGGCGAGCGACGGCTCATCGGGCAGCGCGTCGGCGAGGACGAGCCCCGCGAGGACCCCGTGATCGAGCAGACGCCGATGGACGGCCCGCGCATCCGGCACCCGGACCGCGAACTCGTTGAGGTACGGCCCCGGATGGACCCGCGGAGCGCCGGCCGCCTCGAGCGCCAGCTCGAGCTCGCGTGCCCGGGCGGCACCATTCGCCGCGACATCGCGCAATCCGTGCGGTCCGATGACCGCAAGGTAGATGGACGCGGCGAGGGCCAGGAGCGCCTGGTTCGTGCAGATGTTGCTCGCGGCCTTGTCGCGACGGATGTCCTGTTCGCGCGCCCGCATCGTCATCACGAACGCGCGCTGGCCGTCGAGGTCGGTGGTCATCCCCACGAGCCGTCCCGGGATCTGACGGACGAGCGCATCCGTGGAGGCGAGCAGGCCGAGGTAGGGGCCGCCGTACTGCGGCGCGATGCCGAGCGGCTGCCCCTCACCCGCCGCGATGTCCGCGCCGTACGCCCCAGGGGGCGCGAGGACGGCCAGACTGACCGGCTCAACGACCGCGACGAACAGGGCACCCGCGGCGTGGGCGAGCTCGACGATGGCCGGCATCGGCTCGAGCAACCCGAGGAAGTCGGGCTGGGCGGCCACCACCCCGGCGACCGGGCGATCCCCGTCCGCCAGCATCTGCTCGAGCGCGGCCAGATCGGTCGTCCCGGTGGCATCGCCGTCGGACACGAGCGGGATCTCGTCGAGCTCGAGCCCGCCACCGAAGTACGTCCGCAGCGTCTCCCGGTAGTGGGGATGCACCCCGCGGCTGACGAGGACCCGTTCCCGCCCGGTCGCCCGGCAGGTCATCAGCGCGGCCTCGGCCGTGGCGGCGGCGCCGTCGTAGTGCGATGCCGACACCACGTCGAGGTCGACCAGCTCGGCGATGAGCGACTCGTACTCGTAGATGCTCTGGAGCGTGCCCTGGCTGATCTCGGGCTGATACGGCGTGTAGGCGGTGTACCACTCCCCGCGGAGCAGCAGCTGGTCCACGGCGGGGGGACTCCAGTGCCGATAGACCCCCGCGCCCAGGAATGAATCGAGATCGGTCCGGTTCCGGGCGGCCAGGGCGGTCAGCCGGGCGGCGAGATCCAGCTCCGGCTCCGGGGGCGGCAGGTCCAGGGCCGAGGCCCGCAGCGCTACCGGGATGTCGGCGAAGAGCTCGTCGACCGAGGCGATTCCGATCGCCGCGAGCATGCGCTCACGATCGTCGGCGGTATGCGGTCCGTACGGCATCGTCGGTCGGTCAGCCCGCCGCGATGAGCGCGTCGTAGGCGACCGCGTCCAGCAGCTCGTCGAGCTGGCTTGGGTCGGTGGCGCGGACCCGCAGCATCCAGCCATCGCCGTACGGGTCGCTGTTGACCGACTCCGGGCTACCGGTGAGGCCATCGTTGATCGCGACCACGTCGCCGTCGACCGGCGCATACAGGTCGCTCACGGCCTTGACCGACTCGACGACCCCGAACGCTGCCCCGGCTTTGAGCGCGCGGCCCGCGGACGGGAGCTCGACGAACACGATGTCGCCCAGCTGGTCGGCGGCGTACGCCGTGATCCCGACGACGATCTCGTCGCCATCGGTCCGGACCCACTCATGGTCCTTCGTGTATCGCAGGTCCGCGGGAACGCTCACGTCAGCCTGGCCTCCGGTAGAACGGCAGGGGGACCACGCGGGCGGCCACCGGGGCCCCGCGGATCTCGATGTCGACGATCGTACCCGGCTCGGCATCCTTCGGCGCGACGTACGCCATCGCGATGGGCTGTCCGAGCGTCGGCGACTGCGTCCCGCTCGTCACGACGCCGGTCCGCCGCTCGCCGACATCCACCGGATAGCCGTGCCGCGCGATCCCGCGGCCCTCGACGACGAGTCCGACCAGTCGCTTCCGCGGTCCATCGGCAGCGGCCCGGGCCAGGGCCGCCCGGCCGACGAAGTCGCCCGGCTTCTCGAGCTTGACGACCCGACCCAGCCCGGCGTCGAAGGGCGTCGTCTCGCGATCCAGCTCGTTGCCGTAGAGCGGCATCCCGGCCTCCAGCCGGAGGGTGTCGCGCGCGCCGAGGCCGACGGGGACGCCGCCGGCGGGCTCCATCGCCTCGGCCAGCGCATCCCAGAGCGCGACCGTCTGCGACCAGTCGACGAACACCTCGAACCCGTCCTCGCCCGTGTACCCGGTCCGGGCGACGAGGGCCGGGATACCGGCCACGGTCCCCTCGGCGATGGCGTAGTACCGCAACTCCGTGAGCGCCACGTCGGTCAGGGGCTGGAGGACGTCGCGGGAGCGCGGACCCTGGATCGCGACGAGGCCGGTCGCGAGCGAGCGGTCGTCGAGCACGGCCCGCGTGCCGGCGAGGCGGTCGACGAGCGTGTCGGCGACGACCCCGGCGTTGCTCGCGTTGGCGACGACGAGGAAGCGATCCTGGGCCAGGCGATAGACGATGAGGTCATCGATGATGCCGCCATCGGGCGCGCAGATCATGGAGTACTGGGCGCGCCCGACCGCCAGGGTCCGCGGATCGGAGACGAGCGCGGCGGCCAGGGCATCGCCCGCGTCCGCGCCCTCCACGAACAGCTCGCCCATGTGCGAGAGATCGAACAGGCCCAGGCGCTCCCGGACCGCCCGATGCTCCTCGATGATCGAGGCGTACTGGACGGGCATCAGCCAGCCCGCGAAATCGATGAGCCGCGCGCCGAGTCCGGCGTGCCGGTCCGCGAGGGGCGTCGTCAGCGGCGGGGAGGCGTCCGACTCGTCCCCCATCATCCGGCGCCGACGGTGTCCGGCGACACGATGGCGGCCGCGCGCGCCACCAGGACGCGCTCGGTCTCGAAGGTCAGCGTGGATGGGGCGTCGTCGAAGCGGATCCAGCGGACCTCATCGAACTCGTGATCGTGGCCGGCGAGGTCGCCACCCACCGGCTCCATCAGGAAGTAGTGGACGGTCTTGTGGATGCGCGTCCCGGACTGGACGAAGAAGTACTCGATCGAATCGAGCGTCCCGGTGATGCGCACCTCGAGGCCGGTCTCCTCCATGACCTCGCGGATGGCGGTCTCCTCGGTCGTCTCGCCCGACTTGGGGGTGCCCTTCGGGAGGGTCCAGGTGCGCCCGTCGCGCTCCCGTCGCCGACTGCCGACGACCAGCCACGGGGCGCCGCCCTCGTGGCGGACGACGATCCCGCCGGCCGATGTGGCGGTCGCGGCCCTCAGGCGCGCCACGGCGCCGCGGAGGCGCCCGCCCGTCGGACGGCTCCGGGACGAACGGAACGAGCCCAGACCATGACGACCTGCGGCCTGGGGCGGCCGTCCGCCGGCCGCGAGACCGTGGCCGGCTGGATGGAGCGCCACCTGGCGCGGAGCCGGACCAGCGGCGCCACATCGGGCTGACGCAGGATCGTGGCACGTTCAGCGGCGGCGCGGAACGCGCCGAGCGGATGCAGGCCGAGTCGCCGCTCGCGGATGCGGGCAGACGGGCGCACGAAGTGGGCCGCCGGCCGGGCCGCGTACTTGGCGGCGATGCTGTGTTCCATGGGAAGGCTATGGTACCGGTTCAGTCCGGCCTTGCAAGAGCGTCACGCAGGTCTGCGGCCCGCTCCGGTGCCAGCGAGCCACGGTCGACCGCGAGCGCGACCTCGCGCTCGGCCAGGACACGGTAGAGGGCGAGCGCCGCGGGTGCGTGCGCCTCCAGGGCGGCGAGGTGCGCGCGGAGGGTCCCGACGTCACCGCGGGCGAGCGGACCGGTCAGGGCGCCGGCGACGCCGAGCGCGCGGGCGTTCCCGAGGGTCGACTCGATGAGCGGCCCGTAGATCGACAGCGCGGCCGCCTCGTCGAGCCCGGCGACGCGACCGAGCTCGGCGATGGCGTCGAGGAGGGCGACGAACCCGCCCGCGGCCAGGACGGCGGCCGCGTGGTAGGCCGCCTTCGACCCGGGCGGGAGCCGAACGGGTCGCGCCCCGATCGCATCGGCCATGTCCGCGAGCAGCGATACGAGCTGCTCGTCGCCCTCGATGGCGACGGTGGCGCCCGCCAGCGCCGCGACGGCCCGCTCCGTGTCGGCGAACGCCACGAGCGGGTGGAACGACCCGATCTGGGTCCCGGCCGCCTGCGCCGGCGCGAGCACCTCGGCGCCGAGCGCCCCGCTGGTGTGGACCATCGCCTGGCCGCTGTACAGGCGCAGCCCGCCCGCCAGCGCGGCGATCGCATCGTCGGGGACGGCCACGATGACCAGCTCCACCTCCTCGACGAGCGCCTGCGCCTCCGCGAACCCGCGCACGCCGTCCACCAGCCCCCGGAATCGCTCGCGCCGTCCGGTATCCCGGCTGGCGACGGCGTGGATCGGCCAGCCTGCCCGAGTGAGGGCGACGCCGAGGGCCGTCCCGACGGCCCCGGCGCCCACGATCCCGATGACCGGTGGCTGACCCGGCTCGGAGTGATGGTGCGGGTGCTGGTGGTCCGAGGCGTGGACGTCGTCGCCGTGGCGGTGGAAGCCCGGCGGCGTCGGGTCCAGGTCGATGCCGGCGGCGTCGAGCGCCGCTTCCGTCTGCGCGCGATCGCGCTTCGGGTCGTCGCCGGGCAACTCGCCCCAGGCCCTCATCGGACGTCGACCCCGCGGGTCGGCGGGTCGCGGTACGCTTCCACGCATCGAGTGTAACGAGCCAGTGAGGTCGGCCGCGTTGTCAGCATCGGATCCCTTCGGCGCCCGCGCGCCGCTCGGCCACGGCCTGCCCGACCACTATCGCCTGGCTGTCCTCGCGGATCGGCTGGACCTCGGGTCCGCCCCGGTGACCGTGAAGATCCTCCTCGAGAACGCGCTGCGCCACGCCGGCGGCGGTCTCGTCCGCGAGGAGGACGTCGAGACGCTCGCATCGTGGCGTCCGGGCGTCGCGGCCGAGGCGGAGATCCCGTTCATGCCGTCGCGGGTCATCCTCCAGGACCTCACCGGCGTCCCGGCGATCGTGGATCTCGCGGTCATGCGCGACGCCATGGCGGACCTCGGCGGCGACCCCGGCCTCGTGAATCCCCTCGTCCCGGCGGACCTCGTCATCGATCACTCCGTGCAGATCGACCGGTTCGGTACCGGTGAGGCCTTCGCCTTCAACGTCGAGCGCGAGTACGAGCGGAACGTGGAGCGCTACCAGCTCCTCCGCTGGGCCCAGACCGCCTTTCGCGATCTGCGGATCGTGCCGCCCGGGACCGGGATCGTGCACCAGGTCAACCTCGAGTTCCTCGCCCCGGTCGTGGACGAACGCGACGGCGTGGCGTTCCCCGACACCCTCGTCGGGACCGATTCGCACACCACGATGATCAATGCGCTCGGCGTGCTCGGCTACGGGGTCGGCGGCATCGAGGCCGAGGCCGTCCTGCTCGGCCAGCCCCTGTACCAGCCGATGCCGACGGTGGTCGGGGTCCGCCTCACCGGCGCCCTGCCCCAGGGCTCGACCGCCACGGACCTGGTCCTGGTCGTGACCGAGATGCTCCGTTCGCACGGCGTCGTCGGCGCCTTCGTCGAGTTCGCCGGCGATGGGCTCGCCTCGCTGTCGCTGGCGGACCGGGCCACGATCAGCAACATGAGCCCCGAGTTCGGCGCGACGGCGACGCTCTTCCCCATCGACGACGAGACGCTCGCCTATCTGCGCCTGACCGGACGGTCCCCCGAGCGGGTCGCGCTCGTCGAGGCCTATGCCCGCTCGCAGGGCCTGTGGCGCCTGCCGGGCGACGGCCCGACGTTCGACCAGGCGCTCACGCTCGACCTCGGCTCCGTGGCGCCGTCGGTCGCCGGCCCGCGGCGGCCCCAGGATCGCGTGCCGCTCGAGGTCCTGCGCGAGAACTTCCGCTCCAACTACCCCGACGGCCTCGAGCCTCCGGCCGAGCCCGCGACCGAGGTCGAAGGGTCGTCCGAGGCCTCGTTCCCCGCGTCGGACGCGCCATCGTTCGCCGCCGCTGACCCGAGTGCGGCGCCGTCGCCGTCGGTCGATCCGGTGGTCGCGGGGGCCCTCCCGCCCGACCGACGGGCGTATCGGCCGATCAGCGTCCGGGTCGGCGACGAAGAGACCGTCATCCGGACGGGTTCGGTGGCCATCGCGGCGATCACCTCGTGCACGAACACGTCCAACCCCACCGTGATGGTGGGCGCGGGCCTGCTCGCGAGGAATGCCGTCGCGGCTGGCCTGCGCGTCGCGCCGACGGTGAAGACGTCGCTCGCGCCCGGGTCACGGGCCGTCACCGGCTATCTCGAGGCCGCGGGGCTGATGGCCCCGCTCGAAGCGCTCGGCTTCGCCCTGGCCGGGTACGGCTGTACGACCTGCATCGGCAACTCGGGTCCGCTCGATGCGGCCGTCGCCGAGGCCGTGGAGACCAACGACCTGATCGTGGCCGCGGTCCTCTCGGGGAACCGCAACTTCGAGGGTCGGATCCACCCGCTGGCGCGCGCGAGCTACCTCGCCTCCCCGCCTCTCGTGGTGGCCTTCGCCCTCGCCGGTCGCGTCGACATCGACCTGACCCGCGAACCGCTCGGCACCGGTCGAGATGGTCGGCCGGTGTTCCTCGCCGACATCTGGCCCGCGCCAGACGAGATCCGGTCCGTGATCGGCTCGTCCATCGACCCCGACCTCTTCCGACGCACGTACGCGGTAGTCTTCGAGGGCGACGAGCGCTGGCGGGCCCTGGCGATCCCGGATGGCCAGCGCTACGCCTGGGACCCGGACTCCACGTACATCGCCCGGCCGCCGTTCCTCGACGGGCTGGCCGCGGGCGGGGCGGCCCCGGCCGACATCGAGGGCGCCCGGGTGCTGGCCGTCCTCGGCGACTCGGTGACGACCGATCACATCTCCCCGGCGGGATCGATCGCGCCGTGGTCCCCCGCCGGCCAGTGGCTGCAGGCCCATGGCGTGACGCCGACCCAGTTCAACTCGTACGGCGCCCGGCGCGGCCACCACGAGGTCATGGTCCGTGGCACGTTCGGGAACATCCGGCTGCGCAACCGACTCGCCGGCGACAAGGAGGGCCCGTACACGGTCGTCCTGCCGTCGGGCGAGGACGCGTTCATCTACGACGCCTCGGTGCGGTATGCGGCGGCCGGCGTCCCGTTGCTGATCATCGCCGGGCGCGAGTACGGCTCCGGATCGTCGCGCGACTGGGCGGCCAAGGGGACGGCCCTCCTCGGCGTCCGCGCGGTCCTGGCCGAGAGCTATGAGCGGATCCACCGCTCGAACCTCGTCGGCATGGGGGTCCTCCCGCTCCAGTTCGCACCGGGCGACAGCGCGTCGTCGCTCGGACTCACCGGTCGGGAGACCTACTCGATCCTGGGCCTGGCCGCCGGGCTGACACCCCGCCAGCGGGTGGCCGTCGTGGCCCACGCGGACGAGGCCGCCGGGGGCGATGGACGGACCCGTCGCTTCGAGGCCATCGCTCGCCTCGACGGGCCGATCGATGTCGACTACTACGCGGGTGGCGGGATCATGCCCGCGGTCCTGCGGCGGCTCGCCGGGTCCTGACGGCGCCGCGGTCGGCGCCCGGCTCTCTGGGCCGGACAAGGGGAAGCCCCCGGGGGAGGACCGAGGGCTTCACGCGGGGAGGAGACCGCGTTCGGGAGGTGTGACGAGCGCGCGGCGCCCGGCGTGACGGCCACGTCACCGGCCCGGTCCGACGGCCACGTCACCGCCCGAGCTGACGGCCACGCCACCGGCCCGAGCTGACGGCGTAACCGAGCGTCGGCGGCCCGTCCGACCCTGCCGTCCGGCCCGTCGAGTCGTGACCCGCGGCCGTGGTCCGAGCGAACCCACGCGGGCGATGCTCGGTCCACGAGGCCGACATGGGTCGGCCCCACGTTGAGGCCGATCGATGGATGAACCCCTGAATCTGGTCCTGTTCTCCGGGACGGATGACAAGCTACAGGCCGCGGCCGTGCTGACTGCCGGCGCCGCGGCGCTCGGCAAGCCCGTGAACATCTTCCTCCAGTACTGGGCCCTGGACGCGTTTCGCGCTGACCGCATCGCGCGCAACCACGGCCTGGCCCCCGAGGCGGGCCCGGATGGCCGAGCGGCCGTCGACGCCCTGGCCGCGGCCGGACAGGCGAGCTGGGCCGAGACCCTTCGCCAGGCCAAGGACCTGGGTGGCGTGGACATCGAGGCGTGCTCGCTGTCGATGGACCTGTTGCGTATCGAGGCCGACGACCTCGATCCCCTCGTCGATGGCGTGGAGGGCGTGACCGCCTTCTACCTCAACGCCGGCGAGGGTCAGATCGTCTTCATCTGAAACGAAGGAGCCATCCATGCCAGTCGTCGAGATCAGCCAGACCATCGACGCGCGCGGGCTGTCGTGCCCGATGCCGATCGTCAAGACGGCCCAGGCCGCGAGGTCCCTGAGCAGCGGAGCGGTCATCGAGTTGCTCGCGACCGACCCGGGCTCGATCAAGGACGTGGCGGCCTGGTGCCGCTCCACCGGCAACGAGCTCGTCGAGCAGACGAGCGACGGCGCCGTCTACCGATTCGTCATCCGCCGGAAGTGAGGCCAGCCATGACCACCGCCACCCTGGATGCCCCCACCAGCGTCACCGACCCGCGGCCAGAGCCGGCCGATGGTGCCGTGACGAAGGTCAAGGACATCCTGATCATCGACTACAGCGGCGACCTCGAGAAGGTCTGGGCCACGATGATCCTCGCGTCGACCAGCGCCGCCATGGGCGTCAAGACGCGTGTCTTCATCACCTTCTGGGGGCTTCAGGCCTTCGTCAAGGACGAGCGCCGGATCACCGGCGAGAACTGGATGCAGAAGTTGCTGTCGGCGATGCAGCGCCCGGGCATCAGCCACCGCAAGCTGTCGAAGATGGACTTCTTCGGCATGGGTCCGTGGATGATGGGCAAGCTCGCCAAGCAGTACCACGTGGCCAGCCCCAAGGAGCTGCTCGAAGCCGCCCAGGACCTGGGCGTCGAGTTCATCCCCTGCCAGATGACCATGGACATGTTCGGGCTCAAGCGCGAGGACATGATCGATGGCATGGGCGAACCGGTCGGCGCCGCGACGGTGATCGGCCTGATGACCGAAGACTCCGTCCCCCTCTTCATCTAACAGGAGCACGACCGACATGACCGACACGATGACGACGATCACCCGCGTGATCGATGCCCGCGGCAGCTACTGCCCGGGACCGCTCATGGAACTCATCCGGGCCATCCGGGAAGGCTCGGTCGGCGACGTGATCGCCGTGTCCTCCACGGACCGCGGCTCGCGGACCGACATCCCCAAGTGGGTCGAGAAGGCCGGCCACGGCCTGATCGGTGTCACGGAGCGGGATGGCTACGACGAGATCATCGTCGAGAAGCGACGCTAGGAGACCCGATGCAACGGATCCTCATCCTGGGCGGCGGCGTCGGCGGCACGCTCACGGCGAACCTCCTCGCCCGCAAACTCCGTCGACGGATCGACGCCGGGACGGTGGAGGTCATCGTCGTCGATGCCCACGGCGACCACGTCTATCAGCCCGGGTTCATGTACATCGCCATGGGCGGCGAGCGCGCCAAGAACCTCCAGCGACCGGAGCGCTCCCTCCTGGACAAGCGCGTCACGCTCGTTGTCGGAGAGGTCGCGCGGGTCGACGAGAACGAGCGTCGCGTCCGCATGACCGACGGCTTCGAGCTCCATTACGACGTCCTCGTCATCGCGTCGGGGTCGCGCATCGTCCCCGAGGCGATCGAGCACTTCGAGACGGAGGCGCACCACTTCTACACCGCCGAGGCCGCGGCGCGCCTGCGGGGGGCGCTCGACGCCTTCGAGGGGGGTCGGATCGTCGTCGGGATCGCCGGGATGCCCTACAAGTGCCCGCCGGCGCCGCTGGAGGTCACGTTCCTCATCGAGTCCGAGCTGCGCGAGCGCGGTCTGCGCGAGGCGACGACCATCGACTACTGCTCGCCGATCGGCCGGGCGTTCACGATCGAGAGCGTCAGCGAGATGGCGACGCCGATCCTCGACGCCAAGGGCATCGAGCTGCACACGTTCTTCAACGTCGAGGCCATCGACCCGGAGCGCAGGATGGTCATCAGCCTCGAGGGCGAGGAACTGCCGTACGACCTGCTGATCCTGGTACCGCCGCACAAGGGCCAGCAGTTCCTGATGGACTCCGGCCTGGCGCCGGCGCCCGGTGGCTGGCTGCCGACCGACCGGCACACCCTCCAGGTCGGTGGGCGCCCGAACATCTTCGCCCTGGGCGATGCGACGGACCTGCCGCTGTCGAAGGCCGGGTCCACCGCGCACTTCGAGGCCCCGGTCGTGGTCGAGCGGATCAGCGCCCTCATCGAGGGTCGGGCCCCGTCCGGCAAGCACGCGGACTACGAGGGCAAGGTCATGTGCTTCTTCGAGATCGGCGACGGGAAGGGCACGCTCCTCCAGTTCGACTACGACCACCCGCCCCGACCGCCGAAGCCGAACCAGCTGTGGCACCTGGGCAAGATCGTCTTCAACAAGACGTACTGGCACACCGTCCCGAAGGGGCGAGTCTGACCGACGCGAGAGGAGACTGACATGCGCGTCCTGCTGGCCATCGACGGCTCCGGGCCGTCCGCCCTGGCGATCGATCTCGTCGTGTCGATCGCCTGGCCGACCGACACGACGGTGACGATCGTGACGGCCCTGCCCGACGACGTGGATGTCTTCGGCGGGCCGTGGCCGGCCGCGGCGATGGTCCAGGCGCCGGAGGTCCGCGAGCGTCTCGAGGCCGAGGTCCGGACCGAGTTGCGCGCCGCCGCGGAACGCCTCGCCCGGCCGGGCCTGGTCATCGATACGCGACTGCTCCGCGGTCGTGCCGCCACCCAGCTTGTCGCCGAGGCGACGCGCGAACACGCCGATCTGATCGTGCTCGGGGCGCGCGGCCACGGGACGCTCGATCGGATGCTGCTGGGATCCGTCTCGGCCGAGGTCGTCGGTCACGCGCCGTGCCCCGTCCTGGTCGCGCGCGGGGGCAAGGTCCACGGGGTCCTCGTCGCCACCGACGCGTCTCCCTCGGCGATCGAGGCTGCCGCCCTGATCGGCCGCGACGGGTTCCTGGCCGGCGTCGAGGCGCGGGTGATCAGCGTCGTCGACGTCCCGATCCCATGGTGGACCGGGATGGCCGCCGACGCCTCTTGGGTCGCGTCCGCCTACGTCGACGCCCGTGACGCCTCCCGCGAGGACGTGGCGACATACGCCGAGCAGGCGGCCGAGCAGCTGCGCGGCAACGGCCTCAAGACCAGTGTGGTCACGCGTGAGGGCGACGCGGCCGAGGAGATCCTCGCCGAGGCGGCCGCCTGGGGAGCGGACCTGATCGTCGTCGGCTCGCGACGGCAGGGCGCGATCACCCGCGGGCTGCTGGGCAGCGTCTCGCGCAACGTCCTCGAGCACGCGTCGGTGTCGGTCCTCGTCGGCGGCGGCCCCACGCACCCGACGGGGTGACACCGTGCGCCACCGCCGGGAGATCCCAGCCGACGACCCGCTGACGATCGGGGCGGTGATGACGCCCTATCCGGTGACGGTGAGCGTCGACATGCCGCTCGAGGAGGTCGCGGAGGTCCTCGCCGAGAATGACGTGACCGGCGTCCCGGTCCTCGACGCCGGCGGCTGCCTCGTCGGGGTCCTGAGCCAGACCGATCTGATCCGCGTCGCGGCGATGGTCGGGCCGGGTCGCCGGCCGTGGGCCGGCTACACCGCCCGCCATGCGATGACCCGGCCGGTCATCACCGCACGGGTCGGGATGACCCTCGGCGAGGCCGCTCGCCGTCTCGAGCGGTACGACGTCCATCGACTCGTGGTGGTCGCGGATGACGACCGCTCGCCGATCGGGGTCGTGTCCGCGTCGGATCTCCTCCCGCTGCTCATCGACGCGGGCGATCCATAGCCGGGCGGGGGCCGCGTCGGCGGACGGTCCACGGGTCTGCGGACGAGTTCGACCGGCGGCCCGACGGAGGTGGTGGGCGATACTGGATTCGAACCAGTGACCTCACGGATGTGAACCGTGCGCTCTAACCGACTGAGCCAATCGCCCGAAGGTCGCGACGTCGCTCAGGACGCCGGACGAGCCGCGATCATACCCGCAGGCCGGGCCATCGGGCAACGATCGTGGCGGGTTCCACGGTCTCGACGACCACCAGCTTCTCTCGCGCCGTCGCGCCGGCCACGATCCGCACGTCCCGCCGCGCGACCCCGAGTTCGTCGGCGAGCAACCGGATCAGGGCCTGGTTCGCGGCACCCTCGACCGCGGGCGCCGAGACCCGGGCCTTGAGGACCCCGTCGAGCACGCCGTCGACCTGATCCCGAGCGGCACGTGGCGTGAGACGCACGGTGAACCGCGCTTCGGGATGTGGCAAGGGACTCGCTGGTGGTGCCCACGAGCGGTGGGCGGTACGCCGGGGATCGGCCGAGTCTACCAGCCTGCGCCGACCAGGGGTCGTCAGGGCGCCGCGACCCGCTCCCCGAACAGCGCTCGCCCGACCCGAACGATGGTCGCGCCTTCCTCGATCGCCAGCTCGAAGTCGTCGGACATCCCCATCGACAGCGCCGGGCCGAGACCCGGGTGCGTCGCCCGGGCTTCGGCGGCGAGCGCCCGCAGCCCGCGGAAGGTGGCGCGGGCGTCGTCGGGGTCCGTCGCCAGTCGGCCCACGGTCATGAGTCCGCCGACGGCGAGGTTCGGGAGTGCCAGGATCACCGGGAGAGCGTCGAGGATCGCGTCGGGCGAGAGTCCGGCCTTCGCCGGGTCACGGTCGACGTTCACCTGGAGCAGGACCGGGTAACGCTGGCCCGGCCGCGCCTCGGCGACCAGGCGGTCGAGCCGTGTCGCGAGGTCCGTGCCGTCCACGGACTCGATGACATCGAAGACCTCGACGGCCCGGCGGGCCTTGTTCGACTGGAGCGGGCCGACCAGGTGCCACGACGCCCCCGGGACGGCCGGCGCCTTCGCGGCGCCTTCCTGGACCCGGTTCTCACCGAACAGGGTCAGTCCGGCGGCGACGGCCGCGCGCAACCGCCCGGCATCGACGGTCTTGGAGACCGCGACGAGCGTGACCTCGGCCGGGTCGCGGTCGACGCGGGCGCAGGCGGTCGCGATCCGTCGGAGGACCCGATCGCGCGCGGCGGCCAGGACGGCGACGTCCGCCGCGTCGGGCTCGGTCATGGCGCCGCCGGCCGGTCGCCGGCGTGGGTCACTTGCGGCGGAGGAAACTCGGGATCTCGAGGTCGTCCGCGTCGTAGGTCGTCGGACGCTTGGCCCGGGGTGTCTCGCCGACGGAGCGCTCGCTCGCGGCAGCGCGTTCGACACGGGGCCCGCCGACGAGCGCCGCCACTTCGTCGTCCCGGCCGACCGACGGATCGGCAGCATGGTCGACGGCTTCGTCGCGCTGTCGCTGCAGCTCGTCGAGGAAGTCGCGTTCGCGCGGCGCGCGGCCCGAGACGGACGAGTCCATGACCCCGGTCGCCTCGCGGCTGCTCGCCTGGCGGCGGCGACCACCGTCGAAGCCGGTGGCGATGACCGTGACCATGACCTCTTCCCCGAGCCGCTCGTTGAAGCTGGTCCCGAAGATGATGTTGGCCTCCGGGTCGGCCGCCTCCTTGATCGCCTCGGCGGCCTCCTGGACCTCGAACAGCGACAGGCTCGAGGAGCCGGTGATGTTCCAGAGGATGCCCTGGGCGCCGTTGATATCGAGCTCGAGCAGCGGGCTGGCGATGGCCTGGCGGGCGGCCTCGACGGCGCGGTTCTCGCCGGACGCGTGGCCGATGCCCATGAGCGCCGATCCGGCGTCCTTCATGATCGCCCGGACGTCGGCGAAGTCCTGGTTGATCAACCCCGGCACCGTGATGATGTCGCTGATGCCCTGGACGCCCTGGCGGAGGACGTCATCGACGACGCGGAACGCGTCCAGGATGCTGGTGTTCTTCTGGACGACGTCCTTGAGCCGGTCGTTGGGGATCGTGATGAGCGCGTCGACCTGGGCCTTGAGCTCCTCGGCCGCCTTCTCGGCGACGAGCTTGCGCTTGTTGCCCTCGAACGCGAACGGCTTGGTCACCACGCCGATGGTGAGCGCGCCGCTCTCCTTGGCGATCTGCGCGACGACCGGCGCGGCGCCCGATCCCGTCCCGCCACCGAGGCCGGCGGTGATGAACACCATGTCCGAGTCCTCGAGCGCGGCGGCGATCTTCTCGGAGTCCTCCTCCGCCGACCGCTGGCCGATCGTGGAGTCGCCGCCGGCACCCAGCCCGCGCGTGACCTTGTCGCCGATGCGGATCTTGTGCGGGGCATCCGACTGGAGGAGCGCCTGCGAGTCCGTGTTGCAGGCGATGAACTCGACGCCCATCATCTCGGCCCGGATCATCCGGTTGACGGCATTGCTGCCGCCCCCGCCGACACCGATGACGCGGATCAGCGCGAAGTTCTCGGAGTCGGACCGCAGCGTCATCGAGCTCTCCTCCAGCGACCCTTGGCGGGTGGCGATCGGCGTACGTCTGGGACCCTTCAGGAACTCGGGACACGAGCGGGTCCGTGGTAGGTGCGGAGTATAGCGCCGGACCGGTGCGACGGGACAAGGGCGGCGGTGCCATCGTGCACCGTCCGTTGGTCCGAGGGTCAGGCCGGCAGGAACGAGAGCCGGACCCGGCGCGCGGCGTTGTCCCGGTTGGGGTCGAGCAGGCAGATGGCCTGCCAGGTCCCGAGCGCCAGCTGACCGGCGATCACGGGCACGGTCAGCGCCGGTGGTGCCAGGAGCGGCAGGACGTGGTCCGCCCCGTGGCCCGGCGATCCATGGCGATGGCGGTACAGCGCCTCGTCGCGCGGCAGCAGGCGCTCGAGCGCGGCGAGGAGGTCGTCATCGGATCCCGCGCCGATCTCGACGACGACCACGCCCGCGGTCGCGTGCGGGACGAAGACGGACAGCAGCCCGTCGTCCTCGGTCGCGACGAACTCGGCGCAGGCGCCGGTCAGGTCGGTGAGGCCGCGGACCGGGCCGGTCCGGACCGTGAGCTCGATCGTCCTTACGGGAAGATGCTCCGGAGCGCGTCCCGGATCCGGCCGAGACCGCCGTTCCCCGGCGCGGACTCGTAGCGCAGCGGCTCCCCGGACGCGAGGGAGATCGCGCCCCACTGGAGCAGCCCGACGGCGGTGCTGTAGGACGGGTTGAGGAGCGTGTCGACGAGCCCGCCGATCCCCGCCGGCGCGGCGACCCGGACCGGCATCTGGAGCACGCTCCGACCCAGTTCGGCGGCCCCGGCGAGCTGCGCGGCGCCACCGGTCAGGATCACGCCGGCGGGCAGCATGCCGACACCCGCAGCCCGGATCTCGTTGGCGAGCAGCTCGAACGTCTCGCGCATCCGCGCCTCGACGATCTGGCACACCTCGAGCCGGCTCACCGTCCGACCCGCGTCCTCGCCGAGGACCGAGACCGAGATCTCGTCGTCATCCTCGGCGACGGTGCGCAGGTCGCATGTCCCGTGGCGGATCTTGAGCTCCTCGGCCACCTGCAGGCTCGTCTGGAGGCCGAAGGCGATGTCGTTGGTGACGTTGTTGCCGCCGACGGGCAGCACGCGCGTGTGGAAGGGCGAACCCTCCTGGAACAGGGCGAGGTCGATGGTCCCGGCCCCGATGTCGACGACGGCGACCCCGAGCTCCTTCTCGGTCTCGGACAGGACCGCCTCGGCGGACGCCAGGGAGTCCGCGACGAGCTCGTCGATCTTGACGCCGGCCGCCGACACGCACTTGGTCAGGTTCTGGACCGCGGTGGCCGAGGCGGTGACGATGTGGGTCTCGACCTCGAGCCGCAGGGCGCTCATCCCGAGCGGATCCTTGACGCCTTCCTGCCCGTCGACGGTGAACCCGCGCCGCTCGACGTGGAGTACCTCGCGGTTCGACGGGATCGACACGGCGCGGGCGACCTCGATGGCCCGGTTGACGTCCTCGCGCGTCACCTCGCGGTGGTGCGCGGTGACCGCGACCTGACCGGGCGAGTTGAGGCTCTCGACGTGCTGTCCGCCGACGCCGACGAACGCGCGATCGATCTTCCAGCCCGACAGCCGCTCGGCTCGCTCCACCGCGTCCGCGATGGAGCGCACGGTCTGATCGATGTTGATGACCACGCCCTTCTTGAGGCCGGACGCGGGGACGGTGCCGTGGCCCATGATCGTCAGCCGGCCGTCCCGGCTCACCTCGCCGATGAGCGCGCAGACCTTGCTGGTGCCGACGTCGATGCCGACGAGGACCGCTTCCCGTTCCACCATGTCGTCCGTCTCTCCCGTCCGTGTCGTCCGTTTAGAGGAAGTGCCGCCGGATGAGCGCCACGTTGTTGAAGATGCGCAGGCCGAACGTGATCAGGGCCACGAGGTACAGGTCCAGACCGAGTCGATCGCCGATGAAGGTGAGCAGCACCGCGATGATCGCGTTGACGAGGAACCCGCTGATGAAGATGCGATTGTCGTAGACCCCATCGAGCTCTGCACGGACGGCGCCCAGCACCGAATCGAGCGCCGCGAGGATCGCCACCGCCGAGTATCGACTGAGCTCGAAGCTGACCGTGACGTCGAGGACGAGACCTGCGAGGACGCCCACGAGGAGCCCGAGCAGGGGGAGCAGCACGCCGACGTCGACCTCGTACCGGTGGGTTTCGGCAAGGCTACCTGACCGCGCAGGGCCGCGCCAACCTTGGCGGCACGGCCGACGCCGGCGGGACCGACGGCGGTCGTGCCGCGCGACCAGACCGTGGGCGCGGGGCGCACGGTGCCGGGTCCGGGTCTCACGGCGACGGGCTCGGCTCGGGGGACGGTTCGGCCGACGGATCCGGCTTCGGGGTCGCGCGCGGCGTGTACGTCCCGTCCGTGTCGCTGGCGAGGATGACGCGATCGACCTCCGCCTCCCGCCCGGCCAGCAGGCTGCGCAGGAGCCGGACCTGGCCCGGGATCAGGGTCGGCGTCCGGAGGCTGGCCGTATAGAAGCCGAAGATCGCGCTCCATGACGTCGGGCGCGTGCGCACGACGAACCCGTTCTCGTCGGTGAGGGCGACCGTCAGGCGGTCGGCGATGCTGCCGACGTCGCCGGGGACCAGCGAGCCGAGGCGCGTCGCCGCATCGAGGTCGGTGGGGGCGAGGTGACTGCCGAGCGCGAGCCCCGCGGACCCCGCCCGTTGATCCTCGATGACCGGGAGGGTCTCGGCCTCGCCCGCGGCCTCGTCCTCGAGGGTCGCGAACAGGAAGCCGGCATCGTCGGTGAGGAACCGGCGCTCCCCGATCTGCCAGACGAGGATCGGCGTCCGCTCGCGGATGGCCACGAGCAGCGTGTCGGGCAGCTCCACGGTCACGCGCGCCGTCGCGACGGTCGCGAGGCCCTCCAGCACCGCTTCGAGGGGTTCCGTGTCGATCGCAAACAGGTTCCGGCCACGGGCCGGCGCCAGGGCCGCCTCCACCGCCGCCGGATCCGTGAACCGTGGCACCGGGTCCACGCGGACGCGCGCGTACTCGAACGCCGACGAGTTCGAGACCCCGTAGACCGCCGCGGCGACGACGAGGGCCACGAGCGCGGCGCCGGCCCGGACCTTGGAGAGGCCGGCCGACCGGCGGCGCACCGATCGCTCCCGGCGGCCCAGGCCTCGTGAGGTCGGGCGGCGGGGTGTGCGTCCGGTCATCTGGGCAGATCGGCAGGGCTCAGCCGGTTCCGGACGCGACCGGCGTGCCGGTCGAGGGCGAGATCCACCACCCAGACGCAGACGTCGGCGAAGTCATGGCCGCCCGCCGCCGGCATCGTCGGGAACAGGCTGATCGGCGTGAACCCCGGGATCGTGTTGATCTCGGACAGGTAGATCCGGTCGCCGGCCACCAGGAAGTCCACCCGGGCGAACCCCTCGGCGCCGACCGCGCGGTAGCAGTCGCGCGCGAGCTTGAGGATCGACGCACGCTGTAGCGGTGTCACATCGGCGGAGGTCGTCGTCCGGGACAGGCCCGGCGTGTACTTCGCCGCGTAGTCATAGAACTCGTGACCGGCGACGATCTCACCCGGCCCGAAGAGCTCGATGGCGGCCGGGTCGTTGCCGAGGACCGAGACCTCGAGATCACGTGCGCCGACGAGATACGTCTCGACGAGCGCCACGGCGTCGTAGCGGAAGGCGAGGTCCAGGGCGCTCGGAAGGGCTTCGGGGGCGTGGACGAGGGTCATCCCGACGGAACTGCCCAGGCCGGCCGGCTTGACCATCAGTCGCGGATCGTCGTTCCCGCGCGCGAACGCGTCGAGCTCTCCGAGCACGAGGGCGGGATCCGCCGTCCAATGCGACCGGCGAACCTCGCGCCAGTCGAGGATCGGCAACCCGAGCCCGCGGCACATCCGTTTGAACAATGCCTTGTCCATGCCCAGCCCCGACGCCGCGACACCCGATCCGGTGTACGGGAGGTCGGCCGCCTCGAGCAGGGCCTGGACGGTCCCGTCCTCGCCGAACGGCCCGTGGAGGGCCACGAAGACCACCGGGCGCGGGTGCGTCGCCGCGAGCCGGTCGAGCGCGGCGCCGACCGCGACCGGGCCGTCCCCTCCGAGCGCCGCCGGGTCGTCGTAGATCGCCGGGGGTCGGTCCGCGCGGCGATGGTCCGCGGGCAGCCACCACCAGGTTCCGGCGAGATCGATGAGCACGAGGCTGACCGGGTGACCCCGATCGACGAGCGCCTGGGCGATGGCCGTCCCGGACACCACCGACACGTCGTGCTCCGCGGACGGGCCGCCGAACAGGACCACGACGGGGGTGGCGGAGCCCGACGTCACGCCGTCGCCTGCCACGCGCCCCAGTCGCCGAGGAACTCGACCTCGAACACCAGCTCCACCCCGGCCCGGGCGGCGACCTCGCGCTGGACGAAGGTCATGAGCCCGCGGACATCGGCGGCCGTGCCCTTCTGGTCGTTGACGATGAAGTTGGCGTGTTTCTCGGAGACGACCGCCCCGCCGATCCTGTGCCCCTTCAGGCCGAGCGCGTCGATCAACCGGCCGGCCGAATCGCCATCCGGGTTGCGGAACACGCTGCCCGCGGACGGCAGCCCGAGCGGCTGGTGCGCCTGCCGCCAGCGACGGATGTCGTCGAGCCGGGTCTTGATGGTCTCGGGGTCGGCGGGCTGGAGGGCGAAGGTCGCCTCGAGGATCAGCTCGGGTGGCTCCCCCGGCGCGCCGTGCTTGAAGCGGCTGTCGCGGTAGGCGAGGGCCAGGTCACGGGTGGGGAGGACGGCCTCGGCGCCGGTCGCATCGAGGACACGGGCCGACTCGAGGACCCCGGCGATGTCCGCGTCGTGGGCACCGGCGTTCGCCCACACCGCGCCGCCGACCGTGCCCGGGATCGCCAGGCCGAACTCGAGCCCGCTCAGCCCGGCCCGTTGCGACTCGGTGGCCGCGCGAGCCATCGGGACCCCGGACTCGGCGACATACCGATCGCCGTCGACCCTTGACCCCTCGGCGCGGTTCTGGATCACGAGGCCGCGGATCCCCGCATCGCTGATGACGACGTCGCTCCCCCGCCCCAGGACGACATGGGGCAAGCCGCGCGAGCGAGCGAACCGCACGAGGGCGCGCAGCTCGAAGGCGTTGTGCGCCGTGGCGAACAGATCTGCCGGCCCGCCGACGCGCATCGTCGTGAACCGTGCCAGCGGCTCGTCGCGCGACGTCTTCACGCCGATCCGGCGCTGGATCTCCGTCCCGGTCGCGATGGCATCGAACGTCTCGATCACGAGGCCGACCCCCGGGATCGTCGGTCGATCGCCGCCGCGTCAGGCAGGACCTGGCGGTTCGCCACGGCCATGACCAGATCGGCGACGGCGTCGGCGGCCCCCGGCCGACCCATCTCGCGCGCGGCGGTCGCCATCCGGAGGTGGCGCTCCGGGTCGTCGAGGACACCGGCGGCCGCCACGAGGGAATCGGCATCGAACGCCTCGTCGTCGATGACCATGGCCGCTCCGGCGTCGGCGAGGACCCTGGCGTTCGCACGCTGGTGACCACCCGCGTGCGGGTACGGGACCACGACGATCGGGATCCCGAACGCCGTCACCTCCGCGAGCGTCGAGGAACCCGCCCGACCCACCACCAGGTCGGCGGCGGCCAGCGCGGCCTGCATCTCCTCGCGCAGGAACGGATAGGGCCGGTAGCGCGCCCGGCGCTCGACCGGCAGCCGCTCGCGATCCCCGAGCGCGCCGGCATACCCGTCCTCACCGGCGACGTGGATCACCGTGACCCGCTCGACGAGCCGTTCGATGGCCACCGAGACCGCCGCATTGAAGCGCCGGACGGCCTGCGATCCCCCGAAGATGAGCAGGACCCGCTCCCCGGCCGGGATGGCGAGGGTCGTGCGCGCCGCCTCGCGGTCGATCCCTCGCGTGTCCCGGATGGGCGTCCCCGTCACGTAGCACGGCACGCCCGGCGCGGCCGTCGCGAGCGCGGCCCGGGTCGCCTCGAACGAGACCGCCAGCACGTCCGCCAGCCGGGCCGTGGCCCGCACCGAGCGGCCGGGGATGACGTTGCCGTCCCACAGGACGACCGGGATGCGCAGCGGTGCGGCGGCCAGCAGGACCGGGATCGCGACGTAGCCGCCGGTCGTGAAGATCGCCGCGGGACGTTCGCGGAGCAGGATCGCCGCGGCCTGCGGGACCGACAGCCCGAGACGCACCGGGTCGAGGATCGCGTGCTGATCGAATCCGGTCGTGCGCAGGGACCGCGCCGCCAGTCGGCGGAACGGGATGCCGGCGGCCGGCACCAGCGAGGCCTCGAGGCCGCGGTGCCCTCCGAGCCAGGCGAGCTCAGGCGCGTTCGGTCGAGCGGAGAGCGACCGGGCGACGGCCAGCGCCGGGTAGATGTGCCCGCCCGTCCCGCCGCCGACGATCAGCGATCGCATCGTCGTTCCATGTCCCCTTCTCGATGGTCTCCCGCGAGATCGACAACAGGATGCCGACGGCCGCGAAGCTGATGATCAGTGACGAACCGCCGGCACTGATGAACGGCAGTGTGATGCCGGTGATCGGAAAGAGCGTAACGACCACCCCGATGTTGATGAACGCCTGGATGCACAGCCAGCACGTGATCCCGGCAGCCAGGAGCGCGCCGAACGTGTCCGGCGCGCGCAGCGCGACGCGGATGCCCGAGTACGCGAGCAGCAGGAACAGGGTGATCACGCCGACCGCCCCGACCAGGCCCAACTCCTGCCCGACCTCGGCGAGGATGAAGTCGTTGAAGGCGTTCGGGACCGCGACCTGGCTCTGCCCCAGACCGTTACCGAACAGGCCCCCGACCGCGAGCGCATAGAGCCCCTGGAGCGTGTGGAATCCGTCCCCGAGCGGATCGGACCACGGGTCGAGCCAGGCACGGATCCGGTCCATCTGATAGCCGCGCAACCCGACGACGACCACCCCCACTAGCGAGAGCGCCCCCATGACGCCGAGGTGCACCAGGTTGGCGCCGGCGACGAGGAACATCGTGAACGCGGTGCCCGCGATGACCATCGTGGTCCCGAGGTCCGGCTCGAGGAAGACGAGGGCGATGACCGGGCCCGCGACGATCAGGAACGAGATCGTGCCGCCGAGGGACCCGACCTTCGTTCCGCGCTTGGCGAACCAGTGCGCGAGGTAGATGACGAGGGCGAGCTTGGCGATCTCCGCGGGATGGATCGCCGGGAGCGGCCCGAGCTTGATCCAGCGGGCGGACCCGCTCACGACGATATTGAGCTGGGGCACGAAGACCAGCACCAGCAGGACGATCGCGACCACGAAGAACGGCACCGACACCAGGCGCAGGTACCGGTAGTCGATCCGCATCGTGAGGGCCATCGCCGCGACCCCGAGGACCGCCCATTGGATCTGCGGTCCGACGGTCGCGAAGGTGTCCGCCTCGGTCAGGTAGCCGCGGATCGCGGACGAGGAATAGACCATCAGGATGCCGACGGCCGCGAGCGCGATGACGACCACGAGGATCACGACGTCGGCCTGGTGGCGCTCACGCTGGAGGACGGAGCCGCTGCGCGCCCGTTCCGTGGCGCGTTCGGCGGCCTTGCGCTCACCCGAGGTCGTGCGGCGTCCGACGCCGGCGGGGCGCGAGAGCCGCCCCAGGGGCGGTGCCAGGTTCATCGGTCCTCCTCGGCAGCACGGTGCCCGCTCGATCGGATCGCGAGGGCGGCGACCGAGCGCTTGAACGCCTCGCCCCGCGCGGCGTAGTCCACGAACATGTCGAAGCTGGCGGCGGCCGGGCTGAGCAGCACGGTGGCGACCGGGCTGCCACCCCCGACGGCGCTGCGGGCCTCGCGGGCGAGCCCATCCGCGACGATCACCGCCTCCTCGAGCGTGGCGGCGCGGACCGTCGTCTCGAGGCCGGCCGCCCGGAAGCGCGCCTCGAGGTCCGGTCCGCTCTCTCCGATCAGCACCGCCGCAGCGGCGCGCTCGGCGACGACGGACGACAGACCGGAGAGGTCGATGGCCTTGTCCCGTCCGCCCGCGATCAGGATCAGCGGCGGGTCGAACGCGCGCAGGGCAGCGATCACGGCGTCCGGCTGGGTCCCCTGCGAATCGTTGACGAACCGCACGCCGTCGATGACGGCGACCGTCTCGAGCCGATGCTCCACGCCGCGGAACGCGGCCGCCGCCGCCCGGATCGCCGCCGCATCGAGACCGGCCAGCAGTCCGACGGCCACGGCGGCAAGGGCGTTGCTCACGTTGTGGTCACCGGGGATCGCCAGGTCGGTGAGCGGCAGGATCGGCCCACTGACCGGCGGGCCGGACCGACCGGCGAGCGCCGGCAGCGGGGCGACGCCATCCGCCGCGATCCAGCCCTCGGCCACACCGACGCGGCCCGGGTCGGGTGGGCGACGCGCGTACCAGGTGACCGGCGCGGCCGCTCCCTCAGCGAACCCGGCGACGACCGGATCCTCGGCATTGAGCACCAGCGCGCCCGCGGGGTCCACGAGCTCGGCCAGCCGGCGCTTCGCTCGGCGATAACGCTCCAGCGTCCCGTGGCGGTCGAGGTGGTCGGATGTGACGTTCGTGTAGACCGCGACGGTGGTCCCACGCGAGAGCGTCGGTAGTTGCAGCTCCGACAGCTCGATGACGACGCGGTGGTCGGCCGTCAGCCGCGGCAGCTCGTCGACGAGCGGGCGGCCCATGTTCCCGCCCTGGATCGCCGGGCGGGCGGGATCGGCGACGAGGACCGCGGTGATCAGGGCGGACGTGGTCGTCTTGCCCTTGGTGCCGGTCACGCCGACCGTCGGCGCCACGCACAGGCGAAGGAACAGGTCGGCCTCGGACACGATCGCCGGGATCGTCGGGTCGCCAGCGGCCCTGGCCGACACCAGATCGCGCAGCGCGGCGCGCAGCCGCGGCTCGGTCGTGGGGTAGTCCGGATTGATGGCCGGCGACGTCGTCACCAGGGCGGCGTCGGCCCACGCACCCGCCGGGTCGACCTCCGGGCCGAGCGCGAACGAGATCGATCGGCCAGCGAGCGCGCCAAGCGCTTCGCCCAGGGCACCGGCCGGACGCGTGTCATAGACGGTGACCCGTGCCCCCGCATCGTCGAGGAATCGGGCGAGGGCGATCCCGCTGCGGGCGAGACCGAGGACCGTGACCGGACGCCCGGCGACGGCGCTCGCGCGGATCGCGTCCATCGTGAGGGCATCGGGATCGATGGCGACGGGCCTGGTCATGGCGATCACGGGAGCCGGTTCAGCGACGCCAGGAAGAGCGTCACGCCAAGGAGGGCGGCGAGGATCCCCACGATCCAGAACCGGATCGTGATCTTCTCCTCGTCCCACCCGCCGAGCTCGAAGTGGTGGTGGAGCGGGCTCATCCGGAAGATCCGCTTGCCGCCACTGACCCTGAAGTAGCCCACCTGGAGGATCACCGACACCGTCTCCACCACGAAGATGATCCCGATGAGCGGCAGCACGAGGATCTGGCCGGTGATCAGCGCGGTGACCGCGAGCGTGGCTCCCAGCGACAGCGCCCCCGAATCGCCGATGAAGATCTGCGCCGGGTGGACGTTGAACCACAGGAAGCCGAGCAGCGCGCCGATGATCAGGGCACAGAGCAGGGCGAGGTTCGCCTGGTTGGGCGTGTTGAGGAGGGCGATCAGCATGAACGCGACGAACGAGATGGCCAGCGTGCCACCGGACAGGCCGTCGAGCCCGTCGGTGAGGTTGACGCCGTTGGCCGTCGCCACGATCGCGAATGCGGCGAAGATCACGTACAGGGTGGAGTCGATCGGCACCGCGCCGACGAACGGGACGGCGATGGCCGTGATGTCGTACGTCTGTTGGATCTGGTAGGCCGCCACGATGGCCACGACCGTCAGCCAGACCAGCTTCTGGCGCGCTCGGATCCCGACACCCGTCCGCGCGTTGAGGTAGTCGTCGAGCGCGCCGAGCAGCCCGACCCCGGCGAGCGCGGCGAGGGGCGCGAAGGTCGCCGCGTCCGGTCCCTGCTGCTGCATGAAGAAGTACGTCGCGATGACGACGATGACGATGAGGAGGCCGCCCATCGTCGGGGTGCCTTCCTTGACGTAGTGCGTCTCGGGCCCCTCCTCCCGGATCTGCTTGCGGAAGCCGATGGATCGCAGGAGCCGGATGTAGGGCGGCATCAGGATCACGACCAGCGCGAACGCCAGCAGCAGACCCTGGATCAGTTCGACGGTCACGAGGCTCGCTCCGGACCGCGCTCAGCGATGAGCGCATCGACGACCCGGTCGAGACCGATGCCACGCGATGCCTTGACGAGCACCGTGTCGCCGGCGCGAAGGCGTGGTCGCAGGGCCTCGAGCGCGGCGACGTCATCGGCCACGGCGAGCACCCGCGCGCCGGCGGCCGCCGTCTCGCGGGCCCCGTCGGCCATGGCGCCGGCGTCGCGGCCCACCACGATCACGAGGTCCGCCACCTGGCCCGCCGCCAGGCCCACCTCGTGGTGACCGTCGTCATGGGCGATCCCGAGCTCCAGCATCTCCCCGAGGACCGCGACGTGCCGCCCGGGCAGGTCGGCCAGGAGGTCGAGTGCCGCCCGCATCGAACCCGGCGACGCGTTGTAGCTGTCATCGATCACGGTCACGCCGCTCAGACGATGGAGGGCCACCCGATGCGGCGCGGCCCAGCCGTCCGCGAGACCATCGGCGATCGCGTCCGGCGACAGGCCGGCCGCCAGCCCGACCGCGGCCGCGGCGAGCGCGTTGTGCACGGACAGCCGGCCCAGCGTCGGGATCGCGACCGATCGCCGGACGCCGCGTGCGACCAGGTCGAAGCGCATGCCCTCGAGACCGGCTGAGACCACCCCCTCGGCGCGGACATCCGCGTCATCGGCGAACCCGTAGGACATCGTCCTGGCGACCGTGCGAGAGCCCATGCGCCGCACGATGGGATCATCGGCGTTGAGGATGGCCGTGCCGGTCGGCGGGAGCGCCTCGAGCAACTCGCCCTTGGCCTGCTCCACGGCCTCGATCGAGCCGATCCGCGACAGGTGGACGGCCTGGACGGCGGTCAGCACACCGATGTCCGGCGCCGCGATCCGGGCCAGGTCGGCGATCTCGCCGCCGACGTACATCCCCATCTCGAGGACCATGGCCTCATGCTCCGGCCCCAGCCGCAGGACCGTCAGCGGCAGTCCGATCTCGTTGTTCTGGTTGCCGACGTTCTTGATGGTCCGCAGGCGACGGGCGAGGACGGCCGCGATGGCTTCCTTCGTGGAGGTCTTGGCGATGCTCCCGGTCACCCCGACCACGATCGGGTCGAACCGCCGGCGCCACGAGGACGCCAGCGCGCCCAGCGCGACCAGGCCGTTCCCCACGCGGACGATCGTCACGTCGCCGAGCGCGGCCGGGTCCAGCGGCGGGCGCGTCACCAGCAGCGCGGCGGCCCCGGCGCTGACCGCCGCCTCGAGGTAGTCGTGGCCGTCGTCGCGCTCGCCGGGCAGCGCGACGAAGACCTGCCCGGGTTCGATCTCGCGCGAGTCGACCGCGGCGCCGCGGATCGGGCGGGGCGAGGAGGCGAGCAGCCGGCCGCCGGTGATCCGCGCGAGATCAGCGGCATCGAACGCGGGCGACGCCCCGGCGGCGGTCACGATGGTCGGCTCGCCATGGATGGCCGTCACCGTTCCGCGGTCTGCGGTGGCGGGACCGGGCGGTCCGCGAACAGGTCCGTGGTCTTGATCGCGTCGGACGCGATCCGGCTGAACAGCTGGAACGACATGACCGGCATCTCGAGTTGGCCCACCTTGAGCACCGTCGGGGTGCCCTCCTCGATCCGGACGACGATGACGAGGTCCGGGACGCCTGGCTCGCGGGCGATGTAGCCGACGAAGGAGTAGTTGAACAGGTCCTGCTTCCAGCGACCCTTCTCGCTGTCCCAGATCTGGGCGGTCCCGGTCTTGCCGCCGACCTCGTAGCCACGGACGACGGTCCGGTCCGTGTAGGTGGGAACGCTCATCACCACGTGGTTCATGAGACCCACGAGCTCGCTCGAGAGTGACGGACTCAAGACGCTGCCACGGCTCGCCGGCTGGACCTCGTTCGGTCCGACGGACTTCACGACATGGGGCTGGACGAGCGTGCCACCGTTCATCAGCGCGGCGTAGGCGGCGGCCAGCTGGATCGGCGTGACCGACACGCCCTGACCGAAGGCCGCGTTGGCGAGATCGATCTCGGCCCACCGCTGCTCGTCCGGGTCGCGGACGATCCCGCGGGCCTCCCCCGCGACGTCGATCCCGGTCGGGGCGCCGAACCCGAGCTTGCGCCACGTCTCGTGCAGGACACGCGAGGCGCTCCGCGTGTCGTCACCCAGACCGAGGGCGACCTTCGCCGCCACGACGTTGCGCGACATGGCGATCCCGTCCTCGAACGACATCCAGCCGCGGGCTCGGCGATCCGCGTCGTCGATCTTGGCCCGACCGTTGTCGAGCCGAAGCGTTCCGACGTCGTTGATCCGGGTGGAGAGCCGGACGGTGTTCGCCTCGAGGGCGGCCGCCGCGGTCATCATCTTGAACACCGACCCGGGCTCGTAGCCGCTCGAGACGACCGGGTCGATGAAGCGCTCGGGCGCGATCGCGGCGATCTCGCGGTACCTGTTGGCGTCGTACGACGGATAGGTCGCCTCGGCGTAGACCTCACCGGTGTAGGGATCCATCACGACCGCGGAGACCGACTTCGCCTTGTCGGCGACCCAGGTCATGAAGATCTCCGACTCGAGCGCCAGCTGGAGACCGGCGTCGATGGTGGTCCGCAGGTCCTGTCCCGGCAGACCCGCCTCCGTGACCTCGGCGGTCTCCGGGATCGCCCGTCCGAACGCGTCGCGCTTGGCGGTCGTCACCCGCGGGGTGCCGGCGAGGATCTCCTGGTAGGCCGCCTCGATGCCGTACTGCCCGGTCCCCTCCCGGTTCACGAACCCGAGCAGGTGCGCCGCCAGCGACGAGTCCGGTCCGCCACCGCCCTGGGGATAGATGCGGACCGGCTCGGGTTCGAGCGAGATCCCGACGACCCGTCGCGACGTGATCGCGGCCCGGATCCGGTCGGCCGTCTTCGGTTCGACGTCGCGGGTCAGGATGATGTACGCCTTACCGCTCGCCAGCCGCTCGCGGAGCGCGGCGGCCGCGTCGACGTCGAGTTCGAGGATCCGGATCAGCTCGTCGCCGGTCTGGCGACGCTGGTCGGCGGTGTACTCGTTCGTCGCCGCCACCAGGCGGTCGCGCGCGACGGTCGTGGCCAGGACGACGGTCCCGCTGCGGTCATAGATCTCGCCGCGACGGGTCGGCTCCGCGATCGTGATCGTGGTCTGGGCGATGGCCTCGGACAGGAGCCGTTCGCGCTCGAGGACCACCCAGTACGCCAATCTCCCCACGAGCGCGAGGGCGACGACGACGAAGACGATCAGGAGCGCGAGCAGGCGGCGGCGCGAATCCGTTCGACCCAGCATCGATCCGCGGGTCCGCTCAGCGGGCCACGAGGACGATCGGGTCGTCGAGCTGTCCGAGACCGGCGTTGAGCGAGAGCTTGCGGATGGCCGGCTCGCTCCCGAGACGGCTCAGGTCGGAGCGGAGGTCCTGGGCGCGCGAATCCAGGCGGTCGCGCGACACCTGCAATCGACCGATGTCGAAGGTCGTCGCCGACTCGCGGACGACCTGGGCGAGCCAGAAGAAGGCGAGCAGGAACGTCACCACGATGGCGCCCAGGACCAGGCCGAGCCGGTTCGTCCGACGCCCGGCGCGAATGGCGGTGCGGACCCGGCGTCGACCGACGACCGGCGGGTCGGCCACTCTCGGCCGACCAGGCAGCGCGATCGTTCGTGGGCGGGCGCCCTCGTAGACGGCCACGGATCAATCCGCCCCGGAGAAGCGGAGCCGCGGGCTGCGCGGGTCGAGGAACGTCAGCGGGTCGGCCGGCGCCGACGGCCCCCAGCCATCGGGCTCGAGGTCGAAGCCTTCCGGGTGCTGATGGCGGTCCGTCCGCTCGCGAACCTCGTGAAGGCGACGTCCATAGGACTTGCGGCGGCTGGCCTGGTGACGCTTGCTCACCTGGAGTTCCTCCTTCCGAAGACCGTGGCTTCGACCCGACCGTCCCGGCCGGGCCCTGGTTCGCTCGCGCCGCTCACGCGGCGAGTCGCTCGGCGGCCCGCAGGCGGGCGCTCCGGGCGCGTGGGTTGGCGGCCACCTCGGCCGCGGACGGGGTGATGGACGGCCGCGTGACCATCCGAAGACGGGGGTTCCGGCCGCAGACGCAGACCGGGATCTCGACCGGGCACACGCACCCGCGTCGCTCCGCGGCGATGAAGCGCTTGACGATCCGGTCCTCGAGCGAGTGGTAGCTCAGGACCACGAGGCGGCCGCCCGGTCGGAGGAGGTCGAGGGCGGCCGTCAGCCCGGCTTCGAGCGCGTCGAGTTCCTCGTTGACGGCGATCCGCAGGGCCTGGAACGTGCGGGTCGCCGGGTGCGTCCGACGCGGCTGCCGCGGGTTCGGCGGAAGGACCCGCTCGATGAGGGCGGCGAGGTCCTCGGCCGTCCGGATCGGCGCGTCGCGCCGTGCGTCCACGATCGCCCGGGCGATGCGCGGCGCCTTCGGTTCCTCGCCGTACCGCCGGAAGAGCGCCGTCAGGTCGGCGGCGTCGAGGGTTTCGAGGAGCTCCGCGGCGGGAACGCCGCGCGATGCGTCGAAGCGCATGTCGAGCGGGCCGCCGGCCCTGAAGCCGAACCCGCGCTCCGTATCACCGAGCTGGAAGCTGGACAGGCCGAGGTCGAACAGGCAGCCGTCCACCGCGTCGAAGCCAGCGTCGGGCGCGACGATCGCGAGGTCGCGGAAGTTGGCCTGGCGCGCGACGAGCCGGTCGCCGAACCGCGGTCGAAGCCGATCGAGGACTCGCGCGACCGCGGCGCCATCCGCGTCGAGACCAAGGAGGCGACCGTCGGGACTGGTCGCCTCCAGGATCCGCTCGGTGTGCCCACCGCCGCCCAGAGTGGCATCGATCTGCAGGCTGCCCGGGGCGGGCTGGAGCATCGACATGACCTCCTCCGCCAGCACCGGAACGTGCCCTGCCTGCATCTCTCCTCCATCTCCTGACGTTCGGATCCCGAGCGGATCCTGAAAGCGCATGTGGTGGCGCTAGATCCCCAGCCCTTCGAAGGCCTTCGCCAGCGCATCGGGGTCGTCGAGCGCCCGCCGGTAGTCGTCCCACCGCTTGGGTGCCCAGATCTCCACGTGATCGCGTGTCCCGACCACGACGGCCTCGCCGGTGAGGCCGATCGAGTCACGCAGGTAGGCCGGGACGAGGACCCGGCCCTGTCGGTCGAGCTCCGCCGGGACGGCGCCCGAGAAGACGAACCGCGAGAACAGCCGGCCGTTCGTGTCGGTGATCGGGATCGACGCCATCCGCGCCGAGAGATCCCCCCATCCCGACTCCGTGTGGATGGCGAGGCAGTCCTCCATCCAGCGCGAGACATACGCGCCGGACATGAGCTGCGTGCGGAAACGAGCAGGGACGGCGATCCGTCCCTTGTCGTCCACCGTGTGCCGGTACTCGCCGGTGAACACCTGTCGGGCTACCCCTCGGTACGTGCGTCGCGCGGCGGTGGTGTCGAGACGGGTGGGGTGCGTGTGTTTCCCCACTTCTCACCACTTCGCGCCACTTCGGGCCATTCTAGCGCGGAAACCGGTCGCGTCAATGGGCGTTTCCACACGGTCGTCCCACCCGGATCCCGGCATTGGTCCCGGGTCCTGCGGCGCGGGAGGAGTCGAGGGCGGCGGGCGGCGGGTCGCGTCGCGTCGCGTCGCGTCGGCGACCGTGCCTGTCCGAGGTCAGCGCACGTCGCGGTCGGCCAGGGCGAGGGCGGGCGCTGCGGCCAGCATGGATGGTCGCGGTGGGCGCACCGGACCGCGAGGTCGCCGGATCGCCGGTGACCCGGGTCCGTCGATCGTTCGCCGTCGGCGAACCGTGGTGTCAGACGGGCGCGGCGGGCCGCCGGTCCCGGCGTCGGTGCCGGCCGCTAGGTCGCGGTCGTGGCCCGCGAGAGCTCGATCCCGGCGGCCCGGCAGTCATCGAGGAATTCGTAGATGCCTTCGTCCGTGGTCATGAGGCCCGGGATGCCGGCCACGAACCGGCCGAACCCGAGCTCCCGATGACGGGCGATGTACTCGGGCCGCGGCGGCACATCGAGCACGTTCCCGGAGAGGACGCCGGTCGGGATGTCGTCGAGCGTCATCATCCGCTGCCCGCCGACGGTCTTGAGACCGGGGAACATGTGGCTCGGGTTGGAGCCGCCCTGGATCAGGATCTCGGCCACGTCGCGGCCCTGCTCCGCGCACCGCTCCCCGAGGGCCTCGAGGTATTCCGGCACCTCGTCCAGGTTGACGTTGAGGTCCAGGAAGTCGGCGAAACGGGCCGTGATCCGGAACGTCACGCGCTTGCCGTGCCCGCCGATCCCGATCGGGATGTGGCTCCGGCTCGAGTGGCCGGTCCGTGGGTTGTTCGTGATGTCGTCGACCCGCGCGTGAGAACCCGTGAACGTGAACGGCGGCTCGTCACGTCGCGTCATCCGGCTGATGATCTCGACGTGCTCCTCCAGGATCCGCATCCGCTCCGGAAGCTCCGGATACGCGAATCCGAAGTGGCGTGCCTCGTTCTCCTTGAAGCCGGCCCCGAGTCCGAGCAGGAGCCGGCCGCCGCTGACCATGTCGAGCGTGCTCGCCCGCTTGGCGGTCAGCGCCGGGTTGTGGAACGTGGAGTTGATCACCGAGAAGCCGATCGCGACCCGCGGTACCGCGGCCGCGAGGGCCGTCGAGAGCGTCCAGCAGTCGAAGGCGACCGACTCGCCTTCCCACTTCGAGTGGACGTGCTCGCCGGTCCAGATCGACTCGAAGCCGAGCTGTTCGGCCAGCTGCGTGACCTCGAGGACGCGCGCCCAGGCCCGCTCCGGCTCCCAGCCCTCGAACTCGTTGAAGTAGCCCTGCGGGACGAGGAATCCGATCTTCATGCCGATAGCGTCGCACGCCGCGAGCGAGCACGTGGACCGCCGACGCCGCCCGCGGCAGGACGCGCGTCGACCGGAGCCCGGCCCGGCCGGGGTGACGAGACGCGGCGGCCGATCCTGCTGGAGCAGGTCCAGGGGGCCCTGCGGCGACGCGGGACGGGCGACCCTCAGCGGGTCGGCGGCGGCAGGATCAGCTGCTTGCCCGCGCGAAGGCTCTCCGTCTCGGTCCACGGGTTGAGCGCCCGGACCGTCTTGAGCGGCACGCCGAAGTACTTGGCGATGCTGAAGAGGTTGTCGCCCGATCGGATGCGGTAGATGTAGCAGTCGGGCTTGTCCGGGCACGGCTTGAGCAGGTCATAGCGATCGGAGCTCGGACGCGGGGTCGGCTCGTCGGTGGCCGTCGGTGCCGCGGTGGGTGTCGGTTGCGGTGTCGGTGCCGGCGTGGTCGTGGGCGCCGCGCTGGGTTCGGGCGTGTCCGACGGGGCCACCGTCGCCGTGGGCACCGGCGTGATGACGATGCTCGGCGCCGGCGTGAGCGACGGGTTCGCGCCGCTCGAGGGATCGACGATCGCCGCACTCGAGGTCGGGCCGGGCGGCGTCGAGGGCAGCAACAGCCCGCCATTGGCCAGGCCGAACGCGACCGACGCGGCGAACGACAGCCCGAGGATGATCAGGGAGGCGGCCACCGCCGGCGTCAGTTGCGCGCGCCCGTGGACGTCCGCCTTGGGCACCTCGCTGGCGACGACCGCGCCGCGCAGGTAGCGCGGACAGTCGACGTGGGCCCGGGTGAGACAGACGAGCTCCTGCTGCCGGAGCGACTGCGGGACCGGTTCGCGAAGCGCCGCGCAGCGGTTCGACACGTCCGGGACTTCGACCGGGAACCCGATCGCGTCCCCGGGTCCGGCCGCCCGAAGGAACGGACAGATGGTGGCATCGGGCGAGCGTCCCTCGAGCAACGGGAGCCAGATCGATCGGTCCGGGACGACGGGCGGGGCGTCGTCGCCCGGGACGGCCGTCCGGACGGCGGGAGCCGCGACCTCGACCTCCTCCGCGGTCCAGTCGTCGGGACCGGGCTCGGGCATCGCCTCCTGCCACGGCTCCGGGACGGCCTCCGCGAGGGGTTCCGGGGCCTTCTCGACCCGGCGGGTCGTGCGCCGGGTGGCACGGCGCGGGCGGGCCGGCTTGTCGTCGCTCACGTGCCCTCCCTTCGCCTCGTCACATCGTCCTGGCCCGTCGGACCGCGCCCAAGCGTAGCATCGGCCCGCGACCCGTCACCGCGGCGGCACCGACGGCGAGCGCGACCGGAAGGTACCGCCCGCGGTTGACCTAGTACCTTTCGTGCCTTGCCGGGCTCGGGGACGCGGTGCTAGGGTTCGCCCCGCCATGGCGCTCCCCCTTCCCGTCGTCCCGTCCACGCCCGAGGCCTTCCACCTCGCGCCGCACCGGATCAAGCGCTGCACGTTCCGTCGCCTGATCCAGGTGGAGGCCGGTGGCGAGCGCGTCTATGACGTCGAGTGCCTGTTCCCCGACCGCAAGGTCCCGATCCCGCTGGGTGACCTGGACGCGGCGACGCCCATCTGCAACACCTGTACGGCGCCGCATATCTTCCGTCCCGACGAGGACTGACCCGCCGAACGACGCGCCAGCGAGGCGGTCTGTAAGCCGAGTTCTGTCCCGTCCCGCCTTGCGGCGCGACGGGGATGGTCATCCATCTGGGGCCGCCGGTCACCCGACGGCTCTTGCGGCCGACCCGAGGGCTGGGCAGCGCACCTCTCCCCCGACGATGGTCGCCCACCGACGGGTTACGCCCTCCTATTTGGCCTTGCTCCGGGTGGAGTTTGCCGCGTTTCACTCCCGCATCCGACCCAAGGGCCGGGTGCGGGCATCGTCACTGTGGCACTGGTCCTCGCCTTGCGGCGGACGGGCGTTACCCGCCACCCTGCGCTGCGGAGCTCGGACTTTCCTCACGTCGAGCGGGTCGCCCCGCCGGCGCGCGACCATCCGACCGCCTCGCTGACCCATCGATTCTACGCCCTGGCGGGTCGGGACCCGGGCGAGTCGGGTCTCCGGGCCGGACGAGGCCCACCGCGGGGAGGGGGACGGCCCCGGGAGGTGGGCCTCAGCCGCCGGTGTTGTCGCCCACGTCGATCAGGACGACCTGGTGCACGGTGCCCTGGAGCGTCAGGCGGTCCGCCTCGACCGAGACCCGGATCGGACCCTGCAGCGCCTGACCGAACGCGACCTCGACGTCGCCCACCGGGCCCTCGCACAGGATCAGCGTCGACGCGAGGAGTCCGATCGTCAGCGCCCCGCCGTCGGCGTCGTAGCGGTAGTCGGCGCCATAGTCGTTGCAGCCAGTCGACCCGGCGAGCCGCGCCGCCGAGAACGCGACCGTCGGCTCGCGGCCAGGGACGGGCGATCGCCCGTCGATCGAGATCACCTGCCATGAGGTGCCCGCGAGCGACCCCGGCGTGATCGCTGCCGACGAGACGCTCGGTCCGCCACACCCAGGGAGGACGATCAGGACCACGATGGCGAGGGCGACGCGGGAGACGAGCGTGGCAGCAGGCCGCATGCCGCCCCAACGTCGAGCCGGCTGATCCGGTTCCGCGCGCGCCTGCGACGCCGTTCCGAGGCGGGGTCCGGTCACGCGGCGGGATGCCGTCACGAAGCCCGACTCCGTCCGGTCCGGGGCGGCGCGGCGCGACCCCTCACTCGCCCGGCCGGCGGACCACCGATGCGGGGCCGCCGGCCTGCGCCCGGTCGATGGCCGCATTGGCGAGCCGGTCGGCGACGGTGTTGCGAGCACGCGGCACGTGTGCGGCGGACCAGCGGTCGAACCCGGCCAGGACCTGGCGCGCCGCCGACCACAACGGGATGAGCTTCGCGTCCTTGACCCGCCAGCGGCCGGAGAGCTGTTCGACGATCAGCTTCGAATCGAGCAGGAGCGCGACCTCGCGGGCACCGAGCTCACGGGCGAGGTCGAGCGCCCGGACGACGCCGGTGTACTCGGCGACGTTGTTCGTCTGGATGCCGAGATAGTCCGAGATGGACGCGTCGGGCTCGGCCCGGTCGTCGCGGGCGTCTGGCCGGCGGAGATCGTAGAGGGCCGCTCCGAGCGAGGCCGGGCCCGGGTTTCCGCGCGCCGCTCCATCGGTCCGGATCACGAACCCGGTCAGACCGGGCGTCGGACGGCGGCTCCCCTCGTCGACGGGCGAGCCCGCGAGCTCGGGGAACAGGGTGTCGGTCAATCCGTCCTCGGGCGGCTGGGCTTGGCAGGTTTCCCGGCCTTCGGGGTGGCGGTCGCCACGGCCTTCGAGTCGACGGCCGCGACGTCCGCCGCGACGTCCTGGGTGGCGACGGACGGAGCGACGTGCAGCATCGGCAGCTCCACGCCGACGCCGTGGTCCTGGTCCTGGCCGCGGATCTTGCGTAGGAACCACTGGACCGGATCGTAGTAGGCGTCCGCGACACGCTCCTTGAGCGGGATGATCGCGTTATCGGTGATCTTGATGTGCTCCGGGCAGACCTCGGTGCAGCACTTGGTGATGTTGCAGTACCCGATGCCGCCGCTGTCCTTGAGGTACGGCCGGCGGTCCGCCTGGTCGATCGGGTGCATCTCCAGGCCGGCCGCGCGGACCAGGAAGCGGGGGCCCATGAAGGGCTTCTCGGTCTCGTGGTTGCGCAGCACGTGACAGACGTCCTGGCACAGGAAGCACTCGATGCACTTGCGGTATTCCTGGACGCGCTCGACGTCCACCTGTTGCCAGCGCCAGTCCTCCTGGGGGATGTCGTCGGAGGGCGTGAAGGGCTGGATCGTCTCGTTGACGCGGTAGTTCCAGGAGACATCGGTCACGAGATCGCGGATCAGCGGGAACGCGCGCATCGGCTCGACCGTGATCGGCTGGTCGAGGTCGAAGTCGGACATCCGGGTCTTGCACGTCAGGCTCGGATGTCCGTCCACCTCCGCGCTGCACGAGCCGCACTTGGCGGCCTTGCAGTTCCAGCGCACCGCGAGATCGGGCGCCTCGTGACCCTGGATCCAGTGGAGGGCGTCGAGGACCACCATCCCCTCTTCCACGGGGACGACGTACTCCTCGTAGTGGCCCTCCTCCCCGGCGCTGCCGCGGAAGACCCTCATGCGTGCGTCCGCCATCGATGCCTCCGTCAGTGCCCGCTGTCGAGCAGGGCGCGCAGCTCGTCCGTCATCGGGGGGAGCGGGGTCGTGGCCACGGCCATCGCCCCATCACGGGCGCGGTACGTCACGCTGTTGACGCCGCCCCAGGTGGTGTCGTCGGTCGCCGGATGATCGAGGCGACTGTGCGCCCCGCGGCTCTCGGTGCGCTGGCGCGCGCTCCGCGTGATCGCCTCGGAGACCGTCAGGAGATGGCCCACTTCGAACACGAGGTTCCAGCCCGGGTTGTACGCCCGGCCGCCGGTCACGCGGATCTCGGACCAGCGACGACGCAGATCGGCGAGGGCCACGAGCGCCTCATCCAGATCCGCTTCGACGCGGAAGATCCCGACCAGGCGCTGCATCACGGCCTGGAGCTCGCGCTGGATCGCGTACGGGTCCTCGCCGTCGGTTCGCTCGAGCGGCGCGGCCAACTCGGCGGCCGCCGCCTCGACCTGGTACGGATCCACGTAGAAGTCCGCGTCGAGCCTGGTCGCGTAGGCGGCGGCGGCCGTGCCGGTCCGGGCGCCGAACACGAGCAGGTCCGAGAGCGAGTTGCCGCCCAGGCGATTGGCGCCGTGCATCCCGGCCGCCACCTCGCCCGCGGCATACAGCCCCGCGACGGCGGTGGCGCCCGTCTCGGCATCCACGCGGATGCCGCCCATCACGTAGTGGGTGGTGGGGCCGACTTCCATCGGACCCGCCGTGATGTCGACGTCGGCGAGCTCCTTGAACTGCTCGTACATCGACGGCAGCTTGCGCCGGACGTGCGCGGCGGGCAGGTAGCTGATGTCGAGGAAGACGCCGCCGTGGGGCGACCCCCGACCCTCCTTGACTTCGGTGTAGATGGCGCGGGCGACGTTGTCGCGCGTCGAGAGCTCCGGTGGACGGCGCGCGTCGGTCTCCTTGCCCTGGGACAGCGCGGTCACCCAGCGGGTGGCCTCCTCGTCGGTCGCCGCGTACTCGTGGCGCCGCTCCTCGGGCAGGTACTTCCACATGAACCGCTCGCCGTTCACGTTGCGCAGGATCCCGCCCTCACCACGGACCGCTTCGGTCACGAGCAGCCCGCGGACACCGGGCGGCCAGACCATGCCCGTCGGGTGGAACTGCACGAACTCCATGTCGATGAGCTCGGCGCCTGCCTCGTAGGCGAGGGCCTGCCCGTCGCCGCTGTACTCCCACGAGTTCGAGGTGACCTCGTAGGCCTTGCCGATGCCGCCGGTCGCGAGCACGATCGCCTTGGCCGGGAAGAGGATCGGCCGGCCCGTCGTGCGCCAGTAGCCATAGGCGCCGGTGACCCCTCGCGACCCGGTCGCCAGCCGGCTGATCGTGCACTCCATGTAGACATCGATGCCGGCCGCCACGGCGCGGTCCTGGAGCGTCCGGATCATCTCGAGCCCGGTCCGGTCCCCGACGTGCGCGAGTCGCGGATGGGAGTGGCCCCCGAACGGGCGCTGCAGGATGCGGCCATCGGCGGTGCGGTCGAAGACGGCCCCCCAGTACTCGAGTTCGCGGACCCGTGCCGGCGATTCCTGGGCGTGGAGCTGGGCCATCCGCGGGTTGTTGAGGTACTTGCCGCCGATCATCGTGTCGCGGAAGTGGACCTGCCACGAGTCGTCCGCCGCGACGTGTCCGAGCGCCGCCGCGACACCGCCCTCGGCCATGACGGTGTGGGCCTTGCCGAGCAGGGACTTGCACACGAGGCCCACGTCGGCCCCGGCATCCCGCGCGGCGATGGCGGCCCGCAGGCCCGCGCCACCCGCCCCGATCACCAGGACGTCGTGCGGCCTCGTCTGATGCTCTGCGCTGTCGGCCATGGACGGACGCCCTAGAACCGGATCGCCGGGTCGGTGATGATCCCGAGCACCAGGAGCCGGACATACACGTCGGCGAGCGTCACCGAGATCAGGCTCGCCCACGCCCACGACATGTGGCGCCGATTGAACGTGGTCAGGCGCTGCCAGAGGGAGTGCCGGACCTTCGTCCGGCGGGAGCACGAGAAGCAGTCCAGGCGCCCGCCGACGAGATGCCGGAGCGAATGGCAGGACAGCGAGTACATCGTCAGCAGGAAGGCGTTGACGAAGAAGATCGCGCCACCGAGCCCGAACCGCGGCCCGCTCTCCGGCACGAGCGAGAGGACCGCGTCGAGCCACAGGAAGAACAGCGGGATGAAGGCGAGATACAGGAAGAACCGGTGGAGGTTCTGGAGGATGAACGGGAGCCTGGCCTCCATCGCGTACTTGCGATGGACGGTCGGCTCACCCACCGCGCAGCCCGGCGGATCCGCGAAGTAGAAGCGGTAGTAGGCCTTGCGATAGTAGTAGCACGTGGCCCTGAACCCGAGCGGTACCCACAGGATGAACAGGCCGGGGCTGAGCCAGGTGGGCAGGCCGTCGGGCCGGATGAGCGGCGAGAAGAGCGGCGAGAGGTACCCGTCGAACTCGTACGGGGTGCCGAACAGCGGGGTGAACAGGATCCCGCTGACGCCGAGGTAGGTCGCGCAGATGGTGAACAGGGTGGCCTGGATCCCCGGTGCCACCCACCAGCGGTCCGTGCGATTCGTGGCACCCAGCCCGGTCTGGGCGGTACCGACCGGCTTGCGCGGCGGTCGGGCGAGGCGGATGCTGGCGGGCCATCCCGTCATCCGGCGACACCTGCCGCGGCCAGCCGGGCGATGATCGCGTCGGCGAATTGGCTCGTGCCGGCGGGCCCGCCCAGGTCGTAGGTGGTGGCGGTGCCTTCGGCGATGACCTCGTGGACGGCACGCTCCACGCGGCCGGCCGCCTCCGGGTAGCCCAGGTGCCGGAGCATCAGCACGCCCGAGAGGATCATCGCGGTGGGATTGGCCTTGTTCTGCCCAGCGTACTTGGGCGCCGATCCGTGCACGGGTTCGAAGACGGCGGCCTCGGTCCCGATGTTCGCCCCGGGTGCGACCCCGAGCCCGCCCACCAGCCCGGCGGCGAGGTCACTCACGATGTCGCCGTACAGGTTCGGCAGGACCAGCACGTCGTAGAGGTCCGGCTTCTGCACGAGCTGCATGCACATGTTGTCGACGATCCGGTCCTCGAACTCGATGCGCCCCTCGTATGCCTGCGCGACCGTCCGGCAGCTCTCGAGGAACAGCCCGTCCGACAGCTTCATGATGTTGGCCTTGTGGACCGCGGTGACCTTGCGGCGGCCGTTGGCCACGGCGTACTCGAACGCATAGCGCGCGATCCGCTCCGATGCTGCCCGGGTGATGATCTTGATGCTCTCCGCGGCGTCGCGGCCGACCATGTGCTCGATCCCGGCGTAGAGATCCTCGGTGTTCTCCCGGACGATGACGAGGTCGACGTCGTCGTAGCGCGTCTCGAGTCCGGGGATCGAGCGGGCCGGGCGCAGGTTGGCGTACAGCCCGAGCACCTGGCGCAGCGTGACGTTGACGCTGCGGAAGCCCTCGCCGACCGGCGTCGTGATGGGGCCCTTGAGCGCGATGCCGTTGCGCCGGATCGAGTCCAGGACGTGGTCCGGAAGCGGTGTCCCGTACTCGACCATCACGGCCTCGCCGGCATCGACGACGTCCCATTCGAAGTCGATGCCCGACGCGTCGAGGACGCGTCGCGATGCCTCCGCCAGCTCCGGTCCGATGCCGTCGCCGGGGATCAGGGTCACTCGGTGGGCCATGGCCCGATTGTAGCGGGCACGGGAGGTTCGAGATTCGCACCCCGGGCGTCGATCGGCCCGGCCTCGGGGGCGCCGCCGCGGTACCATCCCCTTCCCCGCCCTCGTCTCACCATCACCCGCCGCCGACGGAGTCCCGACGACCGTGAAGATCCAGGAAGCCGACGCCAAGTCCCTGCTGCTGGCGCAGGGACTCCCCGTGCCGGCGTGGGCCGTGGCGCACACGCCCGCCGAGGCGCGGTCGGCCGCCGAGCGCTTCCTGGCCGAGGGTGCGAGCCAGGTCGTCATCAAGGCGCAGGTCCTCGTCGGTGGTCGAGGCAAGGCCGGCGGCGTCAAGCTGGCCGACTCCGCGGCTGCCGCCGAGTCGGTGGCGACGGCCATCCTCGGCATGGACATCAAGGGCATGACCGTCCGCAAGGTCCTGGTCGCCGCGGCCGCGGACATCGTCAAGGAGTTCTATCTCGCCGCGGTCCTCGACCGAGCCGAGCGCCGCATCCTGCTGATGGGCTCGGCGGAGGGCGGGGTGGAGATCGAGGCCGTCGCCGAGTCGAACCCCGGCGCCATCGTCCGCCGCCACGCGGACCCGCGACTCGGGCTGCTCGACTTCCAGGCACGCGACCTCGCCTTCGCGATGGACCTCGGCGGTCACCTCAAGGCCGCCGTGGCGATCGCCCAGGGCCTCGTCCGGACGATGCGCGCGTACGACGCGGACCTCGTCGAGATCAACCCGCTGGCCATCGTGCGCGAGACCTCGCCCGACGGCGCGCCGGTCGAGCGACTGGTCTGCCTGGACGCCAAGGTCACGCTCGACGACTCGGCGCTGGGTCGCCACCCGGGCCTCGAGGAGCTCCGGGATCCGGATGACGAGGCGCCCGAGGACCGCGAGGCGCGCGAGGCCGGCCTGACGTTCATCAAGCTCGACGGGACGATCGGCTGCATGGTCAACGGTGCCGGGTTGGCGATGACGACGATGGACCTCGTCAAGCGCGCCGGCGGCGAACCCGCGAACTTCCTCGACATCGGCGGCGGGGCGCGCGCCGACAAGGTGGCTGCGGCGATGCGGATCATCCTCGACGATCCGAAGGTCAAGGCGATCCTGGTCAACATCTTCGGCGGGATCACCCGCGGTGACGAGGTGGCCCACGGCCTCATCGAGGCCCGTGCCCAGCAGACCCGTGACGTCCCGATGGTCGTGCGGATCGTGGGCACCAACGCGACCGAAGCCGCGAGCCTCCTGACGGAAGCCCGGTTCGTGACGGCGGCGTCGCTCGATGAGGCGGCCGCCAAGGCCGTCGCAGCATCCCGGGGAGCGTCGGCATGAGCGTCCTCGTCGGGCGGGACACGCGCCTGGTCGTCCAGGGCATCACCGGACGCGAGGGCGAGTTCCACGCTCGGGCCATGCAGGCGTACGGCACCGCGATCGTGGCCGGCGTCACGCCCGGTAAGGGCGGGCAGCGCGCGCTCGACGGGTCCGTGCCGGTCTTCGACACCGTCGCCGAGGCCGTCCGCGAGCACGGAGCGAACACGTCCTGCATCTTCGTGCCGGCGGGTGGGGCCCCCGACGCCGTGATGGAGGCGGCCTCGGCCGGCATCGAGACGATCTTCTGCATCACCGAGGGGATCCCCGCCCTGGACATGATCCCGGCGGTCGAGATGGTCCGCTCGCTTGGCGCCCGGCTGATCGGCCCGAACTGCCCCGGGGCCACGTCGCCGGGACGCGCCAAGGTCGGGATCATCCCCGGATCCGTCCACCGCGAGGGCCGGGTCGGGGTCGTGTCGCGTTCGGGGACGCTCACCTACGAGGCGGTCCAGGCGATGACGGACGCCGGCCTCGGCCAGTCGACCTGCGTCGGGATCGGCGGCGACCCGATCATCGGGACCACGTTCCTCGATGTCCTCCAGCTGTTCGCCGCCGACGCGGAGACCGAGGCGATCGTGCTCATCGGCGAGATCGGCGGTGCGGCGGAAGAGACCGCGGCGACGTGGGCGGCCGAGCACCTCCGCGACGTCCCCAAGGTGGCGTTCATCGCCGGTCGCACCGCGCCGGAGGGCAAGCGCATGGGCCACGCCGGAGCGATCATCTCGGGGGGCGCCGGGACGGCTGCGTCGAAGGTGACCGCGCTCGAGGCGGCCGGGTTCCGCGTCGCCGGCTCCCCGACGGAGCTCCCGGCCCTGCTGCGCGATGCCGGGTACCGTGGCTGATGGGTGCACGGATGGATCTCGTGGCCGGGAACGCCAGCGAGATCCTGCTCGTGATCGGGCTCGACGACCTCGTCGCCCTCGATGATCGCGACCGGTTCACGGCCCACCTGTCGCTCGGCGGCGGCCTCGATCCCACGTGGCTGGACCTGTTCTCCGAGGCGGCCCGGACCGTCACCGGCCAGGACGACCCCACCGACCTGCTCGACGCCCGCCTCGATCTCGGGGCGCCGGAGGACGCCGGTCCGGATCGGACGATCGAGCGCATCGACCCGACCTGGGTCACCTCCGTCGCCCGGTTGCCGGACACCGCGATCGACGCGATCGCCGGGCGATGGATCGACCTGGTGGAGGCCGAGCTCGGCGAACTGTCGCGTGACGAGAAGCCGTGGATCCGCGAGCTGGCCGGTCAGGTCGTGGCGTTCTGCCGGCGGGCCGACCGCGCCGAGGACGTCCTCTTCACGTGGTCCCTGCGCTGACGGTCCCGTCGTGCCGGGCCCTCGGAGGGCGCGTCCCGTAGACTGAGGCCCGTCGAGCGCCAGGACGCGGGTCTCCCCCGCCGGCTTGCCGACCAGAAGGGACACGATGGCGAAGCATTCCAAGGCCGAGCGCGACCGCCGGGCGGCGGAGAGCGCGCGAATCGCCGAGATCCAGGCCGCCTGGGTCGGCAGCATCCCCGCCGCGACGGCCAAGGCGTTCGCGGCCAACCTCGAGGCCATCAAGGCGCGCGGCCCGATCGCGAAGCGACCGGACATGGCGCCGGGCACGCGGCCGAACCCGCCACGACCCGGGCACGAGCCCCGGCCGGCGAAGGAAGAGGCCCGACCCCGCGGTCGACGCGACTAGGATGTCGCGGGGCTCGGCCCCACCGGCCCGTGACGTCGCAGCGCGGCGGTGACACCGACGCGAGACGTCGCAGCGCGGCGGTGATACCGACCCGAGACGTCGCGGGGTTCGCTCGAACCAGCCTGGTGGACCGGGAAACCTGCTTGAAGTCGGCAGGGCGCGGCCGCACGGCCCGCCGAGACAGGTCTTACGGCCTGGGAGGCATCAGTTCGTGCGTGGGCGGCTTCCGCAGCGGCCGGCCACCCTCGCGATGCAGGATTCCCAGCCTGGTGGACTGTCGTGGTCGGGTTGGACCGCGTTCGGACTCGTCAGGACGTCCGCGGCGTCTCGAACCCCAGGCTCGTCCAGGCCGGCCCGCCCGGCGC
>CAYMTJ010000015.1:32640-50738 GCA_964393345.1 uncultured Anaerolineaceae bacterium | reverse complement strand
GGCTGGACGGCCGAGATCGTCGTCGTGCTCAACGCCACCACCGACGGCTCCGAGAGCACGATCCCACGACCACGCACGTACACGAGCGTGTTGGCCGTACCGAGGTCGACCGCCATGTCGCGGCCGCCGAACCCTGTCATCGAGCGGAACATGCCCACGGGCACCGGAGTGTAGCTACGCGTCGTTTGCAGGGAGGTTTCGCGACGCGCCGCGAGTCTCGAGAGCTCAGACGGGCGTGACGGGGTTCCGGGCGATCAAGATGCGGTCGGCGCGAGCGTCAGCCGCCGAGAGGCGCAGCGAAGTGCTGCTCGAGCAGGTCGAGGAGAAGGGCGGCGGGGAGCCCGACGACGTTCAGATAGTCACCGGTGACGCTCGCGACAAGGCGAGCGCCGAGCCCCTGGATCGCATAGGCACCTGCTCGGCCCTCCCACTCGCCGGTCGCGACGTAGTCTGCGACCGTCCGGGGCGAAAGACGCCGGAACGTGACGCGGGTCGTCGCGGTCTCGACGCGCTCCACGGACGGCCCGAGAAGACAGACGCCGCTGACGACGTCGTGTGTCTTGCCCGCGAGCGTGCGGAGCATCGCGGTTGCCTCGATCGGGTCAGCCGCCTTCCCGAAGACCCGTCCATCGAGGTGAACCGTCGTGTCGACCCCGAGCGTCCACGCGCCGTCACGGTGCACGCTCCGGGCCTTTCCGAGCGCGTGCTCACGGACGAGCGCAACCGGCTCGGCATCGGGTGGGTCGTGCTCGACGTACTCCGGGGCGACGACCGAGAACGGGATCCGCAGCTGGTCGAGGATCGCGCGTCGTTGAGGCGATGTCGAGGCGAGGACGAGCTCAGACATGGTCGCGGAAGTTCCGGTGCAGCTCCGAGGCATACCGCCGTCCGAGCGTCGGCCCCGCCGTGGCGAGCCAGTCGCCGAGTGAGTCTGCGCCGAGGGGCGGTTCGACGGAGACGAGGAGCCCGTCGCGCAACGACTCGAGCTCATCTCGGGTGACGACGACATCGCGCAGGAGGAAGCCGGCGATCCTGGCGACTGTGAGCGAGAGCTCGAGTGGCGCTTCGACGAGGCGCGCCCGGCCCCCGACCGCGTGCTTCAGCCGGTCGACGAGCTCGCGATACGACAGCCGCCCCGGTCCAGCGGCGTCGACGGTGACGCTCTCCGTCTCGACTCCGAGGTCGACGGCGATCCGGGCGACGTCGGCGACCGAAACCGGCTGTACGTGGTACTCGCCGCCGTCGGGGACAAGGAACACCGGCAGCCGGCGCAGCGCCCAGGCGATGTTGTTGAGCAGGATGTCGCCGTCACCGAACGTGAGCGTCGGGCGCACGATCGCGAACTCGAGCCCGGAGTCGCGGACGAGCCGCTCGGTCTCGGTCTTGCCACGAAAGTAGGGGTAGCGCATGGTCGCGTCGGCGTTGGCGACACTCAGGTGAACGACGCGGCGAATGCCCGCCGTTCGGGCCGCATCGAGCAGGAGGCCTGTGTTCTCGACCGCGCGCGCAAACGTCGTCGGCCCGTGGTCGTAGCGCACCCAGTACGTGATGTAGAGGGTTTCCGCACCCTCGAGCCGTCTCGCGAGCGCTCCGTCGAACCAGAGGGGCTCGACCTCGAGCGATGCTGAAAGCGGCTCGCCCGGGTCTGCAGGTCGGCGTGACAGCGTCCGCACCCTCCGTCCGCGGGCGAGCAGCTCCGTCGCGATCGCTCGCCCGGTGTAGGAAAACGCTCCGGTGACGACATCGAGACCGGCGCCCGTCACCGCGTCACGCTCGCTTCCGGGCGACCCAGATCTCCTCTGCGGGCCACTTCCTCGCCCACTCTGCCGAGAAGCTCACGTAGTACGGGTGGTCGACCGCAGCCTCGGGTGCATACAGCTCGACGAGATCGAGGATCTCGAACCCGAGGCGGCGAAGCAGACGAACGAGCTCGCCGTGGGGCACCTGCCACTCGACCCCGATCTCGCCGGGCCACTCGAGCCGACCGAGCCCCCGCTGCGGCATCTGGAGCGTCTCGGTCGGCGGCCCTTCATCGGTCGAGCACATGATCGAGAGCGGTGTGTTGCGGAGAAACCAGAGCCTCCCACCCGGCCGAAGGAGCCTGAAGGCCTCGGGCAGCCACAGCTCAGGGTCACACCAGATGCTCGCGCCGTACTCGGAGACCGCGAGGTCGAAGCTCTCGTCCGGCAGCGGCACCGCCTCGGCGCTCGCCTCGATGAGTGGAAAGTCGAGCCCGAACTCTTCCTGACAGCGCCTCGCCGTCGCCAGCTGGGCCGGGGTGACGTCGACACCGACCGGGCGGGCACCTCGCCGGGCAAGCCAGGCCGAGACGTAGGCGGTGCCGCAACCGAGCTCGACGACGTCGAGCCCCGAGACGTCCCCGAGCGTGTCGAGCCCCACCTCGGGAACGCTGAACACGCCCCACGTGATCTCGGTCTGCGACCAGGCGCCAGACGCCTCGGCGTCGGTGTGGTCCGCGTTCGCCTCCGTCCAGCTCTCGCGGTTCCGCCTTGCGTCGTCGGAGAGCTCCGCCATCGTCAGCATCCTAGGCATGGCCGGCCCGAAGGCCGGCCACACCCGTGAGATCAGACGAGTCCGTCGGGGAAGAACAGCGACAGCTCGCGCTTTGCGCTCGCGCGGGAGTCGGAGCCGTGCACGATGTTCTCCGACAGCTCGGTCGCGAAGTCGCCACGGATCGTGCCGGGGGCAGCGTTCGACGGGTGTGTCGCGCCCATCATCGTCCGGACGCCTGCGATCGCATCCTCGCCGCGGACGGCGAGCGCGAGCACCGGGCCAGAGGTGATGAACGAGACGAGCTCGCCGAAGAACGGCTTGCCCTTGTGCTCGGCGTAGTGCTGTTGCGCGAGCGCCTTCGAGAGCTTCAGGAGACGAGCGCCGCGAAGCTCGTAGCCGCGTCGTTCGAAGCGGGAGACGACCTCGCCGCAGAGTGCGCGGCGGACGCCGTCGGGTTTCACGAGGACGAGTGTGGTTTCGGTAGCCATGGCGGCAGGGTAGTCACAGATGGCCGACCACGACCCGCACAGGCGACGTCCTGGGATGTCCCCGGAACCGCGGCTCGTGCAACCGACAGGCGCGGGTCGTTCAGCCGCGCTCGCGCGGGCGGCCCGGCACTGGATGCCGGATCTCGTCGTCCGCGTAGGCGGCGGTCGACGCGGGCGTGGCGCAGTACGGGCACGCCTGCCAGATCGCCTCGAGCGGCGCGTTGCACGACGAGCATGACTGCCGGAGCCTGGTGGTGCACACCGGGCAGACCACGAACGAGGAATCGACCTTGCCGCGGCACACCGGGCAGTGGAGGTCGTCGGCGAAACGATCCTCCATCGCGCGAATCTCGAGCTCGCGCTCCCGCACGTCGTCGAGGTACTCGGGCGGACGGAAGAGCATGTAGACGAGCGGGCCGAGGAACGGCGGCAGCAGGCCGAGCAGCGTCGCGATCCCGACGAGCCACGGGTCGGCGATCCGCCGACGCGCGTCCTTGAAGACCCAGTAGGCGGTCGCGAGCCAGAACACGACGGCGAGGAAGATCGTCACGTTGCGGGCGACGTCCCAGGTCGAGCCGAGCGGGAGGATGGAGGCGAGGTTCTGCATCAGAGGATGAGTCGTCCGAGGATATACCCGAGGGCGAACGCGGTCCCGAGAATCACCGTGAGCAGCGCGAGCGCGAAGCCGAGAACCGAGAGCCGCTCCTTCATCCGGCTCATTCGTCGGCCTCGGCGGCGGCGAGGTCGGCAAGGTGGTAGAGCGAGCCGGTGACGAGGACGGGCTCGCCGAGCTGATGGGCTCGCGCGAGCGCGGCAACGGGGTCGGGCACCGCCTCGACGTGTGCGAAGCGGTGGCGGGCGTGCGCGGCGAGCTCGTCGGCCGGAATCGCGCGAGCACTCGACGAGGTGGTCGCGACGATCGTGTCCGCGAAGCCGCGCAGGAGGTCGAGCATCAGCCCGACGTCCTTTCCGCCGACCATCGCGACGCAGAGCGAACCGAACTTCTCGTTCCCGAGTTGCGCTGCAAGCCACCGCACACCGTCTGGAGTGTGCGCACCGTCCCGGACCTCATCGCGCCGGCGCTCGAGTCGGCCCGGCACGGCCGCGCGTCCCACCGGAGGCACCCGACGACCGAGGAACGCCTCGACCGTCTCCTGGGCGCCGCCGAGGCGCCACTTCGCCCCGACCGGAAGCCACTGGGCGAACACCTGCTCGGGTAGGACGACGAGCGCGCCGGGGCGTGCGACCGCGAGCTTCTCGGTCGCGATCGCACCGACGGTGTCGCCGAGCACGTCGGTGTGCTCGAGCGAAACGTTCGTCAACAGCACGACCCTTGTCTCGAGCACGTTCGTCGCGTCGTGACGGCCGCCGAGACCCGCTTCGACGACGGCGGCGTCCACCGAGACGGCAGCGAACTCGGCAAGCGCGGCGGCCGTGATCGTCTCGAACTGCGTCGCGGAGGCGGACTCTGCAGCCTCGCGGACCCGGCCGAGAGCACGCTCGAGGTCGACATCGGTTCCCCCGACCGTGATCCGCTCCGACCACGCCCGAACGTGGGGCGAAACCGTTGCGCCGACGAGCAATCCCTCCCGGACGAGCGCGGCCTCGATCGTCCGGGTCGCGGTCGTCTTGCCGTTCGTCCCCACCACGTGAATCGCGGGAACCCGCTTCTGCGGCTCGCCGAGAAGTGCGAGGAGCCGACGCATGCGGTCGAGCCCGAACCCGTCGGTCGGCCACGGTGACAGCCCCGCCAGCCAGGCGATGTTCGGCGTCATCGGATGCGCAAGCTCGGGGATTGGCTCGGGAGGAGGGGCAAGCCCCTCCCCTACGACGAGGAGGACGCCGGGGTGAGCGAGGCGAGCTCGGTGCGGTACCGCTCGAGCTTCTCGTGCTCTGCGGCGACCACGTCGGCCGGCGCGTTCGCGACGAACCGCTCGTTCGCGAGCATCCCCTCCGACCGGGCGATCTCCTTGAGGAGTCTGGCTCGCTCGGCCTCGACGTCGCCGCCGCCCTTGTGGCGCTCTGGGCGGACAACCGCCTGGAAGATGCGCCGTTCGTCGTCCGACTCGAGCTCGACGACGACGGCGCTCCGCCTGAACGTCTGCGCGGCCGCCTGGACGCGGTCGAGCGCGCCGAGCGCGCCGGCGTGGGCTGGATCCGGCTCGGGCCACGGGGAGACGATCAGCCGGGCGCGCCGGTTCGGGAGGTGCGACCAGATCTCCTCGGTGACGTGCGGGACGACCGGATGCAGGAGCGCGAGCAGCCGCTCGAGAGCCGCCAGCGCGGTCGCGGTCGCGTCCTTCTCGTGGTCGTAGAGTCGAGGCTTGATCGCCTCGGCGTACCAGTCGCAGAAGTCGTCGAACGTGAGGTGGTAGAGCGCGTTCGTCGCGGTCGAGAAGTCGAACCTCCCCCACGCCTCCTCGACCTCGGCGCGAACCGAGTCGATCCGCGCGAGGATCCAGCGTTCCTCGAGCGCGTGGGGGCGGAGCGTCGGGGTCACGTGATCGGCGTTTTGGAGGATCAGCCGCGAGACGTTCCAGAGCTTGTTCGCAAGCCGCCGGCCCTCCTCGATCGCGCCGTACGAGAACCGCACGTCCTGCGTCGAGGAGATCTTGAGCAGACCGTAACGGGTCGCGTCCGCCCCATGCTCGGCGATCGGCTCCATCGGGTCGATCCCCGTTCCGAGGCTCTTCGACATCCGCCGCCCGTCGGGTGCGAGCACCGTCGAGTGGATGATCACGTCGGTGAACGGGATATCGCCCATCAGGAACAGCCCGGAGAAGATCATCCGGTTCTCCCACAGGCGGATGATCTCCCGCGCCGTCGAGTTGACGTCGCCGGGGTAGTAGCGGTCGAGCTCCGGCGTCTCGTTCGGCCAGCCGAGGGTCGCGAACGGCCAGAGCGCCGACGAGAACCACGTGTCGAGCACGTCCGAGTGCCGCTCGAGCTCCTCTGAGCCACACGTCGCGCAGCCGTCGGGCGCCGGCCAGGTGACGGTGACGTGACCGCCGAGGCACGTCCACAGCGGAAGCTGATGCCCCCACCACAGCTGCCGCGAGAGGCACCAGTCAGGTGCGCTCTCGAGCGAGTCGATCGCGAACCGGTGCTGGCTCTCTGGGTGGAAGCGCACGCGCCGGTCGCGGAGCGCCTCGATCGCGGGCGCTGCAAGCCCTGCCATCTCGCACCACCACTGCTTCGTCACGAGCGGCTCGATGCGCGTGTGGCAGCGCTCGCAGGTCCCGACCGAGTGGCGGTAGTTCTCCCGCCTCTCGAGCTGGTCGTGCTCACGGAGCCAGGCGAGGATCTCCTTCTCGGCCTCCGCTTGGGTAAGCCCCTCGAACTGCCCGCCGACCGTCGCATCGATCGTGCCGTCGCCGTGGATGACCGAGATCGGCGGCGTCTCGGGCCCCGTGATCTGGGTATCGCGGGCGATGTCGAAGTCCTTCGGGTCGTGCCCCGGGGTGATCTTGAGCGCGCCCGTGCCGAACTCAGGCTCGACCCGCGCGTCGGCGACGATCGGCACGTGGCGACCGACGACGGGGACGACGACCTCCTTGCCGATCAGCCCCGCGTAGCGCTCGTCATCGGGGTGCACGGCGACAGCCATGTCCGCGAGGATCGTCGCCGGCCGCGCCGTCGCGACGGTGAGCGAGCCCGTCCCGTCGACGAGCGGGTAGCGGACGTAGGTGAGCATGTCGTCCATGTCGACGTGCTCGACCTCGAGGTCGGAGATCGCGGTCTGGTGGTGCGGGCACCAGTTGACGATCCGGTCGGCCTCGTAGATCCACCCTCGCTCGTAGAGCCTGACGAAGAACGTCATCACCGCGTCGATGTAGCCGTCGTCCATCGTGAACCGCTCGCGCGAATAGTCGACGGAGGCGCCGAGACGGCGGAATTGGCTGAAGATCGTCTTGCCCGTCTGTTCGAGCCACACCCAGGTGCGCTCGAGGAACGCGTCGCGCCCCACCTCCTGCCGTGAGGTTCCCTCGGCGACGAGCTGCTTCTCGACGACGTTCTGGGTCGCGATCCCGGCATGGTCGTACCCCGGCTGCCAGAGCGTGTCGTATCCCTGCATCCGGTGCCAGCGGATGAGGACGTCCTGGAGCGAGCCGTTCAGCGCGTGCCCCATGTGGAGGCTGCCCGTCACGTTCGGCGGGGGGATCGCGATCACGTACGTCTCGGGACGGCGGCGGCCGGCGCCCGCCGCGTAGAGCCCCTCGGACTCCCACGTCTCCTGCCAGCGCTGCTCGACTCCGTCAGGGCGGTAGAGGGGTTCCATCAGGCGGCGAAGTCTAGAGGCGACCCGGCACTCGGCCTGGCGGAACCGCGCCAGCCTGCTCGGTTGGCGGCTCGCGTCTGCGCGAGCTGCCCGTGTCAGATGCCGGCGGCGGCGTCGAGCCCTTCGTCCTCCTCGGCCACGCCCTGCGTGACGAGGGTCGGACGCTGGCCCTTCGCGATCGTCTCGCGTGTGATCACGCACTTCGAGACGTCCTTGCGCGAGGGGAGCTCGAACATCACGTCGAGGAGCGCGCTCTCGATGATCGACCGCAACCCGCGCGCGCCGGTCTCCCGGTCGAGCGCCTTGTCGGCGATCTCCCAGAGCGCGTCGTCGGTGAAGTGCAGCTCGATCGAGTCGTAGCCGAAGAAGCGCTGGTACTGCCGGACGAGCGCGTTCTTCGGCTCGGTGAGGATCTGGACGAGGTCGTCGCGGCGAAGCTGGTGGACGTCGGAGACGACGGGGAGGCGCCCGATGAACTCCGGGATGAGCCCGAAGTTGACGAGATCCTCGGGCATGACCTGGCCGAGCAGCTCGGAGGACTCCTCGGAGGCCTTCGAGCGCATCTCGGCGCCGAACCCGACGGCGTTCTTGCCGATCCGGCGGGCGACGATCTTGTCGAGCCCGGCGAACGCACCACCGCAGATGAAGAGGATGTTCGTCGTGTCGATCGTCAGGAACTCCTGGTGCGGGTGCTTGCGTCCACCCTGGGGCGGCACCGATGCGACCGTTCCCTCGAGGATCTTGAGGAGCGCCTGCTGGACGCCCTCGCCCGAGACGTCGCGCGTGATCGACGGGTTGTCCGCCTTGCGCGCGATCTTGTCGATCTCGTCGATGTAGATGATCCCCCGCTGCGCCCGGGTCACGTCGAAGTCGGCGGCCTGGATGAGGCGCAGCAGGATGTTCTCGACGTCCTCGCCGACGTAGCCGGCCTCCGTCAGCGATGTCGCGTCGGCGATGCAGAACGGGACGTCGAGGACGCGGGCGAGCGTCTGGGCGAGCAACGTCTTGCCCGACCCGGTGGGACCGACGAGCAGGACGTTCGACTTCTGCAGCTCGACCTCGTCGACCTGATGGCCGGCGTTGACCCGCTTGTAGTGGTTGTAGACCGCCACGGACAGGACCTTCTTGGCCCGCTCCTGGCTGATCACGTACTGGTCGAGCGCGTCCTTGATCTGGTGCGGGTTCGGGAGCTTCGTGGCCGCGGACTTCGGACGCGGCGTCTCGAGCAGCTCCTCTTCGATGATCTCCTGGCACAGGTTGATGCACTCATCGCAGATGTAGACCCCCTGCCCCGCGATGAGCTTGCGAACCTGCTCCTGGCTCTTCCCGCAGAAGGAGCACCGGTACGGGACCTTGGGTCCCTTGGTGCTGCTGCTCGTCGTCACGTGCCTGGCTGCCCCTACGTTTCCTTCGACTTCTTCGGCGTCGGCCCCGGTGCCGGCTCGGATGCCTCCTCGGCGACCGCGGACCCCTCGCCGCCGGCGCGACCGACGTCGTGCGCCTGCGCGATGAGAGAACTGTTCTCTACCGCGTAGACCGCGTCGATGATGCCATAGTCCTTGGCCTCATCGGGACTCATGAAGTGGTCGCGGTCCGTGTCCTTGACCACGCGCTCGATCGGCTGACCCGTGTGACGAGCCAGGATCTCCGTGTTGACCTTGACCAGATGCTCCCATTCCCGCATCTGCAGGACCGCGTCCGGAGCGTTCCCCCGGAAGCCCCCGGACCCCTGGTGGATCATGATCCGGCTGTTGGGGAGCGCATAGCGCTTGCCCTTCGCCCCGGCCGACAGCAGGACCGCGGCCATCGAGGCGGCCATGCCGATGCAGATCGTGCTGACCGGCGCTCGCAGGTACTGCATCGTGTCGTAGATGGCGAGGCCCGATGTCACCTGGCCGCCGGGCGAGTTGATGTAGAGGCTGATGTCCTTCTCGGGATCCTCCGATTCCAGGAACAGCAGCTGGGCGATCACGAGGTTGGCCAGATGGTCCTCGATGGCGTCACCCAGGAAGATGATCCGCTCGCGCAGGAGCCGGGAATAGATGTCGTAGGCCCGTTCGCCTCGACTGGATGACTCGATGACCATGGGGACGAGCATCGTCGGCCTCTCCTTGTCGGTGACCTGCTGGGATCGGTGGATCACCCGCGCGCTCAGCCGGCGGGCGCCGGCTCGTCGGCGAGGACGGAGCCTGGATCGGTCGCGTCGATCGCGGCGTTCGCCTCGACCTGCCCGTCGGCCATCATGGCCGGTGCGTCCTCGATGTGCGGCAGGGCCGGGTGGTCCGGATGCGCCGCCAGCCAGGCGTCGATCAGCGTCTCGACGACGCGACTGCGCCGGATGGTGCTCCGGATGAAGCTTCGACCGCGCTCGGACTCGAAGTAGCCCATGAGCTTCGGGTCCGACGCGTAGCGCTCGCGCCCACGGGCGATCTCCGCGTCGACATCGCTGTCCGGGACCGTCAGGCCCTCGGCGTCGGCCACCTTGGAGAGCACGAGCAGGGTCTTGACCCGCTTCTCGGCACCCGGTCGGAACTCGGCGTGCATGTCCGACTCGGTCTTCTCGACGACTTTGAGGTACGCCTCCTCGGTGATGCCCTGGCGCGCCAGGGTGCCGCGGAACTCGTCGTGCATCACCTCGACCTCCTGGTCGACGAGGATCTCCGGGAGCTCGAGCGTGGCGTTCGCGACGGCGTATTCGATGATCCGGTCGGCGAAGTCATGCCGGGCTCGATCGAGCGCGTTCGCCTCGAGCCGGCGGCGGATGTCCGCCCGAAGCGCCTCGACACCGGCGAAGTCACCGAGGAGCGCGACGAAGTCGTCGTCGACGTCGGGCAGGACCTTCTCGCGCAGCTCCTTGACGTCGACCGCGAACGTCACTGTCTGACCCGCGAGTTCCGGCTCGCCGTAATCGTCGGGGAACGTGATCTCGAAGGACGTGGACTCCCCGGTCTTGAGCCCGAGCAGGTGCGCCTCGAACCCGGGGATCAGCCGCTCCTGTCCGAGGATGAGCGGCATGCGCTCGGTCGTCCCGCCCTCGAACGGCGTCCCGTCGCGCGTCCCGACGAACGCGATGACCGCGTAGTCGCCGTCCTGCGCGCCACGGTCCTCGACCGCGGTGAGCGTGGCGTTCTGATCGCGCAGCTCCTCGATCACTTTGTCGACCCGCGCGTCGTCGATGGTCTCGATCGACGGGCTGAAGTTGAACCCCTTGTAGTCACCGAGGACGACCTCCGGGCGGACCTGGACGGTCGCCTTGAAGACGAGCGGCTTGCCCTCCTCGGCCTGGACGACCTCGACGTCCGCGTTCGTCAGGGGGAGCAGATCCTCCTTGACGAGCGCCTCCCGGTAGGCGACCTCGACGAGATGCTCGACGGCATGGTCGAGGACCGCACCCGGTCCGAGCGCGCGCTCGAGGACGGCTCGGGGCGCCTTGCCCGGACGAAACCCGGGCACGCGCGTCCGGCGCGAGAGGTGGGGCACCGCCTCGCGGATGGCCTTGTCGAGCCGTTCCGTGGGGAGCTCGATCTCGAGCAGGACGGTGGAGTTGGGCGCCGGGGTCGAGGTGATCTGCATCGCCGGGAGAGTATAGGGGCGACCGCCGTGCGAAGGCCGGCGGCCGGCCAGGGCGGCCCGGTCAGGCGGGAGACCGGGCCGCGTCGAGGTGCTCGCGCGCGTGCGCGACCGCCGCATCGAGCGTGGCGAAGACATGCTGCTCGTGGGCCAGCCGATCGAGCGTCCCCACGGCGCGCATCACCTTGAGGTGCAACGGCCGGGGGCCCTTGAGCAGGACGGTGATCCCGCGGCCCTCGAGCTCGGTGATGATGTCGCCGAGCGCCTGGGCCCCGGTGGCGTCGAGGACCTGGAGCTGCGGCATGCGCAGGATGACGACGGCCACGTCGGTCACCGCCGTCAGTTCGGACAGGAACCGCTGCGACGCCCCGAAGAACAACGCGCCGTCGAGCCGGTACGTCAGGATCCGGTCCCCAAGAAGGCTGGCCTCCTGTTCGGCGTCCACGGGGTCGTCGGTCCCACGCGCGCTGATGGGCTCGGGGATGGCCTCAGCCGTCATCGCGACCGCGCGGAGCGCCAGGATGGCCGCGACGGCGATCCCGACCTCCACCGCCAGGATGAGGTCGAACCCGACCGTGAGGATCGCGGTCACGATCAGGACCGTCGCATCGCGTCGGGTCGCGTGCAGGATGGAGCGGACGTTCCGGACATCCACCATCCGGAACGCCGTCACGATCAGCACCCCGGCCAGCGCGGCGAGCGGGATCCGCCCGACGAGTGACCCGCCGACGCCGATGATCGCGACGAGTACCACCGCATGCGTGAGCGACGCCAGCCGCGTCCGCGCTCCGGACCGGACGTTGACGGCCGTCCGCGCGATCGCTCCGGTGGCCGGCATCCCCCCGAAGAGCGGCGCAAGGACGTTCGCGAGACCCTGACCCAGCAACTCGCGGTCGGGGTCGTGGCGCGTCGTGTCGACCATGCCATCCGCCACGCGGGCCGACAGGAGGCTCTCCAGCGCCACGAGGACGGCGACGGCGACCGCAGCGGCGAACAGCGAGCTGACCTGGGCCAGCGAGACGACCGGCAGGCTCGGCGAGGCCAGCCCAGCCGGGAGGGCCCCGATCCGCGCAACGCTCGTGAGCACCGTCTCCGCGACGACGGTCGCCACGACGACCGCCACCAGCGACGGGGGGACGCGGCGCATCAGGCGCGGCAGCGTGACCATCGTCAACGCGACGATGGCCGTGATCAGCAGAGGACCGAGCTGGCCGCTGCTCCGCGCTTCGTCGAGCGTCCGAAACGCGACGACGAGGCTGTTGTCGCCGGTCGGCGCCTCGACGCCAAGGAGCGATGGCAACTGCTGGAGGGCGATGATGATCGCGATGCCGACGGTGAAGCCCTCGACCACGGGCCACGGCACGAACGCCACATACCGCCCGACCCGGAGGACGGCACCGGCGATGACCAGCAGACCGGCCATGACCCCGAGCACGATGACGGCGTCCGGCCCGTAGCGATGGACGATCGGGACGAGCACGGCGGCCATCGCCCCGGTCGGTCCCGAGACCTGGACGTTCGAGCCACCGAACACCGCGGCGACCGCACCGGCGACGATCGCGGTCGTCACGCCGGCGGCCGCCCCCAGACCGGTCGTGATCCCGAAGGCGAGCGCCAGCGGGAGCGCGACGATCGCGACGGTGACCCCGGCCATCACGTCGGACCGCCAGGTCTGGGTCGCGCCGTCGTAGTCGCGGCGCGAGGGCAGCAGTCGTCGCAGATCGGACAGGATGGCGGACGGGCTCGGAGCGTCGACCATCGTCGACCAGGTCATCGATGCTTCCTCAGGGTTCTGGCGTTTCGAGCGCTGGTGGGCCAGAGAGGATTCGAACCTCCACTCCGCGAACGGAAGCAGCTCCTAAGGCTGCCGTGTCTGCCATTCCACCACTGGCCCGGGCGATCGGCGGCGCCGACCCGTTGGCGAGTCTAGTCGTCGGCGCCCGCGGCCGGGAAGCGAAGCCGATGCTCGCGAGTCCGAACGGGTGATCTCAGGCGCCGGCGGTCGTCGACTCGTCGTCGGTGGGCGTCTCGTCGCTGCGCGGCAGAAGCTTGTCGAGCTCGTGCTCGGCGCGCTCGCGGACCTCCGCCAGGCGCGCGGCGAACCCGTCGGGATCCGGCTTGAGCAGCAGCTCAGCCGCCGTCTTCGCGCCCCGGGTCAGCAGTGGCGCGCCGACGGACATCAGCAGCGTCCGGCGCAGCCCCGCGCGCTCCTTGGCCGACTGCTTCGCGTAGTCCGCGAAGTCGCGTTCGAGCGCGCCTCGGACCGCGTCCCCATCGGGCCCGAGCTTGCGTAGGGTCTTCTCGACCTCGTCGGGCAGCATCGACCGGGGCATGTCCGCCGCCGGTCCACGGACCGCCCGGCGCACGGCGCCGAACAGCCGCTGCGGACCCTTGAGCACCAGGAAGCCGGCCCCGCCCGCGACGGCGGCGGCTTTCGCGGGGCTGCGCTTGATCCGGGCAGGGATGTCCACGGCGGCCCTGGCCGACGCCTCCATGACCTGGAGCTCCTCCGCCAGTTCGGCTCGTGCGGCGATCACCCGATCCCGGGCGGCATCCGTTTCTGAAGCCACTCGAGGGTCTCCTTGCTGGTCTCGATGGTCTGGGTGGGATAGAAGCGGGCCTTGAGGCCCTCGGTGTCGATGCCGGTCCGGGCGACATCGCTCCCCAGGATGCCCATCCAGGCGAGGTACCCGACCGTGATGCCGATCCCGGCGCCGACCTGTGGCTGGAAGTGGACCGCGGTCAGCGCGCCGACCACGGCGCCGCCGATGAGACCGCCCACGCCGGCGCCCACGACCGAGGCCCGGGCCCGGATCGCTCCGATGATGCCGATGACGAGCCCGATCACGCCCACCAGCACGACGCCGACCACGAGCGGCCGGACGCCCGCCTCGATGCCCGGACCCGCGGCGTCACCGATCGAGGCATACAGGCGGTTCGGGAGCGCGAACGCGAGGAGGATGGCCACGAGGGCCGCGATGGCCAGGGCCGCCAGGAATGCCACGCCGATCCGGCGCGCGGCGACACCGACGGCGGCGACGACGCAGGCCAGCGCGACCGCCAGGAACGCGAGCGTGCCGTGGAGGACACCCCAGCCGATCGAGCCGAGGAGCCACTCCCCGAGGAACAGCGACGACCCGACGATGAGCAGGATGGAGACCATGATCAGGAGCCCGATCGCGGCCCCGATGAGCGCTGCGGCACGGGCGATACGCCCGCCGATCTCGGCGACCTCGGCCTTGGCGAGATCGACGTGGGCCATGGCGAGGCGGCGTGCGGCGCCCTTGGTGGACCCGAACTGGGCCCGGATCCCGGGCGGAGGCGGCACCGGCCGCCCCGTCGGCGGGGTCTCGGCGTGGTCGCTCGAAGGCGGTGGTTTCTCGTCCAGGGTGGACTCCGGGTGGCGCAGGCGCGTCGGATGGATGGTTCGATGATAGCAGCGCCCTCCCCCACCCCCCGTCACGGGACGGCCCGGACCGTCACCGAACGCGGCCTGCAGCGGACCGCTAGGCTGGCCCCATGGCAGGAGACGCGACCCAGCGACGCTTGCTCAGCGCCGAGCTCCTGAGCATCGGCACCGAGTTGACGGCAGGCGAGACGCGCGACACCAACGCCGGTGAACTCGCGCGGGCGCTCACCGACCTCGGGGTCGACGTCCGCCGGATCACCGCGCTCCCCGACCGCCTCGACATCGTGACCGAGGCGTTCCGCGCCGGTCTGGAGCGTGCCGACGTGGTCGTGTCCACCGGTGGTCTCGGGCCGACACCCGACGACCTGACCCGCGAAGCCATCGCGGCAGCCTGCGGCGAGACGCCGGCCGTCGACGCGGAGCTCGAAGCGTGGCTTCGGGCGCTGTGGGCCAGACGGAAGATGCCGTTCCCCGAGATGAACCTCAAGCAGGCGTGGCTGATCCCCTCCGCCACCGCCCTGCCCAACCCGAACGGGACCGCGCCCGGCTGGTTCGTCCAGCGCCCGGATGGCGGACTCATCGTGGCTATGCCTGGTCCGCCCCGCGAGATGCGACCGATGTGGGCCGACCACGTGCTGCCGCGGTTCGCCGATCGCGGGCTGGGTGGCGACACGGCGTCGCGGACGTACCGGCTCGCGGGCATCGGGGAATCCCAGGTGGCGGACATCCTCGGCGAGGCGCTGCTCCGCACGGCGAACCCGGAGATCGCGACCTACGCTCGCGCCGAAGCCGTGGACGTCCGGATCTCGGCGATCGGTGACGGCACCGAATCGGCCGACGCGATGGTGGAGCGCGCGGCGGCGGTCGTGGTCGAGCGGCTGGGCTCCCATGTCTGGGCGACCGGGACCACGACCTGGTCCGAGGCGATCGGCGCGCGCCTCGATGCGGTCGGCTGGACCCTGGCCATCACCGAGATCGCGGCCGGGGCCCGGCTCTCGGCGCTGCTCGGCGACGTCCCGTGGCTCATCCGCGCGGAGGCACGCGCATCCGACGATGGAGACCTCGAAGCCCACGCCGAACGGATCAGGAGCGACGCGGGGGCCAGCGTGGGCCTCGCCCTGCGCGTGCGATCGAGGGGCGGCGATTCGGACGTCGACGTCCGAATCGCGACGCCTCGCGGCACCGCCCTCGAGCATCGCGTCGTCTTCCTCGACGGCGCGAACGGCCGCCTCCGCGCGGCCCTGTCGGCCGCCTCCATCCTGCTGGAGACCCTGCGCGATCCGTAGGGCCCGGTCGGGGGGGTGTCGTCCACGCGACAGCGGCGGCGTCGGCCGAGCGTCGCGTGTCATGGCCTCGCGCCGTCTAGCATTGCGCGAATGAGCCCTGACGTCGGACCACGCCTTCGCCTGACCGTCCTCGGATGCAGCTCGGCGGCACCGCATCCCGAGTGGCCCGCGGCCGGGTTCCTCGTCGAGTGGGGCGACACGGCCGTCCTGCTCGATGCCGGCCAGGGCGTCGTCCGGCGGCTCGAGCGCCTGCTCGACCCGACCTCGCTGGACGCGGTCGTGATCGGTCACATGCACGCGGATCACTACCTCGACCTCGCCGGGATGCGCTACCTGTTCGCCTGGGGTGAGCCGACGCCACGCCGACTCCCCGTCCACCTGCCACCCGGCGGCCGGAAGAATCTCGACGCGCTCGCGACCGCGATCTCGGAGCGGCCCGGCTTCTTCGACGCCGCCTACGACGTCCAGGAGTACGAGCCCGGGCAGGAGCTGCACGTCGGTCCGCTGCGCATCCGCTTCGTCCGGGGACGTCACTACGTCCCGGCCTTCGGGGTCGTCGTCGAGGCGCCCGACGGCGCCCGGCTGGCGTACACGGGCGACACGGGTCCGAGCGACAGCGTCGTGGACGCGATCCGCGGCGCGGACCTGCTCCTGATCGAGGCGGCCCTTCGGTCGACCACGCACGACGACGTCGAACGCGGACACCTCACGCCGGAGGAGGCGATCGAGATGGCCGAGGCCGCCGGCGTTCGCTCGGCGCTCATCGTCCATTACCCGCCGGACCGGCGGGACGAGATCGAAGCGATGGCGGCCGTCGCCGGAGCATGGATCAGGCCGGCGGTCGCCGGCGCGACCGTCACCGTGTCGCCGGTCAGCGAGCCGGCGGTGGCCGAGGGCGCGGGCTAGGAGATCGACAACAGGGGTCGATCGGCGGCCTGCGCCGCGCGCACGCTCATCCGCGCCGCGACGGCCCCTGCAAGAGCGCTCAGAGCCCGGGCAGCCGGTCCGGGCTCGCGCTGCGCGACCGCGGGCACGCCCACGTCCCCACCCTGTCGCACGGTGACATCCAGGGGCACGGCCCCGAGGAAGTCCAGCCCGTGCTCCGCGGCGAACCGCTCGCCCCCGCCTCGCCCGAAGATCTCGGTGAGCTCGCCACAGTGCGGGCAGGCGAAGGCGGACATGTTCTCGACGAGTCCCAGGATGGGCACGCTCATGCGCTTGAACATCGCCAGGGCCTTGGCCACGTCCGAGAGCGCGACCTCCTGCGGGGTCGTGACCAGGACGGCCCCGGAGATCGGGACGGCCTGCGCGAGGGTGAGCTGCGCGTCCGAGGTCCCGGGCGGAAGGTCGATGACCAGATAATCGAGGTCCCCCCACTCCACGTCGCGCAGGAACTGCTGGATCGCCCCGCCCACGAGCGGGCCGCGCCACACGATGGGCTGGCCCTCGGGAACGAAGAACTGGATAGAGATGCACTTGACGCCGTGGCGCTCGAGCGGGCCGATCTTGTTGTTCTCGGTCGCCTTCGGCTGGCCCTCGAGGCCCATCATCATCGGGATATTGGGCCCGGTGATGTCGGCATCGAGCAGGCCGACGGACGCACCCGCCTGGGCGAGTGCGACAGCCAGGTTGACGCTGACCGTGCTCTTGCCGACGCCACCCTTGCCCGAGGCCACCGCGATGACGTTCTTGACGCCCGGCAGGAGTTGCTCCGCCTGACGCGGCTGGGCGCGTCGGACCATCGCGCCCCAGGTGATCTCGACGGTATCGGCCCCGATCCCGCCGAGCACCTGCCGCACGTTGCCCTCGATCTCGTCCTTGAGGGGGCAGGCCGGCGTGGTCAGCTCGATCGTGAAGGCCACGGAGCGCCCATCGATCGCGACGCCCTTGACCATGTCGAGGGTGATGATGTCGCGCCCCAGCTCGGGCTCCTGGACGGCGCGCAAGGCGTCGATGACGGCGCTTTCGGTGAGGGCCAGCATGGGCGATCGGATCCCTTCGAAGTGTTCTGACGGTCGTGGCGTCGATATCGTACCCCGGGCGTCCGGATCGCCTCGGATGCGATCGATCCAGCGATGGACCGAGCGGGGATGTCGTACCGCGGGACCACCCGTCATGTTCCTTGACACCCCGCTCGACGCGACCCTATCCTCGCGCCCAACCGGGCCCTCCGAGAAGGTGCCCATCGCGGTCGTCAGACGAGGGACGCGGCGACCGCTCGGAACCGCTGGTCGCGGCTCCGCATCTCGCGCCGAGGGAGTGCGAACGAACGTGCCTACCGTCGATGTCAGGCTCGTCGATGTCGTCAAGCGCTACGGCGCGACGGTCGTGGTCGACCACATCAACCTGGAGGTCGAGTCCGGCGAGTTCTTCACGCTGCTCGGGCCGTCGGGCTGCGGGAAGACCACCACGCTCAGGATGATCGGCGGGTTCGAGGAGCCGACCTCCGGACTCATCGAGCTCAAGGGCCAGGACGTCACGTGGCTCCCTCCCTACAAGCGGCACGTCAACACGGTCTTCCAGAACTACGCCCTGTTCCCGCACCTGACGAT
>CAYMTJ010000015.1:26685-32630 GCA_964393345.1 uncultured Anaerolineaceae bacterium | reverse complement strand
GCGCGCGCCGAATTTGAACAGCGCGGCCTGTCGGTCGTCTTCGTCAGCTATGACGCCGCCGACAAGCAGAAGAAACTCGCCGCCGAAAAATCGGTCGAAGTGACGCTCCTTTCCGATCCGAAGTCAGAAATCATCGACGCCTTCGGCCTGCGCCGTTCCCGCGTCGAGGCGAGCGAGATCCAGAGCCGCGTGAACGACATGCTCGAGCTGGTCGAGCTGCCCGGGTTCGGTGGTCGCAAGCCGACCCAGCTGTCGGGTGGTCAGCAGCAGCGCGTCGCCCTCGCGCGCGCCCTGATCAATCGGCCGTCCGTGCTGCTCCTCGACGAACCCCTGGGCGCCCTTGACCTCAAGCTCCGCAAGCAGATGCAGGTCGAGCTCAAGCGGATCCAGCAGGAGGTGGGGATCACCTTCATCTTCGTCACGCACGACCAGGAAGAAGCGATGACGATGTCCGATCGCATCGCGGTGATGAACAAAGGCCGATACGAACAGCTCGCCGACCCGGCCAGCCTGTACGAGCGTCCCCGGACGCGCTTCGTCGCCGGGTTCCTGGGCGTCAGCAACCTCATCTCGACCACGCCGGACGGCATCGACGGCGCCTACGCCGTCGGGCGCCTCCCGGACGGCTCGGCGGTCCGGGTGCCGGCCTCACTGACCGAGGGACTGAGCGCCTACGAGATCGGCGTCCGACCGGAGAAGATCCGGCTCCACGAGACGACCGACGCGGTCCCCGACGGCGCGAACCGGCTGCTCGGGACGATCATCGACGCGTCCTACATCGGGGTCTCGACGAGCTACCTGGTGGAGACCCGGGGCGGCGGCACGGTCACCGTCTACGAGCAGAACATGGATCGCGCCACTCGCGCGGAGCTGTGGCGGCCTGGCGAGGAGGTGCGGCTCACCTGGTCGCCCGATCACACGTTCGCGGTCGAGGCCGGCGGGTCGCCGCCGCCAGATGTCGTTCGCGCGACGGCGTCGGCGTCGGATGCGGCGCCCATGCCCGCGGCCGCGACGACCTCGCGCCGGAACTTCCTGATCGGTGGCGCGGCCATCGTCGGGGTCGGGCTGGTGGGCTTCATCGCCGCGACGTCCGGTCGGCCCGCGGCCTCGACCCCGCCAAGCGCATCGCCGACGTCGGGCGGTTCGGCGGCACCGTCATCCGCGCCATCGGCGGCCGCCAGCACCGGACCGTTGGTCGCCACCGGCCCACTCGACTTCGCGAACTGGGACGCCTACATCGATGTGGGGGACGACGAGGTCACGTCGCCGACGATCGAGTCGTTCAAGGCCGAGTACGGCGTCGAGGTCAACTACGCGAACGCGAAGATCGAGGACAACGAGTCATTCATCGCCACGATCCGACCCCAGCTCGACGCGGACGTCGACACGGGCTGGGACATCATGGTGCTCACCGACTGGATGGCGGCCAAGGTCGTGGCGCTGGGCTGGTGCGAGGAGATCGACCCAGCGAACGTGCCCAACTGCGTGGCCAACCTCCGGCCGGCCCTGCGCGGCCTCGTCTGGGATCCGGACATGCGCTACCACTACCCGTGGCAGTCGGGGGCCACCGGCATCGGCTACAACATCAAGTCCACCGGCCGGGACCTGACCAAGGTCGCGGACCTGTTCGACCCGGCATTCGCGGGCAAGGTGTCCCTGCTGACGGAGGCCCGAGACACCTTTCCACTGATCCACCTCGGGATGCAGGGCCTGGGGCTCGCCTCGGAGACGCCCGCGGAGGAGATGACCGCCGACGACGCGCAGGTCGTCCATGACTACGTCAAGACGTTCGTCGACTCGGGCCACATCCGGAACTTCACCGGGAACGAGTACCTGCAGGACTTCGGCAGCGGTGACACGTGGGTGGCCATCGTGTGGTCCGGGGATCTCGCGTCGTCCGGCGGCGAGGACGACCGGTTCGTCTTTCCCGAGGAGGGATCGATGATCTGGACGGACAACATGCTGATCCCCAAGGGTGCCGCCAACAAGTACACCGCCGAACTCATGATGAACTGGGTCTACGACGTGGACCGGGCCGCGGCGATCGCCAACTACGTCTACTACATCAGCCCGGTCGACGGGGTCGCCGAGGCGATCACCGCGCTCGACCCGGAGGCCGGCTCGAACCCGCTGCTCTTCCCGCCGCCGGACGTGGTGGCGAAGCAGCACCCGCAACCCACCTGGGACGAGGCCACCGAGCAGATCGTGAACGAGCTGTTCGCCGACCTGACGGGCGTCTAGATGGCGAGCGCGGCCGCGCCCCGCGACCATCGGAGCCGGCGCTGGCTCATCCCCTGGGCGCTCATGGCCCCGGGCCTCCTCTGGCTGATCGTCTTCTTCGTCGTCCCGAACATCCAGATGCTCGTCACGTCGCTCTCGACCGGGTCGATCACCAGCGGCTTCGAATTCACGTGGGCGTTCGGCAACTACGTCAACGCGTTGACGGCGTTCCCGGACAACATCCGCAACTCGCTCGTCTTCGGCGGGCTGGCGACGCTCTTGTGCTTCCTGATCGGCTATCCCCTCGCCTACGGGATCGCCGTCCGCGGCGGTCGCTACAAGAGCCTGCTGCTCTTCCTGGTCATCGCGCCGTTCTTCACCAGCTTCCTGATCAGGACGATCAGCTGGCGGATCATCCTCGGCAATGACGGGCCGTTCCTGGCCATCGTGCGCGACGGGCTCGGGATCGTGCCGGACAACTTCAGCGTGCTCGGGACGCCCCTCGCGGTGGTGTCGGGCCTGACCTACCAGTACCTGCCGTTCTTCGTGCTGCCCGCCTACGTGTCCATCGAGAAGATCGACCGCCGCCTGGTGGAGGCCGCCAAGGACCTGTACGCCGGTCCGTGGCGACCCGGCGGCTACGTGATCGGCGGGATCGTCGGGGCCGTCCTCCTGACCTTCATGGTCATCGGCTTCGGCTACGCGACCGTGGACGCCTCGGGCGTCGTCGCGATCCTCGTCGCCGGCGGGATCGGCGCGGCCATCGGTGCCGTCGTGGGCGGCTTCCTCGTCAGCGAGAGCTTCGTCCGCGTCGTCTTCCCGCTCAGCCTGTCCGGGGTCTTTGCCGGGTCGATCCTGGTCTTCATCCCCATCGTCGGCGACTACGTGAACGCGGAACTGCTCGGCAACCCGAAGACCCAGATGATCGGCAACGTCATCCAGAACCGGTTCCTTGCCCAGAACGACTATCCGACGGCCGCCGCGATCTCGTTCCTGCTCATGGCGGCGATCCTCGTGGCGATCTTCGTCTACGCCCGGGCGCTGGGCACCGACGAGCTTACGGGCGGGCGCGGCTGATGGCCGCATCGGTGACGGCCGACGCCGTTCGCGCCGCCCGACCGGAGGGCCGCTTCTGGAAGGCGGTCGACCGCTGGCTGCTCCCGATCTTCGCGGGCGGGGCCCTCGCCTACCTGATGCTGCCGATCGGGGTCATGATCCTGTTCTCGTTCAATGATCCGCCGGGCCGTTTCAACTTCGTGTGGGGAGAACTGAGCCTCGATGCGTGGCTGAATCCGCTCGGCCGGCCGGGTCTCGCGGGCGCGCTCGCGAACAGCTTGATCATCTCGTTCATCGCGACGATCATCGCCACGATCCTCGGGACCTTGATCGGCCTCGCGCTGACCCGCTACGAGTTCGGCGGCAAGGGTGCTACGAACACGTTCATCTTCATCCCGATGGCGACCCCCGAGATCGTCATGGGCGCCAGCCTGCTGACGCTGTTCGTCGGCACGGCGCAGGAGCCGTTCAAGACGTTCACGGGCGGGTTCTTCTTCCCGCTCGGCCTGCAGACGATCCTCATCGCCCACGTCATGTTCAATATCAGCTACGTCGTCGTGACGGTCCGGGCCCGGATGCAGGGGTTCCCGCGCCACCTCGAGGAGGCGGCGATGGACCTCGGGGCGAACGGCTGGACCACGTTCTGGAAGGTCACCTTCCCGTTGATCCTGCCGGGCATCGCGGCCGCCGCACTGCTCGCGTTCAGCCTGTCCATCGACGACTTCGTCATCACCCAGTTCTCGGCCGGCAAGGAATCGACCTTCCCGCTCTGGATCTGGGCCGCGATCCGCAACAATCTGCCGCCGCAGGTCCACGTCATCGGGACGATCATCTTCGTCGGCTCCGTGTCGCTCGTCGTGCTTTCGACCGTGATGCAGGGCCGATCCGCGCGACACGACGCGCGGTCCTAGCGGTCGCGCCCTCTCCCGGAAGGACGGACACCATGGTCGACACCGCCGACGCTCCGATCACCGCCGCCACCGGGAGGCCGTTGCCCGACCACGCCGTGGTCCCGCCGGTGTGGGGACGCATCACGAACCTCGACGTCGACCGCGGGGAGGGCTCCTGGCTGATCACGCGCGACGGCGACCGCTACCTGGACTACTCGTCCGGGATCGGGGTCACCAATACCGGCCATGCCCACCCGCGTGTGTCGGCCGCGGTGGCGGCACAGGCCGCGAAACTGCTGCATGGCCAGCAGAACATCCTGTACCACGAACCGGGGCTGCGTCTGTACGACCGCCTTCGGACCGTGCTCCCCGGCGGCCCCTGGCAGGCCTTCCTGTCGAACTCGGGCGCGGAGGCCGTGGAAGCGTCGGTGAAGCTCGCTCGCGTCGCGACCGGTCGACCGGCCGTCCTGGCGTTCCGTTACGGCTACCACGGCCGGACCGCGCAGACGATGGCGCTCACGACGGCGAAGGACGTGTACCGCGGGGCGTTCGAACCCTTGCCCGGGTCCGTCTATCACACCGCCTATCCCTACTGCTACCGCGCCGCCGGCGGTTCACACGCACCGGAGGCGTGTACCTGTGACTGGGAAGCCCAGCTGGACCTGACGTTCCATCAGTTCATCTATCCGGACCGGGTGGCCGCGGTCATCCTCGAGCCCGTCCTGGGCGAAGGTGGCTACATCGTCCCGCCGCCCGGGTTCCTGCCCCGTCTGCGCGAGATCACGCGCGAGCACGGGATCCTGCTGATCGCCGACGAGGTCCAGACCGGGTTCGGGCGGACCGGCGAGATGTTCGCCGTCCAGCACTGGGGGGTGGAGCCGGACATCCTCGTGATGGCCAAGGGGATCGCGTCGGGGCTGCCCCTGTCGGGGATCCTGGCCCGCCAGGAGCTCATGGCGGCCTGGAAGCCGGGGACGCACGGCGGCACGTACGGCGGGAACGTCGTGTCGTGCGCGGCGGCGAACGCCACCCTCGACGTGATCGAGGACGAAGGGCTCGTCGCGAACGCCCGGGCGCGTGGGGAGCAGTTCCTCTCCGGGTTGCGGACGCTGGCGGGCCGGTATCGGTCCATCGGTGACGCGCGCGGGCTCGGCCTCATGGTGGCGATCGAGCTGGTCAAGCCAGGGGTCGGCGATGGGCGGACGCCGGACCCGGACCTGACGAAACGGATCCAGGCCGAAGCCCTCGCCCGGAAGCTCATCGTCCTGACCGCCGGGACCTACGTGAACGTCATCCGGATCATCCCGCCGCTCGTGACGACCGCGACCGAGGTCGATCAGGCGCTCGCGATCCTCGACGAGTCACTGGCGGCCGCCGGCGCCTGAGCCCGGGCCGCGGGATCGCGGGGTTCCCGGGCCGCGGGGTTCCCGGGCCGCGGGGTTCCCGGGCCGTTCGGGGTTCTGGGCCGCGCGGTGTTCGCGGGCGCCGCGGGGTTCGCGGGCGCCGCCGGGTCCCCGGGCCGCGCGAATTCCGGGCCGCGGCGTTCGGCGAGCCGCGGGGTTTCCGGCAGATGGTCATCACCCGAGCACTCGTCGCCGCATTCCAGCCAGATGCTGCGGTGAGGACACAGTCGCCGGCTTCGGGCAGCCGAGCGACGCACGAGCCGGCCCGACGCGTCACCCGGTCGGTGACGAGTGCTCACCTGACTGGCATCTGACGGGGATGGGCACGGATCGCGCGCCATGCTGATCGCGGGCACGGATCGCGCGCCATGCTGAT
>CAYMTJ010000015.1:14580-26585 GCA_964393345.1 uncultured Anaerolineaceae bacterium | reverse complement strand
GATCGCGCGCCATGCTGATCGCGGGCACGGATCGCGCGCCATGCTGATCGCGGGCACGGATCGCGCGCCATGCTGATCGCGGGCACGGATCGCGCGCCATGCTGATCGCGGGCACGGATCGCGCGCCATGCTGATCGCGGGAACGGATCGCGCGCCATGCTGATCGCGGGCACGGATCGCGCGCCATGCTGATCGCGGGCCACGGTGATCGCGGCACGCGACAGGCCGCGACGACAGAGGCGGCATCGGCTTGCAGCGGCCAGCACCGCCTCCGCGAACCCTAGACGAGACCCATGCGCCGGGCGTCCGAGGCGAGGTGGTCGCGATGGTCCGGGTGCGCGATCGCGATGAGTGCCAGGGCCCGTTCGCGCAGGCTGCGGCCGAAGAGTTCGGCGACGCCCCACTCGGTCACCACCGTCCTGGCGTGGGCTCTCGTGGTCACCACGCCCGCCCCATCGCGCAGGGTGGACACGATGCGCGACAGCGAGCCATCGCGCGCCGTCGAGGGCAGGGCGATGATGGCCTGACCACGCTCGGCCAGGGCGGCGCCGCGGATGAAGTCCATCTGGCCGCCGACGCCGCTGTAGATCCGCGATCCGATCGAATCGGCGACGACCTGGCCGGTCAGGTCGACCTCGATCGCGGAGTTGATCGCGACCATCATCTCGAACGACCGGATGACCTGCGTGTCGTTCGTGAAGTCGACCGCGCGCATCTCGACCATGGGGTTGTCGCGAACGAAGTCGTAGACGCGCGGGGAGCCGAGGACGAACGCGGTGACGATCTTCTCGCGGTTGCGCTCCTTGCGCTCGCCGGTGATCGCCCCGGCCTCGACGAGATCGACCACGCTGTCGGAGAACATCTCCGTGTGCACCCCGAGGTCGCGCTTGTCGCGAAGTGCCAGGGCCGTGGCGGCCGGGATCGCGCCGATCCCGAGTTGGAGCGTCGCCCCGCTCGGGACCAGGTCGGCCACGAACTCGCCGATCCGTCGCTCGACGGGCCCGACGGGACCCGGCTCGACCGTATACGGGGGCACGTCGACCTCGGTCGCCACATCGATGTCGCTGATATGGACGAAGCTCTCGCCGAGCGTTCTCGGCATGGCCGCGTTGAACTGGGCCACGACCGTGCGCGACGCGCGGATCGCGGCGTGCACCGCCTCCACCGAGACGCCGAGCGAGCAGTAGCCGTGCGCATCGGGTGGGGTCACGTTGATCAGGACCGTGTCGATCGGGACCGCACGGGTCTCGAACAGACGCGGGACATCGGAGAGGAAGACCGGGACATAGTCGGCACGACCGTCGGCCACGGCCTGGCGCGCGTTCGGACCGACGAACAGCGCCCGATGTCGGAAGTGCGTCGCCATCTCCGGCGCGAGGTGCGGACCGGGGCCCTCCAGGTGGAGGTGGATCATGCCGACATCGCGGAGCTCCGGGGCTCGTCGGACGAGGGCATCGAGGAGTTCGGACGGGGCCGCGGCCGCGCACTGGATGTAGACCTGCTGCCCGGATTCGATCGACGCGACGGCCTCGTCCGGGCTGACGAGCCGCGGCGAGCGCGGAGGACTCGGGGAGCGAGGGGAGTCCGGAGGGCGCGGCAGGCTCGTGGAGCCCGGTGAGCGCGGCGCGCGGCTCAGCGTCGTCTCGCCGGGGTGTCGGCCACGTCGGCCGCGTCGATCCAGGGCTCCACGTCCACGAGCCGGTCCGGTCGCCTGGTCATCGCCGAGTACACACGCTCGAACGCGGTGCGGGCGAAGACCGGTCCGGCCACGATGACCTGATCCCGGTCCAGCACCTCGTCCACCGTTCGGGCGTCGAACGCCTGTTCGGGCTCCCCCGGTCCACGACCAAGCCGTTCGATGCGGTGGCCGCCGTCGTCGTCGAGCATCGTGATGATCGCCTGATCGCGATCGATCCAGACCGTGGCGGGACCGACGGGACGGGCGCGGGGATGCATGGTCATCGGCGGACCTCCTTCACGCTGCCATCATCGCCCCGGGCGCGGTACGAACCCATGGCCGCTTGGCCTGCTCCGTGGGGCCATCTGGCCCTGAAGTGAGGGCGGCCATCGGCGACCACCCATGCGTGGCCTGCGCGGAAGCGACGTGTCGCCTGCCCGGAGCCACGTGTGGCCTGCCCGGAGCCATGTGTCGCCCGGCCGGAAACCAGCAGATGCCACTCACCCGAGCACTCGTCACCGGTCGGCCGTCACCTGCCGCTTCCCGGACGCGATCGTCAGGAATGGTCCCGTGCGGCGCGCACGGATCGCGGGCGGCGGCGCGGACACAGATGACGATCGCTCATGCCAGTGACATCTGACACAAGTGGCACGTTGCGACCGCGCGTCGCACGAGGAAGGTTCGCGGCGTCACGGCACAGGGCCCGGACCGTCGCGATGGCACGGCGACGGGCACGAACCTCCGCGCGACCGGACTCGGAACCTCCGCCCGAACCTCCACGAAGGATCAGGGCGCAGAACATCGCGACGGCACCTGGCCAGCACCACCCGGACCACCGTCTCACGGCCGAGTGAGCAGCCGCCCGAGGACCTCGTCATGGAGGTGTCCGTTCGTCGCCAGGAAGGACCCGCTGTCGAGCACGCGACGGCCTTCGAAGTCCGTCGCCCGCCCGCCCGCCTCCTCGACGAGGAGCATCGGCGCTGCCGCGTCCCAGGCGCTGAGCCCGACCTCGACCATGGCCTCTGCCGCACCCTCCGCCAGGAGGGTGTATCCCCAGAAGTCGCCGAATCCGCGGTCCCGCCAGGCCGAGCGGATGAGCGACTCGAACCCGGGCGCTCGCCCGGAGTCGACGAGGTCGTGCCCGGATGCGTAGAGGACCTGCGCGTCCTCGATCGCGCGGACGCGCGACACGGTGATGTGCCGTGGTGATTCGCCACGGTTTCGAGCCCACGCACCCCCGGCTCGCCAGGCCCACCAGCGCTCGTCGAGCGCCGGTGCGGAGATGACCGCCGCCTGGAGCTCCCCATCCCGCTCGACGGCGAGCAACGTGCCGAACAACGGCACACCCCGGATGTAGTTGTGCGTGCCGTCGATCGGGTCGATGTACCAGCGGACTGACGCGTCGCCGGCTTCGGTGCCGTACTCCTCGCCGACCAGCCCGTGATCCGGGAACGCGTCGAGGAGTCGGCCGCGGATCATGGATTCGATCGCGGTGTCCGCCTGGGTCACGAACGTGCGATCCGGCTTCGCGTCGATGGTCAGGTCCCGGCGGAAGTGTCGCCGGGCCACCACGTCGGCCTCGTCGCACGCCGCCATCGCGACGTCGAGCCAGCCGCGCAGCTCGGTGTCGCTCCCGCGCCGCAGACCGGCCGACCACTCGGACCCGTAGGCAGGCCCGGTCATGCCTTGATCCGTTCGCCGGCCGGGTCATAGAGCGGCTCGCGAGCGACCTCGAACCCGACCCACTCGCCGAACACATCCACCTCCCCTCGCGTCCCGATCGCGGCGTCCGGCGGCAGGTAGGCATACGCGATGGAGCGCTCCACGGCAAAGCCGTACCCGCCCGAGGTGACCCGACCCACCACCGCGCCGTCGAGCCGGACCGGTTCGTTGCCGAGGCAGACGGAGCGCGGATCGTCGAGCACGAGGCAGCGCAGCCGCTTGCGGGACCCGGCGGCCTTCGCCGCGACGAGCGCGTCGCGTCCGATGAACTCGGGTTCCTTGTCGAGGGCCACGGCGAACCCGAGCCCGGCGTCGTACGGCGTCTCGTCGGGGGTGATGTCGCTCGACCAGACCCGGTAGCCCTTCTCGAGGCGGAGCGCGTCGATCGCGCGATAGCCTGCCGCGACCATCCCGTGCGCCCGTCCCGCCTCCCACAGCGTCGTCCATAACGACCGCCCGTAATCCGCGTTGGCGTACAGCTCCCAGCCGAGCTCCCCGACGTAGGTGACGCGGAGCGCGAGGACGGGAGCAGCGCCGACGCTGATCTCGCGCGCGGTGAGGTACGGGAAGCCGGCGTTCGAGACGTCGTCGCGCGTGACGGACCCGAGGATGTCCCGGGCCCGCGGGCCCCACAGGCCGAAGCACACCCGTCCCGCCGTGATGTCGCGGATCGTGACGGATCCGTCCGCCGGGAGGTGCTGGCGCAGCCACGAGGCGTCGTGGTTCCCGACCGCCGTCCCGGTGACCAGCAGGAACGTCGCCTCGCCGGTTCGGGTGACCGTCAGGTCCGCCTGGATCCCGCCGCGCGCGTCGAGCAGCTGGGTGTAGACGATCGACCCGACGGGGCGCTCGATGCGGTTGGCGCACACGTGCTCGAGGAAGGCCAGGGCGCCCGAGCCCGAGATCTCCAGTTTCGCGAACGAGCTCTCGTCGAACAGTCCGGCCGCCGACCTGGTGGCGATCGCCTCGGCGCCGATGGCGGGCGACCAGTGGTGGCCGGCCCATCCCCGGGGCCGGAGGTCCTGGTCGCCGGCGGGAGCGTTCGACTCGAACCAGTTCGGCCGTTCCCAGCCGGACTTCTCACCGAAGCTCGCTCCAAGCCCCTGGAGGATCTCGTACGTGGGCGCGGTGCGCAACGGGCGGCCGCTCTGGCGCTCCTCGTTCGGGTAGTGGATGTCGTAGTAGGTGGCGTAGTTCTCGATGGAGCGCGCGAGCGTATGCGCCTGGGATCGATAGGCCGGGCCGAAGCGTCGGATGTCCATCTTCCAGAGGTCGAGTTCGGGCTGGCCATCCACGATCCATGTGGCCATCTGGCGCCCGATCCCGCCAGCACCCGCGATCCCGTGCGCCGAGAACCCGGCGGCGACGAAGAACCCACCCACCTCGGATTCGCCGAGGATGAACTCGTTGTCGGGCGTGAATGCCTCGGGCCCGTTGATGACGCGACTGACCCCCGCGTCGGCCATCGCCGGAACGCGGCGGATCGCGCCCTCCATGATCGGCTCGAAGCGGTCCATGTCGGGCGCGAGGAGCTTGCCGTTGAAGTCCGCCGGGACGCCGTCGAGCGCCCACGGTGCCGGGTCTCGCTCGTAGCCGCCCATGCACAGCCCGCCGACCTCCTCGCGGAAGTACACGAGGTTGTCCGGGTCGCGGAGCTGCGGGAGCCCCGGATGGACCCCCTCGATCGGCTCGGTGAAGAGGTACTGGTGCGCCATGGGGATGATCGGCACAGTCACGCCGACCATCCGGCCGATCTCCGGGGCGAACATGCCGCCGGCGTTGACCACGACCTCCGCCCGGATCTCCGAGCGCTCCCCGCGATGCTCGACGGTGACGCCGGTGACCCGGCCGCGGTCCGTCCCGATCGCGACGACGCGATGGTGCGGTCGGACCGACGCGCCCCGGCGACGGGCGCCGGCAGCGAGGGCCTGCGCGAGCCCGGAAGGGTCGAGCCAGCCGTCGGTCGGGAGGAAGATCGCGCCCAGGACCCCGTCGGTCGACATGAGCGGGAACAGGGCCCGGGCCTCGTCGGCACCGATGAGCTCGAGCGGAAGGCCGAACGTCCGCGCCCAACCCACCTGGCGGCGCAGTTCCTCGAAGCGCTCGACCGACGAGGCGAGGCGGAGCGATCCGACCTCATGCCACGATGGGTCGGTGCCGGTCTCCGTGGCGAGCCGCCGGTACAGCTCCGCGCCGTACATCATCATCCGGGTCAGCGTCACCGAGCCGCGGAGCTGGCCGACCAGCCCGGCCGAATGGAACGTCGAACCGGACGTGAGCTCGGCACGGTCCACGAGCACGATGTCGGTCCAGCCGAGTTCGGCGAGGTGATACGCGATCGACGTGCCGCCCACGCCGCCGCCGATGATCACCGCCCGCGCGTGTTCCATCCGCCCAGCATCCTCCTCCGGTGTCCGATCCCCACCCGAGAGCGTAGCGGTGCCGATGGGTCGCCCGTCGAGCGGTCTCGCGTTCGAGGTCGCATGGTGCGTCCGGCGCTCAGGCGTCGAGCACCATGAACACGATCGATCCGGCGTCGCCGGTGACCGTGTGATTCGCACGGAACCCGATCTTCTCCAGGACCCGCAGCGAGGCGACGTTCCAGTCGCCCACCGACGACCACAGCCGACGTCGGCCCGTCCGGAACGCCGCGTCGACCACGGCACGGGCCGCTTCGGTCGCGTAGCCGTGACCCTGGTGCGCTGCGAGGACCTCGTACGCGATCTCCGGCTCGTCGAAGGAGCCGCGCCCCACGATCAGGCCGCAGTATCCGATCGGCTCGCCGTCACGACGGCGGCGGATCGTGAGGAGGCCGAAACCCGCCTCGTGGGCGGCTGCGGCCTGCCGCGCCAGGCGATCCTCGATCTCCTCCAGTCGAGCCGTCGTCCCGCCCGGGTGCTCACCGAGGATCTGCAGGACCATCGGGGCGTCGCCCGACTCACGCAACCGAAGGCTCAGGCGCTCGGTCTCGAGCGCGAACGCCATCGATGTGAAGCGTCGGGGCATGCCCGAAGTATGCGGACCCGTTCTCCGGAAGTTGGTGTCCGTCCGGCCGCCGGCGCCGCCACGGCTTGCCCCCGGCATCCCGCAGGCCGCATCCTCTGTCCCGTGGACGGCTGGAGGATCGTGGGTGGCTGACGGGTCGACGGTCACGCGCGTCGACGTCGCGGTCATCGGCGCCGGCATCGCGGGCCTGATGGTCGCCGCGGAGTTCGCCCGGGAGCGGTCCGTGCTCCTGCTGGAGGCGGACGATGGACCGGCGCAACAGACCACCGGTCGCAGTGCCTCGCTCTACTTCCCGCACTACGGCGGGCCCCACGTCATGCCCTTCACCGCGGCCAGCCGGGCGTGGCTGGAAAGCGGCGGCGGCGCCGACGGCGACCGGTCCCTGCTGTCACCGCGTGGCCTGCTCGCCGTGGCCGCGCCAGAGGACGAGCCGGATTTCGACGAGTACCTGGACCCGACCTGTACGCGACTGACCGCTCGCGAGGCGGTCGAGCTCTTTCCCGCGCTCCGGCCCGAACGATGTGCGGTCGCCGTCTTCGACCCGGGGATCCAGGACATCGATGCCGCCGGATCGGTGGCGGCCGCGCGTCGAGCGCTTCGGGCGCGCGGCGGCGAGCTGCGGACCTCGGCGCGCGTCGAGGGCATCGAGCGGGCCACCGGCGCCTGGCGCCTCCGCACCCCCGCGGGGACGGTCGAGGCGGAGGTGATCGTGGACGCCGCCGGCGCCTGGGCGGACGAGGTGGCGACCATGGCCGGCCTTCCGCCGATCGGCCTGCGCCCGCTTCGTCGAACGGTCTGCACGTTCCTGGCGCTCCCTGGCCTCGGCCAGGAGCGTTGGCCGATGCTGCACGGGACGGACGAGCGGTTCTACGTGAAGCCCGAGGCCGGCGGCTTCCTGGCGTCGCCGGCCGACGAGACGCCATCGACGCCATGCGATCCGCGACCGGAGATGCTCGACGTCGCCACGGCCATCGACCACGTCCAGACCGCGACGACGCTGACCGTGACATCCGTGCACGCGACGTGGGCAGGCCTCCGAACGTTCGCTCCGGATCGCGTCATGGTCATCGGCCCGGATCCGCTCGACGAGGGGTTCGTGTGGTTCGCCGGCCTCGGAGGCTCGGGGATGATGAGTTCATCGGGCGCCGCGCGGGCCGTCGTCTCCCTGACACGTGACGGCGTCCTGCCGCCGGACGTCATCGCCGCCGGCGGGGATCGGGCATCCGTCGTCCCGGACCGGTTCCGCGGGCTCGACCCATCCGAGACCCGCGACGCATCGATCCGATGACCGAGCGGTCCGGCGAATCGCCGACGATCGAGGACGTCATCGCCGCGATCCCGGCGTGGGCCGGTCGCCCGGTCGCGCACGCGCCGATCACGTCGGGACTGACCAACGCCAACCATCGCGTCGTCGTGGACGGCACGCCGTACTTCGTGCGGATCCCGGGCGCGTCCACCGAGCTGCTGGCGGTGGATCGGGCCAACGAGCGGCACAACACCCAGGCCGCGGCCACCACCGGGGTCTCGCCACGTGTCGTGGCCGTGATCGAGGCGTGGGACGTGTTCGCCCTCGAATGGCTCGAGGCGCGCACGATGTCCAATGAATCCCTTCGGGCGCCCGGGATGCCCACGCGGATCGCGACGGCCCTTCGGCGGCTCCATGCCGGACCACGGTTCCGCGACGACTTCGACATGGTGCCACTCAGCGCGCGCTACCTTGCCGTGGTCGACGAGCGGAAGATCCCCATCCCGGCGGGCTATCGCGAGCATCTGTGGGCCATCCCGCGGATCGCCGCGGCGCTGGCCGCCCACCCGCTGCCGACCGTGCCGTGCCACAACGACCTCCTCGCCGAGAACTACCTCGACGACGGGGAGCAGCTGTGGATCGTGGACTACGAGTACAGCGGGAACGGCGACCCCGCGTTCGAGCTGGGCAACACGTGCCAGGAGCTGGGCTACGACGACGCCCAGATCAGGGAGCTGTGTGCCGCCTACTTCGGAGCGGCCTCCCCTGCCCTGCTCGCGCGGATGCGGCTGCAGATGATCATGTCCGACGTCGGCTGGACGCTGTGGGCGGCGATCCAGGCACGCATCTCGACGATCGACTTCGACTTCGGCGGCTGGGCCGAGGAGCGCTGGGCTCGCGCGGCCGCCGCCATCGACGGCCCGCAGTTCGAGGGCTGGCTGCGCGACGCGGCGACGGGCTGAATCGGACGACCCGGGCGGTGCCCGGGCCGTCGGTGATCAACGAGCGAGGACCCGGTGGGTCACTCTGGCGGGATCTCCTTGAAGGCGTAGTTGATGTCGATCCCGCTCCGCTTGCGGACGAAGTACGTCACGAGGTACCAGCCGAGCGCGAAGACGAGGATGCCGCCCACGACGCGGTAGGCGAGATCGCTGGTGAGTCCGAGCGACTCATTGGTCAGGAACAGGAACAGGAAGATCACCCCAGCGATGGCGCCGATGGTCCCGACGATCGTGACGAGCGGGAACCCGCCGACCGTGTAGGACGACCCAGGGGACGCGTCGTAGAGCGCCTTGGCCCGGAAGGGAAGCAAGGCACCCGCGATCGCGGTCCCGACGAAGACGTACCCGCAAGCGAACGTCACGCCGAGCGTGAGCGAGGTCCACGTCGTCTCCGTGCCATCGGCACCGACGCTGACGAAGTTGTTGTACAGGTAGATGACCGGCAGGCTGGCCACGAAGTAGATCACGTGGGCATTGACCGGCGTATGCAGCCGATCCGACACGCGGCTGACCATCTCGGGGAGCACGCGGTCGAGGCTCATCGCGACCATGACCCGGGTCATGCCGATGTAGCAGTTGTGGACGATCTGGTGGCCGTTGAGGATGAACCCGGCGGCGATGATGATCGTCACGATCGGGTTGTTCGCGATCGCCGTGGCGATCATGTTCGGCCACAGGTACGAGCCGGCCAGCGAGACATCGGCCGCTCCCCAGTAGCCGGCACCGGCGATCAGCAGGAACTGCGAGCCGATCGCCCGCTCGAGGACCACGGCGAGCAGCGCCAGCAGCAGGCCGGTCAGGATCAGCGAGCCGACGATGATGAAGGCCTGATCCTTGAACGAGCCGGCCGACTTGATCTCGCCGTTCTGCTGGGCCGAGTAGGTCGCCCACTGGAGCGACGTCCACGCGATCGGGGCGATCAGCAGTGTCGCGAGGAGGCTGAAGGCCGGGTTGAGCTCCACGCCGCCGGCCTCGGCCGCGGCGAAGGCATCTGCCGTGAAGGTGGCGGACCCGCCGATCGCCGCCGAGAACGCATCGAGGCGGGCCGGCACATCCGCCGTGGCCACCGTCGCGAGGACCACCAGCATCGTGCCGAAGGCCAGCAGGATCGCGACCCACATGACCCGCTGGAGCCGGACGTAGTTCTTGAACCCCGACGTCAGGATCAGCATCGCCAGCAGCGCGTTCGCGATGCTCGTGACGACGATCCCGGTGCCGGTCGTGAACCATGAGCCGAGGTCGACGAGGCCGCCGCTCCCGGTCGCGGCACCGAGCCCGAGGAAGAGCGGGGCGAACCCGAGGCTGGACACGAGCCAACCTGACAGCGCCACCCACTGCAGGATCCAGATGACGAACCCGGAGAAGACCAGCGTGAAGCCGATCCCGCCACCGAGCACGCGGCTCTGGAACACGTAGTCGCCGCCCGACCTCGGGAGGGCCGTTGACAGCCAGACGTACGCCAGCGCGATCGGGATCTCCAGCACCATCGCCAGGAGGATCCCCCACACGAGCTGGCCGCCCGGGAGCGCCCCCGGGGCCCACAGATACGTCCACGGGAAGATCAGACCCATCGTCAGGACGTTGTAGACGAACGCCGATCGTGCGGACATCACGCGAACCAGGCCCGAAGACTTCCGCACGAAGACCTCGGGCACCGCCGTTGCCGTCGCCATGCCATCTCCTCGTTACAGGGACTGCCGGACGGCGATCCTCCCTCCGGACCGCCAGTTCACCTGGGACCGTTCTCCGATGCCACCTCCTGTGCGAGATCGCTCTAGTGTCTCGGTGGGACCGCCGCTCAGCCGGCGGTCATCTGATAGCTGGTGACCTTCCCCGCCGCGATGGTGATCAGGCAGCCGCGCAGCACGCCCTCGCCGTACTCGCTGCCGGGATTGACGCAGACGGTCTGACCGAGACGCGCCGCGGCCTGGGATTCGTGGATGTGGCCGTGCAGACCCAGCATCGGCTGATACCGCTCGATGGCTGCCCGGATCGCCTCGCTCCCTGCGCCGTAGAGGACGGGCTGTCCACCGCGCACCACCTGGCTCGGCGGGTCCGTCGTGGCATCGAGCATCGGACAGGTGTCAAGCGTCGAGTCCTTTGGCGGGGCGTGGAAGTTGAAGATCACGCGGCTGTGGTCGCCGAAGGGCTCGGCCAGCGCCGCGATCCGCGTCGCCAATTCAGGCTCCTCGGCCTCTCGCGGCGTCTTCCAGGGCGTGGGGTTCACGTACGGCATGCTGATCATCACGTGGTCGTCGTCGAGCGGGACGGCGCGGTCCTCGCAGGCCACGAACGCCTGGGTGTCCGGGCGGTCCATCGTCGCCATGACCTCGGTCAGGTCGTCGTTGCCGCCGGTGGCGTAGACCTTGACGCCCGTGCCCGCCAGCCGCGACTCCGCGAGGTCGATCCAGGCGGCCACGCGCTCGGTCGCGAGCCGGACGAAGAGTTGCTCGACGAGGGCGGGATCGGCCTGGGTGGCGCGGTACTCGTCCTCGTCCATCACGACGTCGTAGAACCCGAGGTCGCCGATCAACCGTCGGACCGCCGCCACCTCCGCATCGGTCGTCATGCGCTCGACCCGTCCGTGGACGGTCGCTCGATGCGTCCCCCCGGCCTCCCGGATGATCGGGATGGCCAGCTTGCCCATCACGTCGCCCCCCATGACGAGGACGTCGGCGCTGTAGAACTTGGCCGCGTTGAGGAACTTCTTCCAGGTCCGCTCCGACCCGTGCACGTCGGTCGCGTAGAAGACCTTCGTCCCGCTCTGGCCCTTCCTGAAGAGTCGCATCGTGCGGATGCTACGCGCGCATGCGTGCGCCGGTGGGGTCCACCAGCACATCGGCCGCGACCTGGCCCGGCTCACGGCGATCGAAGACGTCGACCTCGATGGGCTCCCCCTCGGACACCTGTGCGTCGAGGTAGGCCGTGCCGACCGTCCGTCCGACCGTGTACCCGAACGCGGCCGACCGGAGTCGACCCACGACGCGACCATCGAGGCGGACCGCCTCGCCGCCGTAGACCGGCAACCATCCGTCGCCACCGATCAGAAGGGTTCGAAGCCGTCGTCGTGGCTCGGCGGCGCCCCCGCCCTGCGTCGCGATGACCGCCGATCGCCCGATGAAGTCGCCCTTCGCGACGCGGACGAACGCCCCGAGCCCGGCCTCGAACGGCGTGTCGTTCGGCGTGAGATCGGTCCCGTAGTAGCGGAAGCCCTTTTCGATGCGCAGGGATTCGAGCGCGCGATAGCCGATCGGCTCGAGCCCCACCCCCAGCAGCGCACCCGCCGCGACCAGGGCGTCCCAGACCGCGACCGCCCAGTCACGGGCGATCGTCAGCTCCCAGCCCAGCTCTC
>CAYMTJ010000015.1:1974-14480 GCA_964393345.1 uncultured Anaerolineaceae bacterium | reverse complement strand
TCCCAGACCGCGACCGCCCAGTCACGGGCGATCGTCAGCTCCCAGCCCAGCTCTCCGGCGTAGCTGATCCGTGTGGCGAGCGTCGGCACCGCCGCGGATCCGATCGCGATCTCGCGAGCGGTCCGGAGCGGGAGGCCCTCGTTCGAGACGTCGTCGACGGTCACCGCCGCGAGGATGTCGCGCGCCCGCGGGCCCCACAGCCCGATGACGGTGAACTGGTCCGTCACGTCCCGGATGTCGACGGCCGCATCGGCGTCACGGACGTTCGCCCGGATCCAGCCGAGGTCCGCCGCCAGCGAGCCGGCGCCCGTGATGACCCGGAATCGATCGGCGGCGAGCCGGGTGACGGTCAGGTCCGCGAGCATCCCGCCGCGCTCGTCGAGGAGCTGGCCGTAGACCGCCGCGCCGACCGGTCGATCGACGTCGTTGGCACACACGCGCTGCAGCAGCGCCAGTGCGTCGGGTCCGGCGACCTCGATCTTGCCGAACGAGGTGAGGTCCACGATCCCTGCCCGCTCGCGGACGGCGCGATGCTCCTCCCCCACCCGCTCGAACCAGTCGGGCCGCTCCCAGCCGCGCTCGCGCGGCAGCCGACCCGCCCGGCGCCACTCGCTGCCGGGCCGGAGCAGGTCGGCGCGTTCCCATCCCGCTTTGGTGCCGAAGACCGCCCCGAGGTCCTGCATCCGTCCATGGAGCGCCGACAGCCGTCGCGGGCGGCCGGCCTCGTCCGCGTCGTACGGGAACCGCAGGCGGTAGTAGTCCGCGTAGGTCTCGCGGGCGAGCGATGCCGTCCAGGTGGGGTCGCGATACGTGTCGGCGAACCGCCAGGCGCGGTAGGGCGCGATGTCCACCCCCGGATCGCCGGTCGTGATCCAGCCGGCGATCGCCCGGCCGATCCCGCCCCCGGCGCCGAAGCCGTTCAGTGACAGCCCGGCCGCCATCCAGAACCCTGGGACGCCGGGCATCGGCCCGAGGAGCGGGTTCGCGTCGGGGGTCATCGCATCCGGGTGGCAGACGAGGCGGATCGCCTCGGCATCGGCGAGGAACGGGAACCGACGGATCGCCCCGGCCATGAGCGGCGCAAAGCGCTCGTAGTCCGGCGACAGCGACCGGGCGGCGTGGTCCCACGGGACGCCGTCCTCCCAACGCGAGACCGGGTCCAGTTCATACCCGCCGAACACCATGCCGCCCTGTTCGGCCTTGCCGTACACGAGGTTGTCCGGATCGCGAAAGCAGGGCATGTCCCGGGGCAACTCGGATCCGGGCACGGCCTTGAGCGCGATGTGCTGGTGATCCACGGGCGTCGACGGGACCCAGGTGCCGGCCATCGCGGCGATCCGCGGCGCCCAGATCCCGGCCGCGTTCACGACGATCTCCGTGTCGATCGATCCGGCGTCCGTCAGGACGCCCGTGATGGCGCCGCGGGCGGATCGCTCGAACCCCGTCACGCGCACGCCGGTCCGGATGCGAACGCCCAGGGCGCGGGCGGCGTCCGCGACCGCGTGCGTGGCGCCGTGGGGGTCCAGATGCCCGTCGCCCGCGAGGTGGACCGCGCCGAAGAGGTCGTTCGGGGACGCCGCCGGCATCAGGACCCGGGCCTCGGCCGGCCCGATGACCCCGGCATCGAGCCCGATCCCGCGGGCGCGGCTGGCGGTCCGCTCCAGCTCGTGCAACTGCTCGGTCGACGACGCGAGCCGGAGGCTCCCGACCGTCTCGAAGACGCCCAGCTGTCGATATAGCTCGATGCTGTATCGGCGGAACGCCATCATCGTGCTCGACGGGTTGAACGCCGTGACGAGGCCGGCGGCCTGACAGGTGGACCCCGCCGTCAGCTGCGCCTTCTCCACGAGCAGCACGTCCGTCCACCCCGCGAGCGCCAGGTGGTACGCGACGCTGCACCCGGTGATCCCCCCGCCGATCACCACCACGCGCGCCTGATCCGTGCCCATGAGCGCGTACGGTACGGCGCGCCGACGCGTCGCGTGGGCCGGTGGCGCACCCGGCGATCCGCTCGGCTACGATCGCGCCGTGACCGCCCAGCAGGACGCGCTGCCGCGCATCGACCGAGCGACCCTCGAGGCCGAGGTGGTCCGTCTCGTCGACGCCGCCGAGGCCGACGGTCTGACGATCCGGGTCCTGGGGTCGATCGCGGTCGCCCTGCACTGCCCCGACTCGGCGACCCTCCTGCCGGACTTCCAGCGGACCTATGCCGACATCGACATCGCCGCCTACCGCTCGGAGGCCAAGGCGCTCGCGCGGCTCCTCGTGGGACTCGGATACGTGGACGACCGGTCCGTGTACATCCGGTCCGAGGGCGCGCGCTCGATCTTCGACCGTCCGGGTGAACGGATCCACCTCGACGTGTTCTACGACCGGCTCGAGTTCTGCCACGTGATCCCGCTCGGCGGGCGACTCGGGGCCGATCGCCCGACCATCCCCCTGGCCGAACTCCTGCTCTCGAAGCTCCAGATCGTGAAGATCAACGAGAAGGACGTCGTCGACATCGCCCTCCTGCTGCTCGATCATCCGATCGGCGCAGGCGACGACGACACGATCGACGGCGACCGCATCGCCCGCCTCGCCGCGGAGGACTGGGGCCTGTGGCGCACGATCACGGGGACCCTCGGCACGGTCGACGCCCTCGTGGCCACGTACCCGCAGCTCGACGCGGCGCAGCGCGGCCGGATCGCGGCCGCCTCGGACCGACTCAGGGCGCGGATGGATCTCGAACCCAAGGCGCTGGCGTGGCGGATGCGCGCGAAGGTCGGCGATCGTCGCCAGTGGTGGACCGATGTCGACGAGGTCCGCTGACCCGGGCCCGCGACGGCAGGTCGCCCTCGCGATCGTCGTATTCGCCGCCACGCTCATCCTGCTCGTCGGTCTGTGGTCCGTCCTCGGCCGATCGACACCGGGATCCGGCGTCGCGTCGGCGACGCCCGGGACGACACCCTCCACGGTCGCTGGTAGCCCGCAAGGATCATCGGAGCCGTCGCCGGCCGCCTCGGCATCGGCGCCACCCGACGGCTCTCCGACCGCGTCGCCCCCGTCGACCGGCGACCCGGTCCTCGTGGGCGCCGGCGACATCGGCGATTGCGACGCCCGCGGCGATGAGGCGACGGCGGACCTGCTCGACGACATCGAGGGCACCGTGTTCACGGCCGGCGATAACGCGTACCAGGTGGGGTCCCTCGAGGAGTTCCGCGCGTGCTACGACCCCACGTGGGGCCGCCATCGCGATCGCACGCGGCCAGCGGCCGGCAACCACGACTGGGGGACGCGCGATGCCGCCGGGTATCGCGAGTATTTCGGCGAGCGGGCCACGCCGGACGGTGACACCTGGTATGCCTATGACCTCGGGACGTGGCACATCATCGTGCTCGACTCGGACTGCGACGCCGTCGGCGGCTGCGGGCCGGACTCGGACCAGGGCCGCTGGCTCGCGGCCGACCTCGCCGCCTCGAACGCGACCTGCACGATGGCCATCTGGCACCACCCGCGGTTCAGTTCCGGTGAGCACGGCAACGACACGTCCGTCGCGCCGTTCTGGCGCGCCCTCTATGGCGCCGGTGTCGATGTCGTCGTGAACGGTCACGACCACGACTACGAGCGGTTCGCGCCACAGGACCCGGACGGGAACGAGGACCGGACCCGCGGGATCCGCCAGTTCGTGGTGGGCACCGGCGGGACGCCGCTCCGCGACTTCAGGGAGACGGCTCCGAACAGCGAGCTGCGGGCGTCGCTGACGCACGGCGTCATCAAGTTCACGCTGGAGGCGGGCTCGTACGACTGGGCCTTCGTGCCGACCAGCACGGTCTTCGCGGACGCCGGCTCCGGACCCTGCCACTGACCGCGGGGGCGAGCCTCCGTCGCCCGCATCAGTCGCGCGTCAGTCGCCGGCGGCCTCGCGCAGCGTTCGCTCGAACCCCGGGCCGCTCGCGTTCGCCAGCAGCCGGTCGAAGTGCTCCGCCGCATAGGCGACGAAGTCGACGTCGAGCGTGCTGATCCCCTGCTGGAGGACGCCCCACATCGCCTCGCGGAGGTCGGACACGATCCGCATCAGCGTCAGCCTGGCGAGCCGGGCCGGCCGGACCTCGCCATCGTAGGCGGCCAGGAGCAGCGCATCCTCGTCGGGCGTCAGCCCGTGATTGATGCTGAAGTTGCCGAGGTCGAAGAACGGGTCGCCCATCCCGGCGTACTCCCAGTCGACGATGCGGATGCGCGTGCCGTCGTCGATGAAGTTGGCGTTGAGCAGGTCGTTGTGGCACGGCGCGAGCGGCAGCGGCGCGGTCAGGAGGGCGAGCTCGATCCGGCGTCCGACGGACGTCGCGAGATCGTAGGCAGCGGGGATCGGCACGCCGCGCTCCATCGCCAGCGCCCGGTACACCTCGGCGATCCGCAGCGGCATGAAGAGGCCCGGGATCGCGGGCCCGCCATGGATCCGTCGCAGCGATTCCGCCACGCGCTCCAGGGTCTCGGGGCGATGGACGGCCGCATCGGTGACGGGTCGGCCCTCGATGAACCGCGTGACGAGATAGCCCTCGGGCCGGATGAAGGCCGTCACCTCGGGGCCGACCCCCACGCCCGCGGCGGCGACGGTCGCCGCGTGCTCCACCTCGCGGCTGATGCCGAGCAGGTACGTGTCGTTCCCGGCCAGCCGGATGACCCAGCGCTGTGAGGTCCCGACGGCGTCGACGAGGAAGTTCCGGTTCGTGATGCCGCCCGAGAGCGGCGTCAGCGTCAGCTCGAGGCCGGCGAGCTCCGGGACCCGCCCGAGCGCCCGGACGAGATGGGCGCGAAGGTCGCCCCGCGGCTCAGGGTCCCCGGGTGGGTCCGTCCCCGCCACGACTCAGCCGGCTTCGACCAGGTCGCGCAACGCATCGGGCAGCGGCCGGTGTACCTCGACCGGCCGGATGTACGCGGCCACCATGTCGCGCGAGCCGTTGACACCCAGCTCGGTGAAGAGGAACGAGAACTTGCGACGCTGGGCCGCGAGGATCTCGTCCTTGGTCGAGAGGTCCCAGAGCGCCCGCTTGAACGGGCCGATGGCCTTCTTTCGCGTCGTGTACACGAACTGCTGGTCCGTCTGTCCGGCCTTGCGCTCGTCGGCGGCATTGGCGAAGCACCACGCCTCGATCTCGGCATGGAGCGAATCGGGGAACGCCGGGTGCTCGTAGAGCGCGTTCTGGAACCCGGTGGCGAGATGGATCTCGGCCGTCTCCACGGCCGGGAAGCGATGGAACAACTCGTCCGGGAGCGTCGAGGCCCCATGCTGGACCGCGCCGGCGAGGCCATGCTCGCGCGCCACGACGCCGAGCTCGCGGAGCACCTCGAAGTCGAGCTTGACCTCGGCGACGCCGCCGCCCGGGAGCGGGACCCCGCCGTGGCTGGTCCCGGTCTGGACGCTCACCTTGCTGATCCCGATCGCGCCGGGGGCGCGGGCATCGAGCTCGCGCCGATAGCCGTCCAGATAGGCCCGTAGTTCCTCGACCGTCGAGTTCTGGGTCCCGACTTCGCCGATCTCCCCGCCGACGCTGACCGTGACGCCGTCGGTCTCGAGCGTCCGGATCAGCGCGGTCAGCTCCGCCGCCCGAATGTAGTTCTCGCGCTGCTGGCGATCGGTGGTCGGCTGGTCCAGATCGACGAGCGTCGAGGAATCGATGTCGATGTTCCGATAGCCCGCCTCGATCGCCATCCGGCAGGCTCGCCGGATCTCCTCGGTCATCGCCTCGGGGTCCGCCGCGTACTTCTTGGCGTTGAACTGGTAGTGGTCGCCCTGGATGAAGACCGGCGCACGCCAACCCGCCGCGATGGCGCCGGCAAGCACCGACGTCGCGTAATCGATCGGGCGCTGGAACGTGTAGGTCTGCTCGCTCCGCGCGAGCTCGAGGATGACCGCTCCCACGTCGGCGGCGGCAGCCGCCTCGAAGACGGTCCGGGCCATGTCGAAGACCTGTGCTCGCAGATTGATCGCGGGCACGGTGAACCCGGCGACTTCGCCGCGGGCACGGGCCGCGTACAGCTCCTGGATGCTCGCCGACGGTGCGCCGAGCTCCTGGCTCGCCTCCCAGACGATCCACTGGGCCGCTGCCGCCGTCGCCTCGTCGTCGGTGAACGCCGCGGTCCACGCCAGCGTTCGGATGGCGTCCGAGCGGAACGCCGCCTCGTCGGCGACCTCGAGCCGTCCGTCGCCGACGCGGGCGGCACCGGCGATGGCGGCAAGGAGGTCAGCAGGCGAGGTCGCGACGTGGGTCATCGGTCGATGGTCTCCTCGGGGATGTGCATCGACCATGGTACGGCGCCGCGCGGGGACGGGGTCAGAACGTGGGCTTGACCACCATGAGGAAGACGATGGTCGCCACCAGCACGCCGAGGAGGATCCCGCCCCGCTGGATCTTCCTGACCGTGGCGAGCAGCTCGGGCGACGGCGGCGTCCCGGGCGCCGGTGGCGTCGCGCCGAGTTCGATGACGCGGTGGAGCGCGTTTCGCTGGACCGTGAGCGCGTATACCAGCGCGATGACGTAGAGCACGATCCCGAGCGCCAGCCAGCGCGTCGCCGTCAGGTCGAACCGGCCACTCGCGATGAGCCCGAGCCCGGTCACGCCCTGGAGGATCGCGAGCGGATAGACGAGCGACGAGCCGATCTTGGCGACCTGGCGGGAGCTGAAGTTGGCGTGTTGCGGCTCTCGACCGGCCATCGCTCCCATGATCGAGTAGGCGTAGGTCGGCCCGAACGCGAGGATCGCTCCGAAGACATGGAGGAACAGCAACCACGGGAACAGGCTGGAGAGGTCCACGATCGCCTCCGTCATGCGTCTGCGGCGCCCACTGTTCACGGCATCCGCCTTCGACCGGCAGGATAGGCCCCCGTGCGGGCCGCCGCTCGACTAGGACGCGCGCTTCGTCCGCCGACCCACGAAATCGACGAGGACGTACTCGCCGAGGCGCTCCGGCGTGGCGTAGAACGCCCGGCCCCGATTCAGCCGCGTCATGTGCGCGACGAACTCCGCGAGCGCGCGCGACCGCTCGAGCATGAACGTGTTGATCGTGATGCCCGCCTTCGTGCAGCGCTGGACCTCGCGCAGGGTCTCGCTGATGGTCCGGCGCGTCGGGGGGTAGTTGAATTCGACCTGGCCGTCCTCGAAGTGCGCGGTCGGCTCCCCGTCGGTGATGACCACGATCTCCCGGTTGGCTGCCGGGTGCGCCGCCAGGATCCGACGCGCCAGCATCAGGCCGTGCTGGAGGTTCGTCCCGTACTCGTAGCCGTGCCAGCTCAGCTCGGCGAGCGCGCCCGGCCGGATCTCGCGGGCGTAGTAGGCGAACCCGATGACCGAGAGGTGGTCCCGCGGGTACTGCGTCCGGATGAGCGTGTCGAGCGCCACGGCCACCTTCTTGGCGGCGAGGAAGCAGCCGCGAAGGAGCATCGAACGGCTCATGTCGACAAGCAGCACGGTCGAGGTCTGGGTGAGCTGCTCGGTCCGGAAGACATCGAAGTCGCTCGGGGCGAGGCGGATCGTCAGGTCGCCGCGATCCCGCCGGCTCGCGGGCGCGTTCTCCTCGCGCGACAGCGCGTTGGTCAGGGTGCCGCGCAGGTCCAGGTGGAAGGGGTCGCCGAACTCGTACGGCTTCGTCGTCTCCTCGCGCTCCCCGCCTCGGCCCGCGCGGTCGATCCGGTGCCCGCCGAAGGCATCCCGCTGGAGCCGCGCGAACAGGTCGTCGAGGACCTTCTGGCCGATCCGGCGACTCCCCCGCGGCGTCAGTTCCAGGCGCTCGCCGTCGCGCGTCAGGTAGCCCGCCGCCTCCAGCCGTCGCGCGAGGTCGTCGAGCGCATCGAGATCCCGGAGCGCGTCGTCGCCCAGCAGCGCGCCCACCGCGCGGCGATCGATCGAGGCCAGACCCTCTGGCCCGGCCACGTCGGACAGGGCGTCCTCGAGCCGATCCATCGCCGCCAGCCGTTCGATCTGGGCCAGGGCGCCGTCGAGGCCGAGCGGCTCGGCGCCACCGAATGGCACGCGCTCGCCGAGACCGCCGGGCAGCAACAGGTCCAGGTTCGCCGCCAGCTGCGCGAGGTCCACCAGCAGGCGGTCGTCCTGGAGGAGCGACGCCATCATCGATTCGAGCTCCGCTCGCTGCTCCGCCGTCATCGACCGCATCAGGGACTGCATCGCGGCCATGCGCGCCGCGAGCTGGTCGATGATGTCGTCGAAGGTCCGGGCGCCCGGGAAGAACGATCCGTGCCGGGCGAGGAAGTCGCGGACATCCGGATCCGCGCCACCGATCCGCTGGCGGATGAGCTCGTTGAGGTCGCGGACCATCTCGCGGTTCGCGGCGAGGTCCTCGGGCCGCATGGACCGGATCGCGTCCGACATGCCGGCGACGTACTGGTCCAGGACCTGGCCGCGCAGCCGTCCGACGAGATCATCGAAGCGCTGGCGCGCGTCGGGCTCGAGGAAGTCGTAGTCCTGGAGCGCCCGCAGTCGCTCCCCGATGTCCGCGGGCAGGCCATCCAGCCGATCCAGGCGCTTCGCCGCCACCTCGCGGAGAAGGTCGCGCAGGGCCGCGTCGGCGTCCGGACCCGTGGACGCGTCCTCGAGGCGTCGCTCCACCCCACGTCGCTCGGTCGCCACGATGTCGTCCAACTCGCGGCGGATATCGCCGAGGACGTCACCGAGGCCGTAGCGCTCGAGCGCCTGCTCGCGACGGCGTTCGAGACGGTCCATGAGCTCGCGGAGCCCGGCGAGGTCCGGGCGCGTGGGATCGCCCGAGCGCCAGCCTCGTTCCATCAGGCGGCGGAGGGCCTCGGCCAGATCGCCTTCGGCGAGCACGTCGTCAGCGAGCTCATCCATGATCTCGTCGGCCGCGAGGTCCGGGACCCGCTGCGATCCGTCCCAGCGCGAGAAACGCGCCTGTCGGGCGAGGGCCGCAGGCGGATCGACCACGCCGTGCGCGCCGGCGTCGAGGTCTCCCGGGTCGGGCGTGTAGGCCGTCATCGGTGCACGATCACCGACGGTAGACCGTGCCGCCGGGGATCCGCTCCTTGTTGATGCGCCGAGCGAGATGCAGGCCCTCGAGCAGGAACTCCACCGCCGACGCGATGACCGCCGGTTCCTCGGCGCCGTCGGTCACGTCGAAGGTCCCCAGACCGGTGACCGCTGCGTGCATCCCTGGCACCTCGCGCATCCAGGCGACGTAGGCCCGCGATGGGGTCCGCTCGCCCGTCTCGACGGTGAACCCGTCATCGAAGGCATCGACGACTGGCTCGAGGTCCTCGATCGAGATGTGCCGCGAGAACGTCGCGTAGAGGGCCTTGGTGATCAGTCGCTCGACGATGCGATCCTCGGGGGCCTCATCGCCGACCGATTCGAGCTCAAGCTTCCCGGCGGTGGACGACAGGACGGCGCCGAGGTCCGAGACACGCGGGGCCGCGAGGGTCTCTCCGAGACGGACCGCGCGCTTGAGCGCGGCGGCTTCGAGGACCTCCGTGTTCGCCACCGACACCCGGACGCTGACGCCGGAGCGCTGGCTGATCTCCGGCGATCGGCGGGCGAGATGGGTCAGTTCGGCGACGAGTTCCTCCATGAACGGCGGGACGACCACGGCGGGGATGCCATCCTCGGCATCGAACCGACGCTTCTCCTGCCGGACGATCGCCATCTCGTCGTCGAGGGTGCGTGGGTAGTGCGTCCGGATCTGGGACCCGAGCCGGTCCTTGAGGGGCGTGATGATCCGGCCACGCGAGGTGTAATCCTCCGGGTTCGCGGACGCGACCACGAACAGGTCGAGCGGCAAGCGGACGACGAATCCGCGGATCTGGACGTCGCGCTCCTCGAGGATGTTGAGCAGCCCCACCTGGATGCGCTCGGCGAGATCCGGCAGCTCGTTGATCGCCACGATGCCCCGGTTCGCCCGCGGGATGAGCCCGTAGTGGAGCGTGCCCTCGTCCGACAGGTAGCGGCCCTCGGCCACCTTGATCGGATCGACCTCGCCGATCAGGTCGGCGATCGTGATGTCCGGCGTCGCGAGCTTCTCGGCGTACCGGCGGTCCCGTGGGAGCCAGTCGATGGCGGCCGCGTCGCCGTCACGGGACACGATCGCCCGGGCCGCCGGACTCACCGGACCGTAGGGGTCGTCGTTGAGCTCCCCGCCTCGAACGACCGGCAGGGCCTCATCGAGCAGGCCCACGAGCGAGCGGGCCATCCGCGTCTTGGCCTGGCCCCGCTCGCCGAGGAATACGACGTCCTGGCCGGCCAGGATCGCGTTCTCGATCGCTGGCAGGACCGTCTCCTCGAAGCCCACCACCCCAGGCAGGACCGGCGCGCCCGAGGCGAGCCGATCGATGAGGTTGGCGCGCAGCTCGTCCTTGACCGTGCGCGATCGCCAGCCCGACGCGCGGAGCTCGGCGATCGTGGTCGGGCGCTTGGTCTTCGGCATCGGTCGTCCTTCAGTGCGGGGTCGAGGTCGGGGCGGATGGACGGCTGGTGTGACGGACGTGCGCGATCGCCCGACCGACGTCCTCCGGCCCGGTGACCCCGGCCGCGGCCAGGTCGGCAAGGACGTCGCGACGGCGCTCGACGTCGAGCTCGAAGTCCCCGGCGTGGGCGCCGACGCGGATCGCCAGCTCGGGCGTGACGCCCCAGCCGAAGTGCTCGAACTCGTCCGCCGCGGGGTCCCACGTGGCCAGCACGGCCGGTCCAAGACGCTGGACGTGCCCATGCCCGTCGCGCGACATGGGGCGGACATAGTGGGCGGCGACGACGCGGCGGCGACCGCCGGCCACCTGCCGGAGGATCAGCACCACGCCGAGTCGCGACAGCTCGTCATCGTCGACGCCGACGGGCGGGCGGCGGAGACCGGCGAACACCGCATCGAGCGAATCGGCGTGGATCGTCGCGGCGAGGCCGTACCCGATCGAGGCCGCACGGATCGCGATGCGCGCGTGCGCGCCCCACGTGTACGACGGCAGGTGATCGGACAACTCGGGGATCACGAGGACCGTGTCGTCCGGTCGGACGGGCTTCGCGCCGGGTGGCACGCTGGCCGTCGTCGAGCGTGGTCCGGACCAGCCGAGCTCTGACGCCTGAGGCAGCCAGTCGAACGTCTCGGCGGACCCGGCGACCTCCACGGTCCGCACGTCGGGCGGGAGGAAGGCGAGGAGGGCCTTGAGCAGCGTGGTCTTCCCGGCGCCACGCTCGCCCGCCGCCACCAGGATCGGGACGCGCGCCTCTACCAGGATCCAGAGCGTCGCCGCGAGCTCCGCATCCACGGTCCCGGCGCGGATGAGCTCCACGATCGATCGTGGCTCGGGGTCGGGTGGGCGGAAGGCCCACCGGCTCGCGGTCGGCGCGTCGGCCAATCGGGTCTCCGAACGGATGGCGGGTTCCGGCTGGACGGCCAGCGTACGGCCGGGCTCCGGGAGCGTCAAACGCTTCCATGACGCGTTGCCCGGTGCCGCCCGACACCGGCGGCTCGGTGCACCCGCGAACCACCCGGACCACCGGAGGCCGCGAACCGTACGAGTTTCCCGGACCGGGGCTGCCCGGCCGCCCGATACGGTTGCCCGGACGTGACACCCGTGATCCGTGACCAGGGCCGCGCATGAGCGCCGCACCCCTGGACGCCCAGGCCTGCGAGGGCTGCGGTGTCCACCGTGACCAGCTCGGCGACGATGCGATCGCGCCCCTGCGGGCCTGCCCGACGTGCGCGCGAGCGATCTGTCCGAACTGCTGGAACCTGACCGCCGGCGCGTGCCTCCGCTGCTCCCCGTTCAGCCTGGCGCTCGCGAGTGACAAGCATCGTCGCCCGCAGCGATTCCGCGACCGCCCGGTGGTCGTCACGGCGCCAGCCGAGCCGATGCCGTCGACGACGACCGCCGACTCGGGACCGCGCACCGCGAACACCCTGCCGGAGCGGCGCCACGCCCGATCTCGGACGACCGCGACCCCCATCGCCGCTGCCCCGCCCGCTGCCGCGCCCCCCGAGTGGCCGATCCCGGCCGAGCGACCGGCGCTCGATGCCCCGTGGCCGACGCCGGACAGCCGACCAGATCCGATCCCGGTCGTCGCCCGGTCGCCGATGGCTATCCACCGCCCTCGGTCCCGCGCGACACGAACCGCGAGCGCGGTCGGGATGGCCGTCGTCCTCCTGACGGGGCTCGGCGTGGCGGGGTTCGCCTATTCGGCGTTCGGCCAGGGACCGCCCGCACCTGCGGCGGACATCGCTCCCTCCATCGACCCGACGACGATCGCCCCGCTGATCGCGCCCGCACCGAGCCCCTCGGCCGAGGCCCCGGCGATCGACCCGGCCACGGGTCAGCCCGTCGTGACACCCGGTCCCGCCGTCGATACCACCCCGGCTGCGCCCACGCCCGGAGCGACGCCGCGTCCGACCGCGAAGCCGACCGCGACCGCGACCGCCACGCCGACCGCGACCGCTGCACCCACCGCGACGCCGACGCCGGAACCCACGCCCGAACCGACGCCGGAACCGACGCCGGAACCCACGCCGGAACC
>CAYMTJ010000015.1:0-1874 GCA_964393345.1 uncultured Anaerolineaceae bacterium | reverse complement strand
ATGAAGCGAATGGAGATCCGACGCACGCTCGCGCCCATCGGCGCAGGCGATCGCGGGAGATCTGTGCCCATCTCGAGCTAGCCGCAGGCGGTCAGACCGCCCTCCGGACAGAACCCGAGCCGTGGGCCAGATCGGGCCCCCGGCTTTTTTGATGCCCTCCCCCGCCTGACCGGCGGACCCAGGGGGACGCATGCGAGCCGCGTGGCCCACCGACGAACGTCGGGACGAGGTCCGCGGCTCGTTCCATGTCCACCTCCCCCCAGCACCTGGAGTCCACCGTGACGGCCACCACCATCGAACAACCGAAGACCGACGTCATGGCCGTTCGACCGGCCTGGACGCCGCTGGCCACCGGGGTACCCGCGCTCCTGATCGACGGCGTCACCAAGTCGTTCGTCGTCGGCCGGGCGAAGAAGCCGGTCGCCGCGATCACCGACGTGTCACTACGCCTCGAACGCGGCGACATCCACGGGATCCTTGGCGCGAATGGGTCGGGCAAGTCCACGCTCATCCGCCTCATCTCGGGGCTGCTGACGCTGGATCGCGGTCGGGTCGAGATCTTCGGTCACGACCTCGAACGCGAGGAGATGGCCGTCAAGCGGCTGATCAACCGGGTCAGCGTGGACGCGGCCTTCTTCAAGAAGCTCAGCCCGATGGAGAACCTGGTCTTCGCGGCGCGGCTCTACGGCCTCGATGGCCCGACCGCCAAGCGCGACGCCCTGGTCATCCTCGAGCGGCTGGGGATCGGCGCCAAGCGCGTCGGTCGCCCCATCGAGCAGATGAGTCGAGGGATGCAGCAGAAGGTCGCGATCGCGCGAGCCCTGCTGACGAGCCCGGCGCTCCTGCTCCTCGACGAACCGACCACCGGTCTGGATCCGCGCTCCAAGCTCGACGTCCAGGCCTTCATCGAAGAGCTCCGTCAGACGCACGACGCCACGATCGTCCTGACGACCCACGACCTGGCGGAGGCCGAGCGCCTCTGCCGACACATCACCGTCCTCGACGCCGGCCGGGTCGTCGCCGAGGACACGCCCGAGGGACTCAAGGCCGCCGAGGCACGACGCCGCGGTCGCCCCGCCACCCTCGAAGACGTGTTCATGACCTACACGGGTCGCTCCCTCGACGACGACGTCGAGGAGGACGACACCGATGACGACTGACGAAAGGAGGTGAGAACAGATGCAGTCACAGCCATGGCTGGTGCTCATGCTCGCGCATGACATCCAGCGCCGACAGATCGAGGACGCCGCCCAGCAACGGCTCCTTCGTTCCCTGTCGAACGCCCCGTCCCTCCGTCGGATGGTCGGGCGCCGGATCGCCTCGATCGGTGCCCGGATCGCCGCGGAGCCATCGCTCGAGCTGGCTCGGTCCCGCTAAGGGGCCGGGTCAGCTCCCCCCGCAGGAGATCCTCCCGTGACCATCGTCGCCCATGAGCTGAAGGCCTCGTACGCCTTCATCGAGCGCAACTTCTTCCTCACCCGCCGCTACTGGGGCTGGGAACTCGCGTTCCTGGTCTATTCCGTCGCGGGCGCGCTGTCGATCTCGCTCATCGGTGCAGACCAGGGCAGCCCCACGCTGCTCCTGACCCTGATGGTCGGCGCGATCTTCTGGAACTACCTCTCGGTCGTGTTCAGCTGGATCGCCGAGACCATCTCGGTGGAGCGCTGGGAAGGCACGCTCGAATACACCTTCATGGCCCCGATCCGGCGCTGGTCGCAGCTGCTGGGTTCGGTGCTCTACGCGATGGTCTACGGCCTGATCCACACGACCGTGATCTTCATCGCGCTCTTCCTGTTCTTCCCGCAGCTCGACTTCTCACGGGCGAACGCCGCGACGGCGCTGGCGTTCATGGCGCTGGGCTCGTTCAGCTTCGT
>CAYMTJ010000014.1:0-51509 GCA_964393345.1 uncultured Anaerolineaceae bacterium | reverse complement strand
CTGATCGTCGTGCTGGCGTTCCGCGACCGCCTGTCGCGGTACGGCGTCACCCTCGGTGACTGGCGCTGGGGTCTTGGGCTCATGGTCTTCGGATGCGCCGTGATGACGCCCCTCACGCTGTGGTTCGCGACGCTCCCCGACGTGCAGGCCTACTACGGCCCGAGCGCCGGCCCGGTGACCGACCTGCTGATGATCAACGGGCTGGAACTGACCGCGGTGGAGTTCGGGTTCCGCGGGTTCCTGACGTTCATCCTCGTCCGGACGATCGGGCCGGTCGGCGTGCTCGTCGGCGCCCTGCCGTTCGTCTTCGGCCACCTGGGCAAGCCCGAACTCGAGCTCTTCTCGACCCTCGCGGGCGGGGTCATCTACGGCTGGCTGGCCTGGCGGACGCGGTCCGTCGTCTGGGGCGCCGTCGGCCACACCTACATCCTGACGCTCGTCACCGTGGCGGCGACCACGCCCTTATGAGTCGATGGGGCCGGCCGCGGGCCAGGTGGAGGCCCGACCCGCGGCCGCCGGGCGGGTCGCTAGGAAGCGACCCTTGGGAGCCAGCCGGGCTCCGGATCGCCCTCGAACTTCGAAAGCAGGTAGTCCTTCGAGGCCTCGATCGCCTTCCGCGGGCCGTCCAGCGACGCCGCCAGTCGGAAGTCCCGCTTCAGGATGTCGCCACCGACCATCACGGTCTTCACATTCGAGATATCCGCGGCGCAGACGACGGCGCCGACGGCATCGATGACCGGCGCGATGTTCACGCCCTTCGTATCGATGATGACGATGTCGGCCTTCTTGCCCGGTGTGAGTGATCCCGTCCGATCGGCGATCCCGGCGACCTCGGCTCCACCGAGGGTGCCCCACTCGAGGACCTGGCGGGCCGTGATGAGGCCGGGCGACGGCTGCAGCCCATCGAGGTCCGCCTCCCACGCCGACTGGTGCATGCGGCCGCGCTCGGAGCCGAAGATCGCGTGCATCTGGGTGAACTGGTCCGCCGAGGACGTGGTGGCCACGTCCGACGAGAGGCTGATCGGGACGTCGTACTCGAGCGCCTTGACGGCCGGCGCCCAGCCATGACCCATCTGGATCTCGATCTGCGGGGCGAACGACACGTTGCCGCCCGAGTCCCGCACGAGCGCCCACTCCTCGTCCGTGAAGTGCGAGCCGTGGACGTAGGTGGTTCCCGGATACAGGAGATCCATATCGCGGAGGGCCCGCACCTGGAGCTTGGTGTAGCCGAAGCGATCCATCGCGACGTGGACCGTGATATTGATGCCCAGCTCCTTGGCCAGCTCCCAATCGTGGCGCACGACCTCGGGCTTGCAGAATCCGGGGCCACGGGTCGCGAGCCCCATGGTGATCCGCGAATCGTCGGATGCGAAGTACTGCACACGGAGGCGACGGGCCTCGGCCGCGTCCGATGTAAGGACGCTTCCCGTGTAATCCGGCCCGAACCACCAGTCGACGAGCGAGGTGTTGGGGAACCCGTAGGCGAACACTGACCGGATCCCCGAGTCCTGCAGCCCGCGCACGGCTTCGTCGGCGTGGGCCGGTGTGTTCATGATGTGCGACCAGTCGACGAGCGTCGTGATGCCCGCGTTGATGCACTCGAGCGAGCCCCACAGGTTGGCGGCGTAGACGTCGTCGGGGCGGTAATGCGGCGCGAACTTGTCGAGGATCGCGCTGAAGTAGGTGATCAGCGCAAAGTCCGGGGCGCAGGTCCGGATGGACGTTTCCCAAGTGTGCCGGTGCGTGTCGATGAAGCCCGGGATGGCGATGTCGCCGGTCGCGTCGATCACCTGGGCGTCGGCGGCCTGCAGGTTCGGGCCGATGGCCTCGATCGTGTCGTCGACGACGAGGATGTCCGCGTTCGGCAACTCGCCGAGCTTGGGATCCTGCGTGAGGACGATGGCTCCCTTGATCAGTGTCCGCTCGCTCACGATGCGCTCCTCCTCCTGACTCCTGAGTGCACGGGGCACGCCTTGGTGACGGTTCGATCAGCCGGCGGGCCCCTCCTTCCCACGTCGACCGCGAAGGTGTCCGGCGACCGTCGAGAAGTCGAGGTGGCCGTGATCGTCGGCGGCCGCCGCCTGGATGACGGATCGGTTCGCGGCGACCTGTGGCAGTGGCAGGCCCACCGCACGAGCCAGGTCCTCGATCAGACCCAGGTCCTTGTCCGCGAGATCCAGAGCGAAGGCGACCGGGGTCGTGTCGGGATCGAGGAATGCGGCTCGCTTGTAGGCGACATACGGCGCGCCGACGGCGCTCGCGCTGAGGACGTCGTAGGCGCGCTCGCGCGGGACGCCGGCCGCTTCAGCGAGCACGAGTCCTTCGGCGACCGCCTCGTTCAACCCGAAGATGACCGTGTTCACCGCGAGCTTCATCGCGGCCCCGGATCCCAGCGGGCCGAGGTGGAACACGGTCGAGGCCAGCGCGTCGAGGACGGGCCGGGCGCGATCGACGTCCACCGTCTCGCCGCCGGCCATGATCGTGAGCTGGCCGCGCTCGGCGAGCGCAACGCTGCCCGAGACGGGTGCGTCCACGATGCCCGCGCCGGCGATCCGAGCAGCCGCCTCGTGCGCACGCAGGGTCGCCGGCGCCACGGTCGAACAGTCCACCAGGACGACACCGGGTCTCGCCCCGGCGATGAGCCCGCCCGGGCCGCCGTACACCGCATCGACGGCGCCCGCGTCCGCGAGCATCGAGACGCACACATCCGCGGCCGCCGCGACGTCCGCCGGGCAGGCGACGGCGCGTCCACGCACCTCGGTGGCCAAGGCTGTCGCCGGGGCCGGTGACCGGTTCCACAGGATCAGGTCGAACCCGGCCGCCGCGATGGCTCGCGTCATGGCGCTCCCCATCCGCCCGATCCCGAGCACGCCGACCGTCGTCACGGTGCCCGACCGCTCATCGGGCGTCGTCGAGTCGCCGCTTCACGGTCGCCACGATCCGCTCGACCGAGGGGATCGCGAGGTCCTCGAGCACGGCGGCCGACGGCAGCGGGATGTGCGGCGTGGTGATGCGCACGAGCGGCGCATCCAGGCTGTAGAACGCTTCGTCGGCCACCATCGAGACGATCTCGGCCCCCCACCCGCCGACCCGCGGGTTCTCCTCGACCGTGAACAGTCGGCTGGTCCTGGCGACGGATCGAAGGACCGTCTGGGCATCGAGCGGGATCAGCGTCCGGAGGTCGATCACCTCGGCGTCGATGCCATACTCCGCGTCGAGCCGCTCGGCGGCCGCGAGCGCCCTGGGCACCATCGCGGCAAGACTCACGATCGTGCAGTCCGCACCCGGCCGGACGATGGCCGCCTGCCCGAGCGGCACGATGTGTTCGCCCTCGGGGACGTCGCCCTTGGTCGCGAACAGGGCTTTGTGCTCGCAGACGATGACCGGGTCGTCATCGCGGATGGCGGCCGCGAGGAGGCCTTTCATGTCGGCCGGGTTGGACGGCGCGACCACCTTCAGCCCGGGGATGGCCATCGCCCAGTTCTCGATGCTCTGGCTATGCTGCGCGCCGAACCGCAAGCCACCGCCGTTCGCGGTCCGGAGCACGATGGGGATCGAGACCTGGCCGTCGGTCATGTAGCGGGTCTTGGCGATCTGGTTGACCACCATGTCCCAGGTCACGGCGAAGAAGTCGCTGAACATCAGCTCGGCGATCGGCCGCAGACCGGTCATCGCCGCACCCATGGCCGCCCCGACGATCGCCTGCTCGCTGATCGGCGTGTCGCGGACGCGCTCCGGACCGAATCGATCGAACAGGCCCTCGGTCAGCTTGAAGACCCCGCCCGCCGCACCGATGTCTTCGCCGATCAGGACGACGGAAGCGTCGCGGTCCATCTCCTGGGCGATCGCCGCCGCGATGGCCCCGCGATAGGTCAGTTCCGCCACGCCGACCCCCCGTCCGCCCAGACCTCGGTCTCGAGGACGTCCGCCGACGGTTCCGGCGCCGCCCGCGCCTCTGCCTCCGCGGCCGCGACGAGAGCGGCGATGTCCGCATCGATGCCATCGAGCGTCGCGGGCTCGATGCCGGCGGCCTCGAGCCGGGATCGATAGGCCGGGATCGGGTCCCGTGACTTCCACGCGGCGACTTCGTCATCAGGACGGTACTTGCCGGGATCGGCCCGCGAATGCCCACCGTGACGATAGGTGAGCGCTTCGATCAGCGACGGTCCGTCACCGGCGCGGGCCCGCGCGATCGCGGTCTCGGCGACCGCGAAGACCGCCTCCACGTCGTTGCCGTCCACGACGATGTCCTCGAGTCCGTAGGCACTCGCGCGGTCAGCGGCAGGTCGTGGCACGGCGGTCACATCGCCGATCGGGGTGTACTCCATGTACTGGTTGTTCTCGCAGACGAACACGACCGGCGCCTTCCAGACCACGGCCATGTTCAGGGCCTCGTGGAAGGCCCCGATATTGGTGGTGCCATCCCCGAAGAAGCAGACCGCGACCTGACCGGACTGCCGGTACTGGGCGGACCAGGCCGCCCCGAGCGCGATCGGCAGGTGGGCCCCGACGATGGCATACGACCCCATCACGCCGTGGTCCACGCTCGTCAGATGCATGGAACCGCCCTTGCCACCGAGCAGCCCGGTCGCCCGACCGAACAGTTCCGCAAGGATCGGGGCCATCGGCACCCCGCGGGCCAGCGTGTGGTTGTGGCCGCGGTACGTGCAGAATGTGTAGTCGTCGTCGCGCATCGCGCCGGCGAACCCCGCGGCGACGGCTTCCTGCCCGACACCAAGGTGCGTCGTGCCCCGCACGAGCCCCTCGAAGAACAATTCCTGGGCCCGCGTCTCGAGCAGACGGCACGTCTGCATCGTGCGATAGAGCGCGAGGCCCAGGGCTCGCTCGACGCTCGCTGGGGGCACGCCGGGGGCATCCTTCGCCGTCGCCATCTGTCCCTCAGTAGGCGTTCGCGACGAAGAGCTCGTCGCTGGGGAACTTGGTGATGACCACCGGACCGTCCCTGGTGACCACCACCTCCTCCTCGATCCGCGCCGCCGAGTAGCCATCCTTGGCCGGACAGTAGGTCTCGAGGGCGATGACCATGCCCTCCTTGATCTCGACCGGATGATCGAGCGAGTTCAGCCGGCTGATGATCGGTCGCTCATGCAGGAACAGGCCGACGCTGTGGCCGAACTGCAGGCCGAAGCACTCCATCTCATTGGCGAAGCCGAACTCGTCGGCCTTGGGCCAGACGCTCGCGACCTGGTCCGTCGTGACACCCGGGCGCATCAACTCGATCGAGCGGTCGATCCACTCGCGCGCCTGCTTGTAGGCATCGCGCTGGGCGTCGTTCGCGGTGCCGACGTTGAAGGTGCGGTAGTAGCACGTCTTGTACCCGACGAAGGTGTGGATGATGTCGAAGAAGGCCTGCTCGCCTGGGCGGATCATCCGATCGGAGAACACGTGCGGATGCGGGCTGCACCGCTCGCCCGACACGGCATTGATGTTGTCGACGTGCTCCGAGCCGGCATCGAGCAGGAACTTGGTGACCTCCGCAACGAGCTGGTTCTCCCGGACGCCGGGCTTGAGCCGTTCGACGAGCAGCTGGTACGCGCCGTCCACCATGGCGGCCGCCGTATTGAGCAGGATGATCTCGTCGATCGACTTCACCTCTCGAGCGTCGAGCATGACCTGTTGTGCGTCGCGCACGACGATGCCCTCGGCCTCGAGCGCGGCGGTCATCGGCGGCTCGGCAAGGTCGATCCCGAGCGGCATGTCGGCCACGCCTTCGGCCTTCAGGATCGCGGCGATCTCCCGCGCCGCCGACCGGAAGAGCCCCGCCTCGGGCGCCACGGCACCGCGCAGCCCCACCATCCCGGCGTGGATGTTCTCCGCGGCCAGCCATGGGCAGTTCAGCCGGTGGTGCTTGGCCGCCGAGCCGAAGTCCCAGATGTGGGGTGTCCCGCCGCGCGTCAGGAGCGCATAGCGGGTCATCTTGTCGCGCGCCCACTCGCCGATGTGCGTGCTGGTGACGTAGCGCACGTTGTTGAAGTCGAACAGCAGGACCGCACCGAGCTCGGATGCGGCGAGCGACGCGGCGGCGCGCTGCGATCGGTAGGCGCGCAACCGCTCCACGTTCCAGCGCTCCTCCCAGTCGACGTTGAGTGAGCCAGGGGAGGCGATCGGCATGGTCATCGCGAGCGATCCCTTTCGGTCGAGATCGATGGCTGTAGGTCGCGACTTGGGGTCATATGTTCACCCATGCTACACATTATCGGCATCGTACAGGTCTCGACCTCGCCCGACGAGTACGATGGGATGACACTCCACCGATGACATGCCACACGTGGGAGGACCCGTGGTCCGAGCGAGGCGGCAAGGATCGCCCGAGCCAGAGTTTGCGACGATGGGCGACCGTCTGCGTCGCGCCCGGACGGCACGCGCGATCAGCGTCCGGTCGATGGCCAGGCGGCTGGGGGTCTCGCCGAGCCTGATCTCGCAGGTGGAGACCGGCCGGGCCAAGCCATCGGTCAGCACACTTTACGCCCTCGCGAACGAGCTCGGCATCTCCCTGGACGAGCTGATGTTCATGGATACGCCCGCCCCACCGGTCGCCGCGGCCGAGGATCATGCCGCGCGCGAGGTCGCCGTCCCGCACGAGCCCGTCCAGCGGGCTGAGTCGCGGGCCAGCATCCGGCTCGGCTCCGGGGTGGTCTGGGAGCGCCTCACCACCGAGTCGCTGCGCAGCGTCGACTTCCTGTTCGTGACCTACGAGGTCGGGGGTGAGTCCAGCCCGGCGGATGCCTATCAGCGGCACAAGGGCCAGGAGTGGGGCTACGTCATGACCGGCCGACTGCGCGTGAACATCGCGTTCGACGAGTTCACGCTGGGGCCGGGCGACGCGATCACCTTCGACTCATCGGTCCCGCATCGCCTGTCCAACGATGGTGACGAGCCGGTCACCGCCGTCTGGTTCGTCCAGGGACGACGGACCGGTGAGGCCAATGGCGCGAGCGACGACGCCACCGCGACCGAGGTCCGGCGCGGCTGACAGAGCGGGACCGGCCCTCTCAGTGGCGCCGCGCGTTCGGTATCACCACCCGTTCGCCAACATTACTTGACACCCGTTCACTGCGTCTGCACACTCGCGGCGTCGGCGCTCAAGGCGCTCAGGAGGAGGAGATCAGATGCGCGTACCCGTTGGCGTGCCGATCGGCTCGCGACGACTGCTTGGGTTGCTGGGAGCCACGGTGATCGTCATCGCCGCGTGTGGTGGTGGCGCCCCGGCGTCCGATACGCCGTCGGTGGCACCCTCGGCGGCCCCGAGCTCCGCTCCGTCGGCGCCAGCCTCCACGGAGCCGGAGAAGACACTCGAGATCGCCTACCTGTCCTTCGCGGTCGCGAACAGTTATGACGCCCCGATGCTCGCGTCGGCCCAGGCGGCCGCGGCGGCCGGGAACGCGAAGTTGACCGTGTTCGACGCCAACCTGGACCCCGCGAAGCAGGCCCAGCAGCTGCAGGACGCGACGGCGTCCGGGCGCTTCGACGGGATCATCACGCAGCCGCTGTTCGGCGCTGGCATGGTGGCCGGTGTCCAGGAGGCGATCGCGGCCGGGATCGGCGTCGCCAACATCGACCAGATCCTCGGCGAGGACCAGACCACGGCCGAATCCCAGGTCGAGGGTTTGCTTGCTAACGTCGCCTTCGTCCCGAGCACGCTGGGTCGAAAGATCGGCGAGCTCGTGGTGGCGGCCTGCGCCGAGTCCGGCGCGAACCCGTGCAACGTCGGGTACATCTACTCGGTCAAGGCGGCCGCCCTCGACACGACGCTGCGCGTCGCGTTCGACGAGGTGACCGCGGGCCATCCGGAGATCGTGGTCGTTGCCGAAGGAGAGTCGTTCTACACCACGGCGCTCGGTCTCGCGGCCTCCCAGAACATGCTGGCCGCACACGACGACCTGACCCTGATCGTGGCCGCCGACCAGGCGATCACCGGAGCCGTCCAGGCCGTCGCGGACGTCGGGCGCGCCGAGGAGGTCCTGCTGATCGGCTACGGCGGAGGCGCCGTGGCCCTCCAGGGGATCGCCGCGGGTCAGCGCTACGGGACGGTCATGCAGATGCCCGCGACCGAGGGCCGCCTCGGCACGGAGCAGTTGATCCAGGCGCTGCGCACGGGCGAGGTCTTCCCCGGCATGGATCCGCTCGATGACCTGCCCGAGGGTGGCGTCGTCACCAAGGCCAACGTGGAGACCTTCCTCCCGCTCGCGGAGTGGCCGGGCTGACCACCCGGAACGCCCAGGCGGTGACCACCGAGGCCATCCACCTCGAGACACGCGGCATCGGCAAGTCGTTCGGGGCCACCCGGGCCCTGGACGACGTGTCGGTGGCCGTCAGAACGGGTTCCGTCCACGCCTTCGTGGGCGAGAACGGCGCCGGCAAGTCCACGCTCGGCAAGATCATCGCCGGCGCCATCGCCCCCGATCAGGGGTCGCTGGTGCTGGCCGGTTCTCCGGTCGCCTTTCGCGCCCCGCGGGAGGCCCTGGATCGGGGGATCGCGCTGGTGGCCCAGGAAGTCGCCCTCGTGCCGCAGCTGACCGTGGCCGAGAACATCTTCCTTGGCGCGGAGCCCCGACGCGCCGGCATCGTGCACCGTCGACGGCTCCGCCTCGATGCCGAACGACTGGCGGCGGACGCCGGGTTCGACGTCGCACCCGACGCGCGCGTCGGGGCCCTCCCGCTCGCCAAGCAGCAGCAGGTGGAGATCCTTCGGGCCCTCGCTCGCGACGCTGCCCTGATCATCCTCGACGAGCCGACCGCCAGCCTCTCGGCGGCGGAGGTGGAGCGCCTGCATACGGTCGTGCGGCGCCTCTCGGCCGGCGGGCGCACGGTCATCCTCGTCTCCCACTTCCTGCGCGAGGTGCTCGACCTGGCCGACACGATCACGGTCCTGCGTGACGGCCGCGTCGTCAGCACCGTGCCTGCCGGTGCGTCGTCGGAAGCGAGCCTGATCGCGGCGATGCTGGGTCGGTCGGTCGGCCACGCCTATCCCCCCAAGCGCCCTCCCGCCGCGAACAGCCCGGTCATCCTCGAGGCCGAGGCCCTCCAGGCCGTCGGCGTCCGGGACGCCTCGCTCTCCCTGCGAGCCGGCGAGATCGTCGGGCTCGCCGGCCTGGTCGGCGCCGGGCGCTCCGAGCTGGGCCGGGTCCTCTACGGTGCCGCGGGCCTGCATGGCGGTCGCGTGTCGGCCGGCGGTCGGCCGTTGGCGAACGACCCGCAGGCCGCCCTTCGGGCCGGTGTCGCCTTCATCCCCGAATCCCGCAAGGACGACGGGCTCATGCTCCACCGGCCTGTCCGCGAGAACGTCAGCCTGACCGGGTTGCGACGCCTCACCCGCCTCGGGCTCATCGACCGCGGGGCGGAGCGCCGCCGGGTCGCGGCCGCGCTCGAGCAGGTCACCGGAACGGATCGGCTCGAGGCCGAGGCCTCTGCCCTGTCCGGCGGCAACCAGCAGAAGCTGCTGTTCGCCCGCGCGCTCCAGACCCGCCCGGGGGTCCTGATCGCGGATGAACCCACCCGCGGTGTTGACGTCGGGGCCAAGCGGGACATCTACGAGCTGCTGGCTGCCCTCGCCGCGGAGGGGATGGCCGTCCTGCTCATCTCCAACGAGGTCGAGGAGCTTCTGGGCCTCTCCCATCGCCTGCTCGTGATGCGCGCCGGAGCGATCGTCGCGGAACTGGACGGGCCGGCCATGACCGAGCAGGCGATCCTCGCGGCCGCGTTCGGCACGGTGTCGGCCGCATGATGGGCCAGGACGGCGCGCCGGCGGCGGCGCCGGCGATCGCGCCGCTCGGCCATCGGGTCCGCCAGGCGGTCGGTCGCGGCGGGATCGTCATCCCGTTCCTGATCGCGTTCGTGGCCCTGGGCCTGATCAGCGAGTCGTTCCTGCGGTTCCAGAACCTCGCGAACATCCTCGACCAGCAGGCCGGGATCATCATCGTGGCCTGCGCCGGAGCGCTCGTCCTGATCGCCGGCGGGATCGACCTCTCGATCGGCGCGGTCTACGGGCTCGCGGCGGCGACGGCGCTGAATGTCGCGTCGGCGGTGTCGACGCCGGCCGGGGTGCTGGCCGGTCTCGCGGTCGGACTCGCGGTCGGCCTCGCGAACGGCCTGATCGTCACGCGGTTCCGGATCAACGCGCTGATCGGCACGCTGGCCATGTCCTTCGTGGTGAGCGGGATCGCCGCGATCGTCACCCAGGGGAACCTCGTCGTCGCCTTCGACCACCCGGACTTCAAGGACTTCGCGGCCACGAAGATCCTGGGCGTGACGAGCGCCGCCTGGATGATGATCGGCACGGCCGTCGCCGCCACGATCCTGCTCAGCCGGACGATCTTCGGGCGCTACGTGTACGCATCCGGCGGCAATGCAGCGGCGGCGCGGCTGGCAGGCGTCCGGGTGGACCGGGTCCGGATCGCCACCTTCGCGCTGAGCGGGATGGCCGCCGGCCTCGCCGGCACCATCGACGCGTCGCGCGTCCTGAGCGCCCAGGCTTCCAGTGGCCAGTTCCTGACCTTCACCGTCCTCACCGGCATCATCGTGGGTGGCACGAGCATCCTGGGCGGTGAAGGATCCATGCAGCGGACGGTCGTTGGCTGCCTCTTCGTCGCGCTGATCGCGAACGGGTTCAACCTCCTGGGTCTCGACCCGTTCTACCAGCAGATCACGCTCGGTGTCATCCTGCTGGTGGCGGTCGGTCTCGATGCCTGGTCGCGGCGCCTGGATTGACGCGCCCGCGACGTCGACCTGAGTGCGAAGGGAGCCCGAACCAGCGATGCATCACATCGGCCACGTCGACTGGTCATTCACCGACGCGCCGCTCGCCACCTCCGCGCGGTCGCACGGGCTGGCCCGACAGGTCCTCGTGGGCCCGGCGCAGGGCGCGGTCCACACCGAGCTCGCGGCCGGCGCGTTCGCGCCAGGCGGCTGGCTGCAGCGTCACATCCACGCCTTCGAGGAGGCCCTCTACGTCCTCGACGGTGAGTTGGCCATCGACGTCGGCGGGCGGGCACATCACCTCGTCGCCGGCGACTACGTCCTCATCCCGCTCGGGACGTGGCACGCCCTCGCCAACCCCGGGACGGCCCCCGTTCGGTTCCTGAGCGTGAACACACCGATGCGCCTTCCGGCCGACGGGCCGCGCCGTGACACGTTCTTCGACCCGCGCCCGTTCGACCTCGCCGACCTGACCGACCGGATGACACGACCACGGTTCGGGGATCCGTCGCTGCGCTACGTCGGCCACTATGCAGGCACGCCCCCGCAGGCGGACGCCCTGCGACTGACGGATCCGGCACGAGGCCGTCGGCCCGCCGGCATGGACACGGCGCTGCTCGCGTACAGCGGGATCTCGGTCAAGATGCTCGTGGACCGAGGCTTCGGCGCCGATCTGCTCACGATGTTCACGGTGGACTACGAACCCGGAGGAGCGGCGCAGGCGCACGACCATCCGTTCGAGGAGACCTACTTCTTCCTCGATGGCGAGATCGAGGCGGAGTTGGACGGCGAACACCATGTCCTGCGTGCGGGCGACGTCGTCTTCGCCGGCGTCGGGTCCGTCCACGGCTTCTACGAGACGGCCGGGGGCCGCGTCCGATGGATCGAGACGCAGGCGCCGCAGCCGCCGGCGCGTCACGCCTATCGATGGCTCGCGCAGTGGCAGCAGTTCGAAGCAGCGCTCGATGAAGGGAGTCCGTGACCATGGCACAGGACGGAGCGGTCGTCGTCGTCGGAGGGACCCGGGCGATCGGCCTGGAGATCGTCCGGCACTACGCCGATCGCGGCGACAAGGTGGTCCTCACGGGCCGGGATCCGAAGTCCGTGGCGTCGGGCGTCGCCTCGATCGGCGGCACGGCCCGCGGTGCCGCGTTCGATCTGTCCGAGCCCACGACGATCGCTGCCGCCCTGGCTGATATCGGCCCGGTCCGTCACCTCGTCCTTGCGGCCATCGATCGAGATGCCAACAGTACCGCCGACTACGACATCGCCCGGGCGCTCCGCCTCGTGACGCTGAAGCTCGTGGGCTATACCGAGGTGGTCCACACCTTGCTGCCGCGGCTCACGGACGATGCATCGCTCGTGCTGTTCGGCGGGATGGCCAAGGAGCGCCCCTATCCAGGATCGACGACCGTCAGCACGGTGAACGGCGGCATCGTCGGGCTCACTCGCTCACTCGTCGAAGAGCTGCGACCGCGACGCGTGAATTCGCTGCATCCGGGGATCGTGAGCGACAGCCCGTTCTGGTCGGAGAAGTCCGCAGCCCTCGACAACTACCGGTCGCAGACGCCGACGGGTCAGCTCGCGACGATGGCCGACGTCGTGGGCGCCGCGGTGTTCCTGCTCGAGAACCGGGCGATGAACGGCGTTGACCTGATCGTCGACGGGGGCTGGCACTGCCGCTAGGTCCGCGGCATCCCGTCGGGCTAGGCTCGGGCCGCGCCCTCCGCGCCCCAGCGGCGCACCTCCGCGTCGATATCCAGCGGCATCACGACGCCCTTCTGCGCGTACTCGCCCCAGGCTTCGCGCGGCACGCGCCACATGATCTCGAACTCATTGCCGTCGGGGTCCGCACCGTAGAGCGACTTGCTCACGCCGTGGTCCGAGGCACCCCCCAGGGCGCCGACCTCGGACAGTGTCCGCGCCGCGGCCACCAGGTCCTCGATGGTGGGCACCTCCCAGGCGAGGTGGTACAGGCCGGTCGACCCGCGCGGTGCCCTTGGGGCATCGGGACCCACGGAGAACAGGCCGAGGTCGTGGTGGTTGTCGCCCCCGCCGGCGCGGAGGAACACCGCCCGCCCGCCGAAGGCGCTCTCGACGACCTCGAACCCGAACACCCGCCCATAGAAGTCCGCGGCGCGCGTGGCGTCGCGGACGTACAGGACCGCGTGGTTGAGGCGCGCCACCGGGATGCCCACGGTCGCATTCTGCACCGGGGCGGTCTCGATGTCTGCCTTCGAGGTCATGCCGCGACCTTGGCCGCCGCCGGGGCACCCACGAGCTTCCAGCCCGAGGTCCACGCGCCGCCGTTGGCGGCGTTGAGCGCGATGTTGAGGAAGGCGAGCCCTTCGAGCTGACGAGCTCGGGCAAGCGGACCGACGTCGATGGGCTGCAGGCCCACGGACGCCACGAGGTCGAGGACGGTCGCCTTCGCGACCGGATCGTCACCCGCGACGAAGCCGTCGAGCTGGATCCCCTCGGTGATCGGGTCCACCTGGTTCGAGGCGAAGAGCGTGTTGAACGCCTTGACGACCGATGCGCCCGGCAGCAGCGCCGCGAGCTCCTCGGCATTCGACGTGGTGGTCTCGATCTCCGGTCCGGCCGCGCCGAACGACATGCGGTTGCTGACGTCGATCACGGTCTTGCCGGCGACCGCAGCGGCGATCTCGGTCGCGATGCCCGGGACGCTCGCGAAGGGCACGGCGAGCACGACGATGTCGGCGGCCCCGGCCGCGGCCGCATTCCCGGACGCGACGGTGGCACCCGTGGTCGCGGCGATGCTCCCGGCGTCCTCGGCATCTCGTGACGCGACCGTCACGGCGTGGCCGGCTCGCCGGAACGACGTGGCGAGGGCGCGACCGACGTTGCCGGCACCGATGATGGCGATGTCCATGACGATATCCTCCGAAAAAGGCGCTTGACGCGTTTGCTTAGGTCAAGCAACATTTGTTGATGGCACAACCATACGCCCGGGCTAGGCCCGTGTCAATACCTGTTTGGGGAGAGACAACATGACGATCGATCAGCGGCGCGCCCCCGCCGTGGGCGGCCAGATCAAACGCTGGCGCACGGAGCGCGGGCTGACCCTGGCGAACGTCGCCGAGCGGAGCGGCCTGAACGTCGGCTACCTCTCGCAGATCGAGAACGACAAGGCATCGCCGTCGCTGGCCTGCCTGGCGTCGATCGCGGGCGCCCTCGACGTGCCGGCGGCATGGTTCCTGATCGAGGACGTCCCACAACCGGTCGTCATCCGCGCCACCGACCGCCCGATCGAGCGCCACGATCCGGGCACCGTCGAGCATGTCGATGGACGGACATCCCGGGACGTCTCGATCCTCGAGGTCAAGGGCGACGGGGCTGGCAGCCGCGTCGCGGCCCACTCCCATGCCGGCGAGGAACACCACATCGTCCTGCGCGGGCGATTCCGGATGCGCCAGGGCGACCACGTCATCGATGCCGGGGCGGGCGACTACGTCCGATGGGACGGCACCGTCCCGCACGACGCCGAGGTGCTCGATGACGAGGCGTCGATGCTGATCATCCGCATCCGACCGAAGGCCTGACGACTCCTCCCGTCGGCCGCGCGCGACTCAGGCGACGGCGCGGTCGCTCCAGGTGAGTCCGGGTCGCTCGGGGGCCCCGCGCGTCGGGCGCGGGACGTCCGCGTGGAAGACGCCCACCGCGAGGGCCGCCACGGCGGCCTCCTGCCCGTCGACGAAGGTCAGACCGATCTCGAGCCCGTCGTCGGTCGTGATGGTGCGCCGAGGTTCCACCTGGATCTCGACCCGGCCGGTCGGTAGCGCCAGGTCGAGCCACAGCTCGCCGACCGATGGGTCGAGCGGTGCCGACAGGCGGACGCGGGCTCCGGTGATCGACAGGTCGAGCAGATCGCCGGCCTGACCCCCGACGTGGATCGGGACCTGGACCGGCAGACGGGTGGCACCTCGGCGGTTCCCGGCGAACCGCGAGGACCGGATGCGCCCGATCGCGCCAAGGAGTAGCGCCAGGTTCACGGCCATGAACCCTGCGGCACCGATGGCCGCCCACGGTCGCTCGTAGAAGACCGGCGTCAGGCCGAAGAGCGTCGCCGTGAAGAACGCCAGGCCGAAGGACGAGGCCACGGCCATGACCGACAGTAGGGCCGGCACCGGCGTGCGGTCCCGGTCCTCCCCCGACCGGCCCTTGGGCGTGACCTTGAAGGTGGCCGAGCGCGTATCGCGGACCAGCGCCAGCGTGGCCGGCAGGACCGCAGGCATCCGCAGGACCTCGAAGAGGAGCGACAGGATCGGCGGATAGTGCCCGCGCGCCAGCAGGCGGAGGGCGACGAACTGGAGTCCGAGGGTCGTCACGAAGAACGGCGCGAAGACGATCCCCGGCGCCTCGATCGGCACCGACCCCGTCAGGACGACGACGAGCGGGATGACCATGTAGGCCAGGGTCCGCCAGCTGTCGAACCAGCCGAACAGCGTGGTCGCGAACGCCAGGCGCTGGGCGATCGTGAGCCCCGGGCCGAACAACGGGTTCTCCCGACGCAGGACCTGCATGGCGCCAAGGGCCCAGCGGTTGCGCTGGATCAGGTAGGCGTTGGCGTCGTCGGGGGCCAGGCCGCGGGCAAGGACCTCGTTGTGATATGCGCCGGTCCAACCGGCACGATACATGCGGATGGTGGTGTGGATGTCCTCGGTCACGCTGTCCGTGCTGACGCCGCCCACCGCCCGCAGCGCCTCGGTGCGGATGAGCGCACACGTCCCGCACCAGAAGGGCGCGGACCAGCGCGACTTGGCCGGGGCGATGACGCGGTAGAACACGGCCTCCTCGTTGAAGACCCGGCCGTTCCGCTGCCGCTCATGCTCGAACGATTCGAGGTTGTAGAAGTCCTGCGGGGACTGGACGAAGGCGAGGTCCGGATCGGCGAAGTACGGCAGGAGCGACGTCAGGAAGCGCGACGTCGGCACGTGGTCCGCATCGAGGACGCCGACGACGTCGGCTTCGATCCGCCCCAGGGCGTGGTTCACGTTGCCGGCCTTCGCGTGCTCGTGCGTCGGCCGCGCGAGGTACCGCGCACCGAGCGACTCGGCGAGGGCGCGGATCTCGGGCCGGTCGCCGTCGTCGAGCACCCAGGTCTGGTGCACCGGATCGAGCGCCACGGCCGCCGCGACGGTCGGCAGCAGGACTTCGGGCGGTTCATTGAAGGTCGGGATGAGGACCGCGACGCGGAGCTTCGCCACGGGCCCGGTCAGCGCCGGCGGCGCGCTCGAGTCGAGGTTCCAGAGGGCGATCGTGTACAGCACGAGCCCGAGGGCGTTGTGGACCTCGACGACGAATAGCGGGATCGACACCCACCACCAGGCGACGGCGATCGTGCCGTCGACCCGCCAGAGCAGGTAGACAGCGGTGACGGCCAGGGCAAGGATCGCCATGCCGTGGATGAGCCACAGCCGGCGGCGGGTTTCGGGCGGCGGGAGCGAACCATCGCGAAAGACGCCCAGCGTCGGCGTCGGATCGGTCGGCTCGGCCACCGCAAGCGTGGGCGCCAGATCCATGACTCGAACCTAGGCGCGCCGGCCGGTGCTCGCTATCACCGCATCCGCACGGCGGTCTGGGCCGATGGTCCGGGGTCAGCCTCCCCCCGCGGGCCATCGCAACCGGTTCGCTACCTTCGGCCCGGGCCGCCAGCGGGTATCCTTTCGCGCGACCCCAGTACCTCGGATCGATCGCCTCCGAGACCCACACACAACATCAGGTGGTGCCCATGAAGGTCGGTGTCGCCAAGGAGATCGTGCCCGGAGAGCGGCGCGTCGCCCTGGTCCCCGAAGCGCTCGCGAAGCTCAAGGCCGCCGGGCTCGATGTCCTGGTCGAAACCGGCGCCGGAGCCGGTTCGGCCTTCCTCGACGCCGCGTTCGAGGAGGCGGGCGCGAGCATCGTCTCCGACAAGGACCTGTACGCGCAGGCTGATGTCATCCTCAAGGTGGCCAAGCCGACGGACGACGAGGTCAGCCGATTCCGATCGGGCCAGGCGGTCGTCGGGTTCCTGGCCCCGCTCATCGATCCGAAGCTCGCCAAGTCCCTCGCCGATGCCGGCGTGACCGCCATCAGCCTCGATGCCATCCCCCGGACCCTGTCACGCGCCCAGACGATGGACGCGCTGTCCTCGCAGGCGAACGTCGGGGGCTACAAGGCCGTCCTGATCGCGGCGAACGCCTACGGCCGCTACTTCCCGCTGCTGACGACGGCCGCGGGCACGGCCAAGCCGGCCAACGTCCTGATCCTCGGCATCGGCGTCGCCGGGCTCCAGGCGATCGGCACGGCGCGGCGGCTCGGCGCGGTCGTCCACGCGTATGACGTCCGTCCCGAAACGCGCGAGCAGGCCGAGAGCCTCGGCGCCAAGTTCGTCAAGCTCAAGACCACGATCGACGCATCCGGCGCGGGCGGCTATGCCCGCGAGCTCACGGCTGACGAACGGGCAGCCCAGCAGGCCGAACTCAACGAGATCATCGGTGGCATGGACGTGGTCATCACCACCGCCCAGGTCCCCGGCCGCAAGCCCCCGGTGCTGGTCACCGCGGACGCCGTCGGCAAGATGCGGTCCGGGTCGGTCATCGTGGACATGGCCGCCACCGCGCTGGGCGGGAACTGCGAACTGAGTCAGGCGGGAGTGACAGTCGAAACGCCCGGCGGCGTCACGATCATCGCGCCGGACAACCTGCCGGCGTCGATGCCGGCTGGGTCGTCCGCGTTCTACGCCCGCAACATCTCCGCGCTCCTGCTCGGGATGATCAAGGACGGGGCGCTCCATCTCGACTTCGAGGATGAAGTGACCAAGTCGACGGTCATCGCCCACGGCGGCGCGGTCCTGTCCGACGCCGTCAAGAAGCTGCTCGAACCGGCCCCAGCGGCCACCGGAGGCCCGGCATGACCCCCGAAGAGATCGACGGCCTGCTCCAGGCCCTGACCGTCTTCACGCTCGCGATCCTCGTCGGTGTCGCGGTCATCAGCAAGGTGCCCGCAACGCTCCATACGCCGCTCATGTCCGGGGCGAACTCGATCCACGGCATCGTCCTCGTCGGGGCGATGCTGATCGCCGTCGAGGTCGACGACCCCATCGGCTGGGCGCTCGCGTTCGTCGCGGTCGCCTTTGCCACCATGAACGTCGTGGGTGGCTACGTCGTCACGGACCGGATGCTCCAGATGTTCCGTAAGAAGCCCGTGGCGCCCAAGGCCGCCGCTGAAGAGGCGGAGGCCTGACCGTGACGACCCTGCAGATCGTCGAGATCCTGGTCCGCATCGCCTGGCTGGCCGGGGCGGTCGCGTTCGTCATCGGGCTGGCGCGGATGAACTCGCCGGCCACGGCACGGAACGGCAACCTGGTCTCGGCCGGCGGCATGACCATCGCCATCGTCGCCACCGCGATCCTGATCCTCACCGAGCAGGTCGCCGGCGACGGCATCAGCGTCGTCGTGTGGGCGATCATCGTGGCGGGCGTCGTGCTGGGCGGCGGGCTGGGCCTGTACACGGCGCGGACCGTGAAGATGACCGCGATGCCACAGTTGGTGTCGCTCTTCAACGCCGTCGGCGGCGGGGCAGCCGCGCTCATCGCGATCGAGGACTACCTGTCCCTCTCGGCCGCTGGTGGCTCCGTCCGTATTGACACGAACATCTTCATCGTGCTCGACATCATCATCGGGTCGATCACGTTCACCGGGTCGATCATCGCGTCGGGCAAGCTCCAGGGCCTGATCCCGGGCAAGCCGATCATGGTCCCGGGCGGTCAGCTCGTCACGCTGGGGCTCGCGGCCGTGACCGTCATCTCGGCGGTAATCCTGTTCGCGACCGGCACGCCGAACCTGGCATTGATGCTGCTGATCCTCGCCGCCGCGCTCGTGTTCGGCGTGACGATGACCCTGCCGATCGGCGGCGCGGATATGCCGGTCGTCATCTCGCTCCTCAACTCCTTCACGGGCACGGCCGTGGCGATGGCCGGCTTCGTGATCGACAACCCCGTGCTGATCATCGCGGGCGCGCTCGTCGGCGCGTCGGGCGCGATCCTGACCAAGCTCATGGCCGACGCCATGAACCGGTCCGTCATGAACATCATGATCGGCGGGTTCGGTGGCGGCGAAGGGACGGTCGCCGCCGCGGGCGGCGAGGGTGGGTCGATCCGCGAGATCGGACCGGACGACGTCGCGATCCAGCTGGCCTACGCCCAGCACGTCATCGTCGTGCCCGGATACGGCCTGGCCGTGGCCCAGGCACAGCACGCGGTCCGCGAGCTCGCCGAGCTCCTCGAGGACCGTGGTGTCGACGTCAAGTACGCCATCCATCCGGTGGCCGGGCGGATGCCGGGCCACATGAACGTGCTCCTGGCCGAGGCCAACATCCCGTACCCGCAACTCAAGGAGATGGAGGACATCAACCCCGAGTTCGAGCGGTGCGATGTGGCGCTGGTCATCGGCGCGAACGACGTGACGAACCCGGCCGCGCGTCGGCCCGGCTCACCCGTGTCCGGGATGCCGATCCTCGACGTCGACCACGCCAAGTCGATCGTCGTCATCAAGCGCTCGATGGGGCGCGGCTACGCCGGCATCGACAACGAGCTCTACACGGACCCGAAGACCGGCATGCTGTTCGCGGACGCCAAGGATGGCCTCGCGGCGCTCACCGCGGCGGTCAAGAGCTTGTAGGCGGGCCCGGAACGTCGCTCCGGCCACGGAGCGGCGGGTCGGTCCTGCCCTCGAAACCTCGGTCCGTGCCGCCCCTGAGCCATCCATGCTCCCTGGGGACCAGGCATGCCCCCAGGACCCGGCATGCCCCCGGGACGAGCGGTTCCCCACGCGACTAGGCATGCTCCCGGGACGAGCCGTTCCCGCGCGACCAGCCCTGCCACCCGATCCCTGCCAGATGGCACTCAGGTGAGCACTGGTCACACATTCACCGTCAGATGAGCACGACGGCGAGCATCTGGCACGGATCGTTGGTGGCTGGCCTGCGGATCACGCACGAATCGAGCGCCGACACTCGCGAGGGTGCGGATCGCGGGTGACCAGTGCTCACCCCAGGAACATCTGACACGAACCGCGCCGTCGCGCCTAGGCCGTTCGTGGGCGATCTGCCGGGCACCTGCCCCTCCGGGCTCCTGCCCCCTCACGAGGCCCGCGCCTCGCTACCTACGGAACGGTGGACGGGCCTTCGCTGGCAGGCTCCCCACGCGCCGCTCCCACGCGCCGCTCCCCGCCGCCGCTCCCCACGCGCCGCTCCCCGCCGGCCCACTCCCCCGCACGCCACCTCCCGCTGCGTCGTCAGGCGCTCGGGACCACCGAGGCGGTCCCGATCGGGTCCGTCGCGTTCCGCATCTGGAGCGGGGCGAGCGACCCCAGCGATTCGGCGACCACGATCGCGTCGTCGCCGGGGGCGAGCCGGAAGTCCGTGCCGGGATTGACGTAGGTCTTGCCGCCGCGGTTCACGGACAGGAGCGTGGCGTTGTGCTCCACCCGCAACCGCTGCGACACCTCGTCGACGGACGCGCCCGTGAAGTCGGCTGGGAGTGCGATGCGATACAGCTCCGAGCCCTCGCCCCCCGAGACGATGTCGGTGACGAGCCCCGAGAGGCCCGGGTAGAGCGCGGATCGGGCCAGCAGGTGCGACGCGAGCTTCGAGGTCACGAGCAGCTCGTCCACCTCCGCGCGCCGGAAGTGCGCCTCGTGCCGAGGATTGTTGACCTCCGCGACGGTCCGGACCCCGGGCGCGACGGACTCGATGGCCATGATCGTCAGGATCGAGTGCATGTCCGCGGCATCCGACGAGTCGGCCGGGAAGATCAGCGCCGCCGACGCGTCGACGATCCCGGCCCGAAGCAGGTCTTCGCTGTTGGTGGATTCGCCGCGGACGAAGTAGACGCCGCTCCCCGCCGGGTTCTTGTCGAGGCCGGCCAGGACCACCACCTTCTGCTTGTAGTCGTCGCCGCGCAGTTCCTCGATGAGGTCCCGGGCCGTGCTGTTCCAGCCGCACACGACGATGTGGTCCCTGTACCCGGAAGCACCCAATCCCTGACCCTCCTTCAGCAGGAAATCGATGACCATCGCGACGAGCGCGCCCGTGATCATGCCGAGCATGGCGACCCCGAACAGGATCAGCAACCAGCTGACGATACGACCAGCCGGCGACGTCACGAAACCGGAGTCGCCCTGGCCGAGGACCGTGGCGATCCCCCAGTTGAACGAGTCGAAGAAGGACTCGATCGTGACCGACTTCTCGACGACCGTGATGATGATCGCGGCGATCGCGACGAACCCGATGATCCCCTGCGCCAGCGACAGGAAGAACCGCCGGTCCACCTGGCCCGCCAGCCGTCGGACGTGCCACGTGACGCGTCGGATCAGCGGGGTGGCGAGCGGCAGGATGCGGACCTTCGAGATGGGGTTCGGCGGCATCCGTCCGATCGTGCCACATCCGATCGGCGGGCGGCTAGCCGGGTCGGCGTGCGGTGGCCGCCCCGAGCGCCGGTCAGACGCCGAGGCTCAATCGCCGCCGGTGGATGACTTGATGTCCACGCCGTCGAGGTCGACGAGGTCGGACACGACAGCATCCCTCGCGGCGCGGTCGGGAACACGCACGTCGAGGTCGATCCAGACCTGTCCGCCCCCGATCCGCTTCGATTCGAGGTGCTCCATCTCGCCGCCTCGCTCGGCGACGATCCTGAGCGCCGCCGCCATCACGCCGGGGTCGTCGGCGACCAGGCGGAGCGCGACGCGGTGCGTCCCCCGACCGATGAACCGCTCCGCCACGATCCGCAGTGGCCAGAGCGACACGATGACGATGGCGGTCACCGTCGCGGCGACGGCCCAGGCCCCGACCCCGGCCGCCATCCCGACACCGGCGACCGCCCACAGGCTCGCGGCCGTCGTGAGACCGCGGACGGTGGCGCCCTCCTTGAGGATGGCGCCGGCCCCGAGGAAGCCGATCCCCGACACGACCTGGGCGGCGACTCGTCCGGCGTCCCCGCCGGGGCCCGGGAACGCCTCGACGGAGAGCACCGTGAATGCAGCCGAGCCCACCGCGACGAGCAGATGGGTGCGCATGCCGGCTGGATGATCGTGGAACTCCCGCTCGATGCCGATCAGGGCCCCCAGCACGGCGGCCACGAGCAGTCGAAGACCGAGCTCGAGCTGGTAGGCGAGATCGTCCGGCATCGGCCCAGTCTACGACCCGCGCCGCGCGGCGCGGGTCGGCTCCCCGGCGGGCACGCAGACGCGATAGGCTCGACCCGGATGAGACCGCGGTGGCATGCCTGACCTCTCGCCTGCTGACCGAGGTGGGCTTGCCCTCGCCCTCCGTCATCGCGAAATCCGTGCCCTGCAGCTCGGCTGGATGGCCGGCGTCGCGGCCGACGCCGGGTTCCGCGTGGTCGGTCTTGTGGTCGCCTACGAGGCAGCCGGGGCCATCGGCGTCGGTCTCCTCGGTCTGGTTCGAATGGTCCCGGCGACACTCGTCGCGCTCTTCGCCGACCCGGAGCGTCGTCTCCGACCAGAGCAGACCCTTGTCATGCTCAACGTCGTCAGGCTGGTCGCCGTCGGCATCGGCCTGATCGCCGTCGCAAGCGACTCGGGATCCCGCACCTTGGCGATCCTCGCCGTCTCGGGGGTCATCGCTGGCGTCACCAGCCTCAGTCGACCGGCACAGAGCGTCCTCATCCCCTCCCTCGTCACCGAGCCGGCCGAACTCGTGGGGGCGAATGTCGCCACCAGCGCGGGTGAGAGTGTCGGGACGTTCCTCGGCACGATGCTCGTCGGTCTTGCGCTCGCTGCATCGGGTGAGTCGATCGCGTCGCTCATCTGCTTGCTCGGATTCGCTGGCGCGGTGATCGCCTACGCGTTGGTCCGCGTCTCGGACGCCGCGCGACCCGTTCGCTCGGACGCGCCCGGGTTCCCGCTCGTGGCCGGCGTGCGCGCACTGCGAGCTCGACCGGCGGCGGCGACCATCCTCGCGGCCGTCGCTATCCAGGTGGTGGTTCGCGGCCTGCTGACCACGTTGATCGTCGTCGCCTCACTGGAACTCCTGCTGCTCGGCGAGCCCGGCGTCGGAGGACTGAACGCCGCGATCGGCGCTGGAGGGATCGCGGGGGCGATCGTGACGCTGGCGCTCGCGCGGCGGCGCCGACTGGCGCCGATCTTCACGCTCGCGCTCGTCGGGTGGGGCGTGCCGATCATGGTCGTCGGGATCGTTCCGATCGCCCCGATGGCCTTCGCGATGATGGGACTCCTGGGGCTCAGCAATGTCGTGCTCGACGTGGTCGCGTTCACGTTGCTCCAGCGCGCCATCCCGGGTCGGGACCGGCCGGCCGTGTTCGCCGTGCTCGAAGGCGGTATCGGCGTCGGGCTCGCGACCGGTGGCCTGCTGGCCCCTGCCCTCATCGCGATCGCCGGGGTCCAGGGCGCCCTGATCGTGACCGGGGTCGTCCTGCCGGTGGTGGCGATCCTGACGTGGCGCCACGTCCGCCGGATCGATGACGAAGACACGATCCCCGACCACGTGGCCGCCGCGCTCCGGGCCGACCGGATCCTGCGCCGCTTGCCGATCGCGGCTCTTGAGCGCGTCGCGTCCGATGCCGGTGCTGTCGCGTTCGAGCCCGGAGAAGCGCTGATGCGCGAGGGTGAGCCCGGCGACCGATACCTGGTGATCACCGCCGGTCGGGTCGAGGTGACCGAGCATGGCGTCGTGCGCCGCCGATGCGGGCCGGGCGAAGGGGTGGGCGAGATCGCGCTCCTGCGGTCGACGCCGCGCTCGGCCACGGTGGTAGCGGTCGAGCGGACGGAGGCCTTGGCGGTGACGGGTTCGACGTTCCTGGCGGCCATGACCGGCCACGAGCCCTCTGGCGCGATCGCCGAGGAGATCATGGAGGAGCGCCTCGCCCATCCGGACGAGGCCTGACGTGGGACGCCTCGGGCCGCGATCGACCCGTCGGTGGCAAGTTCAGTCCGGGTCCACCAGCGCGATGCGGATCCGCTTGTTGATCCGGCCTTTCGACTCGTAGCCGGTCACCTTGATCCGGCCGACCTCGCGCGTGTTCGAGACGTGCGTCCCGCCGTCCGCCTGGAGATCCAGCCCGACGATCTCGATCGTCCGGATCCGATCGATGCCCTCGGGCAGGAGGTTGACCTTCGTCCGGATCAGGTCCGGGATCGCGAACGCCTCGGCCCGCGGCAGGACATCGACCCGGATCTCGCGCTCCGCCGCCAACTCGAGATTCACGGCCGCCTCGATCCCGTCGACCAGGTCGGCGGACATGCGCTCGAACTCGAAGTCCATCCGCGCGGTCCCGGGCTCCATGTTCCCGCCGGTCACGTGCGCGCCGTGGTCACGCCACACGACCCCGCACAGGGCGTGCAGCGCGGAGTGCGTGCGCATCAGCGTCAGCCGCCGCGCCCAGTCCAGGTCCACCTGGAGCGTGTCGCCGACCGAAGGCGGTCCGTCCTGGGAAGCTTCCAGCTCGTGCACGATCTCCCCGTCGATGGTGCGCGCTCCGCGGACCGTCCACGTCCGTCCATCATCGCCGCGGAAGAACAGCCCCCGATCGGAAGGCTGCCCGCCGCCGCCCGGGTAGAACACGGTGCGATCGAGGACGACGACCACGGTCTCGTCGCCGTCGACGGCCACGACGCGGGCCGCGACGGAGCGAGCGTAGGCGTCGCGGTAGCAGAGGTGATCGCCCTTGGGGGTCATCGGTCCTGCCCTTCGTCCTGGATGTCCGGCGAGGCGGATGGGAGATTCGGGGGATCCTGTGGCGCCCGCACGCACCGGCCGCGGACCCGTCGAATCTACGCTTCCCCGTTCGGGAACGCCGTCGACCAGTACGTGGGTCCTGGTCGCGGGCAGGACCAATGGGCTGGTTGTGGCAGCGCCGGACGGGTCATAGGCTCGCCGTCCACTCCCCTTCTGACGGAAGGTGGAGTCGACCGAAAAGGAGCCGATCCAGCATGATCAAGCACTACGCCGCTCGCGCCTGGCGCTTCGCCGTGACGGTCGGCCCACTGGTCGCCGTGGCCCTGGCCCTTTCCGCGGGTATCAAGTGGCGCTAAGCGCCTAGGCCTCATCGCCGCTTCGGACCGGATCATCCGGACGAAGCGATCCGCGACCACCGAGAGACCCGGAGACCCTCCCTCCGGGTCTCGCGGCATTTCCGGGACGATCCATCTCGCGGCGGCCCGGCGCCGTCATCTCGCGGCGGCTCCGGGCCGGGATCCCGCGATCGCGGCCGCGTCGCTCAGTGTCGCTCGGTCAGCCCGAGCCGGATCGCGACGGCTGCCGCCTCCACCCGTCCGGACACCTCCAGCTTGGACAGGATGTTCCCGACGTGGACCCCGACGGTCTTCTGGCTGATGAACAGCCGCTCCCCGATCTCCCGGTTGGTCCGACCCTGGGCCACCAGCACCAGCACCTCGCGCTCGCGACCCGACAGGCCGAACGTATCCGCCCGTGGCGTGCCGGTCGTTCCGGCGCCGGCGATCGTCCGGATGAGGGCCGAGGCATCGTGCCCGTTCCCGGACCCCGAACCACCATCCGCCGGCGGTCTCCCGCCACGTGCGCCCTGACCGACGGCCCCCGGACCGACGGCCACCGCGCGACCAGGCCGATCGCCCGCCTCGACGGGCGCGACGTCCAGCGAGGCGACCACGTCCTCGGGGAGTGAGATCCGGCCGCGACCCGCCAGCTCGCGGAGCTCGCGGAGGAGCGGCTTCGCCCCGAGGTCGGCCGCCGCCCTGGCCGCGGCGAGCAACGGCCCGCGCGCCCCGGCGCGACCGGCCCGACCAGCCCCCGAACCGAGGCTCGCCTCCGCCTGATGCCACCGCGCGAGCGCCACCTCGTAGGGCGCGGACAGCTCGGTCCACAGCCGGGCGACCCGCTCCCAGACGGCCGGGTCGTCGTCACCCTCGAGGCGACGCTGGTAGGCACGCGCCGTGGCCAGGTAGGCATCGGCCATGCGCCGGGACCCCGCGCTCGGCGGCGCACCGCCGGCGTCCACCATGGCGGTCGCGGTCCGGATCACCTCGGCCGCGCGACTCCGCGCGGCCGCCAGTGGCGCGAGCTTGCGTCGATCGCGAGCGTCGGCGCCGATCGCCGCGTCGACGCGCGCCACCATCGCGGCCATCCGGGCGGCCAGGACCCATTCCTCGGTGGTGCGCACCACCGCCCAGCCCTTGTCGGCGGAGAGGCCGGCGTCCGCGACGTCGCCGCGCCACAACGCGTAGGACGCCGCGGCCAGGTAGTACGGACCCGCGAGCTGCGGCTCGCGCAGCGCATCGAACTCGAGGACCGTCTGCCCGAGGAGCCGCCCGGCCCGCTCGCCGGCGTCGCTCTCGATCTCCACGGTCGCGAGCTGGACGATGCCCATGAGGAAGAAGACCGACGCGGGCAGCCACGCGAGCGCCTGGCGACTCAGGTCCCGGGCCTCCGACCAGCGCCCGAGCAGGATCAGCGTCTCCATGACGTTGCCGGCCAGCGGACCGCCGTAGACGGCCTCGAGTCCGTTGCGCCGCGCGTCGGCGATCCCGCGGAAGGCGACGTCGACCGCCTCGGTCCGACGGCCGACGAGATCCAGGACGGTCGTGAGGTTCGCGGTGACGCGGAAGAGGGCGTCCGCATCATCGATCTCGCGGGCCTGGGTCTCCGCCTCCCGGAGCAGCTCGATGGCGGCGTTCGGGTCGCGACCCCAGGCCATCGCCACCCCGAGCGTCGTCGTGGCGTGGACCTCCTGCGTGCGCGCGATCGGGTCGCAGGCGCGTGCCACCCTGATCGCCTCACGGGCGAGTCGCTGGGCGTCCGAGAAGATCCCGTCGACCATGTGCAACTGGGCGAGGGTCGCGACGACCGAGGCGCGCTCGGGCGATGGGTCACGCGGGACGAGTTCGACGGCGCGACTCGCGGCCGCCCGGGCACCCGTCTGGTCACCGGCGGCCCGTCGGACGTGGGCCATCCGCTCGAACAGCCGACCCATCCGCACCCGGTCCCGGCGCGCGTCAAGGCCGGCGATGGCGGCTTCGAGGTACGCCGTCGCACGGGACGTCCGCCCGATGCTGAACGACGTCTCGGCGGCACGATCCAGGAGGAAGGTCCGATCCGGCGGCCGCACCGCCGGCGTCTGGTCGGACCGGCGCCGCGCGCGCGTCGGCGGGGCATCGCGATCACCCACGGAGAGGGCGAGTTCGAGCGCCATGAGTTCATCGGCATCCGCGGACCGTTCCCGCGCGACGGCGGCGGCGGCGATCCCGGCGGTCCGGGCAGCGGACGGATCGTGGGCCTCGAGCCAATGGTGGGCGGCCGCCGCGGGAAGGTCCGCGAGCGCGGTCGCCAGGGCGGCATGCTGCCGACGACGGGCCATCGGCAGCAGGTCCGCCTCCACGGCGGCGCCGATCAAGTCGTGACGGAACCCGACGAGGCCCTCCGCCTCCACCAGGAACCCGTGCTCGATGGCCTCCTCCAGGCCGGCGGCGAGATCGGCGTCGAGATCGACCGTGCCGCGCCGCGGACTCGAGACGGAGCGTGGTGCCGGTCGATCCGTCGCGGTCTCGTAGGCGGCCGCGACCTCGGCCAGGCGAGCCGTCGAGAGCGGGCGACCCGCCGGTGCCAGCATCCGCAGGACGCGGCGGCACTCCACGGACCGGGCCGCCATCCGTCCGATGACCAGTTCGTCGAGCGACCCGACGAGCGACGCGTCCGGGGACTCGCGCCGGGCGGCGAGCAGCTCCTCGGCCACGATGGGCAGCCCGCCCGAGCGCTCCGCCACGAGCAGGAGCAGCGTCGCGGAGGCGCGCTCGCCCTGGATGCCCTCGATCAGGGCGGCGAGGTCATGGCGGTCCATGGGCGGGATCGTCAGCCGCGCGAGCGGGCGCGGTGATGCCGCGATCGACGCCACGGCCAGGGTCCACGGGTCGTCGCGGGGCAGGATGTCGGGCTGGTCCGAGGCGATCAGGGCGAACCGCTGTCCCGAGGCGATCCGGCCCAGGAACGTCACCAGCTCGCGGGTCGCCGCATCGGCACGGTGCAGGTCCTCCAGGACCAGCACGACCGTCTGCCGCTCCCCGAGCCGGCCGAGGACGCCGAGCAGGCCCTCCATCGCCCGCGCCGACCGGCGCTCCGGGGCGCCACCGCGGGTCAGCGTCGCCGGATCGTCCGGATCAAGATGCGGGACGAGGGACGGAAGCAGCCGGACGATCTCCGGTGCGGCAGGACCGAGCACGGCTTCGAGATCCCGCTTCGGCAGGGCGTGAAGCTGCGGACCGATCGCGCGCACCACGGGCCCGTAGGGCTCATCGGTCCCGGCGGGCATCGCGCGCGCCCGCAGGACGGTCATCGGCTCGTCGAGCGCCGCGACCCGGGTCATGGACTCGTCAAGGAAGCGCGTGATGCCGACCCCGGCGGGCCCGCTCACCAGCATGGTCCTGGCGCGGCCGTTCGCGGCATCGTCGAGGACCGCCGCAAGGCGGGCGAAGGCATCGTCGCGACCGACGAATCGTGCGCTCGTGTAGCGGCCGGGCATGGGTCATTCTAGGCACGGCCTTCGGCCACACACCGACTGGGCTAGGCTGGCCCCCATGACCGAGGCTCGGCGAGCGCCACATCCGGACAACACGCTCAACGAACTGAGCGGCGAGGAGTGGCTGTACTTCACGAAGTCGGTGATGACGACGGCGTATCCCTCGGAGCTCGGGCACGCCGCCCGCCGCGCCCACGGGGCCAACAAGCCACCCCGTCTCATGGCCCGGCTGATCGAGTTCTTCAGCCGATCCGGGGAGCTCGTCCTCGATCCGTTCGCCGGGGTCGGTGGGTCGCTCCTGGGCGCGGCCATCGCGCGCGGCCCACGACGGGCGATCGGCATCGAGCTCGACCCGCGCTGGGTCGCGGTCTACGAGGGCGTCGTTCGGGATCTTCTCGGCGAGCGCGACGGGCTCGGCCCGGCGATCGCGGATCTCGGCCAGGCCGACCCCGGCGGCGCGCGTGGGTTCGACCCGGCCGGCTGCGATCTCCGGCTGGGCGACGCGCTCGAGATCCTGCCGACGATCGAGGCGAGTTCGATCGACTTCGTCGTCACCGACCCGCCGTACAACGTCCAGCTGCCGATCACGATGGCCGGCGGCCGGCTGGCGGAAGCGCACGCGAACCGCCGGACCGACTACGCGATGATCAGCGCATCACCAGCGGATCTCGCGAACGCGCCGGACTACGCGGCCTTCCTGGACCGGATGACGACGGCGTTCTCGGAGATCGCGCGCGTCCTTCGACCCGGACGGTACGCGGTGGTCATCGTTCGCGATGCCTACCAGGAGGGCCGCTACGTGTTCACCGGGGCCGATCTGGCGGCTCGGGCGGCCTCGGTCGGCCTCGTGCCCAAGGGCGATCTCATCTGGTATCAGGCTGGCACCCGGTTGCGACCATATGGGTATCCGCGCGCCTTCGTGCCGAACATCGCGCACCAGCACATCGTCGTCCTTCGGCGCGAGCCGAGCCCGCCTCAGTCGCGACGTTCGCGCGAGGCGAGATAGGCGGCCAGGACGTCGTCGTCGATCTCCTGCTCACCCATGGTCCATGAGTCGGCGTCGACGGGGATCGACGCGCGGGGCTCGTCGTCGGCCGCCGCCGCCGGACCGGTGATCGGATCCCCGAGCACCATCCTGTGGACCCAGCCGCGTCGGCCGTCGGGGCACGCCACCATCCAGTACGACCCTTGGCGCTCGAGCAGCTCGACCTCATCGCCCTCGCCGAGGATGCCGATCTCGTTCCCGCGCAGCTCGTCCGGTCCATCGAGCAGGCGGATGACCGTATAGCGGATCTGGCGACGTTCTCGCCCCGCGAGGGCCCCACTGAACCCTTCATCGAACGTGAGGCGCGGGGCCTGGGTGTTCGTCCGCAGGGGATCGGCCTTGCGTGCCTGGAGCAGCGATGGGCGACGCCAGCGCGGGAGGAGCGTCTCGTCGTCCCCATCGTCGGCGCCGTCGACGTCGCCGGGGATATCCCGCCGCGCGCCGGCGCCGACGCCGATCCCCTCGGCCGCGTGCGCCGCGAGCGCCGTGGCCGATTCCGGCGGATCCTCGTCCCGGCGCCGACGGCCGAACAGGCCGAGTGCCATGGAGGCGACAGCGACCCCGGACGTCCCGACGACCGTCGGGGCGAGCGGCAGGACCGGCAGGGAGCCGTCCCCCAGCCCGACGGCCGCGAGGACGCTGGTGAGGGGGCCCCACGCCGGTTCACCCGACGCGGACGGTCCGGCGCCGCTCGGGGCGGATCCGTCGCCGCTGGGATCGTCGGAGCCACCGCTCGCGGCGTCGGGCGGGATGACGGCGACGATCACCGGCGTCGGGCTCGGGGTCTCGACAGGCTCGATGGGTGAGATGACCGGCGACAGGGCGCCGTCGAGGCCGACGTCCGGATCCACGAGCGGGTCGACGGTACTCGACGGGTCCGCGGTCGGGACCGGCGTGGCGACGATCGGCGCGGGCGTCGGTCGGCTGGTCGGTGCACCCGCCGCCGGGTCCGGCGGCGAGCGGTCGGGATCGGACGGCGTGGGTGCGGCGGTCGGGCGCGGCGTCGGCTTCGGGGTGGGCTTGGGGGTCGGCTTCGGGGTGGGCTTGGGGGTCGGCGATGGGGTCGGATCCGGGGTCGGGGTCGGGGTCGGATCCGGGGTCGGGGTCGGGGTCGGATCCGGGGCGTCCACGACGATCGTGCCCCACGTCAGGGTCAGGTCCTCCCCGGCATCCGTTCGAGCATGGAACGTGACGGTGTGAGCGCCGGCCGGCAGGCGGCCCCACCAGTGGAACGGGACGCCGCGATCCCAGTTGGAACCACCGGGCGACATCCAGTGACTGCCCCCGTCGACCTCGAAGCGAACGAAGTCCGGACGTCGATCCGAGTCGTCCTCGAAGGTCACGCGGACGTGGAAGATCGTCGAGGCATCGCCACCGGTGGACGGGGAGACACGCCCATCACGGAGCTCGGCGGGCGGTGCCGCCAGCGTGGGCGTGACCAGCAGGGCGACCAGCGACACGGCCATGAGGATCGAGGCGATCCACGACCGAGGCCATCGCGTGCCGGTCTGCCACGACTTTCCCAAGCTCCTCTGCCTCCTTCGACGCGCGCGGGCACGGCGTGCTTCGCCCGAGCATGGGGACAGGGGTGCGGGAAGGGCAATGGTACGGGGGTCCCGGTGCGGCCGGACCACCGGGTCGGGGCGATCGCGCGTGCGGGCGCGATCCTCCCGTCGAACGAGGGCCCGTTGCCGGCCGACAACGGCCGTGGTCGGGTCCGGTGCAGAGCAGGGGGGCGGCTGGTTCGACCGGCTCGGATCATTACCCCACAGGGGTCATCGCGTGACCGGGGCCGACCCGCCAGCATGGGGCCATGCACCTGTCCCCAGTGCCCCACCGGGCCGCACGCCCCATGAGCGCCGTCCTGGGCGAGACCCTGCTCGGCACGAGCCTCGTCGGCGCGGGGATGTCGTTCGTGCTGCTCGCGGTGACGACCCCGCTGGCCACCAGCCTCGCATCGTCGCTCCGCGGCGATGCGGGCCAGCCGCTGCCGGTCATCTTCGCGTGGTCCGCGGTCATCGCGGCGCCGATGGTCCTCGTGCTCCTCGGCACGGACCGGCTGGCGCGCATCCTGGCGGTCGCGAGAGCTGCGCGTTGGCGACGGGCTCGGCACGATCCGTTCGGGGCGCTGCCCGAGGGCGTGTCCGTCATCCGTGACGCCGCCCTCGATGACGGTCGGCTGGGCCCGACCCTCCTCGTCGGCCCGTTCGGCGTCGCCGTGATCCACGACTCCCCGCCCGGCGAGATCACATCCTGGGAGGATCCGCGCGAACTCGTCGCCCGTGACGCCGAGCGCGTCCGGCGGTGGCTGCTGACCCACGATGTGGACTTCGTCGTGCGGATCTACGCGGCCCTGGTGACGCCCGAGACGAGCCTCCCCCGGACGACGGCCTGCGCTGTGGTCACCGCGGAGCAGGTGCCGGCCTGGATCACCTCGCTCCCCCGTCAGCGCAGCCTGAACCCGGAGCGCTGCGCGCGGATCGTCGGGCTGATCCGAGGGTCCTGATCCGCGGTTCGTGCGCGGGATCGGCGACCCGGCGGTGGTAGGGGAGCCAGGACTCGAACCTGGAACCAGCGGGATATAAGCCCGCCGCTCTGACCGATTGAGCTACTCCCCCGCCGACGCGATGCTACACCCGCCTCGGAGGGGGTCGGCCTAGCGTCGGGCGCGATCGCCCCGGAGCAATCGACCGGCGATGGCCTTGACGCTCAGCGTGCGCGGCCGGAGCCCCTTACCCCTCGAGGCGCTCTCGCGCCCGGCATGCTGCCCGCCGCCCGCGGCATACGCCCGCGCCGGCAGGCTGGCGGCGAACGCGCGCTCGTCCTCGCTCATCGTGGCCTCGATGGGCAGCTCGTCCGGGTCGAACGGCCGGGGGGCGGCCGTCACCGGCATCGGCGGGCGGGCATATGCCGGGGCGCCGTAGAGCTTGGGGAGGGCGACGTGGGGCTGGTCGACAGACAAGGCGTGATCCTCTGGCGATCGATGGCCGGCCGGGCCTCGACGGATTGTACGAAGGAATCCGGATCGGCTGGTGCCGCCCGGTGCGGTTTCGTGGTGCGTCCGGTCAACGGAGCAGCGGCCGGATGACCTGGACGGTCACGACCAGCACCAGGTAGGCGATGGGCAGCGCCGCGAAGAACCCGAGCGCGGCGCTCCACGCGGAGCGCCGCACCCGGCCCGACGAGCCGGACGGCTGCGGGACGATCAGGTAGGTCACGATGCTGCCGGTCGTCAGGACGACCGCGACGTAGATCGCCACCGCGAGCGTCCGCAGGTCCCCGCCCGGCAGCGCCGCACCCGCCCCGATGGCGATGTCGTAGCCGAGGTAGGCGAGGGCGAGGATCACCGCGATCACCAGGCTCGCGGCCACGGCGCGGACCACGGGTCGCGGCGCGTGGCGGAACTGGCGCCAGCGGATCTCGATCTCCGATCGGCGCTTCGGCATGGGCGCTCCGACACGGCCCGGGTCGGTCATCGCGGCGCCGGCGGATCGTCACCGAGCATCGCGAGCGAACGACGTGGCGGGATCGTCGCCGGCGTGTGCGCGGCCAGCAGCTCGACCCCTTCGGCGAACCGTTCCAACTCCTCGGCGTCGTTGAAGAACCCGACGCTGATCCGCAGCGCGTCGAGACGCTCGATGGTCCTGGCGATCGCGAATGTCCGTGCCCCCAGTTCCGCGAGCGCGTCGGCCGCGGGCCACCCGGCGATCCGGAACGTGACCAACGTCGCCATCTGCTCGATCGGGGTCAGGACGTCGACGCCCGGGATGCGCGCCAGGCGCCCGGCGGCATCGCGAGCCATGGCCGCGCCGCGCCGGTAGACCCAGTCGAGCCCGACGTACATCGAGAGCCACGAGATCGAGCGCGCCATGCCGATGACCGATGGACGGTGGAACGCGGTCCACTCGAAGCGACGGGCGTCGGGCCACCATCGCGCCGCCGCCACGTCCGTCGGCGAGTCGTGTGTCCCATAGCCCGCGAAGGCGGGTCGCAGGCGGTCGATGGACGCCGGATCGACCGCGAGCGCGCCCATGCCGCCCGGCCCCAGCAACCACTTCTGGGCGGGGATGGCATACGCGTCGGCCCCGATTCTGTCGAACGAGACCGGGATCGCGCCCGCGCTCTGGGCGCCATCGATGATGACGATCGCCCCGCGACGGTGGGCGAGCTCGGTCACCGCGGCGACCGGGAGGACAGCCCCGGTCATCCACATCACGTGCGAGACGATCACGAGTCGCGTGCGTCCATCGATGGCGGCATCGAAGGCGGCGAGCGTGGCGTCATCGGAGCCGCCGTCGCCGAGGTCCACGAACCGCGCCTCGACGCCTCGTTCGCGGAGCGACTGGAGCGGACCCAGGCCACCGGGGTGCTCGGAGGAGGCGGTGACGGCGTTGTCCCCGGGGGCCCACAGGAGGGCCGCCGCGACCGCGTTGATGCCATCCGTGACCGAGTGCGTCAGGGCGATGTTCGCCGGGTCCGTGACGAGGAGTGCCGCGACCGCGGCCCGTGCCTCGGCCGCCCGTTGCATGACCTCGGGCAGGGAGTCGACGTGCGCCCGACCGGTCCGGAGCTCCCATTCGGCGAACTCGGCCATGGCGGCCGCGGTCTCGGCCGGGATCGGTCCGAGCGACCCGGTGTTCAGATAGATACCGGCGGCGAGCGATGGCAGCGCATCGCGGACCGCGGCCAGCCGCTCCGGCTCAGGGGAGGAGGGAGCGACCACGGCCGTATGATACCGACGATGACCGGCCTGGCCCGTCCCGAACACCTGGCCACCACCGCGTGGCTTGCCGAACACCTGGGTCAGCCGGGGATCGCCGTCGTGGACGCCCGCTGGCGCCCGGACGGGACCGCGGAAGACGTCCACCTGGCCGGCCACATCGAGGGCGCGGTCCACATCGACTGGCGGGCCGAGCTGATCGCCACCGACGGCGATGGGGAGATGCTGCTCCTGGCCCCACCCGAGCGCGTCGGGCTCGTGGCCGCGCGGATCGGTGCGGCGCCAGGGCGGACCGTCGTCATCTATGACGACAGCCAGAGCCTCTTCGCGGCCCGCGTCTGGTGGAGCCTGCGCGCGTACGGCATCGAGGACGTCCGGGTCCTCGACGGCGGCTTCCCCGCGTGGGTGGCCGAGGATCGGCCCGTCTCGACGGCAGAGATCCCGCCCTACGTGGCCGGCCCGATCCCCCTCGCCCCCGTGGGCGGTCTCCGGGTGACGACCGCGGATGTCCGTGGCTGGCTCGGATCGTCCGAGGTGACCCTGCTCGACGCCCGCGCGGCGGCCGAGTACAAGGGGTTCGAAGGCAACACCAAGCGGCTGGGACACATCCCGGGGGCCATCAACGTCCCGGTCGGCGCCACGAGCGAGCCCGGCGGACATCGACTCCGCGAACCCGATGCGCTGCGGGAGCGCCTGCGAGCAGCGAACATCGGCTCGGGACGGCGCTTCGTGTGCTACGACGGATCGGGGGTCGCCGCGGCCAAGCTCGCGTGGGTCCTCACGATCCTCGGGCACGACGATGTCGCCGTCTACGACGGCGGCTGGGCCGAGTGGGGTAACCGGCTGGATCTGCCCGTCGACCGGTAGACCCCCTCAGCCGGCGGCCGGACGGGCGCCGGCGGTGACGAGGTGTTCGGCGCCCTGCTGAAGACCCTCGTAGAGCGCGGTCACGGTCTCGATCGTGTCGATCTCGTCGGGCGTCTTGTCCGGTCGCAGCGCGACGATCCGCGGGAACCGCAGCGAGAACCCGGACTTGTGCCGGTTCGAGCGCAGGATGACATCGAACCCGATCTCCACGACGACCGTCGGCTCCACCAGGCGATACCGCCCGAACCGCTCGATCGTGTGCGCCTCGAACCAGGCCGTCATCTCGGCGATCTCCGCATCGGTCAGCCCGCTGTACGCCTTGCCGATCGTGACCAGCCGCTCGCTCTCCGTGTCCCGGACGGCGAACGTGTAGTCGCTCAGGACGCCGTGCCGCTTGCCGTGGCCCACCTCCACCCCGACGACGACGCAGTCGATGGTCGCGAGCGCCTTCTTCATCTTGAGCCAGCCCAGCCCGCGCCGGCCGGGCGCGTAGCCGCTGGTGGGATCCTTGACCATCAGGCCCTCGTTGCGCCGGGCACGGGCGGCGGTGAAGGCGACCTCGAGATCGTCCACGTCGTCGGCGACCGCGAGCGTGGACCGCGCGAACCGCCCGCCGTCGCCGGCCAGCGGGAGCGGCAGGTCGTCGAGCCGTGCCCGCCGCTCGGCCAGGGCGACGCGAAGGAGGGGCTCGACCGGCGCTCCGCCGCCCGGGCCCAGGGCGAGCACGTCGAAGGCGACGAAGATGACCGGGATCCGGTCGCGGATCTCGGCCGAGGGTGCCTTGCGGCCGAGCCGGGCCTGGAGGGAGACGAACGGCAGGACCGCGCCATCCTTCCAGGCCAGGATCTCACCGTCGAGGATGCCGTCCCACGGCAGGGCCCGGGCGTCCTCGGCGATCTCGGGGAACTGCCCGGTCACGTCATGCAGATCCCGCGAGAAGAGGCGCACCTCGTCGCCCTGGCGATGGAGCTGCGCTCGGATCCCGTCGTATTTGTCCTCCACCCAGACCTGCGGACCCAGCCGGCGGATGATCTCCGCGGCGTCCTCGGCCGGTGACGCGAGCATGAACTTGAGCGGGTGGAACAGCTGCATCGAGGCCGTCTCGAGCTGGTCATCCCGGGCCAGCACCGCCAGGCGCCCGACGTCCCCGGTGAGCATGCCCGCCCACTTGACCGCGTCGAGCGGCCGGTCGAACGCCTGCGCGATGGCCGCTTCGAGCAGGCCCTCGCGCAGCCCGATGCGCAACTCTCCGCCGAGGACCTTGACGATGGCGCGCGCCGTGACCGGGTCCGACCGCGCCAGCAGGGCCTGGAGGAGCGCCGCCTTGCGCGCCGGCCCGCTCGCGGTCTCGATCGCCTCGAACGTGGCGGCGACCTCGGGGAGCGTGGGCGGATCCCCGGCCGGCTCGTGCCCGGCGAGGGCCAGGACATCGGCGACGGCGAGGCTGAGGTCCGAATGCCGGTCATAGGCCTCGCCGAGGGCGCTGCGCTCGACGCCGGCGACGGCGGCGACGGCCGACATGACCGCCGACCACCCGACGCCGATCGAGCGCTGGTCCGCCTCCGGGAAGGGTCGACCGCTGAAGAAGACGGCCGCCACGGGGAGCTCGTCCGGGCCGAGCGAACGCAGGTACGCGGCGAGGAGGGCGGTCTTCTCGGATGTCCGTGTCGTCGCGGCGAGGCGGTCCGCGAGCTCGCTCCAGCGGCGCATGGCGGGGATGGTATACCGTGCCGGGGCGATGGCCGATCGACCCTGGTTCCCCGACTCGATCGCCGGCGACACGGTGGTCCTGCGCCGCCACGCGCCGGAGAACGTCACCGCGTTCCGCCGCTGGTACGCGGACCGCGAGATCGCGCGCCTCGCGCGCTACCAGGAGGCCCCGATGCGGGCCGAGGAGATCGAGCGATTCTTCAGCGCCCGCGTGGTGGGCGACGAAGCGCTCGCGATGGCCGTCCACATCCGGGCCACGGACCGCCTGATCGGCACGTGCGCCTTCAGCCAGCTCGACGCCGACAACGGCTCCGCCCTCTACCACATCACGATCGGCGAGCACGATGCCTGGGGTCACGGCTATGGGACCGAGGCCACGCGACTGATGCTCGACCATGCGTTCGGGACCCTCGGCCTGCATCGCATCGCGCTCTTCGTGTTCGAGTTCAACGAGCGCGCCGTGCGCGCGTACCGCAAGTGCGGGTTCGTGGTCGAGGGTCGCGCCCGCGAATCGATCTGGCGCGACGGGCGCTGGTGGGACGAGCTCGCGATGAGCGTGCTCGAATCGGACTGGCGGGGCCGCCGCGCGGACACCCACGACGAGCCCGATGCCGTCGCCATGGACCTGAGCGGGAGGCGCTGATGACGACCGAGACCGTGGCGGCCGATGCCGCGCGTGCCGAGATCCGCGAGCTCATCGCGGCGAAGGGCCACGCCGTGGACAACGCACGGGCCGTCGTGACCCGGCTCGAGACCGCGTTCGCGGCGGGGGACCTGGAGCGCTCGCCGTCGATGATGCTGTTCCTCGCGGACCTCATGCAGGCCCTCGACCAGGAAGAGGGACAGAAGCTGGGTGGCAAGAGCGCCGAGGCGTCGCGGTTCATCCTCCGCGCGATCGACCGCGAGCTGGACCGGATCTAGGGCTTGACTCTCGGGTGACCCGAGGGTCCACGATGCGGCCATGGATGACGATCTGCTCCCGATCGGGCGGTTCGCGCGCCGCGCCGGACTGACCGTCGGGGCCCTCCGGCACTACGACGAGCTCAGCGTCCTGCGCCCGGCCGTCGTGGATGCGGACACGAGCTATCGACGCTATCGGGTGAGCCAGCTCGAGGACGCCCGAGCGATCGCACGCCTGCGCGAGCTCGAGGTCCCGCTCGAGGAGATCCGCGACGTCCTCGCCGCCGATGACCCCGCCGAACGCGCCCGTCGTCTCGCCGGGCACGTGGCCCGGATCGAGGCGCGCGCCCTTCGACTGCAGCGAGTCCTCCACCACGTCCGTGGCGTGGTGGACCGAAAGGAGCCCATCGTGTCGACGCCGCCTGCCCCGCCCGCCCTCGACGACGACACCCGCCGCGCCCTCGCGGTGGGCCTGTTCAACCACGCCTGGACGCTGCTCGAGACGCACCCGCGGACCCCGGCCCAGGACGATGAGATGATCCACGCCGCACACGCCTCGCGCTACCACTGGGGCGAGGTGGCGTCCGACGTCCACCTGGCTCGCGGGGAGTGGCAGTGTTCGCGCGTGTACGCGACGCTCGGACGCGCCGAGCCCGCACTCCACCACGCCCGCCGCTGTGTGGCCCTCGCCGAGGGGGATGCGTCGCGCGAGGACTGGGACCTGCCGGCCGCGTACGAGGCCATGGCCCGCGCCTCCGCGGTCGCCGGCGATCGGGCGGCCGCCACCGAGTGGATCGCCAGGGCGCGCACCGCGCTGGAGGCCGTGGTCGACATCGAGGACCGTCGGCTCATCGAGGGCGATCTCGCCACGATCCCCTGACAGCGTCTCCGGCGCCCCCCTGCTACGCTGCGCGGGCCCCCATCAGACCGACGCCGCGGAGCCCACATGGACCAACAGGATGCCGCTGGCCTGCGCGCATCGCGCCAGACCTCCGCGCCCCGCATCCGGCCCCTGGTGAAGGTCGCCGAGGCGCGGTCGGCGCGGTCGTTCGACATCGTCCGTGACGAGGCGGCGCTCCTGGCGCTGCGCCCCGCCTGGGAGGCGCTCCATGTGGCGGCCGGCGGCGACGGCGGCTCGACCTTCAACCCGTTCATGTCGTGGACCTGGACCTGGCACTGGTGGCGCAGCCAGGCATCGGCACCGCGGCTCCGCCTGCCGCGCTATCGGCTGCACGTGGTCGTCCTCCGCGATCAGACGGACGTGGTCCGGGCGATCGTCCCGTTCGTGGAGGCCCGCTGGGGCGCCGGCCGCCTGGCGGTCCGCGCCATCCGCCAGTTCGGGTTCGGGCCGACCACGGCGGATCTCCGTTCGCCCCTGGTGTGGCCCGGCTGGGAGGACGCCGCGGCGGATGCCCTGATCGAGGCGCTCCGCCCGACGCGGGGTCGGCGGGCGGCTCTCTCGATCCTCGACGGGGTCCCCGGGACCGGCCGGCTGGCGCAGCGGCTCGACGTCCAGGCCCAGGACGACGGGTGGCGCTGGGGCCCATCCGTCCCGACGCACCAGGTCGACCTGCCGGCCGCCTGGGAGCCGTTCCGGGCAGGGTTTCGCGGTCACCTTCGCAAGAGCGTCCGGCATGGATACAACAGCCTGAAGCGGGAGGGGCACGCCTGGACGTTCGAGGCGGTGACGGAGCCCGCGGTCATCGGGGCCGCCCTCGACGACGTCTTCCGCCTGCACGCCGCCCGCGCCGCGCGGGACATCAAGCCGCGGCACGTCGACTACTACGCGCGGCGCTCCGATCGACGCGCGATGCGCTCGATCGCGGCGTCGATGGCGACCGACGGGGGGATCGCGATCTGCCGGCTTCGCGTCGACGGCGTCGTGGTCGCGGCGCGCATCGCGTTCATCGGGCGCGAGGCGGTCTACCTGCACGACGCGGGCGCCGACCCCGGCTGGTCGCGGTTCGCCGTCGCCACGACCCTGACCGCGGAGTGCCTCCGCTGGGCGATCGAGCGCGGCGCGACCGTCGCCCACATCGGGACCGGCGATGACCCGTCGAAGCGCCGCTGGCGTGGCCGCGATCGCGAGCTCCGTCGGCTCGAGGTCGCGGCGCCGACCGTCGTGGGTCGGATGATCACGCTCGTCCAGGGTTGGCCACGCCGCGTTCGCGGCATGTCGATGGCCATCGTCCCGCTCACCGAGGAGTTGCCGCTCCTGGCGCTCCTGTAGGTCGGGGCGGTCCTAGCCCGCGACCGACCGGAGGATCTCGCGCGCCTCGTTGAGCGACGGCAGGCGCGGGGAGTTGCGGATCGCCGCGTCGTCGATCGCGTCCTGCGCGATCAGGTCGATCGACGCGTCATCGGCCAGGCCCAGGACGCGCAGCGTGGGCCGTTGGTCCACGTCCCGCAAGAGCTTCTCGATCGCCCCGGCGGCGACGACCGCGGCCGGACCCTCGAGCTCCGCCGTGGACGCCACGCCGAGCGCGACCCCGACCCGGGCCAGCTCCCCGTCTCGGCGACCGCGGTAGAAGGCGAGGACCTCGGGCATGACCGTGGCCAGCGCCGTGCCGTGGGCGAGCCGGCCGCGAGTCCCGATCGCGTGCCCGAGCGCGTGGACCAGGCCGACACCCGTGCCGCTCGCCTGCCCGACCCCCGCGAGATGGGAGGCCATCAGCATCTGTGATCGTGCCTCGAGATCGGTCCCGTCCGCGACGGCCCGACGCAGCCACGTCGCGACGGTCCGGATCACGCCGAGCGCCATGGCCTCGGCGAACGGGTTCGGGTTCGCCGACAGCAGCGACTCGAGGGAGTGGGCGAGGGCATCGACGCCGGTGGCGGCCGTCGCGACCCGGGGCAGCCCGACGGTGAGGCCGGGGTCAAGGATCGTGACTCGAGGGAGGAGGCTCGGGTGGCCGATGTAGCCCTTCCGACCGGCGTCCTCGTCGGTGATGACGCCGAAGCTGTGGGCCTCCGCCCCGGTGCCCGCCGTCGTCGGGACGGCGATGACCGGCGACCCGGGGGTGAGATCGGGTCCGTCGTACTCGAGGTCCCAGACGGGGCGCTCGTTGACGGCCGCGAGGTCGAGCGCCTTGGCCGCGTCCATCGCGGAGCCACCGCCCACCGCCACGACCACCGATCCATCGAGACCGAACGTCCGCAGGGCCTCGGCGCCACGCTCGACGGTCGCTCCGCCCGGGTTCGGCTCCACATCGGCGAAGACGTCGGCGGCGATGCCGGCCGACGCGAGGATGCCGAGCACATGGTCGATGACGCCGGCGGCCCGGACGCCGGGGTCGGTGACGATGAAGGCCCGCCGGCCACCGACGGACCGGACGACCTCGGGCAGCCGCTCGACCTCGCCGATCCCGAACAGGACGCGGTTCCGCAGGTTCATCTCGAAGCGGCGGTCGGCCAGGGTCCCCATCAGCGGACCTCCAGCACGCGATCGATGCTCGTATCACGCCGGACCGTGCACCAGCGCCGGCATCCTGCCGCGTGGAACCAACGCTCCGTCGTGGGTCCGTCGGGGTTCTCGAAGATCCAGACCTCGTCGAAGTCCCGGTCGTCGGGATCGGTCAACGCCTCGGGGATCGGGCGTCGCTCCGCACCGAAGACGAACTCCTCGAGCGGGCGCCGACCGCAGCGCGGACAGTCGAGCGAGTGCATCAGCGGGTCCCCGACGAGCCCTGGTCCGCGAGCGCGTGGTCGGCGCGGAACCGATCCAGGGAGAACGGCGCGATCAGGTCGGGCGTCCGGCCCGTGGCGATGAGCTCGGCCATGAGCGAGCCCCCCGCCGGGATCGCCTTGAACCCCCAGGTGCCCCAGCCGGTCGTGACGAAGAAGCCATCCACGCCGGTCGCGCTCATGATCGGGCTGTAGTCGACGGAGATGTCGCACAGCCCGGCCCACGTGCGCAGGATCCGCATGCGCCGCAGGAACGGCAGCATGAGCGACATCTTGTGGGCGTAGCCGCGCAGCGCATCGAACGAGGAGATCCGCGAGTACGACGGCTGCGCGTCGAACTCCGCGCCGATGAGCATCTGGCCGCGCTCCGTCTGCGAGGCGTAGCACATGAGCTCGGTGCTGGCGACGACCGGCGTCAGGCCGGGGGCGTGGTCGTTGGTCACGAAGGCGTGCAGCGGGTGCGTGCGGATCGGGAGCCGGACCCCCGCATGGGCGGCGAGGGCCGTGACGCGCCCGCCGGTCGCCGACAGGACCAGACCGGCACCGACCGGCCCGCCCGCGGTCTCGACGCCGACGACGCGGCCACCGTCCATCCGGAGCCCGGTCACCGGGGTGTGCGCGAAGATGTCGACCCCGCGCTGCGACGCGCCCGACGCATAGGCCCACGCGACACGGTCGTGACGCGCGGTCGCCGCTGGGACGTGATGGGACGCGCCCAGGATCGGATAGCGACCGCCACCGGTCAGGTCGATCTGGGGCGCGAGCCGCTTGACCTCCTCGGGACCGATCATCACCGTCTCGATGCCCAGCGCCTGGTTCATGGCGCACCGCGCCCGCTCCGTGCGCATCGCCATCTCGGTGTGGGCGCACCACAGGATGCCGCGGGTCTGGTGCATGAGCGAGGCACCCGTCTCGGCCTCCAGCCCGGCGTACATCTGCAGGCTGTGGTGGTAGAAGCGGGCCGCCGGCGGGATGCCGTAGTTGGCGCGGATGATCGTCGTGTTCCGGCCGGTATTGCCCGAGGCGATGTAGTCCGCCTCCAGCACCGCGACGTTCGTCATCCCGTGCCGCGTCGCGAGGTAGTAGGCCGTCGCGAGGCCGTGCCCGCCGCCACCGATGATGACGACGTCATAGGTGGCCTTCGGGGCGCCCGTCGGCCAGCGGATCGGCAACAGGGTGCGGGTGTAGTCGCTCATCGACCGGGTCCGAGTCGCTCGCTCAGGACCGGCGCGTAGCCCGCGGCCGTCACGACCAGCACGCGGCCATCGGCCTCGATCCGCACCTTGGCCGGGACCCCGGCGATCGCGCCCTGCGCGGAGGCCGGTCGCTCACTGGGCAGCGACCAGTCCGCGTGCGCCCGGAGGTCCTCGAGCGTCCAGTCCCACGATCCGACGAACCCGGTCTCGCGCTCCACGATGGCGTATGGGTCGTCGACGACGGGTTCCGCCGCATCGACCGCCAGGATCTCGTCCGGCGCGATGCGGATGAGGGTCACGGCGCCATCACCGAGCGGCACCCAACGGACCCGGTCGATCGCGGCCGGGGCGGCGACGACCCGCCACGCCTCAAGCGCGCGCACGATGGCTCTCCGGGTCGTAGAACGGCGTCGGCGTGACGGTCGCCTCGCGGCCCTCGATGGTGACGCGGTCGACGAACGGCGTTCGCCGCTGCCACCCCAGCAGCACCGTCCGGCCGAGCACGGGGGACCGCCAGCTCCCCGTCACGTGCCCGATGATCTCGTCCCCATCGCGGATCGGCGACCCCTCGACGGGTGCGTCGCCGTCCATCGTGAACCCCATGAGGCGGCGGTGGTCGGGGAGCTTCGCCGTCCGCTCGAGGGCCGCCCGACCGATGAAGCGGGGCTTCTCCATCCGGATGGCCCAGTCCATCCCCAGCCGTCGCGGCGTGGTGTCGAGCTCGGTGTCCATCCCGATGATCACGTGGCCCTTCTCGAGCCGCAGCGCGAAGAGCGCCTTGAGCCCGTGGGGCCTGATCCCGAGGTCGGCACCCAGTTCGAGGAGGCGCCGCCACAGCGCGACGGAGCCGTCGAGCGGGTGATGGAGTTCGAAGGCGGCTTCGCCGGTGAACGACAGCCGCATCACATGACACGCGACGCCGGCCACCTCCGCGCGGACGTGCCCCAGGAACCGTGGCGGGTCGGCGAGACCGGCTCGCCGGAGCAGCTCACCGGCGAGCGGCCCGGTGACGTTGATCGCGGCGAGGGCCATCGTCCGATCCATGATCCGGACGTCCAGGCTCCACTCGTCGGCCCAGTCGCGGATCCACATCTCGGCGTTGGCGGCGCCGCCGGAGGTGAAGCTCAGCACGAACCGGGTCTCGCTCTCGCGCAGGATCATCCCGTCGTCCATCACGTGGCCGCGCTCGTTGAGCAGCAGCGCGTACCGGGAGCGACCGGGCCTGATGTCGGCGACGTGGCACGGGTAGAGGCGCTCCAGCAGCTCCACCGCGTCGGGGCCGTCCACGATCAGCTTGCCGAGCGTGGACACGTCCCCGATCGACACGGCCTCGCGCACGGCCCAGTACTCGGCCAGGACGTCGCCGTAGTGCCACGGCCGCCACCAGCCGCCGAACCGATCCATCCGCGCCCCGAGCGCCAGGTGTTCATCGTGGAGCGCCGTTCGCCGGAAGGCATCGATGTAGACGTCCGCCGCGGCCTCGCCGAGCGTGATCTGGCGGGACGCGGGTCGCGCGGTGAACGGCTCCGGGACGGTCCCGGTCCGGGCGCCGACCCAGGCCCGGACGTGCGGCAGGCAGGCGCCGCCCTGGCACGTCCCGATGCCGGCCAGCGTGGCCCGCTTGAGGAGCTCCAGCTCCACGAACCCCTTGGTCCAGGCCTCGTCGAGATCGCCGACCGTGACGCCCATGCAGCGGCAGACGACCGCCGACGGGTCCACGGGTGCCGGCGGCAGCGGATGCTCCTCGGCCGCCGGGCCGACGGCGCGGACGGTCGCGGCCGGTCCGGCCATCCGGGCGAGCAGATCGCGCGGTGCGAGACCGAGGCCGACGATCGCCGTCTCGCCCGGCGTCACGATCTCGGCGCCGGTCCGCGGGTCCGCGGTGACGACCGCCCGCACGCGGCCGTCGGCATCGCCCTCGAACCGGATCAGCGCCCCCGGGACGGTCTCGCATGGGACGCCGTCCGGTGGCGACCCGACCGCGACGGCCCGGCCGAGATCCACGCCGGCGGCATGGAGCCGCCGGGCCGCGCGGGCCGTCACGATGCCCGTCAGATGGTTCCCGGGACAGACCGGCTGGATCTCGGCGGCCCCGGTCGCGACGACGAACTCGTGCGCCTCGATGTGGCGCATCCGCCCGCCGGCGCCGCGGGCGACGACCGTGGGACCCGGATAGATCGCGACGACCTCGTCGCCGGCGCCGGCGTCGAGCACCGTGATGTGCCGTCCGGCGGCCGCGAGCGCGGCCGCCTCACGCCGCCCACTCGCCCCCGCGCCGATCACCACCACGTCGGTCTCCAGGCGCTCGACGGCCACCACGGGAGCCGACGGTGCCCTGGTCGCATCGGCGCCGTCGACCTCGGGGAGTGGCGGCAGACCCTGCTCGGGGTGCCGATCGACGGTCAGGCCGGGCCGGCACGCGACCTGGCACGTCCGGACGAACGCGACGCCGTCCACGATCCCGAGGCAGTTCCCGCAGTCGCCGGCCAGGCACAGCGTCCCGCCGCGGCCCGGTGCCTCGCCGGCACGCAGCAGCGCTAACGCCACGTCGTCCCCGGCACGGAACGCGATGGGCCGCCCGTCGACGACGATCCGACCGGCGGCCACCGTGGCCGCGTCCGTCGATGGGTCGGTCACTCGCGCATCCGCCGACCCTCGGGATCGAAGAGCGGGGTCGGCTGGAGGCGGGCCGGCCGTCGTCGCCCGATGATCTCGATCTCGAAACCGGTCGCTCCGGGCCCGTCGGGCGTCGCGAGGGCGGCGGGCACGTACCCGAGGGCCAGCGACTCACCCGCGTGGTGGAGGTAGCCGCCGGACGTGACCCAGCCCACGACCGCGTCGTCGTGCCAGATCGGTTCATCGCCGATGACATCGGCCGGATCGTCGGGATCGGGGTCCACGACCATCGCCACGAGCCGCCGGGCCGGGCCGTCACCGGCCAGTTCGCGCTCGTGGGCGGCCCGGCCGATGAACTCGTGGTCGAGCTTGATGTAGCGCGTGATGCCGGCCTCGAGCGGCGTGTAGATCGGCCGGTACTCGCGGAACCACGTCCCGTAGTTCTTCTCCAGGCGGAGCGACATCAGCGCGCGCATCCCGAACAGCCGCAGGCCATGGGGCTCGCCGGCCGCCATGATCCGGTCGAAGAGCACGCGCTGGTACGCCGGTGCCACCCACAGCTCGTACCCGAGGTCGCCCGCGTAGTTGATCCTGGCGACGTGCGCCGGGATCATCCCGAGGTCCACGCGCCGGAAGGTCATGAACGGGAACGCCGCGGTGGAGAGATCGAGGTCCGGCGCGACCGCGGCGAGGACGTCGCGCGAGCGGGGCCCGGCGATCGAGAGGCCCGTCAGGTCCAGCCCCAGGACCTCGAAGCGCACCGATCCGTCGCTCGGGAGGTGATGCAGGAACCAGCGCGAGTGATGGACCTCGGCCGGCAACGAGCCGAAGAGGTGGAATTCGTCCGCCTCCGAGGCGCGGGCGACCGTGAACTCCCCGACGATCCGGCCCGCATCGTTGAGCATGGCCGTCAGCGTGATCCGCCCCGGTGCCGGCATCCGCGCCGTCAGCAGCGACGACAGCCAGGCTTCCGCGCCCGGACCGGTCACCCGGTACTTGGCGTAATTGGAGATCTCGGTCATCCCGACCCGTTCGCGGACCGCGGCCACTTCGGCGGCGACCGCGGACCACGCGTTCGAGCGCCGGAAGGTGACCTCCTCGCGTGGCTCGAGGCCCGGCTCCTGGAACCACAGGGCGTGCTCCAGCCCGGATGTGGCGCCCCACACGGCGTTCGCGTCGGTCAGGCGGTCATGGATCGGCGTCGTCAGCAGCGGACGGGCGCCCGGCAGCTCCTCGTTGGGGAACGTGATCCGGAAGCGGCGCCGATAGTTCTCCTGGACCTTGGCGTTGGTGTACGCGAGCGTGGCGTAGTCGCCGTAGCGCGCGACGTCCATGCCCCAGATGTCCATCCCGGCATCGCCGTCGTCGCCGCTGGTCATCCACGTCGCGAGCGCCAGTCCCACGCCGCCGCCCTGCGACAGACCGGCCATCACGCCGCACGCCACCCAGTAGCCACGCAGGCCGCGGATCGGACCAACGAGCGGATTCCCATCGGGTGAGAACGTGAACGGCCCATTGACGACGCGCTTGATCCCGATCGTGCCCATCGCCGGGTAGTGGCGGAACGCGACCTGGAGCTCGGGGGTGATGCGATCCATGTCCGGCTTGAGCAACTGCGAGCCGAAGTCCCAGGGCGTCTCCGTCGGCGACCACGGGACACACGCCTGCTCGTACGTGCCGAGCAGCATCGACCCGCCCTCCTGGCGGATGTAGATCTCACCGCCGAAGTCGAGCGCCATCGGCATCTCCTTGCCGGTGCGCGCGACATGGGCGGCCACCTCGGGCATGTCCTCGGTCAGCAGGTAGATGTGCTCCATCGCGAGGACCGGCAGCTCGATGCCGACCATCCGCCCGACCTCGCGGGCCCACAGGCCACCGGCATTGACCACGTGCTCCGTGTGGATCGTGTCCCCGTTCTCGACCCGCACGTCCCAGGTCCCGTCCGGCCGCTGCGCGAGCCCGACGACCGGCGTGTGGCGATGGACCTCGGCGCCGAGCAGCTGCGCGCACTTGACGTAGGCGCGCGTGACCCCGGTGGGATCCACGTGCCCCTCGACCGGGTCGTAGAGCGCCCCGACGAAGTACCGCGGGTCCAGGAGCGGGAACAGGTCCGCCGCCTCGCGCGCGGAGATCAGGTCGAGGTCCATCCCCAGGTATCGCCCGCGCGCCACCGCCATCCGCAGGAAGTCCATGCGGACTTCGGTGTCGGCCAGCATCAGGCCACCCGGGAGGTGGATGGAGCAGTCCTGGCCGCTGACCCGCTCGATCTCCTCGTAGAGCTGGATCGTGTACTGCTGCAGCCGCGCGACGTTCGGGTCGCCATTGAGCGTGTGCATCCCGCCGGCCGCGTGCCACGTGGACCCCGCGGTCAACTCGCGCCGCTCGAGGAGCATCACGTCCGTCCAGCCGGCCTTCGTCAGGTGGTACAGCACGCTCGCGCCGACCACGCCACCACCGATGACGACGACCTGGGTCTCTCGCTTCACAAGGCTCCTCGACCGCGAACACTGCCCGTTCCGCAATCTACAGGTTCGGCGGCCGAGGGGTCGGCGCCACTCGATGTGCCGCCCCGGTGCGGCCCTAGTAGTCCGTGGGGACGCCACCCTCGGCGACGCGACGGGCCACGAAGGCGTCGAGCTCCTCCCGGGTCGCGGGGTCCATCGGGGGCGGCTCGTAGGCGGCCAGCAGGTCCTTCCAGATCCGGTTGGCCTTGGCGGGGACCTCGGGCGAGCCGGCCTCCTGCCAAGTCTCGTAGTTCCGCCAGTCGCTGAGCATCGGCTTGTGGAACGCCGTCCGATACCGCGACTGCGTGTGTTCGGCGCCGAAGAAGTGCCCGCCCGGGCCGACCTCGCGGATCGCCTCGAACCCGAGCGTGTCCTCGTCGACCACCACCGGCTCGAGGAACGCCTCCACCATCCCGAGCAGCTCGGCGTCGAGGATCATCTTCTCGTAGCTGGCGTGGAGACCGCCCTCCATCCAGCCCGCGCCGTGCATGAGCAGGTTGACGCCGCCCATGATCGCCCCCCACAGGGAGAACACCGACTCGTAGGCCGCCTGGGCGTCGAGCGCGTTGGCGGCGCACACGTTCGACGAGCGGTACGGGACGCTGTACCGCCGCGCGAGCTGGCCGCCGATCATCGCGGTCCGCATGTACTCGGGCGTCCCGAAGGCTGGCGCGCCGGACTGCATGTCCACGTTGGAGGTGAACCCGCCGTAGATGACCGGCGACCCCGGCCGGACCACCTGGGTCAGGACCATCCCGGCGAGCGCCTCGGCGTTCTGTTCCGCGAGCGCGCCCGCGAGGGTCACCGGGGCCATCGCCCCCGAGAGGGTGAAGGGCGTGATGCACACGACCTGGTTGCGGGCCGCGAACGCCATGATCCCCTGGAGCATCGGCGCGTCGAGGCGCAGCGGCGAGCTGGAATTGACGACCGTGAAGATCGACGGTTCGTCGTCCAGCGTCGCGTCCGGGACGCCCCGCGCGATCCGCACCATCTCGAGCGCGTCGATGTTCCGCTGGCGACCCAGGCTGTAGGCATGGATCGGCTTGTCCATGAGCGTCAGGGCATCGTGGGTCGCGTGCAGGTAGCGCACGGAGTGGTGGACGTCGACCGGCTCCACGGGGTAGCCGGACAGGAAGTGGATCGAGTTGAGCGACTGGGCCAGGCGCAGGAGGTTCTGATAGTCCGCCCGGTTCCCGATCCGCCGGCCGCTGTCGAGGTCGGCCACGTTCGGCGGGCTGCCGACGGTCCCGAACGCGATCCAGTCGCCCCCGAGACGGATGTCGTGCGCCGGGTTCCACGCGTGCAGGGTGAACTCCGCGGGGGCGCTCGCGATCCGCTCGGTGACCATGGCGGGGTCGAAGCGGACGCGCAGGCCGTCCTTCTCGACCTGCGCTCCGGCGACGCGAAGGACCTCGCGGGCGTCGGCGTCGAGGAAGTCCATGCCGATCTCGGACAGGACGCGGAGCGAGGCCAGGTGGATGGACTCGAGTTCGTCCGCGGAGACGACCGGCGTGGGCGGGTACGGCATCCGGGGCTGGGACCACGGGCGCTGCATGGGGGCCGCCGCACGCGCGTGACCCTCGCGACCACCACCTCGCCGGCGCTGGAGCCCCTGCCCGGCGGTCGTGTCCATGTCCGTCACGCCGCGTACCGCATCATCGCCGCCTCATCGAGGGTGATCCCGATCCCCGGCGTGGCGGGCACGCGCAGGACGCCGTCCGGACCCGGCCGGACCGGCTCGGCCAGCATGAAGTCGCGACGCTCCGGGGTCCAGCCCGGCGGGTCGTAGGGGAACTCGAGCCACGGACCTCCGCCGACGCCGGCCGCGACATGCAGGTTCGCCAGCAGGCCGATCCCGTTCGTCCAGGTGTGCGGCGTGAACCAGTGCCCCCGGGCGATCGCCAGTTCGCCGACCGTCCGCGCGTTCGACATCCCGGCGGCGAGGACCACGTCCGGCTGATGCACGTCGAAGGCGTCGGCGTCGACGGCCGCGCGCAGCTCCGTGACCGTGCGCGTCATCTCGCCGCCCGCGATCCGGATCCCCGGCACCGATGCCCGCAGGGCGGCCAGACCACGCAGGTCCGTGCCGATGAGCGGCTCCTCGAGCCACAGGACGTCGAGCTCGGCGAGTCGCGTCGCGATCGTGCGCGCGGCGTCCAGGTCGATGGTGGGTGACGTGTCGCCCGGCATCCGCCAGCCCTGGTTGATGTCGACCATGATCGCCATCGAATCACCGACGGCGACGCGCGTCGCCGCGACCGCCGCCAGCCCCGCCTCGAGCGACTCCGCGGTCTTGGGGTCGACCCGGATCTTGAGCGCGCCGAACCCCTCCGCGCGCAACCGCAGCGCGGACTCGGCCCGCTCGGCGGCGGGCAGCAGCATCCCGCACGAGGCGTAGACGGGCAGCCCGTCGAGCGCGCCACCGAACAGCGCCGCCACCGGCTGCCCCGCCACCTGCCCCGCGATGTCCCACAGCGCGACCTCGAGCGGCCAGTAGCGGCTCGCGTGGAAGTCGATCGTCTCGATGGCCTTGACATGCCGCTCGATGGCAAGCGGGTCGTGACCGATGAAGTGGTGGGCGTAGGCCTCGAAGCCCTCCATCGCGTCACCCGAACCGATCCCCACGACCCCCTCGTCGGTCTCGACGCGGACCACGGTCGCCGCGAACGATCGTCGCGGCACCGGGTCCCAGGCGGCCGGAAAGGGCGGGTCGAGCGGCAACGCGAGCCGCTGCAGACGGATCGCGGTGATCTTCACCCGCGAAGTATCGCCGACGTCCGCCGCCGACGGACCAGGATCGCGATGACGCCACCCACGGTCGTCACGAGCAGGATCACGGCGTGGATCAGGAGCGCCATCGCGAAGGCCCGCTCGCCGTCGACGCCGAAGCCTTCGGCGATGCTCTTGGCGGTCAGCTCGAACGTCCCGACGTAGCCGGGTCCGGCCGGGACGATCGTCACGAGCGCCACGCCACTGCCGGTGAGGGCCGCCTGCGGGACCGACAGCGAGATCCCGAGCGCCTGGGCGCCGGCGAGGAACGTCCCGATCGACGCCGCCCAGGCGACGATGCTGAAGCCGACCGCCCCGATCAGGACCCGCGGGCGTTGCGCCACCGCGAGCCCGTCGCGTAGCCGGCGTGCGAGGTCCATCAGGAGCGGCCAGCGTCCGAGGAGTCCGCCGATCCACTTGGCCCCGGGCAGGCGATGGGCCACCATCCCCAGGCCGACGGCCGCCACGAGCAGGAGCACGAACCCCACGCCGAGCAGGACCGCCGTCCCGAGGGGCCCGCTGACACTGAGGACCAGCACGGCCGCCGCCGCGATGCCCACGACCATCGCCGTGTCCACGATCCGCTCGACGACCACGGTGCCCAGGATCGTCGTCCGGCTCAGCCCCTCGCCCTCACCGAGCGCATGGCTCCGGACCAGTTCCCCGAGCCGTGCCGGCAGGACGTTGTTGGCGAGGTAGCCGATGTACGTGTAGCCCAGGACGTGGCGGTACGGGACCGCGGCGATCGGCGACAGCAGCAGCCGCCAGCGGGCGGCGCGCGCGGCGACGTCGATGAGCGACGTGCCGAGCATGACCAGCAGCCAGCCGGGCGTCGCCGAACCCAGCGCCTCGGCGACCTTCCCGAGATCGACCGAGCGCAGCAGGATCCAGACCGCGACGATGCTGATCACGGTCCCGAGGGCGGCGCGCAGGAGGGTCCTCGTGCTCAGGTTCACGCGGGGGGCATCTCAGTCGGCCCGGTCGCGTGCGGTGAGCTTCACCGACCGACGGACCCGCATCCGGTGCAGGAGGTACCGGGCGACGACCCGCAGGGTGGACAGGCCGTAGACGACGCTCCGCCGGAAGCCCACGGACGAGGCCTCGTCGAAGTAGCGGGTCGGCACGCCGATCTCGCCGATCCGGTCGCGCAGGCCCGCCGCCACCACCTGGGCGACCAGCTCCTGGTCGAAGACGAAGTCGTCGCTGTTGAGCTCGTACGGGATCGTCTCGAGCAGGCGGCGCGAGTAGGCCCGCA
>CAYMTJ010000013.1:41560-52315 GCA_964393345.1 uncultured Anaerolineaceae bacterium | reverse complement strand
TCGGCCTCGCCGTCCTGGATCGCGCGACCCAGCCGCTGGGCGAATTCGGGGTAGTCGTCGTCCGGGTCCGATCCATCGCCACCACGGTCGATGAACTCGTGGCCGAGTCCGGCCGCGGACAGCCGCACCAGCAACTCGTCCTTGAGCCTGGCCCCGGCGTGATCGGCTGCCAACACGATGCGCATCTCAGCGCGAAGCATACGGTCCCGCGGGCCCGAGCCGGGTCGTCCCGTGACGCCCTCGCGCTACCCTCGCAGCGCCACGCCCAACCGGTCCGCAGCGGCGATGACGCCGGGATGCCGCACGGTCAGCGGCTCCACCGGTCCCGCGAGCCCCAGCCGCCCGGCCCGACCGCCGAAGAGCGTCACGTTCGTCCATGACGCCTCGAGCGCCGACCACCACGAGCACCCGACCGCGCCGTCGTCGAACAGCCGGGCGGCGATCGCCTGGGTCGTCGGTCGGCGGCGCGTCGCGACCTGGGACGGTCGCCAGCCGTTGGCGACCAGTACGGCCGGGTCATCGAGATCGACCAGGGCGGGCAGGCCCGCGTCGTCGAGTGCCGCGAGCGCCAGCCGTCGACCGTCGGCCCGCTCGAGGTCGACGTCGGTCAGCGTCCGACCGCGGAACCCCTGGATCGCCTCGGCGATCGCGCTCTCCGGATTCCGCGACAGGTAGAGCGCCGTGTACCGATCCGGATTGTCGTGACGGTTCGCCCCCTGGCGCTGCCTGGGCACATCGAGCGGTCGAGCGAGCCGGCGCGGGGCCCACGGGAAGACCCGATAGAGCGTCACGCGTACGCGCCGGTCTCCTCGGCCTCGATCGCGGCGAGCACCTCCGACACGCGACCGTCCGCCAGCAGGTCGATGGGCCGGCGGTCACCGAGGTGGGCGTTCAGTCCGTGCAGCCACGAGACCGCGGTCGGGCGGTGGTAGGTCTGGAGGAGGCGGGCCAAGACGAACTCGACGGCTTCGAGCTTGCGTCGGTTGTCCGCGTCCGGGACGGCATCACGGAGCCAGCGGGTGACCCGCGAGCGATCGACGCCGAGGGCGCGGGCGACCTCCGCCTGCCCGCCGAAGTCCTCGACGAGGGAGCGCACCCGGTCCGCGGTCGCGATGGCCATGGACCGATCCTACCGCAACGAAACCTGTTGCGCGACGCTCAGCTATGCCCCGGATCGGATGCGCCGTCGCGGTCGACCCCCGGATCGCCGCCCGCGAGGCTAGGGTGCTGCCCGCCGAAGTGCCCGCCATCGACCGTCGGGATCCGCCCGCGAAGGCCCTCACGGACCACGCGCCGGCCGACATCCGCGACGCGCTCCGAGGTGAACCCGAACTTCTCGAAGATCGTCCCGGCCGGTGCGGATGCGCCGTAGTGGTCGAGCCCGATGATCGCGCCCTCGTCACCCACCCAGCGATCCCAGCCCAGCGTCACGCCGATCTCGACGCTGACGCGCTTGCGCACCGCGGGCGGCAGGACCTGATCGCGATAGGCCTGATCCTGGGCCTCGAACCGTTCCCAGCAGGGGAGTGACACGACCCGTGCCGAGATGCCGTCCTCGTCGAGGGCTTCGGCCGCGGCCACCGCCAGCTGCAACTCCGATCCGGTCCCGATCAGGATCAGGTCCGGCGTCCCGCCCGGCGCCTCGCGGAGCACATACCCGCCCCGTCGCACGCCCTCGCGTGCGAGTTCGGCCGTCCCCGCCAGTGTCGGCAGCTTCTGACGCGTCAACGCGAGGGCCACCGGGCCGTCCCGCCGTTCCACGGCGAGCGCCCACGCCGCCGCGGTCTCGTTGGCGTCGCCCGGGCGGATGAACCACAGGTTCGGGATCGCCCGCAGGGCGGCATAGTGCTCGACCGGCTGGTGCGTCGGCCCGTCCTCGCCCAGCCCCACGGAGTCGTGCGTCCAGACATCGATGACGTGCAGGCCGGCCAGCGCGGAAAGCCGGACCGCCCCGCGCATGTAGTCGCTGAACGTGAGGAACGTGGCGACATACGGGATGAACCCGCCGTGGTAGGCGATCCCGTTCCCGATCCCGCCCATCGCGTGCTCGCGAACGCCGAACCGCAGGTTTCGTCCGGGCTCCTCGGCGCTGAAGTTCGGTTCGCCCTTGACGTCCGTGAGGTTGGATTCGGAGAGGTCGGCCGCCCCGCCGAACAGCTCCGGGACGCGGGTCGCGAGCGCCTGGATCGCGTCCTGGCTCGCGTTCCGGGTCGCCACCTCGGTCCCGACCTCGTAGGTCTTGAGCCCCGCGTCCCAGCCATCCGCGAGTGTCCCGGCGATGCGCCGCCGGAACTCCGCGGCCAGCTCCGGATACGCCGCGGCATAGGCCGCCAGGCGCTCCTCCCAGGCCGCGACCAGCGCCTCGCCGGTGGGGACGGCCTCCCGGAAGTGGGCGAGCGCGTCGTCGGGCTCGACGAACGTCTCGTCCGGGTCCCAGCCGTAGGCCTCCTTGACCAGCCGGACCTCGTCAGGCCCCAGGGGTGACCCGTGCGCCTTCTGGGTGTCCTGCTTGTTCGGGCTGCCGAACCCGATATGCGTGCGCACGGCGATCAGGCTCGGCCGGTCATCGGCGAGGGCGGCCTCGATGGCGGCGCCGATGGCCTCGACGTCGTTGCCATCGGCCACCCGCTGCGTGTGCCAGCCGTAGGCATCGAACCGCTTGGGCACGTCCTCCGACCAGGCCATCGCGGTGGGGCCGTCGAGCTGGATGTGGTTGTCGTCGTACAGGACGATGAGCTTGCCCAGGCGAAGGTGTCCCGCGAGGCTTGCGGCCTCCGAGGCGATGCCCTCCTGGAGGTCGCCGTCCGACGCGATCGCGAAGGTCCGATGATCCACGATCCGATGGCCCGGACGGTCGAACTCGGCCGCGAGCCGCCGCTCGGCGATCGCCATCCCCACGGCGTTCGTCAGCCCCTGACCCAGTGGTCCGGTCGTCGCCTCCACGCCCGGTGTCAGCCCGTACTCCGGGTGCCCCGGCGTCCGCGACCCCCACTGTCGGAACGACTTGAGATCGTCGAGCGACAGGTCATAGCCGGTGAGATGGAGCAGCGAGTAGAGCAGCATGCTGGCGTGGCCGGCCGAGAGCACGAACCGGTCGCGATCCGGCCAGTCCGGGTGGGTCGGTGCATGGCGCAGGAAGCGGGTCCAGAGCGTGTACGCCATCGCCGCTGCGCCCATCGGCGCCCCCGGATGCCCGGAATTCGCCTGCTGCACGCCATCGATGGACAGCGTCCGGATCGTGTCGATGGCAAGGCGGTCGATCGATGGGGTCACGGCGGTCACAGCAGGCACTCCGAGCGGGTCGGGCTCTCTCGTCGACCGCCATTGTAGGAGGGCGCCCGGGTATCCTCGATCCTCCATGCCGACGCTCCGACCTACCATCCCGGCGACGATCCGCCGACGACGCCCGCGGCGCCAGGCCAGCGCGGCGCGGATCGTGGTGGTCGGTGACCTCCTGCTCGACGTCGTGCTGTCGCCGTCCGGTCCCCTCCAGGTGGGGTCGGACGTGCCGGGTCGGGTGTCGCTGGTCCAGGGTGGATCGGCAGCGAACACGGCCCGCTGGCTCGGCCGGTTGGGGGCACGCGCGACGCTCGTGTGTGCGGTCGGACGCGATGCGACGGGTCGAGCGCTGATCGACGCCCTCCGATCCGACGGCGTGACGCCGCGCGCCGTCCGCGTGCCGGGCGCACGGACCGGCCGGATCGGCGTCCTCGTCACGTCCGATGGGGAGCGCTCGTTCGTCCAGGACCGCGGCGCGGCGCTGCTGCTGGCTCCGGACGATCTCCGTCAGGCGTGGTTCCGCGCGATCGACGCGGTCCATGTGCCGGCGTACTCCCTGCTGGGCGAGCCGCTGGGCCTGGCCGGGCGACGGGCCGTCGAACTGGCACGGGACGATGGGGCGGTGGTCAGCGCCGATCTGTCATCGATCGGGCCCCTGCTCGCGGGTGGCCGGCCCGCCGCTCGTGCGTTGATGGCCGCCATCGCCCCGGACCTGCTGTTCGCGACGGCCAAGGAGGCGGAGGCGCTGCTCGGGACCGCGCGACCGGACGGCCTGCTCGAATTCGCCGCCACCGTGGTGATCAAGCGCGGGTCGAAGGGCGCGACCATCCTGACCCGCGGCACCGCCGCGCACGGCCCGCTTCGCTTCGAGGTGGCCACCCGCCACGTCGACGCGACCGACACCACGGGCGCCGGCGACGCGTTCACGGCCGGCTTCCTCGTCGGCTGGTTCGCGGCGCGCGACGCCGGACGATCGCCGTCGGTGTCCCTGCATCGCGCGGCCCTCGCGGGCCACAGGGCGGCCGCACGCCAACTCTCCACACCGCGAGCGGAGATCAGTCCGGCGTAGGGCGCAGGTAACGGTAGCGGGCCGGACGGTGCCCTCGGGCGGCGGGTACGCTTCGCCGATGCTGACCGACGTCCTGACGATCGCGCCCGAGGTGGCCGATGCCCTTGCCGGTGGGCGCGCGGTCGTCGCGCTCGAATCCACGCTGATCTCGCACGGCCTGCCGTACCCGGCCAACGTCGATGTGGCGCGCGCGTCCGAGGCCGCCGTGCGCGAGTCCGGGGCCGTCCCCGCGACGGTGGCCGTCCACCGTGGTCGGATCCACGTGGGTCTCGACGACGGCCAGCTGATGGCCCTCGGCACGGCGCCGGCCGGATCGGTCCTCAAGGCGGCGCGACCCTCGTTGGCGCGGGCGGTCGCGGGTGGCGGGTGGGCGGCGACCACCGTCTCCGCGACGATGATCGCGGCCCGCGCGGCCGGCATCGACGTCTTCGCGACCGGCGGGATCGGGGGCGTCCACCGGGGCGCGCTGGGGACCCCGGGCTCCATCGCCCCGCCGTCGTTCGACATCTCCTCGGATCTCGAGGAGTTGGGTCGAACGTCCATGGCGATCGTGTGTGCCGGGCCCAAGGCGATCCTCGACGTCCCGGCCACGCTGGAGTACCTCGAGACCCGCGGCGTGCCGGTCGTCGCGGTGGGCCAGGATGATCTGCCCGGGTTCACGACCCGGTCGGCCGGGATCCCGGCGCCGTCGTCCGTCCCCGATCTGGCGGCCGCGGCCGCGCTGTTCCGCACGCACCGCGACCTGGGCCTGACCAGCTCCCTGCTGGTCTGCGTGCCCGTGCCGGCGGACGTGGCGCTGCCCCAGGACGTGGCTCGCGACGCGGTCGCCGCGGCGGTCCGCGATGCGGAGGCCGCCGGTGTCGTGGGACCGGCGCTCACGCCGTGGCTCCTGGCCAGGATCGCCGAGATCACCGGCGGCGCGTCGGTGGTCGCCAACACGGCCCTGATCGTCAACGACGCGCGGTCCGCCGGGGTGCTCGCGACGGAGCTCTCGGGCGGCTGACGGCGCCTCTCGCCTCGGTGCCGCGCGCGTGCCCGCGGGACGCCGGCGAGCGGCCACGTCACGCCACATTCGCCGGCGGGCGACTCGCGTCGCGGTGGTATCCTCCCGGTCCTCCACCATCGGTGCCCCTGGGGGTCGTATGTCCGGCACGTCGGTTCCGCTCGCCATCGAGGCGCGTGGGTTGCGTCGGCTCTACAACATCAAGCCCGCACCCATCGTCGCCCTCGACGGGATCGATCTCGAGGTCCCGCCCGGGGAATTCTTCGGGTTGCTCGGGCCGAACGGCGCCGGCAAGACCACCCTCATCAAGATCCTGACGACGCTCCTGCTCCCGACATCGGGGAGTGCCCGGATCTTCGGCTACGACGTCGCCGACGACACCAAGCGGATCCGCCGGATCATGAACATGGTGGCCGGCGGCGAGCAGTCCGGCTACGGGATCCTCACGGTCCGCGAGCAGCTCTGGATGTTCAGCCAGTTCTACGGGCTCGGCCGCCAGGCTGGCTGGCGGCGCGTGGACGAGCTGCTGGACGCCGTGGGCCTCGGCGACCAGGCGACGCAACGCGTCAGCACGCTGTCCACCGGTCAGCGTCAGAAGATGAACTTCGCGCGCGGCCTGCTCAACGACCCGTGGATCTTCTTCCTCGACGAGCCGACGCTCGGTCTTGACGTGGCCGCGGCGCGTGCCGTGCGGGAGCTGGTCGTCGCGTGGAAGGCCGCCGTGCCCGGACGCACGGTGCTGCTCACCACGCACTACATGGCCGAGGCGGACGAGCTGTGCGATCGGATCGCGATCGTCGACCACGGCCGGATCCTCGCGATGGGTTCTCCGGCCGAGCTCAAGCGCCGCGTCCAGCGGGAGTCGATCTTCCGACTCGAGGTCGACCGGCTCGATGGCGGCGTCGAGTCGCTCGCCGCACTGCCTGGGGTCGTGTCCGCGGCACCAGCCGCGATCGGCGAAGGCGCCGAGGACCGCCAGACGGTGAGCCTCAATCTCGTGCTGGTGGAGGACGGGGCGCTGGGCGGCGTCGTCGGCGCGCTGGCGGGACTGGGATCGCAGATCCTCTCGCTCCGCAAGTCCGAGCCGTCGCTGGAGGACGTCTTCGTCGAGCTCGTCGGTCGCGGGTTCGAGGCCGCCTGACGTGTCCGTCTACGACTTCCGGGGCAGCACGACGCCCGCCGAGGCCGCGGAGTGGACCCGCGGCCAGGCCTTCCGGGCGGACCTGCGCGCCGTGGGTGGGCGCGCCTACCCACGCATCTCGGGGATGTTCCGCGAGAAGTCGTGGGTCTTCTTCGAGGTCCTCCTACCGTTCCTCTCGACGTCGGCGTTCGTCTTCGTCTATCGGGCGCTCCAGGCGCCGCAGGAGTACATCGGCTTCGTCGTTCTCGGCGGCGCGATGACGGCGTTCTGGCTGAACGTCATCTGGATGATGGCCAGCCAGCTCTACTGGGAGAAGAGCCAGGGCAACCTAGAGCTCTACTTCGCGGCCCCCATCGACGTGATGGCCATCCTGTTCGGCATGGCCGTGGGCGGCATGGTGATGAGCACGACGCGTGCCGTGATCATCCTGGTCGTCGCGTCGGCGGTCTATGGCGTGACGTTCCAGGTGGAGCAATGGCTCCTGCTGATCGGGGTGTTCGCGCTCACGCTCACCGCGCTCTACGGGCTCGGGATGGTGCTCGCGAGCCTGTTCCTGGTCTGGGGTCGTGAGGCCTTCCAGCTGACCCAGCTCTTCACCGAGCCGGTCTACTTCGTGTCCGGGCTCAACTTCCCCGTCGGCCGGCTCGGGCTCGTCGGGGCGCTGGCCGTCGCGACGATCCCACTGGCCGTGGGGCTGGACGCGATGCGCCAGCTGGCCTTCAGCGACACGGCGCTGCCGTTCCAGACGCCGCCGCCGGCCGCCGAGGCCGCGATCCTCGTCGCGATGACCGTGGTCTTCCTGCTGGCGGCCCGCTGGATGCTCCGCGCCATGGAGCGGATGGCGCGCCGCGAAGGCCGGCTGTCGATCCGATGGCAATGACCGTCGAGCCGACCGGGCCTGGCGACCCCCTGTCGACCCCAGGCCTCGCGTCGCCGGCCTGGGGAGGGTTCGATGCCGCTCGCGTCGAGGGCCGCGGCCTTCGCGACGTGTGGGGCAGCTTCCGAACGGCCGCGACGCTCGGCTGGCAGATGGAGGCCAACTGGACCGATCCGCTCCTGTTCTTCACCTACTCGGTCGCGAAGCCCGTCTCGGCCGCGCTGATCCTGGTCGTGATGCTCGACATCATCAGCGGCGGCGCGGCCCAGCCCGCCTACCGCGGATTCGTCGTCATCGGCACCGCCCTCTGGTCCTTCGTGCTCGCCGGGATCGCCGGGCTCGCGTGGTCGATCCTCGATGATCGCGAGCGCTACCGGATGCTCAAGTACGTCTATGTCAGCCCCAGCGACTTCCTCATCGTGTTGCTCGGGCGGGGCGTCGCCCGCGTCGCGGTGGGGGCGATGGGGGCCGTGATCACCATCGGTGTCGGCGTGGTGGCGCTCGGTCTCCGGTTCGATGTCGTCGTCGTGGACTGGCTGACGCTCGTGGTCGTGATGGTCCTCGGCATCGGCGCGATCGTCGCCATCGGGATCCTGCTGGCCGCGATCTGCCTCCAGACGCGCCAGGAATCATGGTCCTATCCGGAGGCCACGGCAGGCGCGCTGTTCCTCGTGAGCGGTGCGGTGTTCCCGCTCGCCGTGCTGCCGGCGCCGGTGCAGGCGGTCGGCCTGCTGTCCCCGTTGTCCTGGTGGATCGAGGGCGTCCGCGCCGCCGTGTTCCCGGGCGGGCTGTCGGGGATCGGTGGGGACGGGAGCCTGTGGAGCGGGTTGACGGGGAGCACCGTTCCGGAGCCGCCATTCATCGTGCTCGCCTTGCTCGGGACCGGAGCGCTGGTTACACTCGCGGCCACCGGCATCTTCCGGGCGAGTGAGCGCCGCGCCAAGGATCGCGGGCTCCTGGACCGGACCACCGGGTCCTGACGGAGGATCGACCCGCATGCGGATCTACGAGGGCAGCCCACGCCAGGACTTCGAAGAGGTCTTTCGGAGCATCGGCGCGTTCCTCGACCAGCGCGGGATGAAGGATGTCCTGCTCGTCGAAGCACCCGATGGGTTCATCGTCCAGGGTCTGGTGATCTCCGGGACGAGCACCGGGACGTGGAGCGACACGATGGGGACGCTCGTCAAGGAGACCCTCACCTTCGTCGACGACGACATCGCGCGGTTCATGGAGGAGGCGGCCGCCCGGCGTGGCCGCACACCGCCACCGCCCGAGCATCGAGCCGGCCGCTACGAGAACGCCTTCCGCGTGATCGGCCGCTACGTGGACGAGCAGAAGCCGCAGGACGTCTTCTTCTTCGAGCAGAACGGCGCGTTCGTCCTGCGCCTCATGCTCAGCAGCCAGGCCGGCATCCACCACGAACTGACCGAATTCACCCGAGAGGACATCGACGGGCTCGTCACGCGCGGGCCGAGTCTTCGCTATCCCGTCAAGGCCGCGGGGGGTACCCCCGGCCAGACGTGAACCGCACCACGGAGGTCCAGACCATGAAAGCTCTCAAGACCGTCGCCGTCGCGCTGGGCGTGACGCTGGCCGCGCTCATCGTCATCCCGCTCGCGGTCCTGGCGGGCCTGTTCGTCTGGCTCAAGCTGACCGAAGAGGCCGACGAGGAGATCCTCGAACTCGACAGCGACGGCGCCTGATCGACCCCGCGACCCCCGACATCGACTCGAAGACGCCCGCCGGACCGGCGGGCGTCGGTCTGTCCACCGACCGCCACCCTCGTTCCCCGCGCCCCAAAGGCTTCGCGCGGTTCCCTCGTCTCGGCCGCGGGGAGGGGGACCGTACGCTGCTGGCCGCCGCGGTCCTCGTCGTGATGGTGATCTGGGCGGGCAACTTCATCGTGGTCAAGGGGGCCTTGAGCGTCCTGCCGCCGGTGGGCTTCACGTTCCTGCGCTACGGGCTGTCGTCGCTCGTCCTGCTCGCCATCCTGAGGTGGTCGACGGGATCGTTCCGGCCGCCCGGCCGACAGGACGCCTGGCGGATCCTCCTCCTCGGGGCGCTCGGCTTCGGTGTCTACCAGATCTTCTGGACCGTGGGCCTTGTCACGATCCCGGCGGGTGACTCGGCGCTGCTCATCGCGGCGGCACCGGTCATCACCGCGGTGATCTCCACCGTGATCGGGACCGACACGCTCACGCCCGGCAAGTCGGCCGGCATCGTGCTCTCGTTCGTCGGTGTCGTGCTCGTGATCGGGGCCGGCGTGGGGATCGAGCTGTCGGGGCCGCCGGTCGGGTTCGCGATCACGCTGGCCGCCGCGGCGTGCTGGGCCGCGTACACGGCGATCGGGGCGATCGTCCTGCGACGGTTCTCGCCGCTCGTGCTCACGACCTGGGCCACGGTCGGTGGCACGCTCGTGCTGCTGCCGATCGGGATCGCGCAACTGGCCGCGCCGGGGGCGTGGGGCCAGCCCCAGATCGAGGCGATGCCGCAGATCGTCCTCGCGGTGATCTACTCGGGGGTCCTCTCGGCCGCGGTCGCGAACATCGTCATCTTCAATGCCGTCCGGCTGGTGGGGCCGACGCTCGTGATCACCTCGCAGTCACTGGTCCCCGCGATCGCGGTCGTCCTGGCCTTTGTCTTCCTGGGCGAGGCGATCCGTGCCGGTCAGGTCGTGGGTGGCGCGATCATCCTCGCGGGCGTCGCCCTGACCCGCGTCGCGTCACGGCGTGGGGCGCCGTCGTCGGGACCCGTATGAACGGCGTCGCTCCGCCGGTCCAGCCGCTCCGCGACGGCGATCCGCCCCTCGCCATCCTCGTGGACTACGACGGGACCATCGCCCTCACCGATGTGTCGGACACGGTCATGGCCGAGTTCGTGCACGGTGACTGGGAGGCGGAGGTGGCCGCCTACGACGCGGGTCTGTCGGGGTCGCGGCGGCTGATGACGCTCGAGATGTCGATGGTCGAGGCCGATCCGGCGGCGCTGCTCGCGACCGCGGCGGCGCAGCCGCACGACCCGGGGTTCGTGCCGTTCGCCCGGCGGGCGCAGGCGTCGGGCATCCCGGTCGAGGTGGTGTCGGACGGGTTCGGGTTCTTCATCGAACCCGCCCTTGTCGCGCTGGGCGTGCCGGAGATCCCGGTCATCACGGCGCGGACGACCTTCCAGGGGCGCCGCGCGGCGATCGAGTTCCCGAACGGCCATCCAACGTGCTTCGTGTGCGGCACGTGCAAGCGACAGCGCGTGCTCGAGCACCAGGCGGCCGGTCGCGCGGTCCTCTTCATCGGCGACGGCGAGAGCGATCGGTACGCGGCCGGCTACGCGGACGTCGTGTTCGCGAAGCGATCCCTCGTCCGGATCTGCATCGAAGCGGGCTGGGCGTACCA
>CAYMTJ010000013.1:9825-41460 GCA_964393345.1 uncultured Anaerolineaceae bacterium | reverse complement strand
ATCGTCGCCCTTCTCGCCGCCTGCGGTGGGTCAGCGTGCTCGCCCGTCGCCACCTCGTCGGCGGCCCAGCCCGCGTCGACCCCGACGCGAACGACACCGGTCGCCGACACCGACGCCGTCGAAGGCCGGTTCGACGTTGGTGGCACCTCACTCTGGCTCAGTTGCACCGCCGGCACGGGCACGACCGTCATGTTCGAAGCCGGTCTGGGTTCGTCCAGCGGCACGTGGAGCTCGGCCATCGCCGATCTCGGACCCGGGATCCGGACCTGCCGATACGACCGCGCGGGGATCGGGGCGAGCGACCGACGTCCGAGCCGGGCGCCGGTCAGCGTCGGCTCGATGGCGGACGAACTCGACCGCCTTCTCGACGCGGCGAGCATCCCGGGTCCCTATGTCGTCGTCGCCCACTCCTACGGCGCCATGATCGCCACGGTCTTCACCGACGCACATCGCGAGGAGACCGTCGGTCTGGTGCTTGTCGATCCGTCGACGGTCCGCTTGTTCGAGGGCGACTGGGTCGCGAACGACCGCCCCTGGATCGACGGCTCGTCGCTCGTGGACAAGGCGACCAGCCAGGTCGAGCTCACCGCCGTCGACTCGCTCGACCCGCTGCCGTTGGTCGTCCTGACGCAGGGCCAGATCGGCGGCGACTTCAAGACCGCGTGGACGCGCTTCCACGAGGAGCTCGCCGGCCTCTCGACGAACTCGATGCGCATGATCGCCCGCGACTCCGGGCACATGATCCAGGAGGTCGAGCCGGACCTGGTCGCGGCGGCCGTCCGCGCGGTCCTCGACGCCGCCGCGATCGACGGCCGCCTGCCGCCGTGCGATGCGAGGTTCACCGACCGTGGCGCCGAGTGCACCGAGTAGACGACCACGTCATGTGAGCTTCCGGCTGGCCGAGCCACGGTTCGGCGAACGTCGCCGAAACGAATCGCGACGTCGCGACGCCATGCATTCTGAACCCGGTCTTCGTGACCGGGATTAGGGTGAGGGACCGTGGACAAGCGGGCACTCGTCGAGCGGGCCGGGAAGGGCGATCACGACGCCTTTGCCCTGCTCGCCACGGCGGCGTCGGCCCGGTTGGACGCGGCCGCGCGCCTCATCCTTCGGGACCCGGAGCTCGCGCGCGACGCGGTCCAGAACGCCCTGGTGCGAGCCTGGCGGGACCTGCCCGGACTTCGTGATCCGGACCGGTTCGACGCCTGGCTCCATCGCCTCCTCGTCAACGCCAGCCTCGACGAGGCCCGTCGGCGCCGCCGGCGCCCCATCGAGGTCGAGATCAACGTGATCGACGAGCCATCCAGCCCCGACGCGGCCGCCCACCTGGCCGACCGCGACCTGGTCGAGCGGGCCCTCATCCGCCTCGACCCGGAGCATCGAGCGCTCGTCGTCCTCCACTACTACTTCGGCTACCCACTGCCCGAAGCCGCGACCTCGCTCGGGATCTCCCTTCCGGCGGCCAAGTCGCGCTTGCATCGGGCGATGCTCGGCCTGCGCCGGTCGATGACTTCGGACGCTCCAGACGTCCCGGCCCTTGAAGGAGGCAGGACGGCATGACCACGTTCGACCGATTCGACCCCTTCGAGCGGCGGATCAGCGAGGCGATCGACGAGATCGCCGCGGCCGGCCTGCCCGACTATCTCGACGACGTCTTCCAGCAGACCGTGCGCACGTCGCAACGGCCACGCTGGACCTTCCCCGAAAGGTGGCTTCCCATGGACACCATGCTGGTGCGCCCACGGTTCGCTCGGCGCGTGCCGGTGCGGCAACTCGTCATCCTCGCGCTCGCCGGCCTCATGGCGCTCGCGTCCTTCGCGTACATCGTGGGCTCGCAGAGACCATCACCCGCGCCATTCGGCCCGGCCGGCAACGGCCAGCTCATCTACGGGTTCGACGGCGATGTCTACGCACGGGATTCCTTGTACGGCGATCCTCGCCTGATCCTCGCTGGTCAGGGCGACCAATACGGCGTCATCGTGTCGCCGGACGGACGACTGATCGCCTATGACAACTTCGACGACGCGGATGCGGCCGGCAATCCGCGAGAGTGGGTGGCGAACGTCGACGGCACGAACCCGCGGCGCGTCCTCGACCGGCCGTACACCTTCGAGGCGTTCGAGTGGGCGCCAGACAGCCGGTCGATCGCCATCGTCACTCGGCCCGGCCGGGACCCGGAGCTCTGGATCGCGCCAGCGGATGGGTCCGGCGCCCGCCAGCTCGAGTTCGAGGGCTTCGTGGTCTGGGGCGCGACCTGGGACCCAGCGCGGCCCGGAGTGCTGCTCGTTCGGGGAGCGGACACGGTGAGGCGTCTGACCGACCTGTATTACGTCACGGTGGACGGCACGGTCCTGGAGAAGCTCGGCCTGGCGCCGCAGAACTTGAACGGGCCGCAATGGGAGCTCTCCGGGATGGCCTTCTCGCCTGACGGCTCGCGCATCGCCTACAACTCGATCGAGGCAGTCGAGCCACCGGTCAATCGTTTCCGCGCGCACGTGATGGATCGTGATGGGTCGAACGATCAAGCCATCGAGGCACCGATCGCCTCGGGGTTCAGCCAGGCGTGGCCGAGCTTCTCCCCGGACGGCGACTGGATCCTGCTGAGTTCGTGGGAGACGAGGCCCGACGGCTCCGTCGACCACAGGCTCGCGATCGCTCCGGCCGACCTGTCAGCTCCGGCGCGACTGATCGGACCCGTGCTGGACGACGAAAACCAGATCAAGTCGTGGTCCCCTGACGGCACCCGGATCCTGCTGTGCGCGTGCGAAAGCCGCGAGATCTACGCCGTCGATCCGATCACCGGGGACTTCGAGAAGCTCCCATGGTCGGCTGACGCACCCAGCTGGCAGCGCGTCGCTCGCTAGGTCGACGCTTGACGCCCGACCGGGCGCACTCGGCCGCCGTGGAGGCACCACGGCGGCCACTCGATTCGCGTCCGTGGCGCTTTTCCGATAGCATCAGAAAAACCCCCGGAGGACCTGACCCATGGCGAAGTATGTCTTTGTGACCGGAGGCGTGACCTCCTCACTGGGCAAGGGCATCACCGCCGCCAGCGTCGGACGCATCCTCAAGGCCCGCGGCCTCACGGTGTCGATCCTCAAGCTCGATCCGTACATCAATGTGGACCCCGGGACGATGTCGCCGTACCAGCACGGCGAGGTCTTCGTCACCGATGACGGCGCCGAGACGGACCTGGACCTCGGCCACTACGAGCGGTTCATCGATGCCAACCTGAGCCAGCTCAGCAACGTCACCACCGGTCGCATCTACCAGGCCGTCATCGCCAAGGAGCGCCGCGGCGACTACCTCGGCGGCACGGTCCAGGTCATCCCGCACATCACCAACGAGATCAAGGAGCGAATCGGCCGCGTCGCCCGCGACGGCGATCCGGACGTGGTCATCGTCGAGGTCGGCGGGACGGTCGGCGACATCGAATCGCTGCCGTTCCTCGAGGCCATCCGCCAGATGCGCAAGGACGTGGGGCGGGCCAACGTCCTGTACGTCCACGTCACGCTGCTCCCCGCGCTGGCCGCCACGGGCGAGCTCAAGACCAAGCCCACCCAGCACTCCGTGAAGGAGCTTCGCGGCATCGGGATCCAGCCGGACGTCATCGTCCTGCGCTCGGATCACCCGGTGTCCGACGAGATCCGCGAGAAGATCGCGCTATTCACGGACGTCGCCACCGAGGCGGTCATCCCCGCCGAGACGGCCGACACCATCTACGAAGTGCCGCTCATGTTCGAGACGGCCGGCCTCGGTCGGTTGATCGTCCGCGAGCTCGGCCTCGGCGACCCGGCGGTCGAGCCGGATCTCGCGGGCTGGCGTGCGCTGGTCGACCGGATCAAGGCCCCCAAGCCTGTCCTCGAGATCGCGCTGGTCGGCAAGTACATCGAGCTGCCTGACGCGTACCTCTCGGTCACCGAAGCCCTGCGCCATGCCGCCTGGGCGCACGGCGTCGACGCGAAGGTCCGCTGGGTGGACTCGGAGACGCTCAGCAAGCAGAACCTGCACGAGCGCCTCGACGGCGCCGCCGGGATCCTCGTCCCGGGCGGTTTCGGCCACCGCGGCATCGAGGGCAAGGTCCTGGCGGCCCACTTCGCCCGCGACCACCGCGTCCCGTACCTCGGCCTGTGCCTCGGGCTCCAGTGCGCGGTCATCGAGTTCGCGCGCGAGGTCGTCGGGTCCAAGGACGCCAACTCCACCGAGTTCGACATGTTCACCGAGCACCCGGTCATCGACTTCATGCCGGACCAGCGCGACATGGAGGACAAGGGCGGGACGATGCGCCTCGGCCTGTATCCCGCGAAGCTCACACCGGGGTCGAAGGCGGCCGCCGTCTACGGTCAGGAAGTCATCTACGAACGCCACCGCCACCGGTTCGAGGTCAACAACCGCTACCGCCAGACGCTCGAGGCGGCCGGGATGCTGCTGTCCGGGCAGTCACCCGACGGCCGGCTGGTGGAGATCGTCGAACTCAGGGACCACCCGTGGTTCGTGGCCAGTCAGTTCCATCCGGAGTTCAAGAGCCGCCCGGAGCGACCGCACCCGCTGTTCGACGGGTTCGTTGGCGCGGCGATCGCCGTCGACCAAGGCCGGGAGCCGGAACTCCGTCCGCGGAGCGTCACGTCGCCTCCGCCCGCGCCGGCGGTGGCCGTCCCCGTGCATGCCGAGCACCCGGAACCGCTGTCGCCGACGAGATGAACCCGCGCGGCGTCCGGCACTCGACGGCCGCCGCCGCCCTCACGCTGGCGATCGCCGCCGTCGTCGCCGCCTGTGGCTCCGCCGAGCCGACCGGGAGCTCCCGGCCGAGCGGTTCGAACGCCGACGGCTCCCCAGGCGTGACCACGAGCGAGCCGAGCTCGGTCGCGTCGCCGACCCCGTCCGGCACGATCGCCTCGCTGTCCCCGAGTCCGTCGCCGTCACCGAGCCCGTTACCGGCCTCTGTCGCCCCGAGCACCTCGCCCACGGCCGGGGTGACCCCTGGGCCGACCACCACGGCGGACCCCGGGAACCTCAGCGTCCAGTTGTGCCTGAAGCTTCCGGTCGCTGACGTCGAAGCGGCCCTCGACGTCTCGGGGCTCGTCGCTCGTCCGCGACCGGGCGATGCCAACGAGGGCTCGTGCAGCTACCTGTCGGGCGATCGGGCCGTCGCGCTGACCTCGTGGGTCGCGACGGGCGCGAGGAAGGTCATCACATCGTTCGGCGACTCGGCGGAACCCGTCCCGGGGCTGGGCGACGCGGCCATCTGGGTGGACTCCATCGCGACGCTCTACATCCGCAAGGGCACGGCGCTGATGGGGATCGTCATCCCGGTCGCCGGACCCGTCGCCCCCGAGGACCTCAAGGACGCGAGCATCACCCTGGGGCAAGCCGCCGCCGGGCGGCTCTGAGCGCGTCGTGATCGCGAGCCCGCCCCCGACGGCGGGGGACCCGCCGTTCCTCTCGCGGCTGGTGAGTGGCCTCGGGACCTCGGTGGTCGGCGGCGCGGCTCTTGGGGCGGGCGCCTGGCTGTCGGACCAGCTGGCGTGGCCGTACAGCCTGCTCATCCCGGCCAACGCCGTCGGGGCGTGGCTGGGCGTCGCCTTCGTCCTGGGTGCGTCGGCGCGGACCTATCCGACCGGGGCGCTCCGCGGACTGATCGGGCTGCTCGCCGCGGTGGCCTGCTACTACCTGCTGTTCGCGACGCTCGGGGACGGGTTCCGCGCGATCGGGGCGGGACATGCCGCGACGGTCTGGGGGGCCGTCGCGCTCCTGACGGGTCCGGCGCTGGGTCTTGCCGGGGCGGTCTGGCGCCGCGCGGTCGGCTGGTGGCGTGCCGCCGCCGTCGGGCTGCTGGCGGCGGGACTGGCAGCCGAGGGTCTCGTCTTCGGGGCGGCGCGGCTGATCCGCGTCGACGAACTCGCGACCGACCCGGGTGCGTTCCTCCTGGCCTTCGAGATCGTGCTCGGTGCCCTGCTGCCGTTCGTGCTGCTGCGGCGCGGGGAGCGCGTCCGGGGCTACATCGCCGCGATCGTGCTCACGGCAGCGGCTACGGTGGCGATCGGCCCCGCCATCTCGGTCCTGCGGACCCTCGCGGACACGTTCTGAGGCCGGGCCGCGGTCGTTCCGCGGCGACGCGACGTACTATGGATGCCGGGTCGCGACGAGCGTCCCGACCCGAACACCCTTCGCGACGCCCAGCCCGCCGCCCCACGCCCGAATCGGAGCCCATGACCATGAAGATCTTCCTCGACACCGCCGACATCGACGAGATCCGGACCGCCGCCCGCTGGGGCGTCCTCGATGGCGTCACCACCAATCCGACCCTCTACGCCAAGGTCGGCGGGTCCTACGACGAGATCCTCCAGGAAGTCTGCAAGATCACGCCCGGCCCGGTCTCGGCCGAGGTCGTCGCCGACGACGTGGACGGGATGCTCGACGAGGGTCGCCACTTCGCCAAGCTCGCCCCGAACATCGTGGTCAAGATCGCCATGAGCGAGAACGGCCTCGAGGCCATCAGCCGCCTGGCCGACGAGGGGATCAAGACCAACTGCACCCTGATCTTCACCGCGAACCAGGGGTTGCTCGCGGCCAAGGCCGGGGCCAGCCTCCTCTCGCCATTCGTGGGCCGACTCGATGACATCAACCAGGACGGGATGATCGTCATCCGCGAACTGGCCGAGATCGTCGCGATCCACGACCTCGATACCGAAGTGCTCGCGGCGTCGATCCGCAACCCGCTGCACATGACCCAGGCGGCGCTCGCGGGCGCGCACGTCGCGACCCTGCCGTTCAAGATCCTCCAGCAGATGATCCACCACCCGCTCACGGACAAGGGGATCGTCCAGTTCAAGAAGGACTGGACCGCGGCGCAGGCGGCCGGCGCCAAGGTCTGACGCCTCGGGCGGTCGCGGCGCTCGTCGCGCACGGTCATCGCTGCCAGGATCAGCGTCACCGGCGCTGGACGTCGCCACAGGGCCTCGCGTGGGTGCTTGACGCCGCCGCTGCGGCACGTCTATGCTCCGGACATCCCGAACGGCACCCACGCGGCGATTCGATTCGCGCGCCCCGCCCGCTTCGGCCTTCCCAAGCGACGCCGGACCCTCGCGGACCGGCCAGCCCATCCCACAGGTGACCCCTACCCATATGCCCGGACCAGGCCCAGACCAGCGCGACCGCTCCCGTAACCGACGACCGCGTCGCCGATCGCCCATGGCGGGCGGCGGCCGCGCCCCCGTCAGCGAGTTCGAGGAGCAGCAGGAACTCGAAGCCGCGCGCGAGCGCAACGATCTCGAGGTCAACGACCTGCGCGAGATGAGCGTGGCGGAGCTGCGCCAGGTGTCCCGCGAGCTCGAGCTCGACGCGGCCACCGGCGAGCGCAAGGACGACCTCGTCGACCGGATCCTCCAGCGCCAGACCGAGCGTGCCGGCCACGCCTACGCCAGCGGCATCCTCGACATCGTTGACGAGGGCTTCGGGTTCATGCGCCGCCACGGCCTCCTGCCCAGCCCGGACGATGTCTACGTCTCGTCGAGCCAGGTCCGTCGATTCGGTCTCCGCATCGGCGATCGGGTGGCCGGTGCGGTCCGCGCCCCACGCGAGGGCGAGAAGTACTGGGGCATGCTCCGCGTCGACTCGGTCAACGGGGTCGATACGGAGACGGCGCGCCGCCGGCCGGTCTTCGGGGACCTGACCCCGGTCCATCCGGACGTCCTCATCAACCTCGAGACGGATCCCAAGAACCTGAGCCAGCGCCTGATCAACCTCGTCAACCCGCTCGGCAAGGGCCAGCGCGCCCTCATCGTCAGCCCGCCGAAGGCCGGCAAGACGATGCTCCTCAAGCAGATCGCCAACGGCATCAGCGCGAACTATCCCGAGATCCTGCTGATGGTCGCGCTCATCGGAGAGCGACCCGAGGAAGTCACGGACATGCGCCGCAGCGTCAAGGGCGAGGTCATCAGCTCCACCTTCGACGAGCCCACCGAAAACCACACCCACGTCGCCGAGATGGCCCTCGAGATCGCCAAGCGCCAGGTCGAGACCGGACGCGACGTCGTCATCCTGCTCGACTCGATCACGCGCCTCGCGCGCGCCTACAACCTGGCGCTGCCGCCGTCTGGCCGGACGCTGTCGGGTGGCCTGGACCCGATCGCGCTCTACCCGCCCAAGCGTTTCTTCGGCGCGGCGCGGAACCTCGAAGAGGGGGGCTCCCTGACCATCAGCGGGACGGGCCTCGTCGATACCGGCTCGCGGATGGACGACGTGATCTACGAGGAGTTCAAGGGGACCGGCAACTCGGAGCTGATCCTGGACCGCAAGCTGGCCGAGAAGCGGATCTTTCCCTCGATCGACGTCCAGCGGTCGGGGACCCGCCGCGAGGAGCTGCTCCTCGAGGACGGGACCCTCAAGATGGTCTGGACGATGCGCCGGATGCTGTCGGCGGTCGGCGCGAACGAGGGCATCGAGATCCTGCTCAACCGCCTCGCGAAGACGGACAGCAACGCCCAGTTCCTCTCCGGGCTGACCAAGAGCCTCGATTCGTAGCGTGACCGGCGGGCCCGCCTGATGCCTGCCGCAGGCACGCGCGGGACCGTACCCCTCCGCACCGAACCCCACCAGGCCACACCGCACCGCAGCGGATCTGTCGCGTCTCCGCAACGCCAGCTGGTCCCGGTGTCACGCCAGGTTTGTCACCCTGAAACCTTGCGTGGTACCTTTCGAGCGATGTCGTTCGCCCGTCGAGTCGGGCGTCGGCCGCGTAGCAGTGAGCCCCCAGCTCCATACCGCGACCCCGGACGGTCCCTCGTACCCCAGACCCGAGCGTCACCCCAGCGCCCAGGCCGTCCCCACGCCAGGAGACCGTATTGCTGAACGCATCGGTCGGCGTCCAGCGCGTCATGGGACGCCTGCGCCGGCCCCGCAGCCTTGGTCCGCATCGCGCGACCGTCGTCCAGGCTCGTAGCCTGGCCGCGGCCCGCCGCGTCCGGCATGGCTGGTACTCGGCGGCGACGGTCGCCGCGCTGGCACCATCACGTGACCGTCGCATGATGGGTCACGTCGTCCGCGCGCAGGCCGCCGGCGCGGTCGCGCGGATCGCCCCGGACCGCATCGTGGCCCTCACGGTCGCCGCGATCCTGCTCATCGCCTCCGTCGTGAGCGTCTCGGCCGGCGCATCCACCAAGAGTTCCCGCCCGATCGGCGGCACCGATGGTGGTGGCAGCGCCCCGCGGCTCGCCGTCGGTGGTGCCGCCGGTCTCGAGCGCGACGAATGGGGCGTGTCGGCCAACGGCGACACGACCGACCCCGGCGCGATCGAGCTCGGGCCCGGCCCCGGCATCGATGTCTACGCGCTCGGCAGCGAGTTCGTCGCAGGAGACCCAGGCGTCGTCAGCGGTCCGTACCTGGAAGACGGGACGCTCCTCAAGCCCGTCGCCGTGGACACGACGGTGGAGGACGGCGCCGACCTGCTCCGCACCTACAAGGTCAAGTCCGGCGACACGCTCACCGGCATCGCCCGCAAGTTCAAGGTCTCGATGATGACCCTGTGGTGGGCGAACAAGCTCGACTCGAAGGACGAGCTCCACCTCGGTCAGCAATTGACGATCCCGCCGGCGAACGGGCTCGTCGTGACGGTGACGGCCTCCGACACGCTCGACAGCCTGGCCGCCAAGCACAAGGTCAAGGGCCAGGAGATCCTCGACGCCAACGGTCTCGACGATCCCAGCCTGGTCGTCGGCCAGGTGCTGCTCGTCCCCGGCGCCAAGGGCAAGCCGATCCCGACACCGAAGCCCACGCGGCAGCCGACCGTCTCGAACCCGCGCCCCAACAACAGCGGCGGCGGGAACGGCGGCGGCGGCGTCGGTGGCAATTACACCGGCGGTCGCTTCACGTGGCCTGTCTACGGCGGCGGCAACTACATCAGCCAGTACTTCCGCTACGGTCACTACGGTCTCGACATCGCCGCGGACTACGGATCGCGTGTCCGCGCCGCTGGCGCCGGCGTCGTGATCTTCTCCGGGTGGAAGAGCAACGGCGGCGGCTACCAGGTCTGGGTATCGCACGGGTCCGGGCTGTATACGACGTACAACCACATGTCCGGCGTCTCCGTGGGCCGGGGCCAGCGGATCTCCGAGGGCCAGCAGGTGGGCCGCGTCGGCCAGTCCGGCAACGCCACGGGCCCACACCTCCACTTCGAGGTGTGGCGCGGCCCGATCTGGGACGGCGGGTCGCGCGTCAACCCGCTCGGCTACCTGTAGCCGTCGCTCCGATCCGCTCCGGAGGCTCGCCGCCGACGGGCGGCGTGTGAGCCCCGTGCGAGAATGGGCCCGATGTTCCTCGACCGCGTGAAGATCTGGGTCCGCGCCGGTGATGGCGGCGACGGGGCCGCGACCTTCCGGCAGGAAGCGCACGTCCCGCGCGGTGGACCCGATGGCGGGGACGGCGGCCGTGGGGGATCCATCTACCTGGAGGTCGACGCGGGTCAGACCACGCTCCGCGACTTCCAGGTCAAGCGCCACTTCAAGGCGCAGCCCGGTGGCCGCGGAACGCGGTCGCGACGGCACGGCAAGGCCGGTGACGATCTGGTGTTGACCGTCCCGCCCGGGACGGCCGTGTACGCGGACGAGACCGGGGAGTTGCTCGCGGACCTCGTCGCGGTCGGGCAGCGGGCGATGGTCGGACGCGGCGGGCGCGGCGGGCTCGGGAACACGCATTTCAAGACCTCCACCCATCAGGCACCGAAGCACGCCCAGAAGGGCGAGCCCGGGTCGGAGGGCTGGCTCCGGCTCGAGCTGCGCTTGATCGCCGACATCGGCCTGGTCGGGTTGCCGAACGCGGGCAAGTCGACGCTGCTCGCCGCGCTCACGGCCGCCACCCCGAAGATCGCGGACTACCCGTTCACGACACTCGAACCGAACCTCGGCGTCATGGACCTCGGCGATGACGACGAGCGCCGGCCGACCATCGCGGACGTGCCCGGGCTCATCGAGGGTGCGAGCATGGGCGCGGGTCTCGGCCACGCGTTCCTGCGGCACGTCGAGCGCACTCGAGTGCTGGTCCACGTGGTCGATGGTGCCGCGCGGGATCCGGCCTGGGACTTCCGCGTCATCCGCGACGAACTCGAAGCCCACGACCCGGCCCTCCTCGAGAAGCCCACGCTCGTGGCCTTCAACAAGCTGGACCTGCCTGGCGCGCGCGACGCGTGGCCCGCCTTCCGACGGGCCCGCGACAAGGAGGGCCTCACCGCGGTGGCCATCTCGGCCGAGACCGGGGAGGGGCTCGAGGCCCTTCGAGTGCTGGTGGCGGAGCGGCTGCCCGCCATCGGTGACGCGTCTGAGCCGCCGGAGCCGGCCGGCGTGGTGGTCCATCGGATCGACGCGATGGGTGACGGGTTCTCCATCGACGCGGATGCCGATGGCGCGTTCCGCGTCCGAGGCGCGCGGATCGAGCGGATCGCCACCCAGACCAACTTCGACGTCGAGGAGTCCGCCGAGCGCTTCCAGCGCGACCTCGCCCGGCTCGGGATCGACAAGGAGCTGCGCCGCGCTGGGATCCGGCCCGGGGACACCGTGCGGATCGGCAAGGCCGAACTCGAGTGGGATGCGCAGCCGTGGGAGGCTCGGTGAGGGCACGAGCGGCAGGCGGGATCGGCATCTTCGGGGGGACGTTCGATCCGATCCATATCGCCCATCTCGCAGTCGCGGAGGCGGCACGCGACGACCTCGGGCTCGAGCGGGTCATCTTCATCCCGGCCGGCCGTCCGCCGCACAAGCCCGATCGCTCGGCGAGCGACGGGGAGCATCGGCTCGAACTCGTCGAGCTGGCCATCGCCGACAACCCCTCGTTCTCCACGTCACGCATCGAGCTCGACCGCGCGGGTCCCTCCTACACGGTCGACACGCTCGAGGCATTGACCGCGACCGCGTCGCCTGGCGCCGCCGACCTCGTCCTCATCCTGTCCGCCGAGGCGTTCCTCGAGCTGCCGACGTGGCGCGAGCCGCGTCGCGTGCTGGAGTTGGCGCGTCTGGTCGTCGCCCCGCGCGATGGCTATCCCGAGGCGTCGGCCGCGTTCCTGGCGGAGCATCTGCCCGGGACCGAGCGTCGCGCGACGTTCCTCGACGGCCCGCGTCTCCGACTGTCGGCGTCCGATCTCCGGGCTCGCGCGCGTGCCGGACGATCGCTGCGCTACCTCGTCCCCGATGCGGTCGCGGCGCATATCGAGGACCATGGGTGCTACCGAACGACCAGGAGGGATGACCCGTCGTGACCGAACCCGCGCTGCCGGCGAAGCGAACCCGCACCTCCGCGGCAGCCAAGTCGACCGCCACGTCGACATCGAAGACGACCGCGAAGCCGAAGGCGACCGCGAAGCCGAAGGCGGCGGCGACATCGAAGACGACCGCGAAGCCGAGCGTCCAGACGACGGCCACCGCCGTCGATGGCCTGCCGCGTCGATCCGCGCCCGCTCCCAGGACGTCGGAGCGCGAGGCGCTCGACCTCGCACGTCGCATCGTGGAACTGGCCGAGGACAAGAAGGCGGCCGACATCGTGCTGCTGGATCTGACCGCCCTGACGACCCTCGCGGACTACTTCGTCATCTGCTCGGGCGGGTCGGAGCGCCAGCTCGACGCCATCGCGGACGGCATCACGAGCACGTTGCGTGACGAGAAGATCAAGCCGCTCGGTCGCGAAGGCCTGCCGATCTCGCACTGGATCCTGCTCGACTTCGGGTCCGTCGTGGTCCACATCTTCACGCCACCGGAACGCGACTACTACGGTCTCGAGAAGCACTGGGCCGAGGCGCGGACGATCCTGCGGGTGCAGTAGCGCCACGCCGAGGGGTACTCCGTGGGCAGTACCGTCGGGTCATGTCGATGCCGGAGGGGCGACTCCTAGCATCGGGTCATGTCGCCCATGCGAGATCGCTGCCCTGCCTGTGGTCGCCGGCTCATCACGACCCGGTTCGATACCACGTTCCGGTTGCCCGACCGGAGTGAGCGCCTGTGCTTCGGCATCCCCGGCGGCCTCTGCGAGGACTGCTCGCAGCTCTACATCGACCCGGACCTGATCGAACTCCTCGATCTCGGCGAGGGCCGCTGCGTCTTCGCGATCGAGAGCGACCTCGTCGTCCAGGAGCAGGCCTGGTCGTCGGCGGACTGACGCCTCGATCAGGCGGTCCGTCGCGCGCGACGGCCGACGTGATCCATCACCCAGAGCGTGAACCCGAGCCGACGCTGCGCCGCGTCGCGGTTCGACCCCGGCGCGCCCTTGACCTGCGCGTCGAGTTCGACCAGCCCGGCGATCGCGTCGCGGAGTTCGTCGGTCGTCCAGACGCGGGCCTGGTCGGCGAGCTTGCCCGCGACGAACGGATGGAGCTTCATCTCGGCCACCACCTCGGCCGGTCTCTGCCCCGTCGCCAGGCGGTCGCCGACCTCGAGGATGTCGCGCATCCGTCGATGGAGCACGACGATCAGGACCGGCTCCGGCGTCGATTCGACGAGCCGCTCGAGGAGGGCCAGCGCGGCCCCGGTCCGGCGCTCTCCGACGGCGTCCGCGAAGGCGAAGACGGACCCCGGCACGACCTCGGCGACGAGCGCGCGGACGTCCTCGACCGTGATCGGGCCGGTCTCCCGGTACAGCGCCAGCTTGTCGAGCTCCATCGAGGCCGTCCGGGTCTGGAAGCGACGCTCGGCGTCGCCCTCGCTCACGAAGCCGCCGACCCGCTCGGCGATCGCCTTGGCGGCACCGGGACCCAGCGACAGGCCGCGCTCACGGGCTTCCTTCTCCACCCAGCCCGCGAGGCCGCCGGCTTTCGGTGACTGTCGCTCGAGGACCGCGCCTTCGGCCGCCTTGATCGCGGCCGCGAGCGTCCGCTGTGGCGGCCCCTTGAGCCCGCTCTTGGTGATGTCGAGGAAGACGAGCGCGTTGCCCGGTGCGAGCAGCGTCACGGCTGCCAGGACCGCGTCGCGACCGCCCGCCGCCTGCATCAGCGCGCCGACGTTGGTGACGACGGTCATCGTCCCGCCACCGAACATCACCGCGGTGCCGACGCGCTCATGGAGCTGGGCGAGGAGGGCTTCGGCCCCGTTGCGTTGCCCGCGCAGCTCCCAGCGCTCCAGCGGCTGGCCGGTCTCGGCCGCCAGCGCCGCGGCGAGCCGGTCGACCGCTCGGCTGGCGGCGAGGTCGTCGTCGCCCCAGATGTAGGCGAATGGCGAGGTGGTCACGGCTCGCTACCGATAGAGGGAAGAGGCCGTGGCCGGCTGGGGCGCGATCATCGGGTCGATGGTAGCCGACCACCCCAGGCGAGCCGATCGCGGGCGCGACCGGCGGACCCGGGGGCGGCGGCAGTCGTGACGGGACGAGCCCGGTGATCGGGATGGCGCACCGGTAGAGGCGCCCGGTCGTCTCGTCGGTTCGGGGGATCGCGTCACCCGGTGTCGAGGCATCGGATGTCGCCGAGGCCACGCCCCCCGCCCGGCGCGTTGCGGTCGTCGGGAGGAGATCCGCGCGCCCGCCCTCGGTCCGAACCCTCGGACCGTTCGGTGTGAACGTCACGGTCACCGTTCCGTCGCGGTCGGTCCGATGGACCTGGGCGCCCGCAGCCGTCAACCGTTCCAGCGTCGCGCGAGTGGGATGCCCGTACGGGTTGCCCGCGCCCGCCGACGCGACGGCGATCCGCGGTCGGACCGCGTCCACGAAGGCCTGGGTCGTGGCGGTCCGGCTGCCGTGATGCGCGACCTTGAGCAGATCGACGGTCGGGAGTCCGGCGGCGAGGAGGGAGGCGTCGATCTGTTCCTCGACATCACCCGCCAGCAGGAACCGGCTCGAGCCCACCGTCCCCAGCAGCACCACCGACACGTTGTTGATCCCCGTGCCCGTGTCGGCGGGGCGCTCCGGCACCTGCCCGCGGATGGGCCAGAGCACCCGGAGATCGACGTCGTCGATGCGCAGCCGGTCGCCCGCGGCGATGCCGAGCCGCGTCGGCGCCCCAGCCAGCGCGAGGCGCTCCAGCCACGCGCCGTATCCGGGGCCGGGACCGCGCATGCCCGGTTCGAACACGCGCCGGACCCGGTATCTCTGGAGGAGACGGGCCAGGCCGGCGACGTGGTCCTCGTGCGGGTGCGAGAGGATGATCGCGTCGATCCGTCGGTCCCATGGCGGGATCCGCGCATCGAGGGCGACGAGGAGCCGTCCGGGATCGGGTCCGCCATCCACGAGCAATCGGCCGCCCTGACCGCCTTCGACCAGGATCGCGTCGCCCTGCCCGACGTCCAGGATCGAGACGCGGGCCAGGTTTGTCGGGCGACTCGCCACCACCGAACCCGCGATGGCCACCATCACGACGAGGGCGATGACGGCCGGGCGCGCCGGTCGACTCGAGGCGCCGGCGATCGTCGCCGCAGCCCGAGGCGCCCCCGCCGACCCCGACGGCGGCTCGCCAGGCAGCGACGGCCTCGCCCGACCCTGACCGCGTGACCAGCGCCAGTGGACGACGCCGATCGCCAGCAGCGAACCGAGCGCGGCCAGGGTGGACCACGGAGCGGCGATCGTGACGCTCGCGATGGGCACGGCCGCGAACGCCGCCACGATCCCGACCATCGCCCGCAGCGAGACCCAGCCCGGCATGGCCAGGATCGATCCCAGGACCGGCGGGGCGCCCGCCAGCACGATCACGCCGCCGAGCATCGCGACCAGGCCCGCGGCCATCGCGGGGGCGACGAGGGGCACGACGGCGAGGTTGACGAGCGGCGAGAGGATCGCCAGCCGGCCGAACGCGGCGAGGACCACTGGAAGCGTCGCGGCCTGGGCGGCCAGCGATACGCCGAGGCTCTCGGCGAGCCAGCAGGGGAGGCGACCCCCGGTCTGTCGGTCGATCCAGTCCGTGAGCGGTGTCGCCCAGGCGATCAATCCGGCGGTCGCGAGCGCCGACAGCTGGAACCCGGCGTCGCCGATGAGCTTCGGGTCGGCGAGGGGCAGGAGCACCGCCGCCCACCCGAGGGCCGCCGCCGCCCGTCCGGCGCGACCGGACTCGCGAGCGAGGAGCACGACGCCGGCCATCGCCCCCGCTCGGACGACGGAGGCGGATGCCCCCGCGAACGCGACGTACGCCACGATGACGACCATCGTCAGGACCGACCGACGTCGACGGCGCATCCCGCCGAAGAGCGCGGCCACCACCGCCGCCACGATCGCGATGTTCCAGCCCGAGATCGCGACGACGTGACTGACGCCGACCGTCGTGAACGCCGCGGCGAGGTCCCGGTCCACGAGGTCACGGAGGCCGATCAGGATCCCGGACGCGAGGCCTGCTTCGGGTTCCGGGAGGACGGCGGACAGGGCGGTCGCGGCCCCCTGGCGCAGCTCTTCGAGCGCGAGTCGCGGATCCGGCGGCGGACGCTCGAGGGTCATCGCCCTCGCGCTGAACGTCCCGACGGCCCCGATGCGCTCGAGGTACCGGCCGTACGGCGAGTCGGGCCGAGGGCGGATGGCCCCCTCGGCGGTGACGATGTCGCCGATGGAGACGTCCGGGTAGGCCGGGAGCGTCGCGGCGACGATGAAGCTGGCGTCGGCGCCCGACCCGATCGATCGGAGCGTAGCGGTCTGCTGGCCATCACGATCCGACCCGACGGCGACGACGTCGAACCGCCACGGCCCGCGTCCGTCGGGAGGAGCGACCGTCGGGGCCGACTCCACCCCGCCGATCGCCACTCGTGCGAGCAGGGCGGCTGCTCCGAGGACCACGACCGTTCCCTGCCGCCCGGCCGGGACCCGCCCGCGCGCGGACGCGAGCATGAGTCCCGCGCCGGCCAGCGCGACCACGGCCACCGCGGTCGACCATCCCAGGATCGGCGCGAGCGACGCCGCCGCGACGGTCCCGATCGCGAGCCACCCGCTCCGTGGCATCAGCGGACCGTGACGAGGTCCTTCAGCCCGTCGAACGTCTTCTCGCCGACGATCCCGCGCGTCCGCAGGTCCTCGACCGCGGCGAACCGCGCCTCGTCGCGGGCGGCGATGATCTTGTCCGCGGTGACCGGGCCGATCCCCGGCAGCGTGTCGAGCTCGCTCGCGGTCGCCGAGTTGAGGTCGATGCGGCCGGACCCGATCGCCGGCTGCCCGCCGCCGCCCGAAGCGCCCGGCACGGCCGTCTCGACGTCGTCCCGTGATGGCACGCGGATCTGGACCCCGTCGGTCAGGATCGCGGCGCGGTTGAGCGTCAGCGCGGCGCGATCGGTGTCGACGCGCGGCCCGAACCCGCCCGACACGGCCAGGAGGTCGTCGACCCTCGACCCGGCGGGAAGGCGATAGACCCCTGGCCGAGTGACGGCTCCGACGATCTCCACCACGATCTCGCCACCGACAGCGAGGTCCGTCGAGGTCCCGATCGGTGCCCCGCTCACCGGCTGACCGCCGTCGAGCGCGGTCTCACCTGCCCCCGCCGATCCGAACGCCAGGACGAAGGCGGCCACGCCGACGAGCGCCGTCGCGCCGATCGCCGCCAGCGTGCCGGTCGAGACCGACGTGATCGCTCGGCCCGTCGGTTCGACGACCGGCGTCGGCGTCGCCGATGTCGACGTGGCATCGATCGCCCGCCACGGCATGGTCTCTCGGTCCAACGACGGCCTCCCCGGCGGGAGCCGCCCCATTGCGTCGCAGGGAATGACGCGACGTCTCGCTGCGTTGGGGGCACGACCGACGCGGCGAGACGTCACCCGGATGCTACGCCGACCCGCTTAGCTGCGGCTTATCGCCGGCGACCTTCGTTGGCGCGCGCCACGCCCCGTCGCGGGCTATCCTCGCAGCCATGGACGACAAGCCCGCCATCCTGGCTCGCCTCCCGATCTTCGCCCGGCTCGAACCGCGCAGCCTCGAGGCGCTCGCGATGCTGGCGAACATCCAGACGCATCCGGCGGGCGCCACGCTCATCCGCGAGGGCGAGCCGGCCGAATCGTTCTTCGTCATCGTGTCCGGCACCGTGCACGTCGAGCGGGGCGGCCAGCTCGTTCGGTCGATGACCGACGGCGGGTTCCTCGGCGAGATCGGGCTCCTCGAGGCGACGGAGCGGACCGCGACCGCCACCTGCACCACCGAGTGTCAGGTGGTCGAGTTCGGGAGCCACGAGTTCGGCCGGGTCATGGCGAACTTCCCCGATGTCCGCGCGAGGGTCGAGGCCGCTGCCGCCCGACGCCCGCACACCGAGGGGCGCTAGCGGCGTTCGGGTCAGGGATTCGACGACCGATACGTTTCCGGGAGCCTGCACGTCATAGGAGTGGCTGAACCGGCTTCGGTGCCGGGCCCGGCGTGCCTACGCCGGGTGAGCCGGAGGGATCCGTACATGCGCCACCATCGGCGGACGGGCATCGTCCTCATCAGTCTCGTCCTGGTCGTGACCGGCTGCGGGTCGGCCGACCCATCACGGACAGCATCGCCCGCCGCGACGGGTTCGGCAGACGTGCCGGCGTCGTCCGCCCCGCCGATCCAGCCGTCACCCACGATCACGCCGACACCCGCCGCGTCGGAGTCACCGACGCCGACGCCCGAGGCGCTGGTGCCGGGTTCTGTCCTCAAGACGGTCGCCGATCGAATCCGCGTCCGTTCCGAGCCCAGGGTCAGCGACGACTCGGCGAAGTACGAGCCACTGCTGCCGCTCGGTACGTTCCTCGAGGTCGTCGACGGGCCCATCGCGGCATCGGGCTACTTCTGGTACCAGGTCGTCCCGATCGGCGTTTCCCTGGAAGCCGCTACTGATCGTGGCTGGGTCGCCATCGCCGATCACGACGGGACACCGTGGGTCGCGCTCGATGAGCCGCCGCTGGCCGGTATCGAACTCGCGATCTCCGAGGTGGACCGTGAGGTGACGCGCCTGTCCGACGCGAAGCGGGCCGCCAGCGACATCACCGCGTTCGGGCTGGATCTGTATCGCCGACTTCTGGCCGATCCCTCACTCGATCTCAAGGACAAGAACGTCGTGTTCTCCCCGACGAGCATCGCGCTTGCGCTCGGACTCGCCCGGGCGGGCGCAAAGGGCAGGACAGCGTCGGAGATCGACGATGTCCTCCACGCGACCGACTGGGACGAACTCGGTCCCGGCCTGAACGCGCTGGACCAGGCGATCGCGTCGCGGGACGGCACGTACACCGACGATGAGGGCGGCGTCCACCAGCTCGCTCTCAGGGTGGCCAACACCGCGTTTGCCCAGCGCGACTGGTCGATCGAGCCGGCCTACCTTGACCGTATCGGCGAGACGTTCGGGGCCGGGCTACACCTGGTTGACTACGAGGCCGACCCGGAGGCCGCTCGCCGGACGATCAATGGCTGGGTGAGCCGACAGACCGAGCGCCGGATCCCGGAACTCCTCCAGCCGCCCGACGTCTCCACCGCCACCCGTCTCTACCTCGTCAACGCGGTCTACCTGAAGGCCAATTGGCTGGTCGAGTTCGACAAGGAGCGAACGCAGCGTAGAACGTTCCGTCGCCTCGACGGATCGTCGGTCGACGTGCCGACCATGCAACTGTCCGGCGAACAGGAGGTGCCGCTCATCGGCGGGGATGGCTGGAGCGCCACCGAGCTTCGATATCGAGGTCGCGACCGCACAGTCCCGCTGGCGATGACGCTGATCCTGCCCGACGATCTTGCATCGTTCGAGCGGGGGCTGACGGCCGCGCAGCTTGCCGGGATCTCGTCCCGGCTCAAGAAGGAGCGGCAGCGCCTTAGCGAGGACATCGGGCACGACGATAGCGACCTTCGATGTCCGACCTACCCGTACAGCCTTCGGCTGTTCATGCCGCGGTTCGGGGCCGAGACGCGAGCGAAGTTGGGGGGCGCTCTCGCGAAGCTCGGGATGCAACGCGCATTCGATCCGACCCGAGCTGACTTCAGCGTGATCCACCAGCCGGACGAGCTCTACATCAGCGCGGTCATCCACCAGGCGAACATCGACGTCGACGAAGAGGGGACCGAGGCCGCCGCCGCGACGGCCGTTGGCATGGATACGACCGGTGGATGCGGTCCCGCCCAACCGAGGAAGCAGGTCACGATGCGCCTGGACCGACCGTTCCTGTTCATCCTTCGCGATCTTGAGACCGGCGCGGTCCTGTTCATGGGTCGCGTCGTCGATCCGTCGATCGCGCGCTGATCAGGGGCAGGGCGTCGTGATGCAGACGATCGTGCCGGACGGTGCCTCGGACTGGCCGTGGGGGGGAGGGGCGCACGCGCCGACCAGCCACAGCGCGGCGATCGCGAGCGCCAGCCGCCTCATCCGGGCAATCGCTCCCAGTCCACCCAGCGTGACCCGTCCCACCAGCGGTGCCAGACCGACCCATCACGACCCGGCGCCCAGACGTCGATCCGATCGGCGCTCCAGGACGACGCGGCCGGTGTGCCGGTGAGCTCGCCGCCCAGCGACTCCCACGCGTGCCAGGAGATCCCATCCCAGTAGCGGTTCCAGAGCTGGCCGTCGTCGAAGATCGCGAACACCTGCAGCTGATCCACGCCCCAGGCGGTCGCGGCGGGCGCCGAGGCCAGCCGCCCGCCGAGCGTTTCCGGCTCCCGCCAGACACCGGAATCAAAAGCACGGTGGACGAGCCCGAAGGCGTCATCCACCGTGAAGAGGTCGATCCGGTCTGGTCCCCACGAGACCGCGGCGGTCGCGTGGATCGTGTCGCGGCGCATGGCCGCAGATTACCGCGCCGAGATCGAGTCGAGTCGACGGGCGATGCCGATCGACGCACGACCGCTGGCGGCGAAGGCCCGTGCCAGGCCCCGGCGGACCGGGGATGGCGCGCTCTTCGGGCCGTGGGCCTGCATGGCCCGCCGATGGGCGTCGGCCTCGGCCTGGCGCTCTCGAGCGATGTCGAGGGCGATCAACGCGTAGTGATTCATGGTGTGTCGCTCCTTAGATCCGTCCGCCGGTGTGGCGGCCGATGGTCGCTTCGGACCTCGGGCCGAGCTGGCCGGCGTGCAGGCTCTGATCGATGGTGTCGAGTGGACGACGGACCGCAGTGGCTGCGGCGCGCGCGATCCTCGCGAGATTGGACGGGGCGGCGACGTCGGCCGCCACCTGGCTGATCTGACGGCTTTCGACGGTCATCAGGGCCTCCTTTGCTGTCCGCGTGGTAACTGGTGATTAGTGTTTTAGTGGTTACGAAGAATCTACCCTCTTGCGCGTAACCTGTCAATAGGCATAAAGTGGTTACATGCCAACGATGCAGACCCTCGCGATCCCTGGTGCGGGGCACGCCCACGACGTCAGGGTGGACGCCACCTTCGACTTCCTGAACACCGTGGAGCTCGAAGATGGTTCCCCCATCGAGCATCTCGGTTCGCTCGATGACGCACTCGCCCTCTTCGCCGATCGTGGCGTCATCCACAAGGAGGGTGCGGACCGGTTGAGTCGTCAGACGGCGGGCAAGCCCCGCGTCGCTGCGCGGGCGCTCGAACGCATCCGCTCCGTCCGCGCCGCCTTGCGCGAGGTCTCGGACGCCGTCGCGGAGCATCGATCTCCGTCGAAGGCGTCGATCGACGCGGTCAACCGGGCCCTCCATGCGCGCCAGATCATCGAGTTGACGGCGGCGCCCGACGGCTGCGGCGTCGACCATCGCCACGTCGGCGATCCGGTCGATGACGCCCTGGCGCGTCTCGCCGAGGCGCTGGTCAACGAGCTCAGCAACGGCCATCCGGAGCGCATCCGGATCTGCGACAACGACACGTGTCGCTGGATCTTCTACGACCACTCCCGGACCGGCCAGCGACGCTGGTGCGACATGGCCACGTGCGGCAACCGCGCGAAGGCGGCCCGACACCGGGCCAAGGTCAGGGGCGCCGGCGTCGGCTGACCGTCACTCACGGCCGACCGTGACCACGCGGTCGCCTCTCCCGACGGTCGAGGGTCGGCTAGGCTCTTCCCCGTCGGGCCGGGACGACCATCCCCGGCACAACGAGACCGCCGGCTGGAGGCAGGGTCGTGGAAGCACTCCGCGTGTATCGAGGGCTGTTGGCCAATCGTCCGCTCTCGAGGCTCTTCATCGGCGAGTTCGTCAGCGGCATCGGGGACTGGCTGTACATCGTCGCGATCTTCGTGGTGATCTACCGCGAGTCCGGAGACGCAGCGCTCGTCGGCGCATTCGGGGCGATCCGCCTCCTGCCCTACATCTTCCTGTCCGTCCCGGCTGGGATCATCGCCGACCGGTTCGAACGTCGACTCGTCCTGATGGTCTCGGACCTGTTCCGGGGCGCGATCATGGTCGTCCTTGCCATCCTGGTCACCGTGGACGCCCCGGTCGTGCTGATCGCCGGGTTCGCGATCCTCGCTGCCTGCGGCTCGGCGTTCTTCTACCCGGCGATGGGTGCCTACCTTCCGAGCCTGGTCGAGGACGAGCGCCAGCTGGGTCCAGCCAACAGTGCGTGGGCCACGCTCGGCAACCTGAGCTACATCGCGGGTCCGGCGCTCGGCGGGATCATCCTCGTGGTCGGCAGCGTCACGACCGCATTCCTGCTCAACGCCCTGACGTTCGCGTTCGTCGCCTTCGTGCTGTGGCGGCTGCCGCGATCCTCGCGAGAGAGTCGGGCAGTCGACGCCGCAGCCGAAGCCGCCACCGCGAGCCACGCGGCCGGGGTGGACAAGGCCGCGGCCGACGACGCCGAGGGCGGCACGGTCGCCCCCGTCGCCGATGCCGGCCCAGACGCCGACCGCCCGGATGTGTCCGTGCCGGCTCGGCCGGCACCTCCCGGGCGATCCCTCGTGCCGATGCGGCCGCTCGTGGGACCGCTCGTGGGACTCACGGTCATCCAGCTGATGTCCGGCTTCCTCGGCGGTGGGTACCAGGTCATCACGGTCATCCTCGCGATCGACATCCTCCAGGCGGGCGAGGCAGCGAACGGCTACCTCAATACCGCGATCGGTGTCGGCGGGCTCCTCGGAGGCATCAGCGCCGGGGCCCTCGTCCTGCGGCGGAGCCTCAACCTGCCGCTCATCGTCGGGGCGACCCTGATGGGTGCCGGCACGGTCGCGCTCGGATACGCGACCAGCCTGCCCTTCGCCCTGGTGACCATCGGGGTGGCCTCCGCGGGCGCCCTGATCATCGAGGTCCTCGCCGACACGCTGTTCCAGCGCCTCGTCCCCAACGATCTCCTTGGTCGTGGCGTCGGCGTCCTGATGACCGTGTCGACCGTGATGGGGGCCGCCGGCGCGTTCGCGCTTCCCGTGCTCGTGCAGAGCGTGGGACCGATGCCCTCGTTCCTTGCCGCCGGCGTCCTGACGATCGTCCTGACCGTGATCGCGGTCGCCCTCATCGGATCGGCGTCCACGCGGAAGCTCACGCCGTACGAGGCGGTCATCGCCCGCGTCGCGAGACTGGACCTGTTCACGGGCGTTCCCAACGCGCGACTCGAGCGCGCGATGCGTCAGCTCAAGGAGGTGCCGGTCGCGGCCGGCGAGGACGTCGTCCGCCAGGGCGAGCCGGCGGATCGCTTCTACATCATCGAGCGAGGGACGTTCACGGTCACGCAGGTTCCCGCGACCGGCGGCGAGCGCGTCGTGTTGCGTCAGCTCGGCCCGGATCAGGTCTTCGGCGAGTTGGGCCTGCTCGATGCCGGTCCTCGAACCGCGACGGTCACCGCGGACGTCGACGGCGTGGTCCTCGCGCTCGAGGGCGAGGAGTTCCTGACGCTGGTGGGCGCGAGCGGCGCGCTCTCGGGCCGACTGCGCGGTCTGTACATGGGGGCCGGCGGCGGCTCGCGCTGAGCGGCTTCGTTTCGGCCTGACCCGGCGCCGGTCAGCCGCCGCGTTCGAGGAGCGGTCGCACTTCGGTCGCGAAGCGGGTCATCGATTCCTCGTCGTGCGGCGAAGGGAAGCCGCCGATCAGGTGGCGATACCCGAGGTCGAGGTACGGCGCCACGATCTCGGCGACCTCCTCGGGCGTCCCGACGGGCTGATCCGTCCACACGTTCGCGTGGCCGTTGCGTTCGAAGGCCGCCTTCTGGGCCTTGACGGCGTCCGCGTGCGAATCGCGGATGAACACGGCACCGACACCGGTGGTCCGTTCGATCTCGGCCGGGTCCCGGCCCACGGTCTCACAGTGCTGGACGAGGATCGCGTCCTTGTGGCGAACGCGCGCGACGCCACCACCCACGTTGTTCGCGTCGCCGTACTTCGCGACCAGCTTGAGCGTGACCTGCTCGCCGCCACCGCCGATGAGGATCGGCAGCCGCTCCTGCATCGGCGGCGGGTCGTTGCGGACCGCAGTCGCGGAGTAGCGCGGACCTGCGGCCGTGGGCTGTTCGCCGTGGAGCATGCCGCGCATCACCGGCAGGGCCTCGCCCAGCCATCGGAGCCGTTCCGGGAACCCGTCACCGAACTCCAGACCGTAGGCGACATGCTCGGTCTCGAACCACGCTGCCCCGATACCCAGGATCGCGCGCCCGTTCGAGATGTGGTCCAGGGTCGTCGCCATCTTGGCGGTCAGCGTCGGGGTGCGGAACGTGTTGGCACCCACCATCAAGCCGATCCGGACGCGCTCGGTGGCTTGCGCCCACGCCGACAGCGTCATCCACGCCTCGAGGATCGGCCCGTCATCGCTGCCGACGATCGGATAGAGGTGATCCCACGTCCACAACGTGTCGTAGCCGAGCCGATCCGCCCGCTGACCGGCCTCCAGCAGGGCAGGCCACGTCGTGTACTGGTTCCAGCAAAGCGCGCCAAGTCGGAGGTCGTTCATCGGTCAACTGTAGTCGCGGGCGGCGAATGACCGGTCGTGATCGCTTGACCAACCCAGACGAAGCAGCGGACAGTCGCGTGTGAAAGCCCGAAGGAACTCGCCGATCTAGGCAGCGGTCATCCCGATGACCGACGCTACGTCTGGTATTCGTTGAGTGGACCGGACCTCGACCCGGCCGACATAACGCGCGCGACCGGAATCCATCCCGACCGCTCGTGGAACCTTGCTCGAGCAGATCACCCCGAGGGGTCGACCTACCTTGGCAACAAAGTGGTACTTGTACCAATGAGTTATACTGGACCACATGAGTCGGTCCGATGCCCTCCCGCCCCTGCGTCCTTGGATCCCGCTTGATCGGAGTGGGTCGGCCAAGATCGGACCGAAGGGCCAGATCGTGATCCCGAAGGCGATGCGCGATCGAGCCGGGATGAAGCCCGGCGGAACGGTCTTCCTGCGCCAGGAGGATGGCGGGGAGATCGTCGTCCACTACGCCTACGACTCGATCATGGACGCGTTCGAGGCCTTTGATCGGTACCCGGTGCTTCCGGGGATGGAGAACAAGACCGCGCTCGACATCCTCCATGAGATGGACGCCGAGGACGCCGAGATCGACGAAAGGCAATACCAACGATGGATCAACCCAGACGCTTCGTCGTCGACGCCCAGCCGTTCGTCGGCGCGTTCAAGGACGAGCCGATCCGACCGATCGTCGCGCGCATCGTCGCGGACACCATCGAGGGACGGTTCGACCTCCGGATGACCTCGGTCAACGCCGGGGAGGTCGTCTACGGGGTTGAGCGATCCCTTGGTGCGGAGCCCGGGCGCCGGGCGCTGAGAGATATCCAGGACTGGCTCGACATCGTGCCGGCCGATCTGGAGTTGGCCCTTCGCGCTGGGTGGTTCAAGCTCCGAGGCGGCATCTCGTACGCGGACTGTTTCGCGGCAGCCCTGGCCCATCGCGAAGGGATCCCTTTGATCACCGGAGATCCCGAGTTCCATCGTGTGGAGGATATGGTCCAGATCGCCTGGCTGGATTCGTTCGCCTGAGCGCTGGGTGACTAGCCCAGAGGTAGCCGCCACCTGGTCGTCCACCGGCCTTCGTCGTCTTCCGTGATCACGGTCAGCTCATCGACGGGGCGTTCGAAGGGTCCGTAGTCCGTCGCCGCGACCATCGCGCGTTCGCGAGCCGCGGCGTCGTCGCACTCCACAAGCGTCACATGCGCGATCAGCTCGTCGTGGATCCCCTCATACGGCGGGTAGTCGGGCCAGCGGGCTGCGATCGACGCCGTCAGTTCGAGGAACGGCCGAGCATGCCTGGAAGCTCGACCTCGACGATGACGGCGGACCGGTTCGCCATGTCGCCCTCCTCCAGGCGATGCCCGCACGTCTGGGTCAGGCGTCCCGCAGGACGATGTTGATCAGCTTGCCGCTGCCCGCGTGGATGACACGGTCCGGAGCGCGGCCGGCCAGCGCGGCGGCGATCTTCGGGCTGGCGAGGACCAGCGCTTCGAGCGCAGCCGCATCGATCTCAGTCGGGACGATGATCTTGTCGCGGAGCTTGCCGTTGACCTGGACCGGGACCTCGCGCGTCGTCTCGACGATCGCGCTGGCGTCCACGGTCGGCCAGGTCTCCGTATGGATCGACGACCAGGCCGTTCCGGCGGCGTCCAGTCGCCGGCTCCACAGCTCCTCGGCGATGTGCGGAGCCGCCGGCGCGAGCATGAGCAGGAGCAGACGGATCGCCTCGTCCCAGGCAGCACCCCCGGCCACGGACGTCCCGCGATAGCGGAACAGCGTGTTCGCCAGTTCCATGAGCTTGGCGACCATCGTGTTGAAGTGGAAGCCCTCGTAGTCCTCGGTGACGTCGGCCAGGGTCCGGTGGGCCGCCGCGCGGATGGAGGCCTCGGCGGCCGCGACGTCCTCACCAACGGGCAGGGCGCCCGCGTCAGGATCACCGGGCTCGCGGCCACTCGGATCGATGACGAGCGTCCAGACGCGGTTGAGGAACCGATGGACCCCGCCGATCCCGGTGGGGCTCCACGGACCACCCTGGTCCCACGGGCCCATGAACATCAGGAACAGCCGGACGGTGTCCGCGCCGTATCGGGCGACCAGCTCGTCGGGATCCTGGACGTTGCCACGCGACTTCGACATCCGCTCCCCGTCGGCCCCGAGGATCTGCCCCTGGTTGAACAGGCGCTTGAACGGCTCCCCATCTCGGACGAGCCCGCAGTCGCGCATGGCCTTGGTCCAGAACCGGCTGTACAGCAGGTGCATGACGGCGTGCTCGGCGCCACCGGTGTACTGGTCGACGGGCGTCCAGGCGTCGGTGAGGGCTCGATCCACCGGACCACCGGCCTTCTCCGGGGAGAGGTAGCGGAACCAGTACCACGAGGAATCCACGAACGTGTCCATCGTGTCGGTCTCGCGCCGGGCCGGTCCGCCGCAGCGCGGGCAGACGACCCGTAGGAACGCCTCGTCGTGGTCGAGCGGATTGGATCCCGAGCCCTGGTAGTCGACGGTCTCGGGCAGCCGGACCGGCAGGTCCTCCTCGGGCACGGGCACGATCCCGTCGGTCGGGCAGTAGATGATCGGGAACGGCGTCCCCCAGTAGCGCTGCCGGCTGATCAGCCAGTCGCGCAGCCGGTAGGTCACCTTCGGTTCGGCGGCTCCGGTCTCGGCGAGGGCCGCGACGATCTGGCGACCGCCCTCGTCGGCGTCGAGCCCATCGAACCGGCCGCTGTTGACGAGCCGCTCACCGGCCGAGTGCGCGATGTAGGCGTCGTCCATCGGCGCATCGGCCTCGACGCCGGGTGCCGCCACGACGCGGCGGATCGGCAGCCCGAACTGGCGGGCGAACGCGAAGTCGCGCTCATCGTGGGCGGGGACCGCCATGATCGCGCCCGTGCCGTAGCCGGACAACACGTAGTCGGCGATGTAGATCGGGATCCGCTCGCCGTTCACCGGGTTGATCGCGTCGGCTCCGATCGCCACGCCGGTCTTCTCGCGATCGGTCGACAGCCGGTCGATCTCCGTGCGGCGGCGGGCCTGCTCGACGTACGCATCCACCTCGGCTCGGCGGTCGGGCGCGGTCAGCCCGGCGACGAGCGGATGCTCGGGCGCGAGGACCATGAACGTCGCGCCGAACAGCGTGTCCGGCCGAGTCGTGAACACGCGCAACGCGGCGCCACCGGGCTGATGGTCGTCGGCGGCCACGGTGAAGTCGATCTCGGCGCCCTCCGACCGGCCGATCCAGTTCGTCTGCTGGAGCCGGATGGGCTCGGGCCAGTCGAGGCCGGTGAAGTCGAGGAGCTCGTCGGCGTAGGCGGTCGTTCGTAGGTACCACTGGTCCAGGTCCCGCTTCTCCACGAGCGCGCCACATCGCCAGCAGCGGCGATCGGCGCCCTCGACCTGCTCGCGAGCCAGCGTCCCGTCGTTGGGGCACCAGTCCACCGGCGACTTCTTCCGGTACGCGAGCCCGGCCTCGAGGAACTTGAGGAACAGCCACTGGTTCCAGCGGTAGTACGCCGGGTCCGCGGTGACCACCTCGGCGTCCCAGGCGAACGTCGAGCCCATGGTCCGGAATTGCCGGCGCATGTTCTCGATGTTCTGCATCGTCCAGGTGTAGGGATGGCCGCCATTGCGGATCGCGGCGTTCTCGGCGGGGAGCCCGAAGGCATCGAACCCGATGGGGAAGAACACATTGAGGCCGTGCATCCGACGGAACCGCGCGAGTGCGTCTGTTGGGGTGACGATGTACCAGTGGCCGATGTGCAGGTCCCCGGACGGGTACGGGTACATCGTCAGCAGGTAGTGACGCGGCTTGGTCGTGTCGGAGAGATCGGTGTCATACAGGCGGAGCTCCGCCCAGCGCGCCTGCCAGCGCGGCTCGATCGCCGCGGCGTCATAGCGCTCGACGCGGTCCCTGGTTTCGGCGGTCTCGGTCACGGGTTCCAGCTGCCTCGACGGTCCTCGGAGACGGGGCACCCCCCGCCGTCGGCGAGGGGTGGTGATCGGCGGTCGCTCGTGGTGGAGCCACGGGGACTCGAACCCCGGACCTTCTGCATGCCATGCAGACGCTCTTCCAGCTGAGCTATGGCCCCACGGAACGCGGAGTGTAGCAGAGGAGGGGCGGTATCCCGGCCGTGACGCCCGGCCCGCCGCATGCCACCATCGGAGCGTGGTCAGCACGGAAACCGCCGAGATCGCCCACCTCGCCGGCGGAGCGATCCCATACACGCTGCGCCGATCGCCGCGCGCGCGAACGCTGCGAGTCGTGATCCATCCGGACCGTGGAGTGGTGGTGACCATCCCCGCGGCAAGAGGCCGGGGCCGGTCACCGCTCGAGGGCCGCGTCGACGGGTTCCTGCGCTCGCGCGAACCATGGCTGCGCCGACACCTCGACCGCCAGTCGCGCGCCCGTGACGATCTCCAGGCGCGCGGCGGCCTGACCGATGGCGCCCTCATCCGCTACCGGGGGGAGATGCACCGGCTCCGGATCGAGGCGGCGGCCGTCGGGCGACGTCGCTCCACGGTCACGTTCGTCCCAGGCGAGGACCTCGGCGTGCTGGCGGTCCGCGTCGCCGCGGCGGATCGGCGCCCGGTCGCGGATCTGCTGACGGTCTGGTTCCGTGGCCGGGCGCGGCTGGCCATCGACCGGGCACTGGCTCGACACGCCGACGCGATGGGCGTCCGGCCGGTCGCGATCGCCCTGCGTGATCCGCGGTCCCGGTGGGGGAGCGCATCACGGACCGGGCGACTGTCGTTCTCATGGCGCCTCGTCCTCGCCCCTCCGGAAGCGCTCGAGACGGTGGTCATCCACGAACTGGCGCACCTTCGCGTGTTCGGCCACGGCCCGCGGTTCTGGGCCGTCGTCGCCGCGCGGCGACCGGACCACGTCGCGTGGCGGCACTGGCTGCGTGACCACTCGATGGAGCTGCACGCCGCCCTGGACTAATGGACCGGCTCGATCGCGCGGGGATGCGCGGCGACCGTCGTCCCGGTCCAGTACAGCGGGTCGACATCGAGTTCCTCGCCACCCTCCTCGGCGAACGCCGCCCAGACCGCGACCGCAAGCTCGACGTCGAGGTCCTCGGGCATGGCGATCAGCGTGTTGCGCACCGGCGTGAGCAGCGTTCGCGGCGACCCTCCGAGGAGGCCTCCCAGGGTATCGGGGAGCAGGAGCAGCGCCGATCCCCAGCCGACCGCCTGGAGGACCGTGGCCGGGGTCCCGCCGAAGGTCGCCCCCTCGATCTGCGGCGGCTCGTCGGCGACCCGCGCGCGCAGGTTGTCCAGGGCGGTGGCCAGCAGATCGGCGTCGCTGATCGCCCAGCGGTCGACGAGGGTCCGGGTCACGTGGGCCCAGGCGAGACCGAGGTCCAGTCCGAACCCGGTCGTGACTCCCGGTGGGACGATGAGTTCGATCGGCTCGAGCCCTGGTGCGGACGGGCGGCGCGACCGCCTCAGCAGCGGCAGGATCCGTGTTCGGAGGTCGGACCACGATGCGCCGGGATCAAGGTCCCGAAGACCGGGGAGGACGGGGTCGGCCCACGCGCCCGGCGGTCTGCCCCGTCCACGCCGACCGGTGTCACCGGAGCGGCCCTCGCGGCGCTCGCGCCGCACGCGCTTCGACTCCCGGGTCCGTTCATGCGCCTTCGAGTGCTTCATGCGCCGCATCCTGGCGCTCGGCCCGTATCCCTGACGTATCAGCGACTTCACCGCCGCTTATCGGGCGCGCGACCGCACTCGGGGACGAAAGGTGGATGGTGGAGATGAGGGGACTCGAACCCCTGACCCCTGCGATGCGAACGCAGTGCTCTTCCAGCTGAGCTACATCCCCACGGAAGGGTCGTCGCGCGAGGCGTCTGACCGGTCGCAAAGTCTAGCACGGGCCCTTCGTGCGACCGAACGTCGCGCTGGGCGCACGCCCGCCAGCGAGACCGCTGGCTGCCGGGTATCGTCCGCGGATGCCCTTCGGACTCCTGACCGGTCTTGGTGCCGCCCTGTCCTGGGGCACGCTCGACATCTTCACCGCGCTGGCCAGCCGGCGCGTGGGCAGCCTGGTCGTCACGGCCGGGATGCAGGTCGTCGGGGCGGTCATCCTGACGACCGTCCTGTTCGGGACCGGCGGCTCGCTCCCGACCGACCCCGGCACCCTGGCGATCGCGGCGCTGCTGGGCCTGATCGGCGCGGGCGCCTACCTGTCCTATTTCACCGGGTTGGCGCTCGGCCCGATCGCGGTCGTCAGCGGGATGGTCGCGGCCTACGGGGGCCTGTCGGTCGCGCTCGCCGTGGTGGTTCGCGGGGAGTCGCTCAACCTCCTCCAGGCGACCGGGGCGATCGTCGCGACGATCGGGGTGGTCCTCACCGGCATCGCGTTCGACGGGGGTTGGCGGTCCGCCAAGCTGGCCGGTCCGGGCGTCGCGTTCGCCCTGCTGGCCACCGTCCTCTTCGCGCTGATGACGCTCACGACCGACATCGCGCTCGAGTCGGCCGGCTGGCTCGAGGTCCTGGTCGTCGCACGCCTCGTGAACGCGGCGCTGTCGATCGCGGTCCTCACGTGGCTCACGTTGCGCCCTCGACCGTCGAAGGGGACGGCCGAACCGCGGCCCACCCTCGGCCGATCCGGCCGTCAGCGCGTGGCCCTGTTCATCCTGCTCGCCGGCGGCCTCGACGTGCTGGGCCTGGCGTCCTTCTCGATCGGCCTCGAATCGGCGCCGACGTGGCTGGTCGGCCTTGCGTCGTCCTTCGGACCGGTGGTCACGATCCTGTTCGCGGTGCTCTTCCTCCGGGAGCGGCTGCGGCCGATCCAATGGGTGGGTCTGGCCGGCGTCGGGTTCGGGATGATCGCGATCGGGATCCCGTGACCCCTTGAACCCGAGCGTCAGCCGGGGAGGCTGAACCAGACGCGGGTCAGGCCGCCACCGGATTCCGCCCCGACGCGACC
>CAYMTJ010000013.1:0-9725 GCA_964393345.1 uncultured Anaerolineaceae bacterium | reverse complement strand
GCCGCGAGATCGACGTCCCCGAGCGCCGGGGGCCCCTGGGCGGCGTCGCCCTCGGCGAGCGAATCGAGCGAGCGTGACAGGCGAACCAGCCGCTCCGCCTCGTCCCACAGCGACTCGTACGTCGCCCGGTCCGGCACGATCACGCCGTCGCGCATGGCCTCGAGGTAGCCCTGCAGGTTCGTCAGCGGCGTCCGGAGCTCATGCGCCGCGTTCGCGATGAAGTCGCGACGGGTGGCCTCCTGCTGTTGGAGGCTGGCCGCCATCTGGTTGAAGGAGTCGGCGAGCGAGGCCAGCTCCTCCGGTCCCTCGCGCGGCACCCGGGCGGCATAGTCGCCCTCGGCGACGCGCCGCGCCGCCGTCCCGACATGCGCGAGCGGCCGGGCCAGCATCCGGGACAGGACGATGGCGAGCGTCACGCTCGCGAGGGCCGCCAGCGTCACCGCCACGATGACGACCACCGTGACGGACTCGTCGTACATCGCGCGGGCGTGGTCCGCCGAATCGCCCGCTTCGACCATCAGGGCCGTGAAGACGTCGGCGCCAACGACGGCCACGCCGACCGCGAGGATGATCAGACCGACGGCCGCCGACGCGAGCGCCGCGAGCGCGATCCGAGCGGCGATCCCGCGGCCGATCACCGGTCAGTCCAGCCTGGCCGCGCGGTAGCCGACGCCCCGGACCGTCGCGACGTAGCGCGGCTGGTCGGCGTCGTCACCGAGCTTATCGCGGAGCCGGCCGACGTGGACATCGATCGTCCGATCCATGACGTCGGATTGATCCGCGCCGTAGACCGCGTCGAGCAACTGGTCGCGGCTGAGCACCCGCCCGTCCGCCGCCAGGATCGTCTCGAGGAGACGGAACTCGACATGGGTCAGCGCGATCGGGGTCCGCCCGCGGCGCACCTCGAACCGGTCGCGGTCGAGCGTCAGGTCGCCGTGGACCAGCGGGGGGCGGATCGGGATGTCCTGGGCGGTCGGCGCACTGCGGCGCAGGATGGACTTGACGCGAAGGACGAGCTCGGCCGGCGAGAAGGGCTTCGGCAGGTAGTCGTCCGCGCCATCCTCGAGTCCCGCGATGCGGTCGATGGTCGCGCCGCGGGCGGACACGATCAGGATCGGCGTCGCGGCGGCTTCGTCATCACGTCGGACCGCCCGGATCACCGCCCGCCCATCGAGTTCGGGGAGCATCAGGTCCAGGACCACGAGCGACGGCCGGTGACGTTCGATGGCGTCGAGCGCGGCCGGCCCGTCCGCCGCCGTCACGACCGCGAACCCGTCCCTTTCGAGATACGTGCGCACCAGGCGGACGATCTTCGCGTCGTCGTCGACGACCAGGATCGGGCGCTCGTTCCGTAGCGCCGTGGCGAACGTGGGATCGGTCATCCGCAGCATGGTAGTGCCGGATGCTAGGGACGGCCCATGTCGTTCTCGTGACGTTGGCGGACGATGCGCACGACGCTCCGGATCGCGTCGATCACGACATCGGGTTCGGTGAGGTGGGGGAAGTGGCCGCTTCTCCCCGCGATGACCAGCGAACCGAGCGGCGAGATCGACACCCGCCGACGCTGGGCGTCAAGGTGCGCATCGAATGCGGCCTGCGGGACCATCCGCATGCGATGGCCACCGGCGATGACGACGACGGGGACCGGCGGGAACGGAGCCGACGCCCTGATCTGGGCCGCCGTGGCCGCCACGCCGTCGACGTCTGACAGGCCGGACCGGCTGCGCGCTCGGTCCACGAGTCCGGAGATCCCGTCGATGAACCGCTTGGCCGGTCCTCGTGGCGGGGGGTGTTCGGCTTCCTCGATGGTCGCCGCATCGACCAGGACGACGCCCGCGACCTCGTCGGGGTGACGGCGGGCGAAGAGTTCGGCGAACAGGCCACCGAGCGAGTGACCCACCAGGACAAAGGGTGGCGGCGTCGCCGACTGCACCAGCAGGTCGCGCAGCGAGCGGACGATGACGTCGCCGGTCTGCGCAACGTCGGGCGGCTCGCTGTCGCCGACGCCCGGGCGGTCGTACATCAGCGCCGTGGTGGACGCCGCGATGGCCGGGAAGACCTTGAACCACGAGTCGAGGCCCATGCCGGCACCGCTCAGGAAGACGACCGGTGGGGCGCCCTCGCCGCGCCGCACGTACGCGAGACGGCGGCCGTCCACGCGGGCGAACGCTCGTTCGAGGCGGCGGCTGTCGGTGAGGGCCCGGGCGTCCTGTCGGTGCATGCCTCGATCGTAGGGCAGGCGTCCTCCCCAGAGGGTGGGTCTTGATTCGGATAGAACATCTGTTCTATCCTGAGGACTGGATGGCGACCCTCTCCCCGACCGTGACGGCAGCCCTGTCGAGCCTTCAGGCCCGCTGGGGTGCGGCAGCTCCGCAGGTCGTCGGGTCGCTCGCGATCGACCCGCTGCGGAACGGGGAGCCGCTGCCGGACGCGTTCCCGGACGCGGCGTTCCCCGGTGTCTCGCCGCTCCCCCAGGTCCGGCCCGACGAGCGGATCATCCGGACCGGGTTCGCGAGTCTGGATGCCATCCTGGGACCGGGCGGGTTGCCCCGGTCCGCCAGCGTCGCCATCCGCGGCGACGGGTCCAGCGGCCGGACCACGGTCGCGCTCCGGCTGGTCGCCGAGGCCCAGGCATCGGGTGCCGTGGTCGCGTGGCTGGATCTCGCCCGCACCTTCGATCCGGTCGAGGCGGTCGCCCGCGGCGTCCGTCTGGAGTGGCTCGTGGTCATCACCCCGGCCGCGCTCGATGAGGGCCTGGCCATCGCCGGCTCCCTGCTCGCCGGCCGGTCCGTGGACCTGCTCCTCCTGGATCTCCCCGGTGGCCGGCTGGCGGCCACGGACCGCCCGGCCCACATCGCCACCCGGCTGGGTCGGCTGGCGGCGCTCGCCCGTCGTGCCGAGTCGCTCTTCGTGATCCTCGAGCCGCCCGGGATCGGCAGTCCGCTCGTGACCGCGGTCGGGGCGGCGACCGGTCTGCGGCTCGAACTCGCCCGGCGCTCGTGGATCCGGCTCGGGCGCGACATCGTCGGCCAGCGCACGGAGGCTCGGGTCGAACGCAATCGATATGGCCCGCCGGGACGGCGGGCGACGCTCCGGATCCTGTATGCGGACGGCGGCGAACGCGACGCCTGTCTCCGCCGGGACGACCTCCTCATCGAGGCGATACCCACCGTCCCCGCCGTCGACCAGGCCCCCGCCACCGACACCGAACGGACCCACCGCGATGCGACGACTCCACCTCTTCCAGCCGCACCTCCCCCTCGTCCTGGCGACGGCCCGCGCCTCCGAGCCCTTCCCCCCGGGTCCGCTCGTGCTGGGCGGCCGGCCGTGGGATCCGGGGACGGTCATCGACGCGAACCGGGAGGCTCGGGCGCTCGGCGTCCGGCGGGGGATCCCGCTCGCGAGCGCGCATCGGCTGGCGCCCGAAGCGGTCTTCGTCGAGCCCGATCCTGACGCGGACCGGGCGGTCGCCGAGACCGTCTTCGAGACCCTCGCCGCGTTCAGTCCGGGCCTCGCCGGGACCACCGATCCGGCCGATGGATCGTTCGGGCTGTTCGAGGTCCTCGCCGATGGCCTGGAGCCGCTGTGGGGTCCCGAACCGGCCCTCATCGAGCGACTGACACGGGCGGTCCGCGAGACGCTCCCGGCCGGTGCCGGGACCACGGTCCGTGCCGGGCTCGGCGGGACGCACTTCGCGGCGACCATCGCCGCGGTCCATGCCCGCCCGGACGCCCCGATCATCATCCCGCCCGGGGGGGATGCCCGGCTGCTCGCCCCCTATCCATCCGGGCTGCTCACCCAGGACCCCGATGTCCGGGCCCGGCTCGCCCGGTTCGGGCTTCGCCGGATCGGCGCGGTGGCGGAACTCGCCCACTCGGCACTCGTCGCGCGGTTCGGGACGGGGGAGGGGTCGCGGCTGTACGCCCGGGCACGTGGTGAGGAGACCGAGCCGTTCCGACCGCGGCGGACCCCGGAGCGTCTGGTCATGCGTCTCCCCATCGAACCCGCCTCGGACGATCTCGCGTCGGTCCGGTTCGTCCTCCACCGACTGGCCGGCGTCCTCACCCAGCAGCTCCGGGCGCGCGGCCTGGCGGCCACTCGGGCGCACCTTCGCCTGAGGCTGGACCTGGCGTTCGCCCCGACCGGGACGGCGCCGGAGATGACCGTGGAGCAGCGCTTCCCCGAACCGACGGCGGACGCCGACGCCATCGATCGACTGCTCTTCGCGCGGCTGGAGCGGACGCCGCCGGTGGCCGAGGTGGCCGGGCTGGAGCTGGAACTCGCCGGGGCCGGGCCGGCGGCCGGTCAGCAACTCCCGCTGTTCGTGCCGCAGGCCGCCCGCGATGCCCGGCTGGGCTGGCAGCTCGCGCGTCTGGCCCTGACCTACGGAGAGGATCGCGTCCGGCGGGTGGCGCTGCTGGATCCCGAGGCGCCACTGCCCGAATCGCGCTGGGCCTGGCGGGCCGTGGACCTGGACGGGTCGCCATCATGACCCGTCTGCTCCGCGAGCACCCCACGATCAGTGTCGAGACGGACGAGGCCGGTCAGCCGGTCGCGCTGATCTGGAACGGGACACGCGAACCCGTGGAGGTCTGCAACCGCTGGCGCGTGGAAGAGGCGTGGTGGCGAGGGCCGATCGCGCGCGACTACGTCAAGGTGGTGGGTCCGCGCTGGCTGGCGCTCGTCTATCTCGATCGGGTCGACCGGACCTGGCACCTCGAGCGACTCTACGACTGACGCTCGCGGATCGTCAGCGGAGGGGCGACCCCAGAGCCAGGCTCACGATGAACAGGGTGAGGAAGATCCCCACGACGAGGAGCAGGGCGCCGATGTCTTGCGGCCGGGTCGTCTGCACGCGCGTTCGCTCCCCCAAGGCCAGGTTCGAACCGGATGACGACCGGTCCTGCGAATCATAGACGGCACACGGCAAGGGCGCGTGACGGGTGACGTTTCGGGTCAGTCGTGGGGACAGCCGGCGCCGTAGTAGGTCGTGAGCGCGATCAGGCCGCCGAGCGGCGCGATCGTCACCCGGACTCGACACGCGGGGTCCTGTCCCACCGAATCGATCTCGAACCCCCCGTCCTCGAACGGGCCGGAGAGCGACTCCGTGCTGAACGCCGCGACCTCCAGGGCGTCCTGGAACCACGTCGCGATGGTCTCGGCATCGCCCTCGACGACGTAGACGCCACTGGACGGTCCGTCCTGGGCCTCGTCCGAGAGGGTCGCGCCCGGGTAGAGCGGAAAGCCGCCTGGGAGCGTGTCCCAGATCCGGCCGAACGCGGTCTCGGTCTGGCCCTCGAGCAACGGTCCGGGTGTCTGTGGTGCGACGGTCTCGATCGCCCCGTCGGTCGGGGCCGGGTCGGCCGATGGGTCCGCCGGCGCCGGGCTCGGTGACGAGGTCACCGTCCCGCAGGCCGTCACCAGGAGCGCGATGGCAGCGATGAGCCAGGGCCGAGGCTGTCGGGGGGTCACGTCACGATCGTAGTCCGATCGCCCGGATGTGGCAGAGCCCGTCGCCCCCAAGCGACGGGCTCTGCAGGTCGGTGGAGTCGCTCACCGGCTCCTCCGACGGCTCAGCGGCTCGGCCATCGCAGCCGAGCGCCGGCGAGATCGTTCCGAGGCCCCCAGGCGTCAGAACGCTCTTTGTGGTGGGTCAGTTGCTCGCCGCCTGGACCGAAAGGACCGCCGGCAGCACGACCAGGATGAGCATCATCGCCAGCCCGACCAGCAGGACGCTCCGCAGGGCCGCGAAGGCGATCGGTCGAATGGAGGTGTGCATGCCGGTGAGACGCCGAATGTCCCCGGGATGTTTCGTGATCAGCAGCCGATTTCGCGGCCGGTCGTCCGGGGTCCGCTCAGTACCGCTGGCGGAACGCGACGACGTCCGATCGGTAGGTGGACGCCTTCGTGATGAACCGGACTCGGAGCGTGTAACTGCCGGCGCGGAGCGACGCGGCATGGCCCATCCGGATGGAGATGACCTTGGCCGACACCTGGGCCGGGTAGATGGTCCGGCGCGTCGTCTCGCCCCAACGGACGAGCCTGCCCGCCCCGTCACGGAGCGTCCAGCGGAAGGCGCCGCGTTCGGGCACCGTCCCGATCTCCTGGGCGGCCAATCGGATCGTGGCCCAGACGTAGCCGGACCGGCGCGAGACGTCCCGCACATTGCCCTTGACGGCGACGTCGCGAACGGGGGCGTAGAACTTGGCGCGCAGGACGTTCGCCATCTCCGTGTAGCCGCGGTCGTTGTCGAGCGTCCAGATCCCGACACCAGCGAACCCGCTCACGATCGCGTAGTCGTACTTGGCCGCGGCGCTGCGCTCGTCCTCGAAGTAGACCTGCCGCCACGTCGCCCTGGCCTTGTCGCGATACGTGTAGAAGGCGCTGCCCTCGAGGGCGTCGTACTGACGCACCACCTTGGGCCGGGACTGGAGGAAGTCGCGGGCGCTCGCGTAGGTCACGCTCCGCACGGGGCCGTAGGTCTTCTTGTCGCGCTGGACGGTCGCGTTGGGCACCTTGCTCGTCACCGGCCAGTCCATGCCGTAGAACGGGACGCCCAGCAGCAGCGAGTCGGCCGGCGCCCATTGCAGGATGCGGTCCATGTGGATCTTCACGTTGCGCGCGGCGTGGTCGAGCGGCGCGATCGCCCCGGTGATCGTGGATCCGGACCAGCGGTAGTTGTAGGTCATGACCATCTGTCGATCGACCACACCCACGAGGCCCTTGATGATCCGCTCGCTGCCGCCCGCCGAGAGAGCGTTGACGAGCTGGGCGTCGGGGAAGCGGGCCTTCATCGCCGCCGCGAACCGGGTCACGAACGGGATGTAGTACTTGCCCAGTGGATTGAGCGCGCCGACCGGCTCGAAGTCGAGGCCCGCCCCGTCGGCCTTGCGCGCCGCCATCAGCTCGAGCGCCTCCGCGATGAACCGGTCCTGGGCGGTCGTGTTGGTCAGGAACTTCGTCATCTTCGCGTAGCCGTCGGTCGAGTCGAACAACTGGAACGTGGGCACCACCCGGACGCCGCGATCGTGCGCGGCGTTGGTCACGGCGGCCGCGTCCTCGCCGACATACTCGCGATAGCCCACCCAGTCGCGGTCGAGCGCGCCGCTGGACTTGATGCCGATGCCGAAGAACGCGATCGTCGAGACGAGGTCGTAGTCGAGTCGATCCACCGTCCCCGCATCGAGGCGCCAGTACGGCAGATACCCGTAGACCTCGTGGCTGAGCGGCTCGATGCCGAGGATCCGGTCGCGGATCTCGGTCGCCGCGCGGACCGTCGGGGTGTCGCCGGACGGCAGCGCTCCGGCGAGCACCGCGAGGGCGAGGAGGGGAGCGGTGAACAGGCGTCGGGTGGCGTGGGGTCGCACGCCGTCAAGGAAACCGTGTCTGGACCGCGTTGTCTACCCGCCCGTTCGTCCGGCTCGCGACTGGCTCCCATGTCTCGAACATCTGTTCTATACTGATGGGCCCCCGACAAGCCGGCCCCCGACCGGAGCGACCCCGTGGCACCCGTCCCGTACGCCGAACTCCACTGCCACACCAACTTCTCGTTCCTCGATGGTGCCTCGCCGGCGGACGACCTGGTCGAGCGGGCCGTGGAGCTGGGCCTGACCGGGCTGGCCGTCACCGACCACGCCGGCCTGTACGGGGCCGTCCGGTTCGTGACCGCTGCGGAGGCTGCCGGGCTCCACCCGGTCATCGGGCTCGAGATCGGGTTGCGCGACCCGGCCGTCGCGGATCCGGACGGGATCGTGGTGGCGCCGCGCCGTGGTCGGTGCAAGCCCCGTCGCGCGAGTGTCGATGTCGGGGCCGGTGGAGGGTTCGGGTCGCTGGTCGCGGAGGGTCTGCCGGATCGGCCACGGGCCGAGCGACCGCGGCTCCCCGGCTATCGCGAGCCGGTCAAGGAGGACCTGCGGGGGATCGGGGAGCGCGGTCGCGGTCCGCACCTCGTGCTGCTCGCTCGCTCGCAGGTGGGCTGGCGGAGCCTGTCGCGACTGATCTCGCACGCGAACATGGCCGGGACCAAGGGGATGCCGCGGTTCACCCAGGCCCTGCTCGCCGAGCACACCGAGGGGCTCGTGGCGCTCAGTGGCTGCCGCGACGGGGAGCTGGCTCGCCGGCTGCGGGTGGGCGACCGGGCCGGGGCGCGGGCCGTGGCCGAACGCTACGCGACGCTGTTCGGGCGCGGCGATGGCCCGGCGACCAGCGGGTTCTTCCTGGAGCTGTCGCACCATCTCCTGCCCGACGACGACTGGCTCGTGGCGGAGACCGCGACGCTCGCCGGGGAGCTGGGACTCCCGGTGGTCGTGACCAACGACGCCCACTACGCCCGACCCGAGGACCGCGAACTCGCCGACGTGCTCACCGCCATCCGGCACGGCCGGACGCTCGAGACGCTCGGGGACCTGCGCCGGCCGGACGGCGAATCGTTCCTGAAGTCCGGGGAGGCGCTCGCCGCGCTCGTGCCGGTCGACGGCGTCGACGGGCCGGAGGGCCGGGTCGGTCGGGCGTGGGCGGAGGGGATCGCGACGTCGGTGGAGCTCGCCGCGTCGTGTTCGGTCGACCTGGGCTTCGAGCAGTACCGCTTCCCGGGCTTCCCGGTGCCGGACGGGGAGACGCCGTTCAGCTATCTCGTGGAGCTGTGCAACAGCGGTGCGCGCCGGCGCTACCACCCGCTGACCCCGCCGGTGGTCCGCCAGCTCGCGCACGAACTCGATGTCATCGAGCGGACCGGGCTCGCGGAGTTCTTCCTCATCTGCTGGGATCTCATGCGCTTCGCGAAGGAGCGCGGGATCCCGGCGCAGGGGCGGGGGAGTGCCGCGGGCTCGATCGTCGCGTACGTGCTGGGGATCAGCCGTGTCGAGCCTATCCGCCACAACCTGCTGTTCGAGCGGTTCATCAACGAGGGCCGGACGACGTACCCCGACGTGGACATCGACTTCTCAAGCGAGCGGCGGGAGGAGGTCATCCAGTACGTCTACGGACGCTACGGGCCGGAGCACACGGGGATGGTCTGCAACCTCGTCACGTACCGGGCGCGCTCGGCGGTCCGTGAAGTGGGCCACGCCCTCGGGTTCCCACGCCCGCTCGTGGACCGCGTGGCGAAGGCGCTCGAGACCTACGACAGCGTGATGGTCCGCCGCGACCTCGAGGCCGACGGCGGGTTCGCGGAGTTCTTCCAGCGGCCGGGGGAGGATGCGTCCGCGGCGGGGTCGGCGGGGTCGGCGGCACGGTCGGGGGCGCGTGGGCTGACCGACGAGATGGGGCAGCTGGCGGGGACGGGCCGGGTCGCGGGGGCGGGGCCCGGGGGCCGGGGACCCGGCGGCGTCGGACCGTCCGGACCCGGCGGCGTGGGACCGTCCGGACCCGGCGGCGTGGGACCGTCCGGACCCGGGGGCGTCAATACCAGTGTCGTTTCTGCTATGGATGAGCGTGGAGGCTCGTCCAGACGGCGATCTGGCGATCCATCCACGCTCATTCGTTCGGACAACGTCAATACCAGTGAGGGTGAGGCCCCCGAATCGCTCGATGACCGGCTGGCGCCACGGACCGGGGTTCGGGGCGGGGGGACGTCCGACGACGAGGGGGGGCCCGGCGACACCCCGGCCAGCGTGGCGTGGCTGCGGGCGGGCCGCGGGACGGGATACGCGACAGCAGGACCCGGGACCGCCCGCGGGACGGGATACGCGACAGCAGGACCCGGGACCGCCCGCGGGACGGGATAC
>CAYMTJ010000012.1:0-52661 GCA_964393345.1 uncultured Anaerolineaceae bacterium | reverse complement strand
GCACCCAGATCATGACCGGCCTGGAATTGACCGGCGGCCCCAAGTCGAACGGGAATCTGGGCCACTCGCTCGACTGAGCGATCGAGCCGGCCCGAGCCGGCCCGAGCGCTCTGCTTCAGGGATGTCTGGGCGGCTCAGGCGGCTGGGGGCTGCGCCTTGGTCTGGCCGTCCATGGCCAGAAACGCGCAGGCGTCCCTGGCGAAGGCTCCGCCGGGACCCATGTGCCCGGCGTTCGGGTACTCGATGTGGCGCGCGTTCGGAAGGCCGGCGACCAGTTCGCGGACGACGTCGGGTGGGTACGCGGTGTCGCGCCCGCCGCTGACGACGAGGGTGGGACATCGGATGTCGGCCAGCTGATCGGTCGCGTCGAAGGCGTCGTCACTGTCCCCGTCGATCCGGAGGACGCGCAGGTCCTCGTAGCGACCGCCGATGTACGGGCCCAGAAGCCAGGTGACCGCACTTCCCAGACGCGGGAACCTGGGCAGGAACCACGGGCCGAACTCCGCCCAGCCGGCGCGCCATCGGCCCGCGAGGAACTTGTCCACCGCGCGCCGCTGTCGTGCCTTCACGACATCGGCGATCCGATGGGCCGTGAACCCGAGGACGACCCGTTCGACCAGCTCGGGGTGGCGACTCGCCAGATACTGCGCGTACCCGCCCCCGGTCGAGATACCCATGACCGCGACCGCCCTCCCCCACTGCTCGCGGATGACCGCGGCGTAGTCGTCGGCGACGTCGGCGGCAGAGCTTCCGGGCGCGAGATCCGCCCGTCTGCCGACCTGCACGATCGACAGGCCGTGCTCGTCGATCGCTCCCAGCCAGGCCTTCCAGGCCCGCGCCGTCGCCTTGGGGGTCGGGACATCGGCCGTGAACGACAGCCCCGGGATGTAGAGCACCACACGCGAGCCGGTTCCGGCCCGCGCGAACGGATGGCCCGAGGCGAGCCGGCCGGTCTCGATCGCGGGCTCAGCCATGGCGCCGGACCCCTCCCGGCCCTACCCCAGGCGCAGCAATCCGAAGACGGCCCCCTGCGGGTCCTGGATGATCGCGAAGCGCCCGCCGGGCATGTCACTCGGGCTGACGAGTTCCGTGGCGCCCAGCCCGATCGCGCGCCGGAACGCGTCCTCCACGTCGTCGACGTTGAAGTACGGCATCCAGTAGCTGGGGACCTCCGCGGGCACCATCGGCATCATCTCCATGCCGCCGAGGATGCTCTCGCCATCCGCCTTGAACTCGATGTAGTCGGGCTGTCCCTCCCCCATCGGGCTCGACGTGCTGGTCCAGCCGAACACGGTCTCGTAGAACGTGCGCGCCGTGTCGAACCCGCGGGCGCTGAGCTCGGCCCAGCCGAACGTGCCCGTGTCGCCGGTCCGGAACGTCCGCATCCGACCTGCCTGCCAGGCTGAGATCACCGCACCCGTCGGGTCCGCGAAGACCGCCATGCGGCCCATGTCGCCGACATCGAACGCCGGCGCGATGACGTTCCCGCCCGCGGCGGTGACGGCGGCGCTGAGGGCGTCGACATCATCGGTGCCGAGGTAGAGGCTCCAGGCCGTCGGCGCCTCCCCCATCATCTTGGCGGTGATCCCGGCGACGTCACCCTCGCCCTCGGGCAGACGCGCCATCCCGTACCCGCCGTACTGCGGATCCGGGCTCACCTCGACCTGCCAGCCGAACAGGTCCGCGTAGAAGGCGCGAGCCGCGGCAGGATCGTCGGTCGCGAGCTCGATCCAGGCCGGGCGTGAGGCCGTGCGTGTCACCGTGCCCATGTCCCCGCTCCTCTCGGTCTGCAGCGGTCACCCACCTGATGGATCCCCCGGCGGCCGCCAGCGCATTCGTGGACGTCGATTGTCTCACGCGCTGACCCGGCGACGCCCTCGCGTTCCCGCTCAGCAGGACGCGTCCGGTTCGCTCTCGCTCACGCTGGGAGCGTCGCACGCCATCCGTTCGGCTCCACGCACCTCGCGCCGGTGCGGATAATGGCCGTCGATGGAGCCTCGCCGCCGGCGCCTTGACCGCGTCCATGGTCCGCGTCCCACGCGTCGATGGATGACCCGCGCCCTGCTGGCCCTCCTCGCCGGCTCCTGGATGCTGGCCCTCGCCGCGCCGACGGCCGCCGCGACCATCTGCGACGTGGACGAGCCGGCAGGCTGGAACGTCATCCCCGAAGCCTCGTCACTGGCAGCGGGCGCGCAGTTCCTCTGCAACTACCGCATCGACCGGCCCGCGGGCTCCTCGGGCAGCGCGATCACGATCGAGTACTTCTGTGCGCCCGAGGACGCCAGCTCCCGGTACGACAGCGTCGTCGGCGACCGCGACACGGTGACGACCCCGTCGGGCGCCCCACCCGGACTGCTCATCATCGAGGAAGGCAAGCAGGCCCGGAACCCGGACAACCCGCAGGACACCGGCGTCTTCTCGAGCTTCTTCCCGGGCACCGAATTCGGCCTGTTCGAGAAGGAATGGCGACTGCTGAACGAGCAGGTCTTCGCGACGATCGTCGTGCTCACCAACGAGCGGGGCAAGCTCAGCGAGGAGCTGCGGTTCGGGGTGGACGATGCCGAGGCGATCGCCCGCGTCCTCGCCAACCGGCACCGCTCGGCCGCCGGTTGCCCCGTCCCGGAGATCCCGCTCGTGGCCGGTTCGACGGGCGGTGCCGGCGTCCCGCTGATCCCGATCCTCGTCGGCGCCGGCGGCGTCTCGATCCTCATCGGCGGCACCCGGCTCATCTGGCGGCGCAAGAGCACGAAGCCACTCCCGCCCTCGAACATCGGGGACGTCCCCGACGCGTGCGCCGGAGCCAAGGCGAGCTACGAGGGCAGCCGCGAGCGGGTTCTGACCTTGCGCGAGGCCGCCCAGGACCTGGCCGACCAGCTCCGCCGGGCCGAGACCATCCACGCCAACAACATCATCAAGGCGAACATGGCCGTGGGCTTCGAGATCGGCTCGGTCATCGGCGGGACCGTGGGCGACCTGGCACAGGCGGTGGGCCGGCCGCGCGGATCGGCCCCGCGCCAGCAGATCGACGACTGGAAGCCGCCCTCGAAGCTCGGCGCGAAGATGGCCAAGGCGCTCGAGGTCGCGAACGAAGCCATCGACGCCGCCCGCGCCCGGGTGACGATGATCCTCGAGGAGATGGCCGCTCTGCGCGCGAAGATCGACGAGATGGTGGCGAACACCGATCTCGTCCGGAACGCCAAGCAGATGCACGAGTTCTGGTCGAACAAGCTCGAAACGGCCCTCGCCGACCTGCCGAAGGCCGTCGCGGCTCGCAAGCAGTACGCCGATCTGGACGCCCTGGCCAAGAAGCAGAGCCAGCTCATCACCAAGGGCACCGCGATCCGCGCCCCGCTCGAACGCGCGCTCATCGCGCTCCCCAACGAGATCGAAGGGGCCGAGCTCTTCGCCAAGCGGATGATCGACCCCGTGAAGGACGAGATCGCCCAGATCGAGCGGCGGATCAAGCGCGCCGAGGGCACGATCGGCCCGGGTGGCCGTCGGTCGCCCCTCAGCCCGGACCGGGCGCGAACGCTCGAGCAACTCCAGGAGGCGCAGGCGGAGCTCCACGAGAAGCTCTCGGGACTGGAGCGCAAGCACGGTCAGGAGATCGCCGACCTCAAGAGTAAGCTCGAGACGAGTCGGAAGCAGCTCAAGGAGCTGGACGATCAACCGGGCTGGAAGGAGCTCCTCGCCGATCGTGACCGGACCTCCGCCAGTCTCCAGGACACGGCGCGGACGCTGCACCAGCTCGAGGATGTCACCGAAGCGGACGTCGCCCGGCTCCGGACGCAGGTCTCGCAGGCGGCGGCGGACCTGGTCGATGCGACCGGGCTGACCAAGGCGCAGGCGCTCGCCGGCGTCGACGACAAGGCCCGCGTCCTGGAACGAGCGCAGTTCGACCTGGCGCTGGCCGAGGATGCCCTCCACAACCTGCGCCGGCACGTCGAGATCGAGGGTGGCGTCACGACGGCCCGGATCCCCGCGGGCGCCGAGCAGGGGTGGTCCATCGGGCGGGTCGTGCGCTGGCCGCTGCGCGTGTTCGGCGAACTGGTGTTCGGCGTCGGACAGTCGCCCGAGGAGATCATGGCGATCCTGCGCAAGGGGTTCGAGAACATCGAACTGCTTCGCACCGGGTATACCGCGATCGCCGCCGAGGCGGACGCGGAGCACGCCCGGGCCGCCAAGCTCCGTCAGGCCCTCGATGACTGCATCAAGGGCAAGGTCCCGGCACCCTCCCCAGCGGCCGCGTCGCCCGGCGCGCCGGTCGTGCCCCCGGCACCCGCCAGCCCATCGGCTCCGGGCCCGGCCTCGGCCGGCGGCGCGCCATGACCGACATGACCGGGGCTCGCGCCGCCCCCATCGCCGAGCCGCGTCGCGAGCTTCCCAGGCTGGTGCCCGGATCCATCCAGCTCGTGCCGGCGGAGGGACCCGGGATCCCGGTCGCCGAGTGGGAGGCGCGCGCCCGACACGTGGCGGACCTGCTCGCCGAGGACGAATTCCCGCCCGATCAGCTCCCCGATGTCCTGCGTGAGCTGTCCTTGCGGGACGTGGCCGGGCGGGCGTGGTGCTTCGACGGCACGGTCTGGTGGGGCTGGGACGGCACCGCGTGGGCGGCCGGTGCGCCCGACGGCATCCTCCAGCTCCTGCCGTTCACGATGGAGAGCCTCGTCGAGGACGCCCCGACGTCACCTCGCTACCTTCCGACCCACCGCGTGCCCGACGCAGGCCTGCCGGCCTGGTCGCGTCCCGACCCGGCGCTCCAGCCGGAGCACGCCCTGGATCCGGGGCTGGACGTCATGGTCATCGAACAGCGACCCGATGGCTGGGCCCACGTCCGCTTCTCGAACGAGTGGGACGCGTGGGTCGACGGGCGGCTCCTCGTCCCGGGTCAGTAGCCCAGGGCAGCCAGCGCGTCCACGTCGGCCCGCCAGTCCGCGCCCAGCACGAGCAACTCCCCGATCCCGCCGCAGTCGAGCGACTCGTGACCGGTGAACGACAGGCGGACGGTGTCACCCGTCGTCCCGGGCAGGAACTCGGCCAGGACCCGCGGGTCCGGCTCGCCGGCGAGTGACTGGGTGACGACGGCCACGCTCGCGCCAGCGCGGAACACCTCGATCGTCACCTGCTCGAAGCCGAACCCGGTCCGGAAGGCGCGCGTCTCGTTCGCCCCGTTCCCGACGATCACGATCGCCCCGATCTCGATAGGCCCCGCGACCGTCCAGTCGTAGGTCGTGACGGTCGCGGTCGTGTGCGGGCCCTTGGAGAACCAGGACGTCGTCAGGTCACCGTCGACCGCCCCACCCACCTCGAAGTTCGGGTCGACCGAGTTCGCCCCGACGGCCCCGAAGCCGGTCAGGTCCGACGGCACGAGCGGTTCCCGGGCCACTGGATCGCCGACGCCCGGTCCGGGTGGGGTCGGCTCGGGCGTGGTCGTGGCCGACGGCGTGGGTTCGGGCGTCGGTTCGGGCGTCGGCGACGGTGACGCGGCGGCCAGCGTGTCGTCCCCACCGTCGGTGCCGACCGGGCGGTCGATGATCGCGCCTGTGGCGTCATCGATGACGGGGATCGTGGCCAGCGGAGCGGGCGCGGGGCTGATCGTCGTCAGGTCGGCGGGCGAGAAGCCCGGCCAGGTCGGACCGCGAAGCGCCGGCGTCGTGCGGACGGGGATGGGTTCGGCCAGCGGATTGCCGCAGTAGCAGCGCGCGCGGGGCACGCCACGATCGTCGACGAGGACGGCCGTGCCGGCCTGCAGCACCGACTGTCGCGGGTCGGGGGCGCCATCGCGAAACCCGTGATTGGTGACGCGCGTGTCGCGGCGGAGGGTGACGGGCGTCAGGCCCTCGATGTACGCCCGGATCTCGCTCGGGACGATCCCGTGCACGCTCGCCCACGCGGCGGCCTTCGCGGGCTTCTCCTCGAGGAAAGCGATGAGCTGCTCGACATCGCACTCGGCCTCGCGGAGGCTGCCGCCGTACAACCCCACCTGACCGCCGGTGAACGCCTGGACGACCGGCGGTGACGCGAGGCTGGGGCTCGGACCGGCCGAATCGGACGGCGCGCTCGAGGGTGACGGTGGCGGCGTCGACGAGCCCGTCGGTGTCGGCGTCGTCGTCGGAAGCGTGACGGTGTTCGTGAACGGGTCCGGTCCGACGTCGTCCTTGGGCTCCAGGAAGATCTCACCCACCCCGGTCAGGGCGGTCGGCGTCGGCGAGGCGCCCGGGCCACCCAGGCCCGCCATCCCGACGAGCTGCCAGCCGACCACGATGAGGCCCACGAGACTCGCGGCGACGCCGAGGAGCTTCCCGACGGGCGGGAGTCGGCGCGCGCGCGGCTGGGCGGGCGTGACGGCGACCGGGCTCACGGTGGCGGCGACCGGCGTCGGCGGGGCGGGTGCGATCGTTGAAGCCGGCGGGGGTCCGGCGAGCATCCGGGGCGGACCGGTCGGACGCGTGGGTGGGCCGGTCGGCGCGCTGGGTGGCGGCCCGCTCGGCGGTCCGGAACGGGGCGGTCCGGAACCGGGCGGTCCGGACGGGGGTCCGGAAGGAGGACCGCTCATGGCCGTGGCCGATCCACCTGCGTGACCTGACGATCGGTGGAACGAGCAGCGTGAGCGGGCACGGGACCTCCGAGCACGACCGTGACGCCACCAGCGGGACGTCCATCGCGACGGCTCGAGCCCGACCACACCGGATCTCCGGCCGCGACCCGGCCATTCTTGCCGATTTCCGCGACCGGGTGCAGGCCTCCTGGCCCCTTCGCGACGGACCGACGGCGTCGTCAGGCCGGCAGAAGCGCCTTCATCTGCCTCGCGATGAACGCAGCGGCTCGGCGCGGGGACAGCCGGTAGAGGCGGTCCATGAGCTTGGCGTCGCCGCCGACCATGACCCGGTAGGCGTCCTGCGCCATGCCATCGAGGATGATCGTCGCCGCCTTGTCCGCGGCCATCGCCCGGCTGGCCATCTTCTGCGCGTCGGCCCCGAGGTTTGGCACGACGACCCCCGAGTTCGTCGTGATGTTCGTGGCCACGGCACCCGGGAAGACCACCGTGACGCGGACGCTCGTGCCGGCGCACTCCGAATGGAGGCCCTCGGTCAGCAGCTTCACGGCCGCCTTCGACGCCCCGTAGATGGTCTGACCCGGCACGGGCAGGAAGCCGCCCATGCTCGAGACATTGACGATGTGCGCCACCGGTCGCTCCAGGAGGATCGGCAGCAGCGTCCGCATCAGGTACAGCGTGCCGTACCAGTTCACGGCGAAGACCCGCTCGATCGCGGCGTCGTCGAGGTCCTTGAGCCGCGCGAACGGCTGGATGACCCCGGCGCAGTGGACGATGCCGTCGATGGCGCCGAGACGCTCCGAGACGGCGGCGGGCAGGGCCTCGACGGCGGCTCGGTCGGTGATGTCGACCGTATGCGTGGAGAGACGCGCGCCCGGGCCGGCCAGGGTGGCGGTCTCCTCGAGCGTCGCGGCGTTCCTGTCGACCGCGGCGACCGCGGCGCCACGCCGGACCGCCTCGAGCGCGACCTCCCGTCCGATCCCACTGCCGGCACCGGTCACGATGAGGACGGTTCCTGCGACCTTCATGCCCTTACCTCCGGATCATCGATGGCATCCCTGACCATCGTGACCGGCTGAAGGGCGCCGGACGAGGGCCGGATGGCCCGATCCGTCAGTGCCCCGCCGATCCACCCGCCGATCCACCCGCCGCCCCCCAGCCGAGCACGCGGAGGGCACGAAGCGTGTTCCAGCGGCTGGGCTGGCCCAGGCCGGCGTCGATCTCGACGTGACGCTCGCCCTCGTGGACGCCTTGGAGCGGCCAGCGACCGTCCGTTCCGCGCTGCCCGGCCACGACGTCGATCGCCTCAGCGACGCGCTCGTCGGGCGCCACGCCGGCGTCACGCAGGTAGTCGAGCGCCCGGAGCACGTCGTAGTGGTACCAGTGCGGGAACGACGACCGGAGCCAGGCCGGATCGATCAGCTCGCCGGTCGACTTCCGACGAAACAGGCGCCGATCCAGCAAGTAGCGCTCCCCGAGTCGCCGGGACTCCCCTACGCCGGCCGAGGTGCCGATCGCCCGTTCGTGCTCGAGCAGGCCTTCGAGGACGTTGATCGTCGTCTCCATCGACGACACCGTCGCGCCGTTCTCGACCTCGCAGTTCCAGCCGCCATCCGCGAGCTGCTCGCCGAGGAGCCGCTCCACGAGGGGCGTCATGTCGACGCCGAAGTACGCGCCCGTCGCGACCACGTTGCCGTTGATGCATGGCTCGACCTCCCCATCGAAGAAGCGGTTGTCGGCCCACGGCGTCTCGAACTCGGGATCGCGCCAGGTCACGTGCTCGCGGACGAGCCGGATCGCCCGCCGAGCCGGCTCCGTCCCCGGATCGAGCCCGAACCGCCGGAGCAGCTCGAGGACATGGAACGTGTCGGTGAAGTCGTGCGACCAGGCCGTGCCGCCCCATCGCCCGTCCGGCGCCTGGAGCGCGAGCAGGTGTGCGCCCCAACCCTCGGTGGCGATCCTCGCCCGCTCCGAGGCGATCACCTCCGCGGGCTCGTGCATCAGGTCGCGCATGACCTGCCAGCGGATCGCGGGATCCGCGTCGAGCAGCCAGTCGATGACCGCCCCATCGTTCCGCGGGGCCTCGTGCATCACCGCCTCCGTCCGTCCTGTTGGTCTAGGGTGGGGGCTGGCACATCATCGCCGACGGCGCGCGATGAGACAGCGACCTGTTCCGGCAGGAGGGCACGATGGACCTGGGCAGCTTCTCGATCAGCCTCGCGGTCAAGGACCTCGCCGCGAGCCGGGCGTTCTACGAGACCCTGGGGTTCACGGCATTCCACGGTGACGCCGACCAGGGCTGGCTCATCCTCAAGAACGGCGACACGGTCATCGGCCTGTTCCAGGGCATGTTCGAGAGGAACATCCTCACGTTCAACCCGGGCTGGGACGGGAATGCCCAGAACATCGATCCGTTCACGGACGTCCGCGAGCTCCAGCGAACCCTCAAGGCGGCCGGGGTGGCCTTCGACCAGGAAGCCGACGAGACGACGACGGGCCCGGCGAGCTTCTTCATCAGCGATCCGGACGGCAACCCGATCCTGGTCGACCAGCACCGCTGACGATGGGTTCCGGGCGTCCGCTCAGAGATGCGGTGCGACGTCCTCGGCCAGTTCCTGCAGCATCTCGAGCTGGGCTCCGTGATCCAGCAGGGGCAGGAAGCTGCTGGCCACGAACTCGACCGGGACACCCGCCCGAGCCCGGATGTCGAGGAGGCGCTCGACCAGGTGCGCCGGCCTCCCGGCGAACGCCGCGCGACCGCCGATCAGCGACTCGATCGGGCGATCGAACGCCGGGGCGGCCCGCGGGGGTAGCGAGCGGGTGGCGGACGCCTCCATGTCCGAGTATTTCCACTGCCGCGCCCAGAACGGATCGCGATAGCGGGTGAGCGCCGCTTCGGGCGACGTGCCCGGCAGCAACGCCGCGTAGTAGATGAACCGGAACGTGGCTGGATCGCGGCCGATCCGCTCGCACTCGTCGAGGACCCAGCGCACCTGACCACGGAACGTCGCCGCATCGGCGTTCGCGAAGATCCCGTCCGCCAGACAGGCCGCACGACGGATGGCAGCCTCGGCACTCCCGCCGATGAGGACCGGGATCTTCGTCGACGGCCTGGGCCTGACGCCGAGCCTCGGCAGCGAGTAGACCTCGCCCTGATGGCTGAACGGCTCGCCGGTCCAGGCCTGCGGAAGGATGCGCAGGATCTCGTCCATCGCCACGCCCCGTCGGCGTCGATCGGCGCCGAGGCCGTTGAATTCCGTCTCGGACCAGCCGAGTCCGAGGCCGAGGGCCAGCCGGCCGTGACTGAGCAACTGGACCGTCGCCGCGTCCTCCGCCAGGCGCAACGGATGGTGCAGCGGCGCGAGGACGACGCCGGTGCCGATCTCGATCGTCGACGTCGCCTGGGCGATGGCCGCACTGACGACGAGCAGGGACGGCATGTAGCCGTCATCGACGAAGTGGTGTTCCGTGGTCCAGACCGAGGTGAACCCCAGCCGCTCCGCCTCGATCGCGACATGGATGGTCTCGTCGTAGGCGCGGGTCCAGTCGGTCTCCCCCGGCTTGAGTTGCGCGCTGAGGAGTCCGAAGCCGAGTCCCATCGCCGCGACGATAACAGGGACGCTTGACAGGCTCCACATACAACCGTATGGTTGTATCAATGCAGTCGACATTCGAACCCGATAGCGTCTTCGCCGCGATGGCCGATGCCACCCGACGAGACATCGTCCTGCGCGCCATCAACGGGCGCGAGGGCGTCGCCGAGCTGGCTGGCCACTACCCCATGAGCTTCGCGGCCGTGCAGAAGCACATCGCCGTGCTGGAGCGGGCCGGCCTGGTCACGAAGGAGCGCACCGGCCGCCGGAAGGTCGTGCGCACCAACATCGAGGCGCTCCGCCTGGCGCGCACGCTCCTCGACCAGTACGAGGCCCTGTGGCGCGGGCGCATCGATCGCATGACGGACCTCATCAGCCGAAGCAAGGAGCGACACGCATGACTGTCACCGCCGTCCACAAGGACCCCGAGGCCCTGACCATGACCCTGACCGCCGAGTTCGACGCGTCCCCGGCGCGGGTCTGGGACCTGTGGGCCGATCCGCGCCAGCTCGAGCGCTGGTGGGGCCCCCCGACCTATCCCGCGACGTTCACCGCCTACGATCTGGCCCCGGGGAGTCGGGTCCAGTACCACATGACCGGCCCGACCGGCGACCAGCCGCGAGGCTTCTGGGACATCGTCGAGGTCGATCCGCCACATCGCCTCGTCATCAGCGAAGGCTTCGCGAACGACGACGGGACCCCGAACGAAGAGTTCCCGCCCGCCACCATGACCGCGACGATCGAAGCGATCGACACCGGACGCACGCGGATGTCCATCCGGACCGCCTTCCCGAGCACCGAGGCCATGGAGCAGGTGCTGGCCATGGGCATGGAAGAGGGCCTGACGCAAGCTGTCGGGCAGATCGATGCCATCCTCGCGGAAGGCGTACTCGCATGACCACGCTGACCGAGCCCACGACCCACACGCTCGATGTCCCGGGCGCCACCCTGACCTACGACGTCCGGCGGGTGGACTCCCCTGCCCCGGCGCTGTTCCTGATCGGCTCGCCGATGGGTGCCGGCGGGTTCGCGACCCTCGCGTCGCACTTCACCGATCGCACGGTGGTGACCTACGACCCGCGAGGCGTGGAACGGAGCATCAAGGACGACCCGACGACCGAGTCGACGCCCGAGCAGCACGCCGACGATGTCCATCGGATCATCGCCGAGCTGGGCAACGGCCCGGTCGAGATGTTCGCGAGCAGCGGTGGCGCGGTCAACGCGCTGGCGCTCGTGGCCCGTCACCCCGACGATGTCCGGAGGCTGATCGCGCACGAGCCGCCGCTCGCGGCGATCGTCCCGGATCGGGACGGCGCCCTGGCGGTCTGCAAGGCCATCGCCGAGACGTACCGGCAGCGCGGGTTCGGCGCCGGGATGGCCCACTTCATCGCGGTCGTCAGCCACGAGGGCCCGATGACGACCGAGTTTGCCGCACAGCCGGGTCCGGATCCCGCGATGTTCGGGATGCCGGCCGAGGACGACGGGACGCGAACCGACGCGCTCCTCGCCCAGAACATCGTCACGTGCACCCACTACGAGCCGGACTTCGAGGCGCTCCGGGCCGCGTCGACCACGATCATCCTGGCCGCGGGCGAGGAGTCGGGGCGTCAGCTGGCGCGTCGTGGCGCCGAGGCGGCGGCCGACCGCCTGGGCCTGACCCCGGTCCTCTTCCCCAGCGATCACGGTGGCTTCCTGGGCGGTGAATACGGCCAGGCCGGCAAGCCGGAGGCGTTCGCCGCGAAGCTGCGCGAGGTGCTCGGGACGGCCTGAGCGTGGTCCTACCGGGCGGCCTTCGCCCGGTAGAATGCCCTCGATGGTCGCCTGGAAGGACTTCGCCGACGAAGCCCCGAAGATCGCGGGGGTCTTCGCCCGCCGACACAAGGCGACCGGCAACCTGTGTCTCCTCGCGACGATCCGTGCCGATGGCTCACCGCGGATCAGCCCGATGGAGCCGCGGATCTACGACGGTCGGCTGCTGCTCGTCGGCATGCCGAACACGACCAAGTACCGGGACCTCGACCGGGATCCCCGGTTCTGCCTCCATACCGGCACCGTGGACCCGCACGTGACCGATGGTGATGCCAAGGTCTGGGGCGTGGCCGTGAACGACCAGGATCCCGATCTTCACGCCGGGTTCGCCGACGACCTGTTCAACGAGTCCGGGTTCGACCTCCGTGGCCAGCACTTCGATCCCTTCTACGTCGCGGACCTGACCTCGGCGTCGTCTCTCGAGCTCGTGGACGGTCGTCTCGAGGTCACCATCTGGAAGCCCGGCGAGGGCGAGCGCGTGGTCGAGGTCTCCTGACGTCGGACGAGGCCTCGAGCCCGAGGTCTGGATTCAGTTCGACGTCGTCGTCCGCAGGAACGCCTCGACGGCCGTCGCGCAGTGGTCGAGGTCGTCCAGCCAGGGCGAGTGTCCCGCTTCGGGCATGAGATCGAGGGTCGCTTTCGGGATGCGCGGGACCAGCTGGCGGGCCACGTCGGCGTCGCCGAACGGGTCGTGGCCGCCCCAGATGAACAGCGTGGGACAGCGGATCCGCCCGAGTACGTCGTCATCGAGGTCTAGCCGCCGGACCCCGCGCCGTGGCGAGACCAGCGCTCGGACCGGCGCGAGTTCGTTGCGCATCGTGTCGGTGTCCCGGAGCAGCGACAGGTACGCGTCGATGTCGGCGGCGGTGATCCGCCCGTCGGCGAGGGCGTCGGCTTGCCCGAGGCGCTTGAACAGGGCCCGGACGCTGCGCTTGCTCGCGGGCATCGAGGCGACCAACCGCCCGACCCCGGGCAGCGCAAGCAACCGGAGCATCGCGGGGACGCGCGGGGTGGGCGCGCCCACGGGCCAACTGAACTGGACCATCCTCGTGACCCGATCCGGCGCCGCGGCGGCGGCCCTCAGCCCGATGTACCCACCGAGCGAACTCGCGACGACGCTGGCGGCGGACAGTTCCAGCGCGTCGAGGATGTCGGTCACGATGGTGTCGGCGATCTCGGAGAGCGAGGTCGCATCGATGCGGCGCGGCAGCGGTGGGCTGAGACCGGTCCCCGGCCGATCGATGACGAGGCACCGCAGATGCGGCAGCCGCGAGGCTAGGGAAGCCCAGCTGGCGCCCGCGGTGTTCGCCCCGTGGATGAACAGCACCGGCGGGCCGTCGCCCACCTCCTGGAGCCGGATCCTCGTCTCGTGTCGTGGCAGGTCCAGCCACCGCTCGGTGGGACGAGCGTCGAGCGACGCCCACAGCCGACCTTCCGCCGCTCGATAGGACGCCTCGTTCACGACCGCGGCCCTGGTCGAGAGAGGCCTTGCTCGCGAGTCACAGCTCTCCGGCTTCCATCATCCGCTTGAGCTTGCGGAGACCCTTGTCCAGCATCCGACCGTACAGGAAGGTGATCATCGGGCCCGCGATCCTGGACGGGCCGCGGAGCAGGAACTTCGTCGAGAAGGTGACCCGCGTGTGACCCCCGTCGTCGGCGAACACGAGGGTGGCTGCGAACGGGGCGTTGGGCGACGTTCCGCGCATGGCCGCCCGGAACGGCGGATCATATTCCGTGGTCACCGCGTCGTTCTCGGTCCGCCGGCCGAACATCGTCACGGTGGCTCGCCGGGTGGAGCCCACGCCGTGCGGCGGTGGCGATGTCCAATGCTCTTCGACGTCGCCCGGGAACCACCGTCCGGTCTGTTCGACATCGGTCAGGACGGCGAAGACGTCCTCGATCGGTCGCCGGATCGTGATCTGGCTCGTCGCCGTCCCCATTGTGTCCTCAGCCAACGCCCCCGATCGTCGCCATCTTGCGCCCCGCTCAGAGGTCCCGCACGATCGTGCGCCGAGCGTCGAGCGCCGCGCGCCCCTACCGGCCCGAGAGCACGCGTCGGATGTTGGCGATCGTCGCCTCGAAGACCCGGGTGACCTCGGCCGCGTCGGCGTCCGGGCGCGTGTGCAGCGAGAGCGTCACTCGGGCCGTGTTGGCGGTCATCTCGTTCACGGCGATCGACCCGCCGTAGTCGGCGCCGGGGCGGCCCCAGGCGATGTGGCGGGTCTTCGCATCGGCCACGAACCCCGCATCGGCCGCTCCCCCGCGCTCCGCCAGGTCCGCGTCGACGTCGAGCTCGCCGTCGACGGCGATCGACTCGACGAGGTCGACGATCGGGACGAAGTCGGCGAGGTACATCGGGTCGGACAGCAGCTCGTACGCCCGGTCCGCCCCGGTCATGACGATGAAGGTCTTTTCGAGATCAGCCAGCGCTCGTCTCCCGTCCCGCGGCTTCGCCTGGGAGGACCAGCACCTTGCCGCGGGCGTGCCCGTCATCGAGGTGGCGCAGCGCCGCGACGACGTCACTGAGGGGATATCGCCGATCGATCGCGGGTCGCAGCGTGCCGGCTGCCACCATCGCGGTCAGGACCGCGACATCATCGGCGGCGAACGGCTTCCACGACAGCAGGAGTCCGAGCCGCCGGCCACCGCTGATCCGGGACAGCAGCGGTCCGAGCAGCAGCGCGCCGAGGATGCGCCAGCCCGAGCCGCCGAGCGTCAGGTAGACACCGTTCGGTCGTAGGGCACGCCGCGCGCTCGAGAGCGACGCCTTGCCGTCGACGTCGAGGATCCAGTCGAAGGCGTCGCGTTCGCGAAGCGCGTCGGTGGTCGTGTAGTCGATGACCGCATCGGCGCCGAGGGACCGCACGAAGTCGGTCTTCGCGGTGCGGCACGTGCCGGTCACGTGGGCACCCGCAGCCTTCGCGAGCTGGACGGCGAATGGTCCGATGTTCCCCGAGGCCCCCACGATGAGCAATCGGTCGCCCGCTGCCAGCCGCCGCTTGCCTGCACGAAGGCCCTGGATGGCCAGGATCGCCGAATGCGGCAACGCGACGGCGTCCTCGAACGACACGGCAGCAGGGATCGGCAGCCAGGCCTTCTCGGGGGCGACGCAGGCCTCCGCGAAGGCGCCGCCACCGTACGGGAACAGATCCGCGAAGACGCGATCCCCGGGCGAGAACCGCGTGACACCCGGACCCACCGCCTCCACGACCCCGGCCGCGTCGATCCCGACGCGTCGGTCCCGTGGCCGGCGCAGCCCGAGCATCAGTCGGATGACTGGCCAGCGCGGGTACAGGTTGTCGAGGTCGGCCCGATTGACCGATGCCGCATGCACGCGGACCAGGATCTCGTCTTCCGCGGGCGTCGGCGTGGGGACGTCCTCGATGCGGACGACCTCCGGGGGACCGTAGACGTCCCGGAGCGCGGCCCGCATCACGTGCCGACGCGCACCGAGGCGAACCGCTCGGACGCGCGTTCGACCATGGCGTCGCTCGCCGTGAGCGAGATCCGGAACCAGCCCGGCATCTTGACCGTGGTCCCGGGCAGCACGTACAGGTCGTCGGCGGCCATCCGGGCGACGAAGGCCTCGTCGTCCGGGTCGGGGCTGCGCGCCATGACGTAGAACGTGCCCTCGGGCATCGTGGGCTCGAAGCCGTGCTCCTCGAGCACGGGAATCAGGCGATCCCGACGGCGGGCGATGGCGCCGACATCGATGCACAGGTGCGCGTAGTCCGGGAGCGCGCGCTGGAGGACGTTGTTGGGGAACCCGAAGCTGTTGACGAACCGCGTGACGGTGGCCGCGTTGCGGAGCGGCTCGGGATCCGGGATCCGCGGCGAGATGGCCATGTAGCCGATCCGCTGGCCGGGCGCGAGCAGCTGCTTCCCGTACGAGTACAGCACCAGGGTGTGGTCGTAGTGCTCCGCGGGACTGGGGGCGCGCTGACCATCGAGCGTGATGAGTCGGTACGCCTCGTCACTGAGCAGGTAGATCGGTCGGCCGTGGCGCGCGGACGCCTCGCGCAGGACCTCGGCGATCGCCTCGAGCTCGGCGGCGTCGAGGATCCGGCCGGACGGGTTGTGCGGCGTGTTGATGAGCACGGCGCGGGTCCGTGGGGTGATCGCGTCGGCCAGCCGGGCCGGGTCCGGCGAGAAGCGGGGCGCATCGAGCGTCAGCACGACCGGGACCGCCTCGGCACCGCGGACGAGGATGTCGTAGAAGAACCACGGCGGGTCGTAGTAGATCACCTCGTCGCCGGGCTCGGTGAGCATCCGGATCGCGAGCGCGATGGCGCCCCAGCCCCCCGTCGTCATCGCGATGTCCGCGGAGCGCCACGGCATGCCGGTGTGCGCGGCCAGGTCACGAGCGACGACCGCCGTGGCCTCCGGGTGATCGAGCATGTACGCGTACCACGACGGGTCCTTCGGCTCGGCGTGCCGCCGGAGTGCCTCGACGTACTCGGGGATCGGCATGTCGTGCGGGTTGCCGAAGAGCAGGTCGATGACGGGCCGGTCGCCGGTCAGCGTCCGGTGCGGCGAGTCCGCGTACCAGGTGTAGAAGGGCAGGCTCGCGGACAGCGTGCCGATCCGATCGTGGGTCATCGGGCAACCCTACCATCGAACGAGGCCCCGTCTTTCGACGGAGCCTCGTGGTCGACGATCGCGGGGGTCAGGTCAGTCGGCGAACGCCGCCGCCCAATCGGCCGCGGTGTCGGCGTCGTAGTCGAGCGTGTAACCGCACGCGTTGACGGTGGAGCCGGCCGCGGTCACCAGATAGCGCCCGCCCACTTCGAAGTCCGGCATGGGGCCGACGAGCGAGATCTCCGTGTCCGGGACCGTCAGCGTGATGCTGCTGCCCGCACCCTTCCAATCCTCGTTCACGGCGAAGGTGACCTGGTCGCCATCGACCGCGGTGACGGTCCCGTCGAAGACGATCTCGAACGTTGGGAGCGTGGCCGGGTCGTACATGATGCAGGAGGCCGCACCGCCGCCACCGGACGGGTCGCTCGGGACGGCCCCGCCGCCCCCAGGGAGGTTGAAGCCGCCGCCGACGGCGATGGCGAGCGCGAGCGCTCCCGCGATGGCCGAGCCACCGATGAGGGCGAACGGCCGCCGCGATCGCGGGGCGGTGGCGGTGTGCTGGACGTCGGTCATGATGTGCTCCTGGATCCTCGCCGACACGCGGGCGAGACTCGCGGGCGGCACCTCGTCGGCGCGCATCCGATCGGCGGCACGCAGGCGATCGAGCGGGTCGGTCCCGTTCGGCGTCGTCATCGCGTGTCTCCCTTCCATGCGGCACGCTCGGTGCCCTTCACATCAGCCGATGTCCGGCTTGGGTGCAGATATTTCAGGGCATCCTCCCCTGACGTTCGATCGAGCGCCGCGGCGAACCGTGCGCGCGCCCGATGCAGCCGGATCGCGACGGCGTTCGCGGTGATCCCCAGGACCGTGGCGATCGCCTGGGGACCGAGCCCTTCCCACGCGACGAGTCGCAGCACTTCCTGGTCCGCGGGCGAGAGGGATGCGAGCGCGGCGAACGCCGGACCGTCGACATCATCGCCCACGCGCATGGGCGTCGGGACGTCCTCGATCCGGAGGAGGGCGGTCAGGCGCTCCCGTCGCCCGGCCCCACGGCGATGGTTCGCCACGAGGCGCCGGGCCACGGCATACAGCCAGGGCAGCGCCTCGTCGGGGACCTGGTCGATCTTGCGCCAGGCGATGGTGAACGTCTCCGCGGCGACATCCTCAGCGTCGGCGATCGAGCGGGTCCGGCGCAGCGCGTACGCGAGGACGGCGCGCTGGTGGGCGGTGAAGAGGGAATCGAAGCGCGCGAGCGAGCCGGTCGATGCCGGGTTCGGGTCCTGGGCCACCGCCCCGGGACGGGTCCCGATCGACCACGGTTCCCTCGCCCGGGTCGTGGACCGGCCGATTCAGCCGGGTTCTGCGTCGCCCGCGTGCACGATGTGATCGAACTGGCGCCACAGGATCACCACCAGCAACGCCGAGCCGATGAACCCGAACCAGAGGGGCGCCGTGATCCCGAAGGATCGTGCCAGCAGGCCGCCGATCGGCGTGCCGATGACCAGGCCCCCGATGATCGCCACGCGATAGACCCCGCCGACCCGTCCGAGCAGCGCATCCGGCACGGCCCGTTGCCGTACGACCGTCGAGGTCGTGCCCCAGACGAATTCGTGGGCCCCGAACACGACGAGCGTGATGAACGCGACCTGGGGGACCGTCGTGAGGGCCAGCGACAGGTGCGTGCCGGTCTCGATCAGGAGTCCCGCCCGCATCAGGTCGCCGAGGCTGAAGCGGCGCTCCAGCCGGTCGTACAGGAACATGCCGCCGATCCCGCCGATCGCGGCGGCCGTCGTCAGGAGCCCGAACCCCACCGCATCGAGCCCCAGGCGCTCCCCGGCGTACAGGACCAGGACGCCCCAGGCGGCCCCGAATGTCACGTTGAACGTGAAGATCGTCAGCGCCAACGTGCGCATCGGCGGGTGACCCATCAGCCAGCGGACGCCCTCGACCATGTCGGCGACGAGGCTGGAGGGTTCGGTCCGCTCCGGCCGGCGACTCGTGACGACGCGCGAGATGAGGACGGCACCCAGCGCGAAACACGCGGCGTTCGTCGCGAACGGCAGGGCCATCCCGGCGGCGAACAGGAACGCCCCGATCGGTGGCGCGACCAGCTGGTTGGTCACGAGGAAGGCGCCTTGCATCCGGGCATTGGCCACGCCGAGGTCTTCGCGGCTCACGAGGCTGGGGATGAGCGTGCTGCTTGCAGCATCCGAGAACGTCTCGGCCGTGCCCAGGATGAACAGGGCGATCAGGACGACGAGGATGTCGACGTTCCCGGTGACGATGGTGGTGCTGAGGACCACGAGCACGATCGCCCGGCCGAGGTTGACGGCGACCACCATCGTCCGTCGGTCGACGCGGTCTGCGACGGCGCCGCCGAGGATGCCGAACAGCAGCGACGGCAGGTACTCCGCGAGCAGCGCCATGGAGACCAGGAGCGGGTCGCGCGTCTGCGACGCGACGAGCAGCGGACCAGCGGCGATCGCGATCCCGTCGCCGGCGTTGGCGATGATCGTCGACGCCAGCAGCCAGCGGAAGCTGCGACCGAGCCGTGATGGGGCGACGGCCTCGGAGAGACGCGCCGGAAGGAATCGCACCGGCGGCAGGATACCAACGGGGCGCCGGCCGGTGTCGGCGGTGCGAGCCGAGGCGGCGGCCCGCGGCCGGGGCCCGAGCGTCGCCCGGACCGATGGTCGGTCCCGCGATCCAGCGGCGCGTCTGCGTCGTATCGTCTGAAGATGGACGGACCGCGATCCACCCGACGGGCGCCATCGGCCATCCTCGCGGTGTCGCTCGTCCTTGCCTCGTGCGGTTCGAGCGAACCGGCACCGTCCGGCACGCCGACGTCCGCCACGGACCGTCCCCGCGCGTCACTGAGCCCGACGCCCGGGGCGACGCCGGTGCCGACATCGGCGCCGTCAGCCGACCCGATGGCGAGCCCAGCCGCCACGCACCGGGCGCTGGCGGCCTCCGGCCGACTCGCGGTCCTCCGCTCGGACCGATCCATCTGGGTCGTGCATCCCCGCGGCGAGGCGACGCTGATCGCCGACAGCACCGCCGGGGCCTTCGGGTTCCCGACATGGTCCCCGGATGGGACGCGGATCGCGGCGGTGCGGACCAGCCCGGACGCCACGGAGATCGTCGTCGTGGATGTCGAGTCGGACGATGGCGGACCGCCGCCCTCCGCCGTCATCTTCCGCAGTGCGAGCGTCGCGCCGTTCTACCTCTCGTGGGTCCCGGATGGTCAGGCAGTGGCGTTCCTGGCGAGCGACGCAGCCGGGCTCGCGCTCTGGATCGCCCCGGCCGCGGCCCGCGACCCGGCGGCGGACCCGGTTCCACCGATCGAGGTCCGGCGCGGGGCGCCGCTCTACTTCGACTGGATCGGCGAACAGCGACTGATGGCCCACATCGGAGGCGACGCCGAGGCTTTCGTCGGCGAGATCGACCTCGCGGGCGCGCCACGTGGCGACGCGTTCGCGTCGCCCGGATCGTTCCGTGTCGCGGACGTCAGCGCGGACGCTCGGTTCGTCGGGTTCGTGCGCGGTTCGGCGGTGACCGGCGCGGAGGTCGTCATCGCGGAACGCGACGGCCCCGACGTGGCCACGATGCCGATCTTCGGGTTCGCCGCGCTGGACTTCGGTCCCGTAGAGCCGATCCTCGCGGCGATCGGCGTCGGCGTCCGTCCGATCACGCCGTCGCCGGTGTCGGTCGGTCCGTTGCGGCTCCTCGACGCCCGCAGCGGCGACGTCCGAACACTGCTCGACGGGCTGGTGGCGGGCTTCGACTGGTCGCCGGACGGGACGATGATCGCGGCCGTCCACGTCGTGACCGTCGACGACGGCGACCCGGTGGCCGACGCCGGCCGATCACTCGCCGCGGCGGCCACCGAACGGCGCGAGGTCCGCTTGAGCTTCCTCGACGTCGCCAGCGGCGCGATCCTCTCCGAGCGACCGGTCGACCTTGGGGCGGCGTATGTCGAGGCCGTGCTCCCGTACTTCGACCAGTACGCGCTGAGTCACCGTCTCTGGGCCCCCGACGGGTCCTCCTATGTCCTGCCGGTCGTCGACGAGGCCGGGGAGACCCATCTCGCGGCGTTCTTCCCGGGCGGGGATGAGCCGGTGACCCTCGACGGCGTCATCGCGTTCTGGAGTGTCGCTACGGATCGATGATCGTGGTCCGATAGTGCACGGTACTGTCTGGCTTGAGGGCCACGATGGTGGCCGATGACCCGTCATCGACCTCCGGCTCCACCGCGAGGGCGTAGACGGTCCTGTCGGCGCCGACGACGACCGACCAGAAGGCCGAGCCCTTGCGCTTCAATCCCACGGGCCAGCCATCCACGACGCGCCCGTCCACGCCAACGGCGACGAGTCCCCCACCCTCAGCGTCCTGCGCGGTCGCCTGGATGAGGTAGAGGACGTTATCGGGACCGAGTGCGGGGGCCGCCAGTATTCCGGAGTCGCAGACCGAACCAGTCGGGCAGACCCCGACGGTCTGGTGGGCGAGCCTCGACTGGTACGGCCAGCCATCCTTGACGTCGAAGTAGTCTGCCGACACCGCCGCGATCGTGCCGGTCCCGCCGCCCGCGAGCACGATCGCCGTTCCGTCGGAGCCGACGACGGGGGCAGCCGGCTCTAGGCAGGTGCCTTCGACGCCCAGGCAGCGTGGCATCGCGACGAACCCAACGTCGAGCTCGCGGTAGACGTTCACCCCTCGCGGATCGAACGAGACGAGCCGCGCCGGGCCCCCGGGCTCCGTCGCCACGACCATCCGAATCTGACCGGCGGCATCGAATGCCGGACGCGAAGCGACGCCCTCGATGATCACGTTGGTCGCGCCGAACCCCTCCCCACTGAATCCCCAAGGGTAGAGCTGCGAACTCCAGGTCGGCTGGAAGGGGTCACCGTTCGATTGGGCGAAGATCCCGTACGCGACGCCATCCGGACCGATGGCGAAGTGTTCAGGGCCCGTCCCCAGCGGGTTGAACTTCGCCCCGATGCGAACGGTCCCATCGGCAGCGATCGCCACCATGGCGAAGCGCCCCGGCGGCTCCTCGCCCGGCGGTCCGGCAACCTCGGGACCTCGGACGAAGACCGCCAGGATCTCCCCGATGACTCTGCCGTCAAGGTAGGCCTCCACCCCGTGATCGACCAAGTGCACCGGCCAACCCGGGAGGATCCGGCCGCTCGGATCGAGCGCGAAAGCATGGATAGGTGGGGATGGGCTGATGCTTTGGTCTTCGGCGCAGAGCACTCGAACCGTACCGTCGTCGGCCGGCAGCAACCGATCGCAGGCCGCCATCTTGTCGAGCGTCACGGGCCAACCATCATGCGAGGCCCCTCGGGCGTCGAGTCGCGTCACGACGGTTCCGCCGCCGCTAGGGATCGCGACGTACAGGTCTCCGCCGGTGCCGGGCGCCATCCTGATCCCGGTGCCGACCGCACTTCCGGAACCGGCGATCGGGAGTGACCCGACGTTCGCCGGGGCAGTCGGTGTCGCGCTTGCCGCCGGCGTCGACGTGGACGGCTGTGGACTTGGCCCGCTGGAAACCTCGGGTGTCAGGCGCGGCGTCGGCACGACGGCGAGGGTCGGATCCTGGGTGAGTCGGGCGATCCCGATCCCAGCCGCGATCATCCCGCCGCCCAGGACGGTCAACAGCGCCGCAACGGCGAGTAGGCGAACCGGCGAGGACCGCTTCGGTGGCCGGAGCGCACGCTCGAGGATCAGCGCGGCGCGCTCCGCTGGCAGACGCGGGGCGGGACCAGCTCCGATCGCGACGGCGTCATTCTCATACCCCGCCACCGTGCGTCGACAGTGGTCACAGCCGGCGAGGTGGCGATCAAGCTCAGCACGCTCCGAGGCGGTGAGTTCGAAGTCCAGCGCGGTCGCCGCCAGCTCCTGGAATGCGTCGTGGACGCTCATCGAGCGGCCTCCTCGAAGAGGTCGCGACGGATCCGGACACGGGCACGGGCCCGACACAGCAACGCCCGGGTCGCCGCGTCCGATCGACCAAGCGCGGCCGCGATCTCCTGACCCGAGAACCCCTCGCTCGAAAGCAGGAGCGCGAGACGGGCGTCATCACTGAGCCCCGCAAGCACACGATCGATCTCCGTCGCGCGTTCGCGGCGCAGATATCCGGCTTCCGGGGAAGGGGCGACCATCCGGTCGTGTTCCTGGCGCCCGTGTCGGCCAAGCCAGCTCAGGGCCGTCGTCCGGCGTCGAGATCGTTCGATGACGAGGTTCGACGCCACGCGGAAGAGCCATGCGCGAAGCAGGATCGGGCGGCGGGCGTAACGGGCCTCCTTCGTGAGTCGCAGGAAGGTCTCCTGCAGGAGGTCCTCGGCGACGGACTGGTCGCGGGTGGAGCGAGCAAGGAACCCGAAGATCTCGGCGTGATGCGCCTCGTACGCGGACACCACGTACGCCTCCACGTCATCCCCACCCGTCCGTCGCACGGGCGACGCATCGGCGTCCAGAATCCCCGACGTGGCGGGCTCCATGTCGGGTGAAACGTCCCAGCCGTCCGGATGTTTCACCGGACCCGTCGCGCAGGGCGCGTCATGGTCGAGCGAGTCTACGCGCCGGGCGCAAGCGCTCCGATCGAACTTGCCGCGGCCCTTGCGCGGCGTGGCCTCGGGTCAGCCGAGGTGCCAGAACGGTCCGGTCAGACCCAGTCGATCGAGGATGGCCTGGTTCGCCTCACGGGTGTGGGGCACCCAGGCCGGATCGAGCCGGTCGCCCCACCATGCGTACGCCAGCTCCACGAGCTTGACGACCGGGATGGTCGCGCCGGGCGGACGTCCAGCCAGCCACCGCATCACGTGCTCTTCCGACCGGAAGAGAAGCATGGTGCCTCACGTGTAGCCGATGTCGGCCCACCACGAGATCGCCGGGACGAGCACGTGGAACAGGAGGTCCGTCCGATCGGGCTTCCCGTCACGCACCACGATGTCGATCGACTCGGCGCAGTCCGGACATGCCGTGTGGATGACGCTGTCCTCGCCGAGGGCCGCCCCGATCCCGAACGCGTCCCACGCGCAGTTGGCATACCAGGAGCGCTCGCGGGTCTCGACGATGAATGGCGTGGGCCGGGCCGCGAAAGGGTTGGCCATCGCGATCTCGCCGCCGGCGTCGAGGACGAGCGCGTGGGCATCGTGCAGGCGCCGCCAGCCATCGCGAACCGCCGGTTCCGTCAGGCCGGTCGACGCGGCGAGTTCCGCCGATGTGGGCGCGCGACCGAATTCGACGAACCGTCGATAGGTCGCCCGGCGCAGTTCGAGGTCCGCAGCGTCCATCTCAGGCTCCCGCGGCCGTACGCGCCGACTGCGTGGCTGCGCAGGCTTCCGCGGCAGCCTCGGCGATGCGCTCCGCGGGCGCGTCGACGTCATGGCGGCCGAAGACGGCGGATTCGGCGCGGCCATACGCGGACAGCAGGTTCCGCACGAGCCGAGCGCGTTCGTCAGGCACGTGACCAAGCAGCGCGAAGGTCTTCTCGAGCTGGATCGTGTGCTCGCGGAGATGCGACGACATGCGGCCGAAGCGGAAGCCGAGGGTGACCGGAAAGCCAGCCCACCGGCACGGGATGTCCAGCCGCTCGTCGGCCGTGCCCGCCAGGCGCACGGCGGCGAGGTCGACGATCGCGTCCAGCCTCATCCGGAGCTGCTCCAGCGACCCGGCGGCTTCGGTCGTCTCGTCGTCCGGAAGGGTCTCCCAGAACCCGTCCGGGATCCGGACGGGTTCCCGCGCATCGGTCCCGTGGCGTTGGATCCACGCGTTTCCGGACGCGTAGCCGCGATGCGTGCCGATGATGTGGCCGAGCACGAGGCGGATCGACCACTCCCCTCCCCCCGGGTCCGCGTCCAGCCGCGCATCGTCGAGCGCCAGCAGGATCGCCTGGAGATCCCAGCGCGCCGCCGTGGTGGGGCCGAGGATGAGCGCCGTTCGCCGTTCGTTCGCGTCGCGGGAGGCGACCATGCGTCGCGCATCGATCTCCGCGACCTCGAGTGCCTCCGCGGCTCGGTACGCGCCGTATCGGATGTCCGCCTCGCTCTCGCCGGTCCACGACCACGGGTCCGGCAGCGCGCCCTCGGGAACGGCCAGGACATCCTGCGCGGCCGCCAGGACATCCGCGCGGGCCCGGATGAGCGCCTCAGGCAGCGGACGCGCGCGAGCCGGGTCGGTGTTCTCCAGGAGCGGGCCGTCGTCGAACTCGTCCGTCATCGCCGGAGGATACAAACCAGGGCCTCGCGCCGCTCGTGGTTCAGGCGGTGAGGGCCACCAGGAGGCTGCTCACGAGCATCACGACGGCCACCGGGACCCAGATCCTGCGCTCGCCGACACTCGGCGTGATCGAGTTGAGGACCAGGCTCACCGCCGAGAAGGCGACCGGGAGCCAGATGAGCGATGGCAGCGACGAGGTCATGTCGGGGAGGACGAGACCGGCCCGCGACAGCACGATCAACGCGATCACCGACAGCAGTGCACCCTGCGCCACCGCGCCGATGCGCAGCTTGACCGGGTAGCGACCCGGGAACTTTCCACCCATGGCGTACGCACCCCATGGTGCCCCGAGCGCGAGCGCGAGCTGAAAGGCGATCACGCCGGCGGTCACGATGGCGAAGATCACCGCGGCGATCCCGGTCAGGCTTTCGTCCACGTCTCTCCGTTCTAGCTGCGTGTCGAGCATGCTATGTCGAAGTGGGCGTCGCTCGTTCGACATCTAAGTAGAAGCGCTCTGGTCGCCCGATCCGGACCGGGGCCCATGAGGAGATCGACATGCGAGTGATGGTGTTGGCGAAGTCCAGTCCCGAGGCCGAATCGATGCCGGACATCCAGGACGCAGGCGGGATGGAAGCCATGATGGCGTTCCACAGGGAGCTCAGTGACGCGGGCGTCCTGCTCGCCTCCGACCGACTTGCCCCGAGCTCGATGAGCGCCAGGGTCAGGTTCGATGGTCAGACCCGCACCGTCACTGATGGCCCGTTCACCGAGTCGAAGGAGATCATCGGAGGGTTCTGGATCTGGCAGGTCCGGTCATTCGACGAGGGTCTTGAGTGGCTCAAGCGTGCGCCGTTCGACGGCGGGATGGAGCTGGAGATCCGGCCGATCCTGGACATGCCCGACTTCGCTGGGTGAGCGCCGCGTCGGACGGGGACGACGTCCACCGCGTCCTGGACGCGGTGTGGCGGATGGAGTCGCCCCGGTTCGTCGCGTCGTTGACGAGGATCCTGGGAGATCTCGGTCTCGCCGAGGACGTCGCCCAGGATGCGTTGGAGGCCGCCGTTCGCCAGTGGCCGGATCAGGGGATCCCATCGAACCCCGCCGGCTGGTTGATGGGGACGGCCAAGCATCACGCCATCGACGCGCTCCGCCGCCGTTCGACGCTGGATCGAAAGATGACCGAGATCGCCGGTGCCGACGCGACCGACGGCGCGACGTTCGATTCTCTTGTCGACATCGAAGCCGACGAACAGGACTTCGGCGACGACCTGTTGCGGCTCATCTTCATCTGCTGTCATCCGGTCCTGTCGGTCGACGCCCGCGTCGCACTGACCCTTCGACTCCTCGGTGGTCTACGGACCGACGAGATCGCCCGCGCGTTCCTGGTCCCGGAGCCCACCATCGGTCAGCGCATCGTTCGTGCGAAGCGAGCGCTGGGCGCCGCCAGCGTCCCGTTCGAGGTTCCCGAGGGAGTCGAACTCACCGCGCGGCTCGAGTCGGTCCTGCAGGTGATCTATCTCGTCTTCAACGAGGGCTACTCGGCCACCTCTGGTGCAGCCTGGGTCCGTCCCGCCCTGTGCGAGGAAGCGCTTCGCCTGGGACGGGTGCTGGCCGCGCTCGTGCCCGATCAGCCCGAGGTCCACGGCCTCGTGGCGCTGATGGAGATCCAGGCGTCCCGGATCCGAGCTCGGTTGGGCACGGATGGTCGAGCGATCCCACTGCTCGAGCAGGATCGATCGCGCTGGGACGGACTCCTGATCGAGCGAGGCCTGAGCGCCCTTGCGCAAGCCGAGGCGTTCGGAGGCCCGTTCGGACCGTATGTCCTGCAAGCGAGCATCGCCGCGTGTCACGCCCTTGCTCGACGGGGCGATGATACCGACTGGGTACACATCGTCGCGCTGTACGACGCCCTCGCGGAGGTCGCACCGTCACCGATCGTGGACCTGAACCGTGCGGTGGCCGTCTCGCTGGCGTACGGCCCGGAACCCGCTCTCGGGATCGTGGATGCGATCGCCGCGGGCGGAGCTCTCGAGCGGTATCACCTGCTCCCCGCGGTGCGCGGGGACCTGCTCTTCAAGCTGGGTCGCTACCACGACGCGGCCGCAGAACTGGCGCGTGCCGCATCGATGACGCGCAACGTTCCGGAACGGGATCTGTTGCTCGACCGATCGCGGGCGGCGACCGATGCGGCGTCGCCATGATCGCTCAGCCCGGTGCGTGCTCCGCATCGTCGGCCTTCGTGACGTGGATCGTTCCCGGCGCATGCTCCGGCGGCGAGTACAGGGAGTAGAGCTTCAGGTCGTCGGGCCCCGTGTTCACCACGTTGTGCCACACGCCGGCCGGGATGATCAGCGCCCAGTCAGCGCTGAGGTCGTGGCGCTCGTCCACGCCATCCTCACGCGTGCCCAGATCCAGTCGCGCGGTCCCCTGTTCGAGGCGCAGGAACTGGTCCAGGTGGCCGTGCCGCTCCCAGCCGACGTCGCCGCCGGGCGGGATGCTCATCAGCGTGAGCTGCGTGTGGACCCCGGTGTAGACGACGGTCCGGAAATTCGTGTTGTCCGTCGTCAGGGACTCGATATCGCCGGTCCAGCCGAGCATGGATCACCTCCTGATCGATGTCCCCCATGATCGAGAGCGGGCCACGCGACGGCAAGGGCCATCGGTCACGATCGTGTCAGCGGCGGGCCCAGGGCGATGCGGCCATCCGCGCCGCGAGCCCGCCCTCGTGAAGCAGACGCGCGCTCTGGCAGGTGGGGCGCCGCACCACTTCGCGGGTGATCGCGGCCAGGAAGCGGTGATCGAACCCGGCGCGGGGGTACGCCGTGATCACGCGGGCACGGACGTCGTCCACGAGCTCGTACTCGGCCCCGCGCACGTCCAGACCGGTGGATCGATCGAGCAGCACCGCCTCGACCCCATCGTCGAGGGTCACGCCGGGCGCCATGTGCAGGATGATCGCGATCGCGACCCGGTCCGCGGCATCGGCCGGCATCCCGGCCCGGACGAGTGACCGTCTCGCGATCTCCGCGCCCTCGACCTCGAAGCACATCGTGTTGGTCGGCAGGCGCGTCAGTCCCACGTCGTGGAAGAGCGATGCGGTCCACAGGACGCGGGCGTCGAACGCCCAGCCCTCCTTCGCCGCGATGGCCGCGCCCCAGCAGTAGGCACGGACCGAGTGGGTCAGCAGGTAGCGCGGCAGCACCCGATGCGCCCACGTCCACGCGTGGTCCGAGACCGCGTCCTGCGGGACCGCGATGTCCGCGATCCGCTGCGGCAGCGCCGGCACGCGTCGCATGTCCGCTCAGGCCCGCCCGCGCACGATGTCGATCAGTCGACCGAGCACGCGCTCGCCGTCGGCCCGGATCCCGTTGTGCTCGTACTCGTCGGTCTGCCACGTCCGGATGCCGCGGATGGTCGCCGCGGTCTCCTCGGCGAAGTCGCGCTCCACGTAGAGATCGTTGACGTAGATCGTGGCGGCGACGGGGACGTCGTTGTGATGCAGCGCGTCCGCGTCGTAGAGCACCGGCCACGGATGCTCCGCGAGCAGACCGGCGGCCTCGCGATGGTCGTGCAGGGCCCCATAGTCCTCGAACATCCAGGGGAACACGTGCTCGGCCGTGAAGAATCCCTCGTCGACGATCTCCGCCGGAAGCAGACGCTCCGCGGACCAGCGAGTCGCGACGCCGTCCGCGTATGACGACTCGTGGAGGGTGGCGTAGAGCGGGTTGCGGCCGAACCGGACGCCACCGTCGACGTCGTACAGGAACGCGTTCGACCCGAACGGCAGTTCGATGACGTGGTGGAGGAGCTCCCATCCGGCGCTGTCTCCGAGCCACAGGCCGAGCTGCCGGAACCGGCGCGCCGTCAGTCGATCGCCGGACGGCAGGATGACGGCCTCGTCGTCGAGCCGGTGGAGGATGTCGCGAACGCGCCCACGGTCGTCGGGGTAACGCTCGAAGAAGTCGCGATTCCGGCGGATCAGCCGGCGATAGGTGGCGCGGTAGACGTCGTCCACCGGTCGTCCGATCGGCGCCAGCCCCCCGGTGATGAACGCCTCGCGGAGGCCCTCCGGGGCGATCGACAGGTACGTCATCGAGCTGAACCCGCCGAAGCTCTGGCCGAGGACGCTCCACGGGTCGCTGCCGAGGTCGGCGCGGATCCACTCCGCGTCACGGACGATCGCGTCCGCCCGGAAGTGGGTCAGGTAGGTCGCCTGGGCGGCCGGCGTCTCGCCCGGGATCCGGGCGCCGACCGGTGTCGATCGGCCCGTGCCGCGCTGGTCGAGGAGCAGGACGCGGTAGTCCAGCAGCGCGCGTTTCATCCAGCCGCTGGGCGGGCTCGTGGGCCGGGCGGCTTCGAACCCGGGCCCGCCCTGCAGGAAGAGCAGATACGGCCGGTCCGGGCCGTCGGGCGCGCCGACCTCGCGCGTGAAGACCGTGATCCGCGGGCCGTCCGGGTGGGCGTGATCCAGCGGGATCTCGTGCTCGCGTTCGGTGAAGATCGCGCCCGCGGCGCGGTAGCTCAGCTCAGGCGATGGCACCCGTCCGCTCCCTTCGTGCCGTCGTCGCGCGTCAGGGCTTCCGTGCGGCGGCCTCGTCATTCTCGCCGACTCGGATCGTGACGATCTTCCTGACCGTCTCGACGGGGATGGGCTGATCGGCGGGAAAGCGGATCGTGCCGCTTCCGGACAGATACGGTGCGACCTCGTCACCGAGGGTCTGCACGACCGCGTCGCTCGCCGGGAACAGGCTGTAGTGCCGCTTGAACGAGGCGTACGAGACCAGGAACCGACCGTGCGTCTTGAACGCCGGCATCTGGTAGGAGATCAGCTCGACCGCGTCGGGTGCGGCGGCACGGATCGTCGAACGCAGCGTCTCCATCGCGACGCGGCGATCATCCGGTAATCCGGCCATGTAGGCATCGACGGTCGTCGGCGTGGGCAACGGGCGTTCCTCGCGCTCAGGTTCACGGTGACCCGGTGATGGCTCGTGACCGGTGCATCATCGCTGGTCGGCGAGATAGTCGTACACCACTCGTCCGTAGCCCTCTTGGAAGCTCGATTCGCTGAAGTAGGCCGGACCGATGGCGCGCGGCTCGAGAGAGGTGAAGTCCGACATGGGCGAGGCGCCGAACTCCACGGTGCCTCGGCCGCGGAACGCCTGGGCGATGACGACGTCGTCGTTCGCCCCGGACGCATCGATCAGCTGCTTCACGGCGGCACCGGGGCCGTCCGCTCGCGGGATGACCTTGAGTCGCCAGTCGGGCGACAGTGCGGGCAGGTCCACGGTCGGGAGTGGCGTTTCGAGCGTGGAGACGATCGTCATGACGTGGACGCCGGTCATGGACGCGACGGACCGCATCGTTCGCCCATCGAAACCGACGTCGATCGTGGCGTAGACCTTCGGTGCCCCGTAGATCTCTCGCCCTGCAGCGATCCCAGCCGGCCCGTCGTGCCAGATGATCGGGATGTACCAACCGTCGTGCCCGCGAAAACGGGCCTTGAGCATGAGCAGCAGCTCGCCGAAGGCGCCGTAGGCGCTGCAGAATGGGACGTCGATCCCGATCGCGACGCACTCGCCGCCCGGGCTCGGATCCAGGGGCGACGGAAGGAAGGTCGCGACGGCGCTCGGATCGGCCTCGAAGAAGACCTGCTGCGATCGAACGCCGCGATAGATCGCCGGGAGTCGAGGATAGAAGGGATGGCCGTATGGGATCGCCCAATCGTCGTCGATCGGCATGTCTCGGACCCTCTGTCGGCTGGCGGCCCGAGTGTAACGAACGCGCAGCTCTCGACGACAGCACGTCGGCGGCACCCCGTTGAAGGGTGCTGGGCGCCACGGATCTCGGCGGACGCCAGGGTGACAGGCATGACTCGCCGATCCGTCGTGTGCCTCGTGCTCGTGTCCGGAGCGATCTGGGGGCCGGCGCTGTTCATCGCCGCGTGGGTCGCGGGCGGCCGACTCCTGCCCGGCTACTCCCCCGTTGACGAGCACATCAGCGAGCTTGCCGCGCTCGGAGCGTCAACGCGCGCGGTGATGAACCTCGGCTTCCTCGCATCGACGCTCGGGGCGCTGAGCGCCGCGTGGGCCCTTCGATCGGTGATCGGCGTCCCGGCGGCCGCCGCGCTGGCGCTCGATGGGGTCGCGACCTTCGGCGTCCTCCTGAACCCGCTCGGCGGCTCCCTCGAGACCGAGTACGCGCACGCGAAGTTCGCGGTGCTGGCCTACCTGACGACGTCGGCGATCGGCCCGCTCAGTGCCCGGGTCCTGGCGAAGCGCGGTCGCCGGATGGCGGCCCTGGCGGTCGCCGTCGGTCTGGTGTCGTTCGTCACGCTGACGCTCTCCCTCGGGGCCACGGCGGCCGGGCTCTTCCAGCGGATCGGCCTGACGACGACCGGCGTCTGGTTGATCGGTATGGGCATCGTGACGCTCGTCGGTCGACGATCCCGGTCCTGAACTCAGCGCAGCCCGATCCGCTCGGCCAGTGGTGCGAGGATCTGGAGCCAAACCGCGGCGGTCAGCCCGCACGCCCCGATGGCCATCCCCAGGGCGATGGCGCCCTCGATCCGCACCCGGCGTCTCGTCCGACGAGCCCCGCGCCCCTCGAACGGATCGCGCGGGATCCCGACACGTGCCATCTGCTGCGTCCTCCCGGTGATGTGATCGTCCACCACGCGACCACGGAGGGTCATCGTCGCGCGTTCCGGGTCCCGTTGGCGAGCCGGACCTTCGTCCCGATGGCTGGCGGCTGGCGGCAGCGGACGGGCGATCAGTCCCAGATGACGGCGGCGAGCTCGACCGGCGTGGTGACACCACGCACCTCGGTCGTGCGGCGCGGTGTCGTCGGCGGATCGCCGGCCTCCTGGAGCGTGTCGGACGTGGCGAGGATCTCCCCCGCCCCGGCCAGGGCCGCGACGCGGGCCGCCACATGGACACCCTTGCCGCTGTAGTCCGCCCCGCGGCGATTGGCGTCGGAGGTGTGCAGACCGATCCGCACGGCGATGGCGAACCCGGTCGTCTCGCGATGGTCGCGCAGGGCGCGATGGATCGCCGCCGCGGCGTCGACGGCCGAGCTCGCCGACTCGAAGGCGACGAAGAAGCCATCGCCGGTGGATTTGACCACCTCGCCGGCATGGCGGGCGACGACGGCTCGCAGGGTCTCATCATGCCAGCGCAGCAGGCGGTCCCAGGCCTGGTCGCCGAGCGCCTCCGCGAGGTTCGTCGAGCCGACGATGTCCGTGAACATGAACGTCATCCGAGCCGTCGACGGCCCCGATCGCCGCTCCTCGACCTCGCGGCTGATCCGCTCCGCCGCGGCGACATCGAGGATGGCGCCGAGTCGACGGAAGTCCTCGAGTGCCGCGCTGACCTCGAGGTCGGCGTCCTCGTCATCGGCGACCGCGCGCAGGGCCTCGGACAGGACCATCCGGGCTCGCGCGATCTCGTAGGGTGCCCCGACATCCCGCCATGCCCGGATCGCCGACCGGAGCTCCGCGACCGCGGTCTCGGCGTCGCCCTCGGCCAGGTGGACGCGCCCGCGACCCACGCGCAGGGTCGCGTCGAGCGCGGGCGACTCGTACGTGGCCACGATGTCGGTCAGTTCCTCCAGGGCCGTCCGGGCACCGGCCGAGTCACCGGCGCTGACGGCGATCTCGATCTTGGCGGGGAGGAGCCGCGCCCGGGCCCAGCGGTTGCGGGTCTCCTCGGCGAGGGCCGCATCGATCGCGCTGATCGCGGCCTTGATCTTGCCCTGCCCGAGTCGGATGAGCGCGAGCGCCGGCTGCGGCGACCGACCGCGAGCGTGGGCCTCCCGCAGCGCCGACTCGGCGCCTTCGATGTCCCCGCGCAGTCGCCGGATGTCACCGATCGCGTAGAAGCCATCCGCCTGCGGCGGGGTCGCGTGGTACCCCTCGAGCTCGATCGTCGCCCGCTGGAGGTCCGCTTCCGCGCGGTCCCAGGCGCCGCCGACGGCCGTGACCTCCGCCCGATGGATCTGGCAAACGCCCGGAAACCCCGTCAGAGCCTGCCGATGGCAGTAGCGCTCGGTCGCCTCGATCCACTCGCTCGCCCGGCGATAGTCGGTCAGGTCGCGGCACGCGCTGATCATCCGGCACGCCGTCACGCCGGTCGTGAAGGGAGAAAGCTCCCCGTTGACCGCCGACATCGACGCTTCCTCGAGGAGCGCGATCCCATCGGTCGTCTCACCGGCGGCGATCTTGAGTTCACCCAGGTTCGACAACGCGAAGGCCTTGAGGTCAGGGTCGGCCGCGTGCTCGCCGATGTCGATCGCCTGCTGGGCGAGCCGGAGCGCGTCATCGGTCTCGCCCCTCGCGGCCGCCGCCTCGCTGCGCAGCAGGGCGAGGTAGCCGTGGGCATACGTCTCGCCGTCGTTGCCAAGGATCCGCTCCGCGCGACGCATCCAGACATTGGCGATCGCGTGCTTGCCGGCGAACCCGTACTCGCGGGCGACGTCGAGCGCGAGGTACGCGGTCCGCTCCATGTCCCCGGCGGCCTCGTAGGCCTTGTAGGCGCGCTCCTTGACCTCGAGTTCGACATCGGCGCGCGCCACGAAGAACGCGGCCTGCGCGAGGTCCTCCAGATCCCGCCCCGTGAGTGGGCCTGCGGCGTCCGCCGTCGTGAACCGCTCGAACGCGAGCTGCCAGTCGTGCCGGCCCAGGGCGGCCCGCCCGGCGCGCACGGCGTCGTCCGGGTCGATCGTCGGCGGCTCAGCGACCTCGGTCATCGCCGACATTGTGCCACTACGTCCAACGGGCCCCCGTCGCACGCCGCGCTCGCGTCGCGTTGCTTCGACGCAACGCGGCGTCGAAGCGGGCGAACGCCGGCCCAGGACCCCGTAGTACCGTTGCGGGCGGTCACGACCATCGCCCTCGGCACCGGCGAGCGACGACCCTCGTTGCACCAGGAGCCCCGATGTTCGACGGATCGCGGCGGACCTTGTCACGGCGGTCAGCCGCGGTGGCCCTGGGTCTCATCGTGCTGGTCGCATCAGCGGTCCCGCCCAGCGGCGGATCCGTGGCGGCCGCGGACGCCGGCCTCGCCCTCCAGCTCAACGGCTCCAGCCAGTACGTGCGGCTGGGCGCGGCGCCCGGACTGGGCGCCACCAGCTTCACGATCGAGACCTGGTTCAAGCGGACCGGGACGGGGGTCGGCGCGAGCACCGGATCAGGTGGCATCTCGAGCGCCATCCCGCTCGTGACCAAGGGGCGCGGTCAGGCCGACGGCTCGAACCTGGACATGAACTACTTCCTGGGCATCTCCGCCTCGAGCGGCCGGTTGGTCGCCGACTTCGAGGAGGGCGCGAGCGGTGCCTCGCCCGGGCTCAACCATCCGATCACCGGCACGACCGTCGTCACGAGCAACGTCTGGCATCACGCCGCGGCCACCTATGACGGGACCTGGCGGCTGTATCTCGATGGCGTCCTCGACGGCACGCTGGCGGTGAACCAGCCACCGCGCGCCGACAGCATCCAGCAGGCGGCCCTGGGCTCGGCCCTGACCTCGACCGGCACGGCCGCCGGGTTCTTCGCCGGGGTCATCGACGAGGCCCGCATCTGGAACGTGGCCCGCACCGCGAGCCAGATCGCGGCCACCCGCGATGTCGCGCTGGCGACGGCCACGAGCGGCCTGCTCGGCCGGTGGGCCCTCGACGAGAGCAGCGGCAGCACGGCCGCCGAGAGCAGCGGTACCGCCAACGTCAACGGCACCGTCATCGGCAGCCCGACCCGGGTGGCGGGGTTCCCGCTGCCGGGGAGTCCACCCCCACCTTCGTCGAACCTCGCCCTCCAGCTCAACGGCTCCAGCCAGTACGTGCGGCTGGGCGCGGCGCCCGGACTGGGCGCCACCAGCTTCACGATCGAGACCTGGTTCAAGCGGACCGGGACGGGGGTCGGCGCGAGCACCGGATCAGGTGGCATCTCGAGCGCCATCCCGCTCGTGACCAAGGGGCGCGGTCAGGCCGACGGCTCGAACCTGGACATGAACTACTTCCTGGGCATCTCCGCCTCGAGCGGCCGGTTGGTCGCCGACTTCGAGGAGGGCGCGAGCGGTGCCTCGCCCGGGCTCAACCATCCGATCACCGGCACGACCGTCGTCACGAGCAACGTCTGGCATCACGCCGCGGCCACCTATGACGGGACCTGGCGGCTGTATCTCGATGGCGTCCTCGACGGCACGCTGGCGGTGAACCAGCCACCGCGCGCCGACAGCATCCAGCAGGCGGCCCTGGGCTCGGCCCTGACCTCGACCGGCACGGCCGCCGGGTTCTTCGCCGGGGTCATCGACGAGGCCCGCATCTGGAACGTGGCCCGCACCGCGAGCCAGATCGCGGCCACCCGCGATGTCGCGCTGGCGACGGCCACGAGCGGCCTGCTCGGCCGGTGGGCCCTCGACGAGAGCAGCGGCAGCACGGCCGCCGAGAGCAGCGGTACCGCCAACGTCAACGGCACCGTCATCGGCAGCCCGACCCGGGTGGCGGGGTTCGTCCCATCGGGCGGCCCGCCGAACCTGCCACCGACGGTCTCCCTCGGCTCCCCGGGGAGTGGCGTCACCGGCACCGACACCAACCCTGTCCTGAGCGCCACACCGTCGGATCCGGAGGGCGTCGGCCTCACGGTGTCGTTCTACGGACGCGCCGCGGCGAGCGGTGACTTCGCGCTGATCGGGTCGGTCGCGGGCGTGCCCTCCGGGACCTCCACGAATGTCACGTGGGCCGGGCGATCGGACGGACAGCGCTACGAGTGGTACGCGACCGCCAACGACGGGATGTCCAGCCAGACGGCCGCGACGAGGTCCTTCACCACGGCCGCCGGCGCGGACCCGGTCCTCGTCGGCGCCGGCGACATCGCCCGATGCCTCAACCCCGGCAACACGGGCACGGCGACCGCCGCCGTCGTCGATGGCGTCCTCGGGACGGTGTTCACGGCAGGCGACGATGTCTACGAGAACGGGACGCTGGCGGAGTTCACGAACTGCTACGACCCGTCGTGGGGCGGTCCCGGCGGCAGCATCAAGTCGCGGACCCGCCCGGCCGCCGGGAACCACGAGTGGAACACGGGCAACCTGAACGGGTACTTCGCCTACTACGGCGCCCAGGCCGGCGGCAACAGCTACTACAGCTACGACCTCGGCGCCTCATGGCACGTGGTCGTGCTCGACAGCGAATGCGCCAAGGTCGCCGGTGGCTGCGGGAGCACGTCACCGCAGGTGGACTGGCTCCGCGCCGATCTCGCGGCGAACGCCACGAAGAACGTCGTCGCGGTGTTCCATAAGCCGCGCTTCACGTCGGCCACACGCGGCGGGGCGACCGAGACTCAGCCCTTCTGGGACGTTCTCTACCAATTCCGGGCCGAGATCATCCTCGTCGGTCACGAACACCACTACGAACGATTCGTCCCGATGAGCGCCGCCGGGGTCTCCACGCCGACCACCGGCATCCGCCAGTTCGTGGTCGGCACGGGCGGCGCGAGCCATACGGGGTTCGGGACCGTCCTCGGGACCAGCGCGGTCCGGGACGCGACGACGTTCGGCGTCCTGAAGCTGACGCTGCGCCCGTCGAGCTACGACTGGACGTTCCTCCCGGTGGCCGGCGGGACGTTCACCGACAGCGGCACCTCCGCGGTGGTCCCGAACCCCTAGCGGGCTGCCGCGTCCGTCTGCGCGATGCGCGCCCGGACGATGCTTTCGACGAGCTCGTCCGGGAGCGGCCGGTCCGGCTCGAAGCGGATGGTCCCCTTCGCGACGTCAAAGCCGGCGAGCCGGTCGCGATGGGCATCGATCACGTCGGGTGCCATGACGTACAGCGCGCAGTGGCGCTTCGCCGCCCCGTATGACACGAGGGGTCGGCCGCGGTAGCGGAACGCGGCGGCGCCGTAGCTGATCCCGTCCGTGGCGTCGGGAGCGGCGGCGGCGATCGTGCGTCGGAGGTGCTGGAGGGCCGCTCGCTGGTCGTCGGGCAGGCCCGCGAGGATCGCCTCGACCTCGGCGGTCCCCGGTGCGGTGTCCGGATCGCGCCCCGGCATCAGGTGCGCCTCGCCATCACGAGGAGGCCATCCCGGCGTCGGCCGGCTTCTCCTGGACCGTCCAGCTGTTGCCGTCGGGGTCGTCGAAGAAGATGAACGAGTTCCACGGGCCGCCGGGGCCGTCCACCCACGCGCCGTCGACGAACGAGCGCACGGGGGTGACGTCCACGCCACGCTCGGCGAGCTGGGTGCGAGCCGCGTCCACGTCGGAGACGACGAGCTGCAGCCCCTTGAGGCTCCCCGGCTCGCCGCCACCGAGGCCCTTGCCGATCGTGATCGAGCAGGCCGAGCCCGGCGGGGTCAGCTGCACGACCCGGAACGCCTCGCTCGGCTGATGGTCGACATCGAGCACGAAGCCCACCTGCTCCTCGTAGAACCGCTTCGAGCGGTCCACGTCACTGACCGGCACCACGACCACTTCCAGCTTCCAGTCCACGAAACGGATCCTCCCCATGGCGGTTACCAGGCATCGCCCTCGCGCCAGCCGCATGCGAGCGGCGCGGTCAGGTCCAGCGGCGGCGACGTCGGCGTCGGCCAGACCATGATGAACCCTACCTCGTCGGGTGTTTGTCGTCGGCGTGGCCACCCGTCGACGCGGCCGCCCGGCTGGGATCGAGCTGGCGCCGAACCGGCCATGACAAGGTCGCCAGACTGGCGCAGAATCATCGGCCCCAGGAATCACCGATCCGCGGCCGCCGTTCGGTCCGATCGGCTCGAACGACGCTGCAGGAGCCACCCTCGATGACCTCCACCCAGCCCCGCCGCGCGGGGCGTCGCGAATGGATCGGCCTCGCCGTCCTCACGCTCGCCTGCCTGCTCTACGTCATGGACCTGACGGTCCTGCACCTGGCGGTCCCCTCGTTGTCCGAGGACCTGCAGCCGAGCAGTGCGCAGCTGCTCTGGATCATCGACATCTACGGCTTCATGGTGGCCGGGTTCCTGGTCACGATGGGCACGCTCGGTGACCGGATCGGTCGACGGAAGCTGTTGCTCATCGGCGCCGCGGCCTTCGGCGCGATCTCGGTCATGGCGGCCTTCTCGACCACGCCGGAGATGCTGATCCTGAGCCGGGGGCTCCTCGGCATCGCCGGGGCCACCCTCGCACCGTCCACGCTGTCGCTGATCTTCACGATGTTCGAGGATCCCGGACAGCGGGCGCGAGCCATCGCCGTGTGGATCTCCGCGTTCTCGGCCGGCAGCGCGATCGGGCCGGTCCTCGGCGGCATCCTGCTGGAGCACTTCTGGTGGGGATCGGTGTTCCTGCTCGCGCTCCCGGTCATGGTCCTGCTCCTCATCCTCGGGCCGATCGTGCTCCCCGAGTACCGCGATCCCACCGCGGGCCGGCTCGACCTGCCGAGCGCCGCCCTGTCGCTGGTGGCCGTGCTCGCCGTGATCTTCGGGCTCAAGCAGATCGCGCAGGACGGGCCGTCGGTCGTGTCCGCCCTGGCCGTCGCGGCCGGCCTCGTGGTCGGCGCGGTGTTCGTCCGACGGCAGTTCCGCCTGTCCGACCCCGTCATCGACCTGGCGCTGTTCCGGATCCCGGTCTTCTCGGCGTCGCTGGTGGTGAACTTCCTGACGGTCTTCGTCATGGTCGGGTACTTCCTGTTCGTGGCGCAGTATCTCCAGCTCGTCGTCGGGCTCTCCCCGCTCGAGGCCGGCCTCTGGTCGGTCCCGTCTGCCCTCGGGTTCGTGGTGGGTTCGCAGCTCGCCCCGCGGATCGTGCGGCTGGCCCGACCCGCGGTCGTGATGGGCTTCGGGCTGGGCATCTCCGCCGCCGGGCTCGGCGTGCTCACGCAGATCGGTGGGTCCGATGGCCTCGCCATCGTGGTGGCGGGGTCCATCGTGATCTCGCTCGGTCTCGCTCCCGTCATCGCGCTGACGACCGAGATGATCGTCGGATCCGCGCCGCCGGAACGCGCCGGCGCCGCGTCGGGGATCTCGGAGACGGCGGCCGAGCTCGGGGGCGCGCTCGGGATCTCCGTCCTCGGCAGCATCGGCGTGGCGATCTATCGCTCCGAGGTCACCGAGCGACTTCCTGCAGGCGTACCCGCCGATCTGGCCGCCATCGCGCGCGACACGCTCGGCGGGGCGGTCGCCGTGGCCGAGCGCCTGCCCGGGACGATCGGTCCGGCCGTCCTGTCCGCGGCCCAGAGCGCCTTCGTCGACGGGATGCGGGCCGCCACGACCATCAGCGCGGTCCTCGCGGTCGCCCTGGCCGCGCTCGCGGTCGCGATGCTGCGCGACGCCACCACCGGTGCGTCGCCCGACGGGATCGACGGGACCGATGCGGTCCTCACCTCGAACCGACCGGGCTTTGACGGCGCGCCCGTTCCCGAGTCCCAGTGAGGAGGAGTCCGATGACGACCACCCATCACACCCTGTCCATCCCGGGCCTCCGGGCCGCGGTCCGTGGTCGCGTGAGCATCCCCGGCGACGACGATTACGACACCCTTCGCGACGTGATGTATGTGCCGGCACGCGATGCCCGGCCGGCCGCGGTGATCCGGGTGGCGGACGTCCAGGACGTCCGGACGGTGGTCGACATCGCCCGGGCGCGCGGCCTCGAGCTCGCGGTCCGGAGCGGCGGACACAGCGGGGCCGGTCACGGGACCACCGATGGCGGGCTGGTGATCGACCTGCGGGACCTCCGCGACATCGACGTCGACCTTGACGACCGATCCGCCTGGGCCGGCGCCGGAGTGACCGCCGGCGAGGTGTCGGCCACCCTCGCCGAGCACGACCTGGCGATCGGCTTCGGCGACACCGGTTCCGTGGGGATCGGCGGGATCACGCTCGGTGGCGGCGTCGGCTATCTCGTGCGCAAGCACGGCCTGACGATCGATTCGCTGCTGGCGGCCGAGGTCGTGACCGCGGACGGCCACATCCGGCACGTGGACGCGACGTCGGACCCCGACCTGTTCTGGGCGATCCGCGGCGGCGGCGGCAACGTCGGGATCGTGACCCGGTTCCGGTTCCGGCTGCACGCCCTGCCCGGTGTCGTCGGCGGGATGCTGATCCTGCCCGCCACCGAGGCCTCGATCGCGGGCTTCATCGCGGCGGCGGAGGCCGCCCCGGACGAGCTCTCGACGATCGCGAACATCATGCCCGCGCCGCCGATGCCGTTCCTCCCGGAGGCCGTCCACGGTCGGATCGTGATCCTTGGCATGCTCGCCTACGCCGGGGACGAGGCGGGCGGCGAGCGGGCCCTGGCGCCATTCCGGGCCCTGGCCACGCCACTCGCGGACATGGTCCGGCCGATCCCCTACCCCGAGATGTTCCCACCCGATGACTCTGACTACCGTCCGACCGCGGTGGCCAGGACGTTGTTCATCGACCACGTCGACACCGACGTCGCCGGGACGATCCTGCGGTTCCTCGGCGCGACGGACGCCTCGATGCGCGTCGCCCAGCTCCGCGTGCTCGGCGGCGCCGCCGCCCGCGTCCCGGCGAGCGCGACCGCGTTCGCCCATCGGTCCAGCCGGATCATGGTCAACGTGGCCGCGTTCTACGACGGTCCCGAGGACAAGCCCGCGAAGTCCGCGTGGGTCGATTCGTTCCGGGCCGCGCTCCATCAGGGTGACGACGGCGCCTATGTCAACTTCGTCGGGGACGAGGGGGAAGCCGGCGTCCGATCGGCCTTTCCGGGCGCGACCTGGGACCGGCTGGCCGCCATCAAGGCCCGGTACGACCCGACGAACCTGTTCCACCGGAACCAGAACGTCCCTCCGGCGGCGGGCTGATCCAGGGGACTCGGAGCGGGGCCGTGCGCCCGGGTCGCTAGGTCCCGAACGTGCGGTGCAGGAACGCGGCCATCTGGCCGCGGGTCAGCACGCCGTCGGGGCAGTATCGAGTCGTCGTGCAACCCTTGGTCAGCCCGGCGCGCGCGATCCGGTTGATGTTCGATTCGTGCGTCGAGCGCTCGTCGTCGCGGAAGAAGTCCTTCGGCGATCGTGACAGGTCGAGCACGCGCGACAGGAACGATGCGAGCTGGCCGCGGCTGACGAGCTCATTCGGACAGTAACGACCGGCCGCGCACCCCGACGTCAGGCCGGCCCTGGCCAGGCGATTGATGGCGTCTTCGTGCTTGGATCCCGTGTCATCGACGAAGAAGTCCTTCTTGGTCGACGGGAGCTGCAACGCGCGGGCCAGGAACGAGGCCATCTGGCCGCGGCTCACCTGACCGTCCGGGCAGAAGCGGGTGGGCGAGCAGCCCGACGTGATGCCTTCGGCGAAGAGCCAGGCGATGTCACCCTCGAACGTCGAGGACCCGATGTCCCGGAACGGCGGGGCCGGCGGCGCCGAGTCAGTCTCCTCGCCGGCAGGATCGATCAGGACGGGGGTCAGATCCGTCCCGGCGAAGCGATCGAGGTCCACGCGCCCGCTGATCCCGGCGACCGTGCCGCTCGAGGTGTACTGCCAGAACGTCCATCCGAACCCGGCCCAGTCGGCGGCGGGGACGGTCGGGGCCGAGGCGGTGGTCCAATGGGCCACCCAGACCGCGCGGTAGCCGTTCGTCGCGAACCACTCGGAGCCCCCGACGTAGCTGTCCCAGAAGTTGGGCGACGTGTAGACGAGGCCGCGGACGCCGGTGCGCTCGTGGATCCGCTCGAGGTACGCCCGGACCCACGCCTCGAGGGCCGCGTCGGTCATCCCGTTGCGCTCCTCCAGGTCGAGGACGGGCGGCAGATCGCCTTCGGCCAGGACCGCGTAGGACAGGAAGTGATCGGCTTCGGCGACCGCGTCCCCGACCGCGGTATCCGGCTGGGCATAGTGGTATGCCCCCACGAGCAGGCTGGCCGCGAGCGCCCGCGCCCGGTTCAAGCCGTATGTCGGGTCCGTGTAGTCCACATCCTCGGTGGCCTTCATGAACGCGAACCGCTTGCCGGCGGCCGCCACCTGGGTCCAGTCGATCTCGCCCTGCCAGTGGCTGATGTCGATGCCCTCGGTGGTCGCGACGGGCTCGGCCGCCCGGGCGGTCGTTGGTCCGACCAGCGCGAGCGCCCCGATGAACACGGCGGCCAGCACGCGCGCCAGCGCGATCGGCCGGGGGCTGCGGGCGGGAGGACGGGTCACGGCACCACCGACGAGCGAGACGGGAGTGGCAAGAGTGGCACAGGTCGCCGGATCGCACCATGCGACCTTCGGGCTATCTGGCATCCTTCCTGTGATGTCGCTCGATCGCGCGCCTGTCGGTCATCCTCGCCTGGGCACGATGGTCCTGGGCGTCCTGCTGGTCCTTGTCGCAGCCTGCGGCGGCGCCAACGCTCCGAACGGACAGCCCACCTTCGACGTTCCGGGCCAGACCGGCGGCGTCGGGCCTGCGCTTCCGGCGGAGACGGTGCGCTTCTATCGCCAGGGCATCAACGACCCGTCCGCCGACGGCCTCGTCGCCTTCAGCTTCCTGGTCCCCGACGGCTGGGCATACCAGGGGGCGGTCGAGTGGATGCCGGCCTTCGTTCGGACCGCCTTCCACCAGACGACGATCTCTGATCCCGCGACCGGGACCACCATCGACTGGCTCCCCATCCAGGATTTCATCTGGTTCGAAGCACCCGCCGGGCTCGAGGCCCCGATCGGCGGCAACTACCAGGGCAAGATCCTGCTGCCACCCATCACGGATCCGGCGACCTTCGTCGAGCAGTTCTGGACCCCGAACGTCCTGCCCCAGCTGGCGGGCGCGACACTCCTCGACATCCAGGAGGTTCCCGCGATCGCGCAGGACTTCGTGGACCGGTTCGGCGGCCAGGCGACCGCCGGCGCGTGGCGGATCCGCTATGAGTACGTGCGCGACGGCGTGACCTGGGAGGAGGACGTCCGGTTCGCGTTGCTGTTCTCCGGGCCGCCGGAACTCGTCAGCTGGTACGTCAACTACGCCTACACGACGCGGGCCCCGAAGGGCCAGCTCGACGCCCAGGCGGGCCTGCTCTCGACGATCGCTGCCAGTCGGGAGTCGACCGTCGAGTGGGAGGCGATCTACCGGCAGGTCCAACAGCTTTTCAACCAGGGCGTCCAGAGCCAGATGAACGACACGGTCGCCTTCGGCCAGACCCTGGCCCGGCACCGAGCCGAGATCCAGGCGCTCCAGGCGCAGGTGACCGCCGAGCGTCAGGCGTCGCAGGACCGCATCGCCGACCTTCGCGGGCAGACCCTGGCCGGTGTCCAGACGTACACGGATCCCGACACGGGTGGATTCGTCCAGCTGCCGGCCGGTTTCGATACGTACTGGGTCAACGACCGCGGCGAGTTCCTGACCTCAGGCGACCCGGGCTTCGACCCGAACACGCTGAACGACGGGTTCTGGCGGCGCCTCCAGCCTCGGACCTAGAAGAACGTCGAGCACCACGGCTCGTCGGCCGTGCGCAGCAGGGCCTCCGCCGCGAGCAGCGCCCCGGGCCGGTGCTCGTCCACCCCGGTCGCGACCACGGTGTCACGGAGGCGCGGCCCACCGAGATAGGCCGCGCTGAGCGCGCCGACGTCAAGGGTCAGATCGGCTGACTCGGTCGTGGGGCGGCAGGTCGCGCCGTCCGGGCCGGCATCGAGAAGCACCCGCTGCCGACCGCCGTCCGCCTCGCGGTCCACGACGTCGAGGACGATCCGGCCCTCGCGCTCGTACGTCCTGGCCGACAGGGCCTCCGCGACGTCGAACACCCGGACCCACAGGCCATCGCCGACCTCCGAGACATCGGCCGCCCGGGCGTTCACGAGCAGCCATGGGAGCCGGTCCGATGGGCTCCGCCGCTCGGCCCTGATCGTCGACACCCAGTCGAGTGTTGCGAGGAATCGCCACAGATCGGCCGAGGCCACGTCGCTGAGGGCGTGCAGTTCGTTGAGCTTGATCGTGTTGCGCGGCTGGCGCTGGATCCACTTGTCGTCGCCGGCGCTGAACCGCGCGTACCCGTCGGCCGTGCCGTCCACCCCGCGATGGATCGCGAGAAAGCCCTTCCAGTCCTCGCCCCACGCGCTCGGGCGGAGCGCGAAGTCGTAGTCCCACGACACCTCGCGCCGGAGGATCTCGCCCGATGTGTGGAGACGCCAGGACTCGAAGACCGCCTTCGCCGTGGCGACGGATCCGGCGTCGGGCGTCAGCAGCTCGATCGTGCCGGACGACGACCCGTGGAAGGCCGAGGCCGTGGTGTCCAGGGCCCACGTCGCCTCTCTGGTCGCCGAGCCGTAGCCGAACCGTCCGTAGATCGGGTACTCCGCCGAGTGCAGGAGGCCGATGCGCTCCCCTCGATCGCGCATGGCGGCGTGTTCCGCGGCGACCATCGCGCGGAGGATCCCGCGGCGGCGATGCGTCGGGCGGACCGTGACCGCGGACACCGCCGAGGCGCGTAAGCGCGCGCCGCCGGGGACGGTGAGCTCGCTCGGCCATGATCGGAACGTGCCGCAGATCGTCGCCCCGTCGACCGCCGCCCAGGTGCGCGACAGGTCCCAATGCGGCCGGACCTCCTCGGCGACCTTCTCGATGGCGGGGCGTTCGAGGAACCCGGTGGAGAGCGCGTCCACAAAGGGGACGAGCTCGTCATCCCGCACGGGACGGACATCGATGGACATGCGGCCGACGATAGCACCCGGCAACGGCGGGTCGCGCGACCAGACTCGGGTATCGTCAGCGACATGCAGACCAGCCCCGTGCGCTTCCCCATCCGACTCGGCGATCGGTCGCGACCGTTGCTGCGCCTGTTCGGCGTCCGAGGCCAGGACGACGCCTACGTCGAGTTCGGCCCTGAAGGGATCGAGGCCCGCTTCGGGTTCGGGCACGTCGTGACGCCACTCGCCAACGTCGTGCGCTGGCGCATCGAGGGACCGTGGCGGTGGATCACAGCGATCGGCATCCGGCGAAGCCTGCGCGGCGGCGACGTCTCGTTCGCCGGTTCGCCGCGCGGCGGCGTCCGCCTCGAGGCCCGCGAGCCGATCCGGTTCGGGCCGTTCCGGCCGCGGGCGATCTATCTTGGTGTCGAGGACCTCGAGGGGTTCGCGTCGGCGCTCGCCGCGCGCGGCATCCCGGGCGAGGACGGCCGCGCGCCGGGATAGGTGCGAGGGCGCACCGGCGGCTGCACCGGTCGGTGTCCAGTCGCACCACCGACATGCCGGGCGGCCGCCATCCGCGAGAGCCAGTGGTAGATTCACCCCTCGCGTCCACTCCGGACCACCGCTCCATCGGAATGGGAGGGATCGATGATCTCCGCTCCGCCGCGCTTCCGCGGCCGCCTCGGCGCCCTGCTCGGCGCCACCATGTTGATCGGCACCCTGATGGTCCCGGCGACCGCCGCGGCCGCACCCCCACCGCTCGACGCCCTCGCGGCGACGCTCGCCCCCGGCGATGCCGAAGGTGGCAGCGGCGCCATCACGATGACGGCGATCACCGACGAGGTCTGTTTCGACCTCGACGTCACGCTGCCGGACATCGGCACCGACCCGGTGACCTCCGTCGACATCACCACGCAGGATCGGACGCTGGTCCTGAACCTCGCGACCGGGACCGATGGGGCCGGCCACGCCGAGGCCTGCGTCATGACGACCACCGAGATCGTGGACGACCTCCTCGAGAGCCCCGGTCTCTACCAGGTCCACGTCACCACCGCCGCGTACGCGGACCCGATGACCGCCGTCTGGGGCCCCCTCGAGTGGGGTTACCCGCAGACGCACCTGGACGTCTTCACCTACATGTGCCCGCCCGAGATCCAGGACGTCGAAGACATCACGGAAGACACCATCGACTCGTGTGAGTCGCTCGTCCTGCCGGCCGATGACATCACGGGCGACGTCCCCGGCGGCTCCACCCTCGTCGGTTACGCCGGCACCGCCACGTTCGACTACCACGTGGTCGATGGGGTCCGAATCGACGAGACGATCGCCGAGGCCGCCCCACCCGTCCTCGGCTGCTCCGGCGGCGTCTGCGACGGCTACGACCTGCCCTATCGCTGGAGCCAGCTGCACGCCGCCGACACGATCAACGTCGAGGCGACGACGCTTCCCACGGACACCCGCGTCGGCGCGGTGGCCGTCTTCGACGGAGACGGTCCCGACGAGCTCCCGTTCACCATCGAGAGTGACGACTCCGTGACCATCGACGCCACTGGCGTGACCACGGCGGACGTCCTGTTCTTCCTCTTCGGGCCGCCGCTCCCCGACGCGACGGCACCGAGCGTCACGACGCCGATCGCCCGGTTCGACCTGGGCGGGGTCTTCGGTGGCGGCACCGCGCCGGTCGACGTGACATGGGATGGCTTCGATGTCGGCTCCGCCGGCCTCGATCACTTCGTGCTTCAGGTCTCGGTCGACGGCGGCTCGTACACGACGATCGATGACGACATCGTGGCGTTCCGGAAGACCACGACGGTCTCGAAGGGTCACACCTATCGTTTCCGCGTCCGGGGCGTCGATGCCGCTGACAACCAGAGCGCCTGGAAGTACAGCGCCACGAGCAAGCTGGTGGTCATCCAGGACGGCAACGACCGCGTGGACTACACCGGCGCCTGGAAGCGCAAGGTCGATACCGACGCGGCCGGCGACACCGTCCGCAAGACGAGCGTCAAGGGCCGACTCGCGTCCCTGTCGTTCTTCGGCCGAGCGGTGGCGTGGGTCGCCCCGACCGGCGCGGCCTACGGCAAAGCGAAGGTCTACATCGACGGCGAGTTCGTCGAGACGATCGACCTCAGCGGCGCCGATGGCGACCGGGTCCAGGTCTTCAAGAAGAACTGGAGCCAGAACGGTGGCCATACGATCACGGTCAAGGTGCTCGGCACCGCCGGGCATCCACGGGTCGAGATCGACGCCTTCCTGTACCTGAAGTGAGGTGCACGGGTCGCTAGGCTCCACCCATCGTGGAGCCCCGCGACCCGACGCCACTCGTACGACCGGCGTCCGACCGGGAACGGTCGGACGTCCGGGGCATCCACGCGGCCAACCGGGCCGCATGGGAGGAAGCCGCCGAACGCTATGAGGGATGGCTGGCCGAGGCCATCGAACTGATCGCGTCCGGCGGCACGAACCTGCTCCCGCCCGAACTGGCGCTCATCGGCGACCTCCATGGGCGCTGCCGGCGCGCGATCCACCTCCAGTGCGCGGGCGGACGCGACACGCTGTCGCTCTGGAATGCCGGCGCCGCCGAGGTGGTGGGCGTCGACTTCAGCCCGAAGATGCTCGCCCTGGCCCAGCGGCTGTCGGATGCCGTCGATGCCCCGGCCACGTGGATCGAGGCCGACGTCCTCGAGACCCCGCATGACCTCGACGGCACGGCCGATCTCGTCTATACGGGCCGCGGTTCACTCATGTGGCTGGCCGATCTCGATGCCTGGGCCGCGGTCATCCACCGGCTGCTGGTGCCCGGTGGACGGCTGGTGCTCTTCGAGGGCCATCCGATCGAATGGTTGTTCGACGTCGACGAGGCCGGGGGCTGGATCGCGACGGACTACGACTACTTCGCCGGCGCCGAGGCGTCCAAGGGCTGGGCGCCCGAGTACATCGACCAGCTCTCGATCGCCGATGACGACCAGAGCTGGAAGTTCGCGCGAGCGTGGACGCTCGGCGAGGTGATCACCGCCATCGTCGGGTCCGGGCTTCGTCTCCAGCGAGTGGCGGAGCATCCGACCGATTGGTGGAGCGGGCACCTCGACGTCCGTGACGACGAGCGCGGGCGGATCCCGTTGTCCTTCTCCGTGCTCGCCACCCGGGATCAGGCCTGACGCGTCTCCGTCATCGTGGTGGGTGCGCCGTGCACCGCGGGGATCGTGCCGAGTCGGCCGGCCTGATAGTCGGCCATCGCCTGGAGGACCTCCTCGCGCGTGTTCATCACGAAGGGCCCGAGCCAGGCCACCGGCTCGCGGATCGGACGGCCGCCGAGGATCAGCAGGTCCACGCTCGGACTGCGTCCCTCCTGGATGGCCGCCGCCCCCACCGTGATGGCGTCCCCGGCACCAAGGACGGCGAGCTGGCCCATGTGGATCGGACGATCCTCCTTGCCCACGGTCCCGAACCCGGCCATCGCGTACACGAGGGCGTTGTAGTCGGCCCGCCACGGGATCGTCAGGCGGGCGCCCGCGCTCAGGGAGACATGCACGAGGGTCATCGGGCTGTAGGTGGAGCCAGGGCCGGCATGTCCCGCCACCTCACCCGCGATGACGCGAACGAGGGCACCGCCATCGGGCGATGACGCGAGGGCCACCTCTGACGCCCGGATGTCCTGGTAGCGTGGCGGCGACCACTTCTGGGCCGCCGGGAGGTTGACCCACAGCTGGAACCCGTGGAAGAGCCCGCCACTCTTGACGAGCGCTTCCGGTGGCTTCTCGATGTGGAGGATGCCCGCACCCGCGGTCATCCACTGGGTGTCGCCGTTCGTGATGAGCCCACCACCACCGTTCGAGTCCTGGTGCTCGAAGGTGCCGTCGATCATGTACGTGACGGTCTCGAACCCGCGATGCGGGTGCCACGGAGTGCCCTTCGGTTCGCCCGGCGCGTACTCCACCTCGCCCATCTGGTCGAGATGCACGAACGGATCGAGGTCCTCGAGATTGACCCCGGCGAACGCCCGGCGAACCGGGAACCCCTCCCCTTCGAACCCGCTCGGCGCGTTGGTCAGGCTCCTGACCGCACGGTGTCGGGCGATGATCGGGTCGGGTTCCGCGATGCGGGGCAGGATGGTGATGTCGTCGACGGTGACGGCGGGCATGGTTCGGGCTCCTTCTTCGCTGGCACCATACCACGACGGTCGTTGCGCGGTCAACGACTATCCGGCGATCGCGCCCAGCCTCGTGAAGCGGCCATCCGCGTCCCGCTCCACGGCCGCGATCGCCAGGATCGCGGCCCGGTCGATCGGTACGTGGACGTGCGGGTAGATCCCCGCCGCATCCTCGATGCGCCATGGCGCATCGACCCGGTCAAGGTCGATCGTCAGGGCGAGGAACCCGCGCGGATCGTGGCGGTAGTGCCGGTTCGCGGTCGCGAGCAGGGCGGCTTCGCCGTCCGTGCAGTGGATGAATCCTTCCGCTCCCAGCGACGGGGCCTCGTACGGCGCATCGGGATCGGCCGCCGCCCATCGCTCCGCCGGCGTGAGATGGAAGGTGAGGTGCATCAGATCGGGCGCTGGTCCACCGAAACCCAGGCGCGATCGAGGGCGAGCTGGATGACCGTGGGGCGATCGGCGGTCATCGCGGCACGCAACGCGGCCTCGAAGTCGGCGTCGCGGTCCACATGGACGCCGAGCGCACCGCAGGCCTCGGCGATCGCCGCGAAGTCGACCGGGCCGAGCTCCGTCGCGACGCCCTGCCCGGTCCCCCGTCCGTCCTGCCACATCCGGATGGTCCCGTAGCGCTGGTTGTCGAACACGATCACGATGACGCGCGCATGCTCACGGACCGCGGTCTCGAGCTCCGCCATCGTCATCGCGAGCCCTCCGTCACCGACCAGGGCGACGACCGGCCGATCTCGATGGACGAGGGCCGCCGCGATGGCCGCGGGGAGGCCGTACCCCATGGCACCCGAGGTGGGACCGAGGAATGTCCCGGGTCGGCGGAACCGGAACCCGCGCCCGGCCCAGCCCGCGAAGTTGCCGGCGTCCGTCGTCAGCACCGACTCGTCGGGCAGGACCCGTCGCAGCGTGGCGATGATCCGTCCGGGATGGACGCCGGGGCCGTCCCATGCGCCGTCGTCCACGACGCTGGCGGCCTCCCACGCGGCCCGGTCACGCCCGTTGTGCTCGTCCCGGGCGGCGACACGCTCGGCGTCGAGGACCGCTCCACCCAGCAGCCGCTCGTTCGCCGCCCGGAGGAAGGCGCGGGCGTCGGCGGTGACGGCGATCGTCGGGGCGGGCAGATCCGAGCCACGGCGAGGTTCGAGGTCCACGTGCGCCCACCTGGTCGTGGCCGCCGGGAACGTGTACCCGGAGCTGGTCGCCTCGTTGAGTCGGCAGCCGATGACGAGCAGGGCGTCGGCGCGCTCGAGACGCTCGCGGACCGTCGCGGCCGATCCGAGACCGGCCATTCCCAGGAACAGCGGGTGATCGTTGGAGACGACGTCCCCGCGCCGCCAGGCGGCGACCACCGGGACATGCAAGAGCTCGGCGAGCTTGAGCAGATCGGTGGACGTGCGGGCCCGCAGGACACCGGCACCGGCGACGATGACAGGCTGGACGGCGGACGCCAGCAGCTCGATGACCGCGCGGATCTCCTCCATCGACGCCTTGGGCACCGGCGTCCGGTCGGCCGGCGCCGGTTCCGCGACGGCTTCCTCGTCGAGCAGATCCTCGGGCAGCGACAACAGGACGGGACCGGGGCGACCACCCAGGGCCTCGCGGACGGCCCGCGCCATGATCCCGGGCACGTCGGCCGCCGACCGCGGCTCGGCCGCCCACTTGGCCAGTCCTCCGAGCGTCGTGACCTGGTCGATCTCCTGGAAGGCCTCCCGTCCGTGGATCGCTCGTTCGACCTGACCGACGATCGCGAACATCGGCGTCGAGTCCTGGCGCGCGGTGTGGATCCCGATGGCCAGGTTGGCGCCACCGACCGCCCGGGTCCCCAGGCACGCGGCCGGTCGACCGGTCAGCTGGCCGTGTGCCTCGGCCATGAACGCCGCACCACCCTCGTGGCGCGTGGCGACGACGCGGATGCCGGCGTCGCCAAGGGCGTCGAGCAGCCCGAGGAACGACTCGCCCGGCACCGTGAAGGCGTACCGGACGCCGGCCGCTCGCAGGGAATCCGCGATCGCGCGGCCGACCGTCCTCGGGATCGTGTCGTCGAGCGCGGGCGCCTGGCCGTCGAGCGCTGGATCCGGGTCGGCGGGCCCTCCCGCGGCGCCCTCGATCACCTGCGCCGGCGCCTCGGGCCCGGCCGCGGCCACGTCGGTCACCGTCACGTCGGTCGCCCCGTCGTCGGTCGCCGTCGGTTCCGGGGCCTCGGTCGCGGGCTCCGCCTGGAGGCCAGCCAATTCGGTGGAGGTCGCGCGCTCGTCCGTGGCCGGGTCCACGCCGGCCATGATCTCGTCGGTCATGTCAGTACGCCAGCGGGGCGAGCACGGTCGAGAGCACCATGCTCAGCGCCAGCACGACGATCACCGCGATCATGGCCAGACGAGCAAGACGGGATCCTGGCACCGCGGACTACCGGTAGTTCTCGAACTGGAGCGGCACCGGCTCATCGAGGTCGCGCAGCCGCGCGATGACCTTCTGGAGTTCGTCCCGGCTCTTGCCGGACACGCGGACGGCGTCGCCCTGGATCTGCGGCTTCGTCTTCGGGAACTCCTCGCGGATCAGCTTCGAGATGCGCTTGGCGACCTCGTCGTTGAGCCCGCGCCGAAGCTTGATCGTCTGGCGGACCTTGTTCCCGCCCGCGGGCTCCACCTTGCCCCAGTCGAAGATCTTGAGCGAGAGGTTCCGGCGGATCGCCTTGGACTCGATGAGGTCCTTCAGGGCGGCGGCGCGGTGCTCGTCGTCGGTCAGCATGACGACCTCGTCCTTCGCCTGGGTCAGCTCGACCGTCACGCCCTTGAAGTCGTAGCGCTGCCCCACCTCGCGCCGCACCTGGTCGAGCGCGTTGCGCAGCTCCATCTCGTCGAAATCGCTCACGACGTCGAATGAGATATCTCCGGCCATCGATCCTCCTCTCCCCTACCCGCCGTCCGCGGGTGCCATGACGATCCACTCCCGGAGGCCCTCGATGCGCCCGTCGTCGGCCATCTCCCAGGTCATGAATCCCGCCATCCGGCGTCGTGCGCCCGTCGAGGTCTCGTCGAAGCCCGCGTGGAACGCGCACAGCACGGTGTCGCCCGAGACCCAGTGCCGCTCGACGGTCATGTCGACCTCTCGGGTGGTCTCCGCGCCCTCGTTCCAGTAGGCCCGGATCGCGTTGTGGCCGACCATCGGGGGACCGAACGCGTCCGCGTGATACGACGCATCCTCCGTGAACAACGACACGATCAGGTCGCCGTCGAAGGTCTGCCATGCACGGCGGAACGTCTCGAGCAGGTCGCCGGCCGTGGCGTAGTCCATGGGCATCGTGGGTGCGTGCTCCTCGCGTGCGGCCCCTCATGGTAGGTCACGGCCCGCTCAGGCGTCCCGCCGGTATCCTTGAGGCGTGCAGATCACGTTCCTCGGCCAGGCCGGTCTCTTCGTCGAGACCAAGGGCGTCAGCGTCCTGTGCGATCCCTGGTTCAACCCCTCCTTCTTCGGGTCCTGGTATCCCTTCCCGGCCAACGACGGGATCGACCCGGCCCGCATCGGGCGTCCCACCTACCTGTACGTCTCGCATCTCCACCACGACCACTTCGACCCGCGGTTCCTCGCCGCGCACGTCGACAAGGACGCCACGGTGCTGCTCCCGGCGTACCCGCTCGACGACCTGCGCAAGGAGCTGGTGGCGCTCGGGTTCCACCGCTTCATCGAGAGCGCCGACCTCGAGCCGTTCGTGGCGGGCCCGCTCACGCTCACCATCCATGCCCTCGTGGCGCCCACGGACGGACCCATCGGCGATTCCGCGCTGCTCATCGACGACGGCGACGTGCGGGTCCTCAACATGAACGATTCGCGGCCGCCGGAGCCGGACAAGCTGCTCGTCGGCGGGCCGCTCGACGCCGCCTTCCTCCAGTTCTCCGGCGCCATCTGGTACCCGATGGTCTACGACTACCCCGACAACGCCCAGCAGGTCCTCGGGCACAAGAAGCGGGTCGCCCAGCTCGCGCGTGCCTTCCGGTACATCGAGGTGCTCGATCCGCGCTTCGTGGTCCCGTCCGCGGGGCCGCCGTGCTTCCTCGACGACGACCTGTTCGAGTTCAACGACCTCCACGGCGACGAGTGGAACACGTTCCCGGACCAGCCGACGTTCCTCGACTACATCGCCGCCCAGGGCCGCGACGGCGGGCGCCTGATGCTCCCGGG
>CAYMTJ010000011.1:0-53105 GCA_964393345.1 uncultured Anaerolineaceae bacterium | reverse complement strand
GCCCCGGCAGACCTCGCCGGTCGCGAGGTTGGTCGCCTTGCCCACGATCCGATCGGCGCCGGCCGCGTTCGACAGGACCTTGCGGACTTCGAAGGATCCGGACGGTGCGACCGTGGTCCGCAGGCCACGCCAGACCCGCGTGCCGTCCTGCTTGATGACCACGCGCCACACGCGACCATTCCGGTTCTGGTCGACCTCGAACTCGACCTCGATCCGGCCGTTCTCGGGGCTCAGCTTCAGCTTCCAGTCCGTCGCTCCGGAACAGGAGCCACGGGTGATGATGTCGCCGTCCTTCGCGGCGACGGGTGCTGCACCAGTCCCGAGGGCGGCCACGGCCAACAGGCCGATGAGGATGCTTCGACGGATCATTGGATCTCCGATGGCTGCGGACGTCAGATGATCGACGCCTCGTTTCGTCCGAGCATCGTCGACACGGGCCACGCAGACCATCGGTCGCTGGTCGTACGACCTCCGGTCTCGCCGCTCAGGCCCATGCCGCCCGCCCGCGCGCCAGCGCGCTAGAGTGACGCGGCCGTGAGCGCCACTCGCCCTGGAGGTCCGTCGATGTCCGACCGGCCGCGACCGTTCCCGCTCCTCTTCGAGCCGCTGCGGATCGGGAGCGTGACCATCCGCAACCGGATCGTGTCCTCGGGGCATGACACGGTCATGGCGGTGGACGGGTTCGTCAGCGACCAGCTCATCGCGTATCAGGCAGCGCGGGCGGCCGGCGGCGTCGGGCTCATCGTGGTCCAGGTGGCCGGTGTCCACGAGAGCGCGCGATATACCTCCCATGTCCTGATGGCGACCGAGGACGCGTGCATCCCCGGCTTCCGTCGATTGGCGGCGGCCGTCCACGGACACGGCAGCGCGGTGGTCGGCCAGATCTTCCACGACGGCCGGGAACTCATGGAGTCCATGGACGGCTCGTTGCCCGTCGCGCTCGCGCCATCGGCCGTGCCGAACGAGCGGTTCCATGTCATGCCGCGCGCGATGCCGATCCCGCTCATCGAGGAGATCCGGGCGGGTTACGCGTCGGCGGCGAGACGGCTCCGCGACGCCGGTCTCGATGGCGTGGAGGTCGTGGCCAGCCACGGCTACCTGCCCGCGCAATTCCTGAACCCGAGGGTGAACCTGCGGACGGATCGCTACGGCGGGACCGCGGAGAACCGCCTGCGGTTCCTGCGCGAGACGATCGCGGCCATCCGGGACGAGGTCGGCCGCGAGCCGGTGGTGGGGCTCCGGATCTCCATCGACGAGATCACGCCCGAGGGCCTGACGCCGGACGACGTCCTGCCGGCGCTCGCGACCCTCGACGCCGACGGGCTCATCGACTACGTGAGCGTCGTGGCCGGGACGTCCGCCACGCTCGCGGGCTCGGACCACATCGTGCCGCCGATGACCGTGGCCAACGCCTACACGGCGCCGCTGGCCGCGCAGGCGAAATCCGTCGTCCGCGTCCCGGTCATCGTGGCCGGAAGGATCAACCAGCCACAGGAGGCCGAGCGGGTCCTCGAGCTGGGGCAGGCGGACGCCTGCGCGATGACCCGGGCGCTCATCTGCGATCCGCTGCTCCCGATCAAGGCCGACGATGGCCGGGTCGACGAGATCCGCGCGTGCATCGGCTGCAACCAGGCGTGCATCGGGCACTTCCACGCCGGGTACCCGATCTCGTGCATCCAGTACCCGGAGAGTGGCCGCGAGCTGGAGTTCGGGGAGCGGCGGCGCGCGCCCGCCGCCCGTGACGTGCTTGTGATCGGCGGCGGACCGGGCGGGCTGAAGGCGGCGACGGTCGCCGCGGAACGGGGGCACCGGGTCACGTTGTACGAGGCCGCCCGACGGGTGGGTGGCCAGGCCCTGCTCGCCGAGCGCCTCCCCGGTCGGGCGGAGTTCGGCGGGGTCGTGACGAACCTCGCGGGCGAGGCCGAACGCGCCGGCGTCCGCATCGTGACCGGGACGACCGTGGACCTCGCGCTGATCCATCTCGAGAGCCCGGACGTGGTCGTGGTCGCCACGGGCGCCAGCCCTCGCCGGCCACCGATGGAGCTGACCGGGTCGCCGGTGGTCCTCGATGCGTGGGAGATCCTGCGGGGCGCGAAGGTCCCGGAGGGCCGGGTCGTCGTCGCGGACTGGCGATGCGACTGGATCGGCCTCGGCCTTGCGGAACTGTTGGCGGAGCGCGGCCGGAAGGTGACCCTCGGCGTGGATGGCTACATGCCCGGACAACGCATCCAGCAGTACGTCCGCGACGCGATGATCGCCGGCGTGGCACGGGCCGGGGTGACCGTCACGCCGCTGGTGCGGCTCTTCGGCTACGACGGGTCCGCGGTCTTCTTCCAGCACGTGCTGACCGGCGAGGCCGTCGTCGTGGAGGACGTGGCGGCGCTCGTCCTCGCCCAGGGCCACGACCCCGTGGACGAGTTGCTCACCGCGCTGGGCGAGCCCGGCGCGTTCGACGGCGAGGTCCACGGCATCGGGGATTGCCTGGCGCCGCGGACCGTGGAAGAGGCCGTGCTCGAAGGACTCCGGGTGGCGAGCGCCATCTGACCTGGTCCGGGGCCCGCGCCTGGTCGCCGCGGCCTATGCTCCCGGGCATGGACCGTTGGAAGACGATCATCGAGCCGTTCCGGATCCACTCGGTGGAGCCGATCCGGCTCAAGACGCCCGAGGAGCGCGAGTCTGCCCTGCGCGAAGCGGGCTGGAACCTGTTCGGCGTCCACGCCGAGGACGTCATCGTCGACCTGCTGACCGATTCGGGCACCGGCGCGATGTCGCGCGACCAGTGGGCGGGCATCCAGCGCGGCGACGAGTCCTACGCCGGCTCGCCGTCGTGGTTCGCGTTCCAGGAATCGGTGCAGACGCTCTTCCCGTTCCGCCACATCATCCCCACCCATCAGGGCCGGGCCGCGGAGAAGATCCTGTTCTCGGTCATCGGCGGGCCGGGCAAGGCGATCCCGAACAACACGCACTTCGACACGACGCGCGCCAACGTCGAAGCGACCGGCGCCGACGCGGTGGATCTCGTCATCCCCGAAGGTCGCGTCCCATCGGCCCTGCATCCGTTCAAGGGCAACATGGACGTGGCCGCGCTCGACGCGTTCCTGACCGATCGCGGGGCGGAGGCGGTCCCGGCGGTCTTCGTCACAGTGACCAACAACAGTGGCGGCGGCCAGCCCGTGTCGCTCGCGAACCTGCGCGAGGTGCGGGCGGTGTGCGATCGCCACGGCGTGCCGCTCTTCCTCGACGCGTGCCGGTTCGCCGAAAACGCGTGGTTCATCCACGAGCGCGAGGCGGGCCAGTCGGACCGATCGATCCCGGACATCGTCCGCGAGATGGCGTCACTCGCCGACGGGATGACGATGAGCGCCAAGAAGGACGGGCTCGCCAACATCGGCGGCTGGCTGGCCGTCAACGACGACGCGCTGGCGGAACAGTGCCGGAACCTGCTGATCCTCACCGAGGGCTTCCCGACGTACGGCGGTCTCGCCGGGCGGGACCTCGAGGCGATCGCCCAGGGCCTGCGCGAGGTGGTCGACGAGGACTACCTGCGCTACCGGATCCGCTCCACCGCGTATCTGGGGGATGCGCTCACGGCGGCCGGCATCCCGATCGTGCGACCCGTCGGGGGGCACGCGGTCTACATCGACGCCCGGGCGCTCCTGCCGCACATCCCGGCGCTCGAGTATCCCGGCCAGGCGCTGGCGGTCGCGCTGTTTCGCGAGGGTGGGGTCCGTGGCTGCGAGATCGGGACGGTCATGTTCGGACGCCACCCGGACGGCACCGAGACGCCGGCGGCGATGGACCTCGTCCGGCTCGCCATCCCGCGCCGGACCTACACGCAGAGCCACATCGACTACGTGATCGAGGTCGTCGGCTGGGTCGCGGCGCACGGCGCCGACCTGCGGGGCTTCCGGATCGTCGACGAACCTCGCGCCCTGCGGCACTTCTCGGCCAGGTTCGCCCCGCTCGACTGACCGCCCGTCGCGCAACGAGCGTCGCGGCGAGGCGCGCTGACGCCGCGGTCAGGCCGCGAAACCACCCGGATAGCCAGACTCGAACTCGGCCCGGCTCGTCGCCGTCCACCGGGCGCCGAGCGGCACGGGCAGGTCGCTCCACGTCGCCTCACACGGCCGTCCGTGCGCGACGTGCAGGGTCGTCTCATCACCCTGCCGATGGAGCACGTAGGAGTAGACGGTGGTCAGTGGCACGCCGTGGTTGCAGATGCCCGTCTCGCCGTCGTCGTGCGAGGCCAGCATCGCCTTCACGTCATCGATCGAGCGCAGGTCACCGAGTCGTGATCGCGCGGACGCGAAACGCCGTGCGGAGCAGGGCAGGTCTTCGGGCGAGCCGGTCTCCCCGAACAGCGGCTGATGGTTGGTCCGGAAGATCCGGGAGGTCGCGTGCTCGACGCGGACCTCGCGTCCGCGGACTTCCACGGCGGCGAGATGCTGCGGATCCGCGAGGATGAGGTTGCCCCACCAGGACGGCTGCGCCGCCACCGCGTCGGTGATCGCGGCGATGGCATCCGCGACACTCGTCGCCTTCCGGAGGGCGGTCTCCACGAGCCGGTCGTAGTTCTGGTGATGCTCGTCGGTGATCTTCACGTTGTTGTCGCAGGCGAACAGCCCGTGCCGGTTCGCGCCCACGGACAGGCCGGAGAAGACGCTCTCGACGGTCTCGTCCTCCGCGAAGGTCTCGAGTCCCCGTGGTCCGAACAGGTCCCGTTCCAGCACGAGGCGGTCCGAGTACCGCGGCAGGATGAAATCCTTGTTCTTGAACAGCACGTACTCGTCGGCCGCGAGGCGCAAGGTCCCGATCGTGCACATGATCCACTCCTGGGTCAGCGATGGGCGAGCAGGCGGACCACTAGCATGGACCATGTGGCGTGACCATCGCCCGGATCCGGAGTCCTGATCATGATCGTCAAACGGCTCGAGCACATCATCGACACGGACCGCCATGCCAGGGGCGACGGATGGGAGAGCCGCCGGCTCCTGCTGGGCGACGACGGCTTCGGCTATTCCCTCCACGACACGGTGCTCGATGAGGGCTGTGAGCTGACCCTCCAGTACAAGAACCACATCGAGACCAACTACTGCATCGCCGGCATCGGCGAGGTCGTCGACGTCGCGACCGGGGACGTGCATCCCATCGTGCCGGGTACGCTCTACGCCCTCGACCGCCACGACGCGCACATCCTTCGAGCCCTCGAGGGCCAGCTCCGCCTGGTCTGTGTCTTCACCCCGGCGCTGACGGGTCGCGAACGACACGACGCCGACGGCAGCTACGCCCTGATGGAGTAGCGCCGGGTCGGGATCCACACCGCGGACCGGGGCCGTTCGCGGGCGGGGTCGGCCGCTATCCTCCTCGCGCATGGACAGCCAGTACCGCGTCGTGATCGTCGGCGGCGGGATCGTCGGCGTCAGCGTCGCGTACCACCTCGCCCTGCGCGGCCTGACCGACGTCGTGCTCATCGAGCGCGACCGATTGACGGCGGGGTCGTCATGGCATGCCGCGGGCGGGTTCCACGGCATCAACGCGGACACGCAGATCGCCGCGCTCCAGCGCTACACGATGCACATGTACCCGAAGATCGAGGCGGAGAGCGGCCAGGACCTCGGTCTCAAGGCCTCGGGCGGTCTCGAGTTGGCCGGCTCGGCGGAACGGTGGCGCTGGCTGAAGTGGGAGCTCGCGCTGATGCGGGCGCAGGGCAATGACGGCGCCTACCTGCTGAGCCCCCACGAGGCTGCCGCGATGGTGCCCATCATCGACACCGACGGGCTCCACGGGGCGCTGTTCGATCCCGACGAGGGCAATCTCGATCCCAACGGCGCCGTCTACGCGTATGCGAAGGCGGCCCGGGCGCTCGGCGTCGAGATCGTCCAGGGCGACCGGGTGACGGACCTGGCGCGTCGCCGCGACGACGGCTGGGACGTGGTCACCGAGCAGGGCACGGTCGTCGCCGAGCACGTGATCAACGCCGCGGGCCTGTGGGCGCGCCGCGTCGGGCGGATGGTTGGCGTGGACCACCCGCTCGTGCCGATGCCCCACCACTACTTCGTGACCGAGGCGATCCCGGCGATCGCGGCCATCGACGGCCTCATGCCGGCCGTCACCGATCTGGAGGGCTTCACCTATCTCCAGCGCGAAGGGGACGGGCTGCTGCTCGGCGTCTACGAGGAGCGCCCGACCCACTGGGAGGTGGACGGCGCCCCGTGGGACTTCGGGATGACGCTGCTGCCACCGGACATCGAGCGGATCTCGCCCGAGCTGAAACTGGCGTACCGGCGCTTCCCCGTCCTCGGCGACGTGGGGATCCGCAAGTGGGTGCACGGCGCGTTCACCGCGACGCCGGACGGGAACCCGCTCGTCGGGCCGCTCGACGGCCTGCCCGGCTACTGGGCCGCGTGCGGCGTCTTCGCCGGCTTTTCGCAGGCCGCGGGGGTGGGCCTGGTCCTGGCGAACTGGATCATCGATGGCGAGCCCGGGCTCGACGCCTTCGGGATGGACGTGACCCGCTTCGGCGCGTATGCGGCCGATGACGCCTATCTGCGGGCGACGACCGCGCAGTTCTACGCGCGCCGCTTCGTGATGGCCTACCCCAACGAGCAACTGCCCGCCGCGCGGCCGCTCAAGGTGACGCCCTGCTACGACCTCTTCGCCGATGCGGGTGCGCGGTTCACGGTGAACTGGGGCCTGGAGGTCGCGCTCTACTTCGCGCCCGATCCGGACTTCACCGAAGTGGCGGCGTTCGGTCGGTCGAATGCCGAGCCGTTCGTCGCCGAGGAAGTCGCCGCGGTCCGCGCTGCCGCGGGCGCCACGGAGATCGCCCAGTACTCGCGCTACGAGGTGACCGGACCGGGCGCCGAGGCGTGGCTCGACCACCTGTTGGCCGCCCGGATCCCGGCGGTCGGGCGGATCCGCCTCGCACCGATGCTCGGCCCGAGCGGCCGGTTGATGGGCGACCTGACCGTGACCCGCCTGGACGACGACCGGTTCTGGCTCACCGGCTCGTACTACCTCCAGGACTGGCACCTGCGCTGGTTCCGGAGCCAGCTGCCGGCGACCGGCGTGACGCTGCGCAACCTGTCCGAGGAGCGGATGGGGTTCTCGGTCTCGGGTCCAGCCTCCCGGGCGATCCTGAGCGCGCTGACCGGCGCGGACATGGCGAACGCCGCATTCGGGTTCCTGACCGCGAGGACGATGCGGGTCGGGTCCTCCGAGGCGGTCGTCGGGCGCATCTCGCTGACCGGCGAACTGGGCTACGAGATCGTCGTGCCGGCCGATCGCCACCGGGTCCTGTACGAGGAGCTCCGCGACGCGGGGCGCGCCCACGGGATGCGGCTCATCGGGGACCGCGCGCTCGACAGCCTGCGGCTCGAGAAGGGCTACGGGATCTGGTCTGCCGAGTTCCGCCAGGACATCACGCCCGGCATGTCCGGGCTGGACCGGTTCGTCGCGTTCGACAAGGGGGACTTCGTGGGGCGCGACGCGGCGCTGGAGGACCGCGATCGCGGGGCGCCGCGGCGGCTGGTCCTGCTCGAGGTGGATGCGGACGATGCCGATGCCTCGAAGGACGACGGCATCTGGCTCGATGGGCGCCTGGTGGGCGCGGTCACGTCGGGCGCCTACGGCCACCACGTCGGGATGAGCCTCGCGCTCGCCTACGTCGAGAGCGACGTGATCGAGACGCAGCCGACGCTCACCATCCACATCGTCGGCGAGCCGCGCACGGCAACCGTCCTGCCGGAGCTGCCATACGACCCCCAGGGGCGTCGACTGCGTTCCTAGGACCAGCGGCACCGCGCTTCTTCATCTCGCTCTCATCTGGGGCGCAGTAGCCTGTCCGCGACCGGAGGTTCGGATGCGCGTGCTGGTCGTCGAGGACGAGACGAAGATGGCCGGGCTGCTCAAGCGCGGCCTGGAGGAAGAGGGGCACGTCGCCGACGTGGCCCGGACCGGGGTGGATGCCGTCTGGCTCGCGACCGAGGTCGCCTTCGACGCCATCGTGCTGGACGTGATGCTGCCGGACATCGACGGGTTCGACGTCTGCCGGCGCCTCCGGGCGGCCGGGCGCTGGCAACCGATCCTGATGCTCACCGCGAGGGACGCCGTCACCGATCGGGTGGCCGGCCTCGACGCGGGCGCCGACGACTACCTGACGAAACCGTTCTCGTTCAGCGAGCTCTTCGCGCGGCTGCGCGCCCTGTGGCGTCGCGGCGCGAGCGAGCGCCCGGCGCTCGTCCGAGTGGGCGACCTGGTCCTCGATCCCGCCGGGCGCCGGGTCACCCGGGCCGGGACGGAGGTCGAGCTGACCGCCAAGGAGTTCAGCCTGCTCGAGTTCTTCATGCGCCATGCGGGCGACGTGCTGTCACGGACCCAGATGATCGAGCACGTGTGGGATTTCGCCTACGACGGCGATTCGAACGTCGTGGACGTCTACGTCCGCTACCTGCGCCGCAAGATCGACCTCCCGTTCGGGCGCGACACGATCCAGACGGTCCGCGGATCCGGGTATCGGCTGCGGGCGGAGCCCATCGATGCGTCTGCCGATCCGCGTTAGGCTCACGCTCGTCAGCGCGGTCCTGATGGCCCTCGTCATCGGGGCGTTGGGGGTGTTCGTGTACACCCGGTTGCAGGCGAGCCTGATCGCCGCGGTGGACGATCGCCTCCAGGACCGGGCCGAAGACCTGCTCGATGCTGCCGACGACGGGCCCATCGTGCCGGAGCCCTGGACCGTGGATCCCGGTGACGCCTTCATCCAGGTCTACGGCGCGGACGGCGGGCTGGTCGAGTCGTCGCCGGACGTCGCCGCCGGACCACTCCTCACGCCCGGACAGGTCGCGAACCCCGGTCCGCGCTCGCTCGTGGCCGAAGTCACCACGACCGAGGAGACCATCCCGGCACGGATGCGCATCGTCCCGATGCCGGGCGGGGGGGCGCTACTGGTGGGCGCGGCGATCCAGGACGAGGAGGCCACGCTGGCCCGCCTGCGGCCGCTGCTGCTCGTCGGTGGGCCGCTGGCCACCCTCCTCGCGTCGGTCGTCGCGTGGCTCGTGACGGGTGCCGCGCTGCGGCCCGTGGAGCGGATGCGCCAGGAGGCCGAGGCCATCTCGGGGACGGACCTCGACCGCGAGCTGGTGGTGCCACGGTCCGGTGACGAGCTGACTCGGCTCGGCGACAGCCTGAACGCGATGATCGGGCGGCTCAGGACCGCGGTGCTGCGCGAGCGACGGTTCGTGGACGACGCGAGCCACGAACTCCGCACGCCCCTGGCCAACCTCCACGCCGAGCTGGACCTCGCGCTGTCCCGTCCGCGCTCGGCCGACGAGCTCGAAGCGGCGCTGCGCAGCGCCCTCGAGGAATCCGAACGCCTCACGCGGCTGGCGGAGGACCTGCTCGTCCTCGCCCGGGCGGACGGTGGCCGGCTCCCCGTCCGGCGACAGCCCGAGGCCCTCGGGACCGTGCTTCGTGAGACCGCCGCCCGCTTCGAGGCGCGCGCGTCGGCCGCGGGCGTGGCGCTCGATGTGCGGGCGGACGGCGCGATCGTCGGGCGGTTCGATGCCGACCGGATCCGTCAGGCCGTGAGCAACCTGATCGACAACGCGCTGAGTTCGACGCCGGCGGGTGGGCGGGTCTTCATCCACGGGTCCGAACGGGACGGCGGCCTCGCGATCGTCGTGGAGGACACGGGCACCGGCTTTCCGGCGGACTTCCTCGAGCGCGCCTTCGAGCCGTTCAGCCGCGCCGAGGCTGCCCGAGGCCGCGAGGCGGGCGGGACGGGTCTCGGGCTCTCGATCGTGCGCGTGATCGTGGACGCCCACGGGGGCACGGTCTCGGCGCGCAACCGCGCCGACGGTGGAGCTGTCGTGGAGATCCGCCTGCCGGCGTAGGCCTGGCGCCTGGTCGTTCACCGGGCCCTCATCTCCGATTCATCTGGCTCTCATCTGGAAGGGAGCAGGCTCGTCCCGGTTCGCTCGCACCGGAGGACAGCCACATGCTCGGACGATCACCTCGCCAACACCCATCGTCTGCCAGGCGGGCCCTGATGGCCGCCGGTCTCGCCGCGGCGGTCGCCGCATGCGGGACCAGCACGACCAGCAGCGTCCCATCGAGTGCGCCGACATCCGCCGCACCGACCGCGCCCGCCACGCCCGCTCCGACCGCGACCCCGACGCCGACGCCCGTCCCGACACCGACCCCTGAGCCCACGCCGCCCAGTCAGAACTCGGACCCCGACTTCGAGGGGACGAAGATCCCGTTCGACCCGGCGATCTTCGTGGACCCGCGGCTGGACACCAATCCGTTCCATCCGCTCAAGCCCGGGCTCCAGTGGGTCCGCGCCGGGACCACCGAGGTTGGGTCACGCGTCGTGCCTCACGAGATCATCACGACGATGACCGACGTCATCCGGATCATCGACGGAGTCCCGACGATCGCGATGCTCGATGAGTCCACGGACTCGGGCGAGGTGTCGCAGGTGGGGATGGACTACCTGGCGCTCGACAAGGACGGGAACGTCTGGATCCTCGGCGGCTACACCGAGGAGTACGAGGGCGGAGCCTTCACCAACATCGACAGCGCCTATCTCGGCGCCGGCGGGGGCGCCGAGCACGGGATCCTGTCGCCGGCGCACGTCGACATGGGGACCCTGCGCTGGTTCATCGGCAAGGCACCCGATGAAGCGGCGTCGATCGGCCAGCCCGTCAGGGTCGGCATCCGTGAGTGCGTGAAATTCGGCTGCTTCGACGACGTCCGCGTGGTCATGGAAGGCAACATCGGGGCTCCCGACAACGAGAACAAGTCGTACGCGCCGGGTGTCGGGGTCATCAACAACGTCCCCTTCGACGCCAGCCTGCACCAGGACACGTTCGAGCTCATCAACTTCCTCGTCCTGAGCCCCGAGGGGCTGGCCGAGGCGTCGCAGACCGTGCTGGATCTCGAGAAGCACGCGCGCAAGGTCGCGAAGGACGTGTTCGGGTCCGCGCCGCCATCGAAGCGCGCGCCATGACGACGGCGCCCATCGTCCGGCTGTCCGGGATCTCGAAGTCGTACGGGCCGCCCGACCAGGCCGTCCCTGTCCTCTCCGGCGTCGACCTCACGATCGAACCCGGGCAGAAGGCGAGTCTCATCGGGCCGTCCGGCAGCGGGAAGTCCACCCTGCTGTCGCTCATCGCGGGGTTGCTGCGACCGACCGATGGGATCGTGGAGATCGACGGCGTCCCGATGCACGACCTCGACGACGCCGCGCGCGCCGGGCTCCGGGCGCGACGGATCGGGATCGCGCTCCAGTCGGACAACCTGATCCCGTTCCTGACCGCGGGCGAGAACGTGGAGCTGGCGATGTCGTTCGGACCGGAACGGCGTGGCGTCCGGACACGGGAACGAGCGCTGGCGGCGCTCGAGCGGTTCGGCGTCGCCGGGCGAGCCCGCCACCGGCCCAGGGAGCTGTCCGGCGGCGAGGCCCAGCGCGTCTCGCTGGCCGTCGCGATGGCGAACGACCCGGACCTGCTGCTCGCCGACGAGGTCGTCGCGCAGCTCGACGGCGAGACGGCCGGGCGAGTCGTCGACGAGGTCCTCGCCTCTGACGTGGCGGTCCTGTTCGTGACGCACGACGTGGCACTGGCGGACCTCGCGGACGAGCGGTACGCGATCCGGGACGGGGCGGTATGGCCACGCTGACCGAGACGGCCTGGGTGACCGGCGCGAGCGCGATCGTCACGTCTCGGCTGATCGTCGACTACGACGGGCGGACGGGCCCCGTCCGGGCGCTCGACTGCCCGCCCGTGCGGATCGACGGCGGGGATGGCGTCGCGGTGATGGGCCGGAGCGGGAGCGGGAAGTCCACGCTGCTCGGCCTGCTGGCCGGGCTCGCGGTCCCGTCGGAGGGGTCCGTCACGATCGGCGGCGAGACGATCTCGGCGCTCGGCGAACCGGAGCGGGTCCGGTTCCGACGGCGCTCGCTCGGCATGGTCTACCAGACCGACAACCTGCTCCCCTACCTGACGGTCGAGGAGAACGTCGCGCTCCAGCTCGCGATCTGCCGGCCGGACCGGTCGGGCGATGGCGACGTCGTCGCGGACGCCGAGGCCGTGGCGCCGGACGTACCGGCCCTCCTGGCGCGGCTGGGTCTCGCCCGGCTCGCGCGGCGGTTGCCGGACGAGCTCTCCGGCGGGGAGCGCCAGCGGGTCGCCGTCGCGCGGGCCGTCGTCCACCGGCCGAGCGTCCTGCTCGCCGACGAGCCGACCGGTGCCCTGGACGCCGCCAGTGCCAGGATCGTCGCCGAACTCCTCGTCGAGGTCCACCGCGAGATCGGGGCCACGCTCGTCGTCGTCACGCACGACCCGGCGATCGCCGCGTACCTGCCACGGACCATCCATCTCGAGGCGGGTGGATCGGTCGCGGAGACGCGTCGTGCTGGTTAGGTACGTCGTCGCGGACCTCGTCCGCAACCCGCGCCGGACGCTCTCGACGATGGTGGGCGTGGCCCTCGGCGTCGGCCTGTGCTGTGGCGTCCTGTTCTTCGTCGACGGGCTGTCGGCGTCGATGACGCAACGTGCCGTCGCTCCCCTGCCGATCGACATCCAGCGCATCGTCACCGAGCGGGTGGGCGGCGCGCTGATGATGTCCCAGCGCCTGGAACCGGCCGGGGCCATGGCGGCCGGGTCGCGGGCCGAGGTCGTGCTCGAGGTCCGGAACCCGGGCGAGGTCGACGCCCACGAGGTCACGATCCGATCGCTGCCCGGCGCGGGTCTCGCGTTCGTCGCGGGATCGGCCGCGGTGGACGACGCGCCCATCACCGGCTTCGACGACAACCCGTTCGCGCACGGGCCGGCCGTGATGGGCTACAACCTCGGGCGCATCGGGGCCGGTGAACGGCGCGTCGTGACGTACCGCATCGAGGCGACGTCCGCGGTCACGCTCGAGGCGACCTCGGTCGCGTCGACCTTCTCCACCCGGGAGTCCGTGAGCCCGGTCGCAGCCGATGAGCCCGCGACGGTGCCGCTCGACGACCTCGTCGGGATGATCGCGGCCCTCGACGGGGTGGACCACGCGAGCCAGCTGTCCCTCGCCGACCTCGGTGCGGGGGCACTGACGTTCGATGGCCGCGTGGCGGCTGGGCCGACGAAGGTCATCGGCTTCGACGCCGACTACGCCGAGCATGACGACACGATCCGGATCGTCGAAGGCGCGATCGAGCCCGGCCGGGCCCTCATCAGCGTCGAAGCGGCCCGGGCACTCGGGGCCGGTATCGGCGACGTGGTCACCGTCGCGCTCCCGGACACGACGACGTTCCTGGCGACGATCGGTGGCGTCGCCGACCTCAGCCGGTCGCGCTCGCTGTTCTCGAGTCGGCGGGGTGGGGACCTGGAGACGTTCATCTACTCGCGCAACGCCATCGTCGTCCCGCCCGACGTCTTCGCGGGCGTCGTCCAGCCCGCCTACGAACGGGCGGCCACGGCCCTCGGGGGACGGCTGAAGAACCCGCCGATCCGCGAGGTCGATGTGACGCTCGAGCGCGAGCGGCTGCACGCGGACCCCGCCACGGCCGTCGCGGAGACGCGGGCGATCGCTGACGCCATCGGAGCCGTGGCGACGCACCAGGACTACCTGCTCGATAACATCTCGAACACGCTCACCGTGGCGGCCGCGGACTCGGCCGTGGCGAAGCGGCTGTTCGTCTTCCTCGGCGTCCCGGGGCTCATCCTGGCCGCGCTGCTGGCCGCCTATGCCGGCACCGTGATGGCGGATGCCGCGCGGCGGGAGGGCGCCACGCTCCGGATCCGCGGCGCCAGCCGCGGTCACCTGTTGCGGATGCTCGCCGTTCGGACCGGGCTGCTCACGGGCGCAGGATCGATCGCCGGGCTCGCCCTCGGCTACGTCGTGGCCGCCGCGATCCTGGGGCAGGAGTCACTCGGCCGGGCGAGCGCCGCGAGCCTCGCGACGTCCGGGGTCCTTGGGGGCGCCGGCGGGTTCATGTCCACGGGTCTCGCGCTCTACATCACGGGGCGTCGCTCCATCGACCGGGAGATCGCCGAGGATCGGGCGCGGCACTCGACACGTCCGCCGTTGTGGCGACGGGTCCGGATGGACCTCGTGGGACTGGTGGTCGTGCTCGTCGGGACCGCGTTCGCCGTGGCGACGGACGCCTTCGCCGGCGTGGCGGGGTCGGTCTACTTCGGGCGGGCCGTTGAACTCAACGTCGGGCTGCTGGTCCTGCCCGTGGCGGTGTGGGTGACCGGCAGTCTCGTGGCGGCACGGCTGATCGGATCGCTGCTGGGGCGGACGGCGCCGCGCTCGTCCACCGCGATCGGGCGGCCATTCGGCAGCCTGTACCGGCTCAGCATCGGGCGTCGACCGTGGGCCATCGCGAACGGCGCCATCGCGATCTCACTGATCGTGGGCCTCGCCACCTGTCTCACGGTCTTCACCGCCTCATATGACGTGGCCAAAGCCCGGGACGCCCGATACGCCAACGGCTCGGACGTCCGGATCGCGCCGACGCCCACATCCCAGCGGTCGTATGGCGTGGGCGCCGCCGGATCGTTCCGGGTCACGGGCATCGCCGCGACATCGCCCGTCATCTACGGCGTCAGCAACGTCATCCTGCGCAGCGCGCGGACGTCGGACCCGGCCAATCTCGCGGCCATCGATCCCGATTCGTTCGCCGCCGTCGCGCCGATCGACGACGCCGGTTTCGGGACCGGTGGTGCGGCCGCGGCACTGGCGACCCTCAGCGCCGACCCCACGACCATCCTCGTCAGCCGTGACATGGCCGAGTTCCTGCGGGCCAAGCCAGGCGACACCCTCCACGTCCTGCTCGCGCGCGCCACGCCGGAGCAGGTGGAGGTGGACTTGCGCATCGCCGGGTTGTTCGAGCGCGTCCCCGGGTTCCCGGACGGCGCGGATGCCGTGATGTCGATCCACGAGCACGCGATCCGGGTGCCATCGAAGACGCCGGACTTCTTCCTCGCCTCGACCGACGACCCGAGCGACGCGGGCTTGACCCGGGCGCTGGAGGCGTTCTCGCGGACCCCCGTCGCGGACGACTTCGTCCAGGTGGAGACGCGCGCGAGCACGCTGGCGCGGGATCAGTCGAGTCTCGCGGCGCTCAACGTGGCCGGACTAGCGGACCTCGATTCGACCTTCGCCCTGGCCATGTCCGTAGTCGCGATCGCGATCTTCGTCTTCGGGCTGCTGCTGCATCGCCGCCGCGAGTACGTCACGCTCCGGGCGCAGGGCCTCGGGGCGCGGACGGTCGGCGCCCTGATCGTCGCCGAGGCCGGGACGGTCGCCATCGCGGGGACGGTCGCCGGCCTGATCACGGGCAGCGCGATGGGTGGGTACTTCGTCGCCGTGCTGCGCCCGCTGTTCGTCGTCGACCCCGCGTACGCGCTGCCGGCGTCGTCGGCTGCCACGCCGGCCGTGCTCGTCGCCGCGGCGACGGTGATCGCGTCGGTCGTGGCGGCGCGTCTCGTCAGCCACCTGGCGCCGACGGAACTGCTCCGGGACGACTAGACCGCTCGACGGCCGAACGATCGACCCGGCGGCATTCGACGTCGTGACGTGGGGGCGCCATCATCAAGGCCAGGAGGACGAGCTCTATGTCACGCGCCCGCGTCCAGTTCTTCTCGGTCTCGCTCGACGGATTCGGCACCGGCGAAGGCCTGAGCCACGACGAGCCGTTCGGGCATGCCGGCGATCGGCTGCACGAGTGGATGTTCGACACCCGCTGGTGGCACGAGATGGTCGGCGAGCCGGGCGGCAGCGGCGGCATCGACGATGCGTTCCTGCGGTTGCACGGACCCGGGGTCGGCGCGGAGATCATGGGTGCCGGGAAGTTCGGGTATCCAGGCTGGCACGAGAACCCCGACTGGCAGGGCTGGTGGGGTCCCGAGCCGCCGTTCCACACGCCGGTCTTCGTCCTGACCCATCACCCGCGTCCATCGATCGAGATGGAGGGCGGGACCACGTTCCACTTCCTTGACGCGTCGCCGGCCGAGGCGCTCGAGACGGCCCGCGCGGCGGCGAATGGCCAGGACGTCCGGATCGGCGGGGGTCCGACGACGATCCGCGAGTTCACCGCCGCTGGCCTCGTCGACCACCTGCATATCGTGGTCGTCCCGATCCTGCTCGGCCGTGGCGTCCGCCTGTGGGACGGCCTCGAAGGCCTCGAGAAGGACTACGTGCGCGAGGTCACCGCGTCGCCGAGCGGCGTGACCCACGTGATGTTCACCCGCAGGGGCGCCTAAGACCGATCGCGAAGAAGGTCGTCCCGGCCATACGAGGGCTCCGGCGTCAAGCGGTAGCGCCCGCCGACCGCAGGTTGGCTGCGATCTCGCGGGACCAGGCCTCGATGGCCTCCCAGTCGCGAAAGTCGCCGGCGGGCAGCAGATCCGTGGACGCCGGCACCAGCCGAACGAGCCGCTCGGACATCGAGCGCGGGGCCTGGTTCGGGTCGAACGCACCAGAGAAGACCTGGTGGTCGCGGGGGTGAGTCGCCGTGCTGAGTTCGGCGATCCTCTTCCGACCGCCGCTTCCCGGGCCCTCCGCCGGTCCGAGGGCGTCGGCCAGGGGGTCGTCCGCGCTCCTGGCGGCCGAGGAGCCGGGCAGCGGTCCGCTGCTGAAGAGCCATAGTGGTCGCGAAGCGAGCGTCGCCTTGTTCCCCTCGAGGAAGGCGATCGCCTCCTTGAGCCAGCTTCCCATGTAGACACCGCTGCCGACCACGTACGCGTCGGCGGCCCGCACGTCCTCGACGTGGTCCGCGGCCGCGACATCCGCGTCGAGTCCCTCGGTCCGCAGCACGTCGCCGATTCGCTCCGCGATGCCCTGGGTCCCACCGTGCCGACTCCCGTAGACGACGAGCACCTTTGTCACGATCGACCTCCTTGGCGATCAGCCCCCAGTTCAGGAGAGCCTTGCCCCGCCCGGCGCTGCGGCCATGGTCACGCGAGGCTGAAGGGCGGGTACTGGTCGGTGACCAGCAGGAAGGCGTAGGCGTTGACCCGGAGCGTCCAGCGAGTGACGCCCACGACGAAGTCGAACAGGCCCCGTGGGTAGCGCCCGGTAACGAGGATGGCGAACCAGGCCACGACGACGGCGATCACCGCGACGAGCCACAGCACGGCGAGGACCAGGTAGTGCGGGATCGCCAGCAGCCACTTCACGAGCGGCAGCCAGCGGTTGAGGTCGCGCTCGACGTCCGGATAGTCGACCTCGAGATGCACCGACTGCGCGTCGACGGTCGACGGGTACTGGTCGGTGAGGAGACCGGCGTAGGCGCCGATGCGGGTCAGGAAGCGCGTCGATTCCCGGGCGAAGTCGAACCACCATCGCGGGTACCGCTGCCGGAACACGATCATCAGCACCGTCGCCCCGACCAGCGCGCCGGAGAGCAGGCTGGCGACGATCGCGATGGGGATGATCCAGATCGGCCGAAAGAACGTGGTCAGTCGGTCCAGCCGCTCCGGGTAGTCGATCTCGAGGCGGGCAGCGTAGGGCGGGCGGGATGTGGTCATGGGGTCCTCCTATCACACACGATGAGCCGTCGGTCCATCCGCAGCCAGAGCCACTCGGCCCGCTGGTCGGGTACCAGTGGCACCGACGGGTGCCGGATCATCGGAGGGACCGCGACCGTTGTGCCGCCTCGCCACCGCCTCTAGAATGGGCTGGCTGCCAGGCGCCCGAGCGGGAGTAGCTCAGTCGGCAGAGCGTCTGCTTCCCAAGCAGAAGGTCGCGAGTTCGAACCTCGTCTCCCGCTCCACCTTCCTTCGGATCACGGGTCGGACCGTCCCGTGCCCGACGACCCGCATACTCTCGGTATGCGCATCCTCGTCGTCGGCGGCAGTGGATACATCGGCAGCCGACTCGTCCCGCTGCTGCTCGCACGGGGCCATGAGCTCGTCCTGATCAGCCGCGATGCCCATGCCCTTGGATCGCGATTCCCGGCGGCGCGGACCCTCCAGGCCGACCTCCTGGACCCCGCGACCCTCGACCCGGCCCTCGACGGGATCGAGGTCGCGTACTACCTGGCCCACTCCATGGGCGAGGGCGAGCGCGGATTCGCGGACCGCGATCGCCAAGCCGCGGCGAACTTCGCCGAAGCGGCCGCGCGGGCCGGGGTCCGACGGATCATCTACCTCGGCGGCCTGGGTGACGACACCGGACGATTGTCACCCCACCTGGCCAGTCGCCACGAGACGGGCCACGAGCTGGCGTCCCACGGCGTGCCGGTCACCGAGTTCCGGGCCGCGGTCATCATCGGCTCAGGCAGCGCCTCGTTCGAGATCCTGCGCCACCTGACCGAGCGCCTCCCGATCATGATCACGCCCCGTTGGGTCTCCACGCGCTGCCAGCCGATCGGCATCCGCGACGTCCTCGACTACCTGGTCCGGGCACTCGATCACCCGGACGTCAGCGGGATCGTGGAGATCGGCGGGCCCGACATCCTGTCGTATGGCGAGATGATGCGCGCGTATGCGCGGGTCCGCGGACTCCGCCGGCTGATGATCCCGGTCCCCGTCCTCACGCCGCGTCTCAGCTCCTATTGGGTGAACCTGGTCTCGCCGGTCCCGGCCGCCATCGCGCGGCCGCTCATCGAGGGCCTGCGCTCCGAGGTGGTCGTGACCGACTCGCGGCCGGCGGCCCGCTTCGACGTGTCGCCGCTGTCGTACGTCGAGGCGCTCGAACGAGCGATGGACCGCTCCGATGGCGACGAGTTCGAGTCCACCTGGTTCGACGCGTTCGCGCCGCGCGACCGGGCCAGCCTGTCCTCACTGAGCGCGTCCGAGGGGATGATCGTGGAGCGACGCCGGCGGCTGATCGACGCCGACCCGGACCGGCTCTTCGCGGAGGTGGAGCGGATGGGCGGGCGCGGCGGCTGGCCATACGCCAACGTCCTGTGGCGCGTCCGCGGCCTCGTCGATCGGCTCGTCGGCGGGGTCGGGATGCGCCTGGGTCGCCGCCACCCGGAGCGCCTGCGCGAGGGCGATGCGCTCGACTTCTGGCGTGTCGAGGAGATCCGCCGCCCGGACCTATTGCGGCTCCGGGCCGAGATGAAGGTCCCCGGGCGGGCGTGGCTCCAGTACGAGGTCGAGCCCGTCGACGGCGGAAGCCAGCTGGTCCAGACCGCGTTCTTCGAGCCCAAGGGTCTGCCCGGGCTCGCCTACTGGTACCTGCTCTACCCGGTCCACGGGCTGATCTTCCGCGGGACCCTGCGGACCCTCGCGGACCGGGCGACCGCCGGACCCGAACGGGAACAGCGCGCACCGCGATCCGGCTGAGCCGCCCGTCGCCCGCCCGGGATCCGACCGGCGGTCGGCTGGGCCTCCCGCCGTCAGCCGGCGGGGGCGCGCTCCGCGGCCACCGCCCGGACCGCCGCGACGATGCCGACGTAGCCGGTGCAGCGGCAAAGATTGCCCGAGAGACCGGCCCGCACCTCGTCCTCGGTGGGATCGGGATTGGCGGACAGGAGCGCGGTCGCGCTGATCAGCATGCCGGGCGTGCAGAACCCGCATTGGACGCCGCCGTGCTCGAGGAACGCCTGCTGGAGGGGGTGCAGCTCCCCGCCTGCCGCGAGGCCCTCGACCGTCGTGACCGCCCGGCCGTCCGCCTGGAGCGCGAGATACGAGCACGAGTTCACCGGCTGGCCATCGATCAACACCATGCACGCGCCGCACTCGGAGTCGTCGCAACCTTCCTTCGTCCCGGTCAGCCCGAGTTCCTGGCGCAGCACCGACAGCAGCGTCCGGCCGTGGTCCAGGTCCACCTCGTAGGCCGTCTCATTCACGTGGAGGGTCGCCTGGTAGCGCATCGTCATCGTGCTCCGAACAGCGTGGCGGAGGCCGGGATCGCGATCGACTCGCCACCGGCCCGGGCGATCGCGCCGGCGACCGCGCGACGGACGACGACCGCGGCCATCGCGCGGCGGTAGTCGAGCGAGGCACGGACGTCCGAGATGGGCGTGGCGGCCTCGGCGGCCAGTCGGGCGGCGGCATCGATCGCCGTCGGGCCCCCATCCGTGCCCACCAGTGATCCTTCCGCGTCGGCGATGCGGCGGACCGTGGGTGCGAGCGCCGTGATGGCGATCCGGGCATCCCGCACGACGCCGCCGTCGAGGACCACGACCGCCGTCGCCCCGACCACGGCGATCTCCATCTGGCGCCGGAACTCGAGTCGCACGTAGCAGCTGCCGGCGCCGGCGAGGCTCGGCAGGTCGATGCCCACGATCAGCTCGTCCGGGCTGAGCGCCGTGCGGCCGGGCCCGGTGAACAGGTCGGCGGTCCTGATCCGCCGGCTGGCACCGCTCGAGCGGACCTCCACGACGGCAGCGAAGCAGAGCAGCGGGCCGGTCGTCTCCGCGGCGGGCGAGGCGTTCGCGAGGTTCCCGCCCAGCGTCCCGACGTGACGGGTCGCGGGCGACCCGACGATCGACGACGCGTCCGCCAGGGCGGTCCAGTGTTCGCGGATCCCGGCATGGCGGGCCAGCTCCGCGTGGCTCGTGATCGCCCCGATCCGGAGACCGTCATCCGCCTCGGCGATCCCGCGCAGCTCCGCGATCCGGTCCAGCGCGACGAGGTCCGACGGCAGGCGGAACTTGCCCTGCCGGGTCCCGACGACGAGGTCCGTGCCGCCCGCCACCGCTCGATGGCCCGCGGCGGCCGCGGCCAGCGCGTCGGCGAGCGACGTGGGACTGACGAACTGCCCGTCCACGTCAGGCCTCGCGCGTCGCGGACGCGGTGGCGCGCCAGACGCGTTCGGGCGTCATCGGCAGCTCGTGGACTCGCGTGCCGGTCGCCCGCGCGATCGCGTTGGCGATGGCCCCGGGCGTCGGCACGCACGGCGGCTCGGCGATCCCCTTGAGCCCCTTCGGACCGGCGTTGGGCGACGGGGCGTCCACGAAGTCGACGTGCACCTCCGGGATGTCGGCCATCGTGGGGAGCTTGTAATCGAGGAGATACGGGTTGCGCTGCCGGCCGTCGTCGGTCAGCTGGACACCCTCGCTGAGCGCCTGCCCGATGCCCATCGCGACGCCGCCGTAGATCTGGCCGAACGCGCCGATCGGATTGATGACGATGCCCGATTCATGCGACGCGGCGATCCTGAGGACCCGCACGACCCCGGTGTCGCGATCGACCTTGACGTGCGCGGCGTGGGTGAAGAACGTGGGCGCGGCGAACGACTCGGCGCCGAGCCGGCCGACGCAGCTGCTCGCCTGGGCCTCGGGCGTCGGCGGGGGCGTCCCCGAGCCACGGCCGAGGAGCAGGCCGGCGCCGGCGGCCTGGTCCGCGAGATCGGCGATGGTCACCGACGCGGCGTGGCTGCCCTTGACGCGCGCGACGCCGTCGATCAGCTCGAGGTCGTCGACGCTCGCTTCGAGCGTCTCGGCGGCGAGGGCGAGGAGCTGGTCGCGGACCTCGGTGGCGGCGGCGATCACCGCGCGGCCATTGTTGAAGGTGGTCTGGGACCCGCTCGCGCCGCCGTCGTACGGTCCCGCGTCGGTGTCCTGGTAGAGGATCCGGAAGTCCTCCGGCCGCATCCCGAGGACCTCCGCGGCGAGGATCGGGAGCGCCATGACCGCGCCCGTCCCGCACTCCTGCGCACCGGTGACGATCGTCCCGCTCCCGTCGGCGTTGATCCGGATGTGCGCACCCGACGCGCCCGGGAACGACGGCCACCAGCCGGTGGCGATCCCGATGGCCTCGTCGTCCGGCAGGGTCTGGCCCCAACCGATGGCCTTGGCGGCGTTCTCCAGCGTCTCGATGACGCCGATCCGCTCGAAGATCTGGCCCGTCGGGCCGGCATCGCCCTCGTGGACGAGGTTGCGGCGGCGGAACTCGACCGGGTCGAGACCCACCCGCTCGGCGACGACGTCAAGGTGCTGCTCGAGCGCCCAGCACGTCGTTGGGCCGGTGGGGGCGCGGACGGACCCCGATGGCTGGGTGTTCGTGTAGACGACGTCGACGGACACGTCGACATCGGGGATCCGGTACGGCCCCACCGCGAACATCGCGGCCATCTGGCCGAGGTACGGCTCGTCCATGCTGTAGGCGCCGTTGTCGACGATGAGGTGGCCGCGTCGGGCCACGATCGTCCCGTCCCGCCGCACGCCGGTCTCGAGCTCCATGATCATCCGCTCGCGGCGGTGGTCCGGGAGCAGGAACTCGTCGCGGCGCGTGAAGACCAGCTTGACGGGGCGCCCGGCCGCTCGCGCGAGGGCGGCGACCTGTGGCTCGAACCCGAGCTCGCACTTGGCTCCGAACCCGCCACCGAGGTGCGGCACGATGACGCGGACCCGGTTCTGGGGCAACCCGAGCGTCTCGGCGACGCCCGAGCGGACCGCGAAGGGCACCTGCGTGGACGACCAGATCGTCAGGTGATCGCCCTGCCACTCGGCGAGGATCGCGCGCGGCTCGATCGGGACGGCGTGCGAACCATCGGCCTCGTAGCGGTCCTTGACCACGATGTCCGCCCCGGCCATGGCGCTCGCGGCATCACCCTTGACGATGGTGGAGCGCGAGGCGACGTTGCCGTCGCGGACCAGGTTCTCATCGGTGGCGTAGGACGCCCAGTCCGCGTGGACGAGGGCCGTACCCGGCCGAGCCGCGGCTTCCAGATCCGTCACGGCGGGCAGGACCTCGAAGTCGATCTCGATCAGGGCGGCGGCCTGCGCCGCGATCGCGGGTGTCGTGGCGGCGACGGCGGCGATCACCTCGCCCTCCCAGCGCACGACGTCGCGGGCGAACAGGGTGCGGTCCTTGACGAACGCGCCGTACCACACGTCCGGGACGTCGGCCGCGGTGATGACGGCCTGGACGCCGGGGAGGGCCCGTGCCGCCGTGGTGTCCAGTCGCCGGATCCGGGCATGGGGCACGTCGGCGACGCGGAACGCCCCGTGGAGCATCCCCGTGAGGGTCATGTCGGCCGTGTACCGGCCCGTTCCGGTGACCTTGTCACGGCCGTCCTGGCGGATGGGGTTCGGGGCGAGCGTCGCGGTCATCCGGTGCTCCGTGCGAATGGGGTCATCGCGTCACGACACTCTACCGGAGCGCGGCCCACCGAGGACCGTCGTCGCGTTCCCTGGCACGCGGACGCCTCCGGCGTCACCCGAGCCGATGATGGATCCGGGCAAGCGGCGCGAGCCGGCGCCCGACCGTCGACCGACGTGGTCTAGGGTGCCACGCGCCGGATCCGTCGACCCGCCTGGAAGACGTCGAGGGGGGCGCCCAGCGCGTTGAGGTCAGCGATCGGATCGCCGGGGACGACGAGGATGTCCGCCGGCCGGCCGGGCGTCAGCCGCCCGGCGACGTCGGCCACCCCGATCGCCTCGGCCGAACCCGACGTGCCCGCGACGAGCGCCTCGGTGGTGGACAGCCCGGCGTCGGTCAGCGCATGGATCTCGAGCCAGCCGTTGCCGGCTCGGAAATGGCCCCACGCCGAGTCGGAGCCCGCGATCAGCCGGACGCCCGCCTCGTGGAGTCGCCGGACGGTGTCGAGCTTCTCGTCATACATCTGCTGGAACTCGGTGTGCGTCCGTTCCTCGTCGGCGCTCGGCGGGCTGCCCGCGTCCCGGTCGTCGCGGTAGCGCCAGAGCCACGCGCGCAGGTCGTGCATCGTGGGGTTCACCCAGACGCGCGCGGCCGCCATCCGGTCGGCGAGGTCGGGGCGGTAGCGGTACGTCCCGTCGGCCTCGGCCATCGTGCAGTGGATGACCATGTCGATGCCGGCGTCCAGGACGGCGGCGATGGCCGCGTTGGGGACGGCGTGCGCCGCGGTGAGCCGCTCATGCCTGTGGGCTTCGTCGACGATCGCCTCGAGTTCGGGAGGCGTGAACGCGGGGAGGTAGGGATGCGAGCTCCGCGTGCTGCCGCCGGACGACATGACCTTGATGAAGTCGGCGCCCTCCTTCACCAGCTGCCGGACGGTCCGGCGCAGGTCGTCGGGGCCGTCTGCCTCGCCGCCGAAGTACCCGAGATGGCCGCCGGTGATCGTCACGGCCCGCCCTGCCACCACCATCCGCGGTCCTTCGGTGATGCCGCGCCGGATCGCCTCGCGGACGACGAACGGGACCCGGCCCATCGAGCCGTTCTCGCGGATGGTCGTGACGCCCGAGTGCAGCATCACCCGCGCGTGGACGGTGGCCCGGACCAGCAGGAGCTCCTCGCCCTGCGCGGCGACGTCGTCGCCGCGCGTCCCGTCGCCGATGCCCACGAGGTGTGTGTGGCCATCGACGAGGCCGGGCAGGATCGTCGCGTCCGGGTAGTCGTGCGTGGCAGCGGTGGCGCCATCGGGCGGGCGGATCTCGGACCGGTGGCCGATGGACGTGATCGTGTCGCCGTCCATCAGGACGGCCGCGTCCTCGAGGGCGGGTCCGCCCGTCCCGTCGAGCAGGCGCGCGGCGGTCAGGATCGTGAACTGCGGTGGTTCGCTCATCGTTCCTCGGTCGTGGGCTCGGGAGGGATGACCATGATGGCACCGAGAACGAGGGCTCGGGCCCTCCGCGTGACGGACGGAGGATCGATGGCCCACGCCCGCCGGGAGGCCTCCGCCGTCAGAATGGGCGCGATGTCCAACACCGAGGAACCGCCGGTCATCACGGACGCGCCGGAGCGTGGTCGCTACGAGGCACATCTCGATGGCGTCCTGGCCGGCGTCCTCGAGTACACGATCCGACGGGACCGGATCCTCCTCGTCCACACCGAGGTGTCCCCGGCGTTCGAAGGGCGGGGCGTGGCCGCCGCGATCACGCGCTTCGCGCTCGACGACGCGCGTCGCCTCGGCCGTCGCGTGATCGCGACCTGCCCGTACGTCCGGCGCTACCTGGCCCGGCATCCGGAGGACCTCGACATCGTCATCGGGCGGGTCGACCCGTGAGACGGACCGCGGCGGGGGTATCCTCACCCGGACCGCCGCATCGGAGTCGCCCGTGACTTCCCCCTGCGAACACCTCGAACCCGAGATCCGCGTCGACGCGCCGCTCGATGTCTGCTCGGTGTGCGTGCCGATGGGCGCGACATGGGTCCACCTGCGGCAGTGCCTGACCTGCGGACAGACGAGCTGCTGCAACGACAGCCCCAACCGCCACGCGATGGCGCACTCGCGCGAGACCGGCCACGCGATGATGCGGACCGCCGAGCCCGACGAAGACTGGCTGTGGTGCTTCGTGGACAGCCTCGGGTACGTCCCGGGCCCGAGTGGCTACGAGGTCGCCGCGGACTGACGCCGTCGGGCGCGACCGCGGTGGCCTGGGACAGGCGATACGCTAGGGCCATGCTCCCTCGTCGATTGGCCAGGATCGCGCGCGCCGGGCTCCGTCGCGTGCGCCCCGGGCACGCCGGGCGCCTCCCGCGCGGCGGCCGGAAGCCCGCGGGACGTTCCGCGAGCCCCTACGTCAGGATCGCCGATGCCGACGCCGGGTCGGCGAGCGCGTGCGTGATCTGCGGGACGGACCCGGTGGATCGGGTGGCGGTCCAGAAGCGCGACGATCCCGCCAGGCGACTGGTCCTGTTCGAGTGCCCGTCCTGCGGCCACGTCGCGAATCCCGGCAACACCTTCGACTACCGCGGCTACCAGTCGATGGAGGAGATGACGCCCGGACCGCGCGTCGGGACGGAGCAGCAGCAGGGTCGCGAGTTCCACATGGCGGCGATGGCGGTGGAGATCCTCGGGCGGGAGGACCTCGATGTCCTGGTCTTCGGGGCCGGGCGCAGTCTCGACAATCGCCACATCGAGGGGCTCGCCGGGGTGGGGAGCGTGACGATCGCGGACATCATGCAGGTCCGCGACGACGCGCCGTTCATCAAGGCCGACGAGCCGGCGCCGCGACGCTATGACGTGGTGGTCGCGTCCGAGGTGATCGAGCACTTCCTCGATCCGCGCGCGGACCTGGCCCACCTGCTGAGCTTCGTCGACGCGGACGGCCTGCTGGTCTGCTCCACGAACATCATGAATGGCTCGGACGTCGCGACGCAGAAGTACCCGTTCTTCCGCGGCCACGTCTCGCTCTACTCGCCCGGGTCCCTCGGGATCCTGGCTCGCGAGAACGGCTGCCACGTGGACTTCCGGCTCCCGATCGCGGCCACGGGGTTCGCCGGCCTGCACAAGCGGTACGTGCTGCTGAGCCGCTCGGCGGACGTCATGGCGCGGACCGCCGCGTATTTCGGCCGCCATGCGTACGCGCCGTCGGATCCGGCGCATCCGGTCTGAGCCGAATGACCCCAGCCGCGGGTGACGACGGCCGCACGCCACCGGCGGTCATCACGCTCGGCGAGTGCCTGATCGCGTTCGTCGCCGGTTCGCCGGGGCCGTTGGCCGAGGTCGCCTCGTTCGAGCGCCACGTGGCCGGCTCCGAGGCGAACGTCGCAGTGGGTCTCGCTCGCCTCGGCCATCGAACGGCGTACATCGGCAGGGTCGGCGACGACGGGTTCGGCACGGCCATCGTTCGACGCCTGCGCGGCGAGGGCGTCGATGTCCGGTGGATCACGGTGGATCCGGCCGCGCCGACCGGCGTCTACGTCCGCGAGCGACGCGTCCTGGGCCCCGTGGATGTCCGCTACTACCGCTCGGGCGCCGCGGGTGCCGCGATCGACGCGGACGACGTGGGCGCCGCCGCGGCGAGCTTCGCCGGCGCCCGCTGGCTGCACCTGACCGGCATCACCCCGGCGCTGTCGGCGTCGGCCCGGTCGGCCGTCGACGCGGCCCGCCGGCTCGCGCGGCGCCATGGGCTCACCGTCAGCGTGGACGTCAACATGCGCCGCCGGCTGTGGACCGAGGCGGCCGCCCGGCCCGTGCTGCGGGACCTCGTCGCCGGCGCCGACATGGTGTTCGCGGACCTCGACGAGGCGGGCGTCGTCCTCGGGAGCCCACCCACCGACGCGGGTGCGGCCGCGGCCGGTCTGCTCGCCCTGGGGCCTTCGACCGCGGTCATCAAGCTCGGGGCGGCCGGATCCTATGTCCGGACCGGCGCCGGGGACGAGGCCACGCATCCGGGCTTCCTGGTGCCGACCGCCGTCGACCCGATCGGTGCCGGCGACGGGTTCGTGGCCGCCTGCATCGCGGCACGGCTCGATGGCCTGCCGTGGCCCACCGCCCTGGCCTGGGGCGACGCGGCGGGGGCCGCGGTCGTGGGCAGCCTGGGTGATCAGACCGGCCTCCCGACCCGCCCCGAGCTCGACGCGATCATCGCCGGCGGGCGTGACGCGGTCCGCTAGCCGCGGGAAGCGTCGGCGGGAGGCGCGCGGCATCGCGGCGGCGCAGCGCGGCCCCTATGGATCCGGGAAGAACCCGGGCGAGGTGGGTGCGCCGTCGTCGTAGGCGGCCAGCCAGTCGATCGTCGTCTGTCGATAGCGGGTCAACCCCTTGTACCCGGCCAGCTCGTCGGGGAGGGTCTCGAGGACCCGGTGGAGGCGGCGGGCCCACTTCGGGACCGTGACCAGCTCGTCCAGGCTGATCAGGTAACAACGGATCGGGAAGACGATGGCGTTGGACCGGGGCAGCCGCCAGAAGCTCTGGAGCTCCACCCGGAGATGGACCTTCTCCCCGACGTTCTCGGGCGTGACGGTCGCCCGGTCCGGGCCCCAGCGCGGGTAGGCCTCCGGGCTGGTGTCGAGGCGCGGGTTGATGGTCATCGTCCAGTTGAGCCGTCGCACGGGCTGGCCCTGGCGGATGTTGAGCAGGAACTTGAGGGCGCGGTCGAACACGCCCAGTTCATGCGCGAGCGGCACCGGTCCGTGCCACTCCATGAAGTTCATGCCGATGTCGAAGTCCAGCGACCAGTCCGCCTGGGTCGTCACCATGCCGGCGTCCATCCACAGGTTGCCGTCGCGCTGATCGACGATGCAGAAATCGCCCTGGCTCTGACGGGTGATGTACTCCATCGGGCCGTACGGCAGCGTGGCCGGGTCGCCGAAGGTGAACGTGTCGTCGATGCCGAGCGGGCGATTGATCCATCGCCAGCGGTCGCCGTCGCGATGCAGCTCGAAGTGCGCGGGATACGCCGTCGCCTGTGCGTCCATCAGCAGTTCCAGCAGGTCCCAGCCGGCCAGCGTCATGTGCGGCAGCGACTGGCAGCGGCCCGGATCCTCGGCGAGGACCAGCGCCCGGTCGCGCATCTCGGCGACGTAGTGCTCGTCGACGTCGATCGGGTGTTCGTACGCGGTGCCCGCCGGACCGGGCGTGTGGGGTTCGATGTTGACCGCGTACATGTAGCGGTCCTCGTGGAACGGGAACGGGAAGCGGCGGATGCCCGCCGGGCTGTTGCGGAACGTGAAGTCGTCGCGGAACGTTTCGTCGTGGAAGTCGATCACGCCGCTGGTCATCGCCGCCTCCTGGCCATCGCTAGCGCGCCAGGACCAGCGAGCGGCCCTCGAACCGGGAGACGCACGGCATGATCTTGCGGCCCGAGGCCTTGTCGTCGGCGGACAGGAAGTCGTCGTTGTGGAGCATCGTCCCGTCGCACGACAGCACCTCCGTCTCGCACTCGCCGCAGGCGCCGCCGCGACACATGTAGGGCGCGTCCACGCCGGCGGCCTCGATGGCATCGAGCATGCTCTGGTGCTCGGTCACGCGGATGGTCTTGCCCGACTGGGCGAGGGTGACCTCGTACGGCAGCCCGGACGCCGGGGCCAGGAAGCGCTCGTTGTGGAGGCTGCCCTCGGGCCACCCCGCGGCCCGCGCGGTCGAAAGGACCCACTCCATCATCCCGGCGGGACCGCACACGTAGAGGTGCGTGCCCAGCGGTTGCACGGCCAGCAGCGCCTCGAGCGGGATGCGCTCCCCCCGGTCATCGCAGTAGACGTGCACCCGGTCGCCGTAGCGGGCTTCGAGCTCGTCGAGGTAGGCGCCGTGCTCGCGGCCGCGGACCGCGAGATGGAGCTCGAACGAACTCCCCGCCGTGCCGTGCTGGACCATCTGGGCGAGGAACGGGGTGATCCCGATCCCGCCCGCGATCAGCAGGTGTCTGCGGGCACGCCAGTCGATGGGGAACAGGTTCACCGGCGGCCCGAGGAGCAGCCGGTGACCGGGCCGCACCTGGTCGTGGAGGAAGCGCGAGCCGCCCCGGCCGTGATCGTCGCGGCGGACGCTGATCGTGTAGCTCGACGTCTGGGTCGGCGGGCTCATCAACGAGTACGGGTTCCGGCGCAGGACGTCGCCGTCGCGCATCTCGACGATGACGTGCGCCCCGCCGCTGAATGCCGGCAACGGGCCGCCATCGCTGGCCTCGAACCGGAAGCGCTTGATCATGGACGTGACATCGACGACCTCGCTGACCGTGACCGCGAGTTTGGGGGCCTGGACCTTGGGCGCCATCGCCGCGGGCGCCTCGGCGGCGGGCGGCGGCGCCGTGCCCCGGGTCGCGCCGGTCCCTGGGACGCCGCCCGTCATCACGCGAACACCGGCTCGGGCGGCGGGGCCGCACCGGGCTCCTCGGCGTCGATGCAGACGCCCTGGAACGCCCCGATCCGGCGCGAGTAGTGATCGCGGACCAGCAGCACCAACCCGCAGCCGCTGCACGTGACCGGCTGGGTGGTGACCCGTTCGGTGATGGCCTTGCAGTGGACGCACTGGACCCGCCGCTCGAGCGAGCCCCGGTGCTCCGCGCCGATCGCCCCCAGCTCGAGCCCGGCCTCGAGCGCTGCCTGGACGGCCTGCGCGATGAAGTCCTCGGTCCCCGCCACGTAGACCTGGGTCCCCATGCGGGCCATCTCGAGCTCCGAACGGAGCGCGGCGATCGCCGCCGCGCTCGCGGGGTACTCGCGATACGCCTGCGCGCCGAGGTCGCGGAGGCGGCCCGCGTGGCCGGCACCCGCGGATCCGCCCGGCACGTAGAGGATGCGCGTGGCCGCGACGAACGCCGCGCCGCCGGCGGCGGCGAGGTCGATGACCGCGAGCGCGCCCTCCTCGTTCGCGGCGACGAGGTGCGGACCGCCGCTTCGCGGGGTCAGCGGGGCGTAGACCGGGCGGCTCTTGATGCCCTCGACGAGCACGGGCTCAACCCCGCGACCCGGTCACGTCAGCCGCGGCCCGACACGTCTCAGCCGACGGCATTGCGCTTGGTCTTCTGCGGGTCATCGAACGGCAGCGTGTGCGCGATGGCCGGCCCGCTGACCGACGCACCGCGGACCTCCAGCGGGCTGCCCTGCACGGCACGGTCCACGTCGAGGCGCGCGATCGCCATCGACTTCGACGTCAGGGTCGAGTACATCCCGCACGTGATGACGCCCACCTTGCGACCGTCCGCCCACAGCTCGTCGCCTTCGGCCGTGGCCGTGTCGCCCTCGACGAGGACGCCGAAGATCCGGAACCGCTCCTGGCCCTTGCGCCGGTAGTGCTCCTCGGCGCCACGGAACCCCTGCTTGCCGGGCGTGACCGTGAACTGGAGCCCCAGCTCCCACAGGGTGTCGCCCGGTGCCTCGTCCGCGAACGGATACATCTGCGAGTTGTCGTAGGGATAGAACAGCAGGTAGCTCTCGACGCGGAGCATGTCCAGGACGGTGAACCGGCACGGGATGATGCCTAGGTCCGCGCCTTCCGCGAGGATCGTGTCCCAGATCATCACGGCATCCTGTCCGCGGCAGAAGATCTCGTAGCCGCGCTCGCCGGTGTAGCCGGTCCGTGACAGCATGATCGGCGCGTCGAACAGCCGGGTCGGCATCTGCGCGAAGTACGGCAGATCGCGGATGCCCGGGACGAACCGCTGGAGGAAGTCGACGGCCAGCGGGCCCTGGAGCGACAGATCGTGCAGGTCGTCGTCGAACATGAGGGCGACGTTGCGACCCACCGCCTCGCGCTGGAGCTGCTCGTGCCCGGTGCCCGATCCGTGGACCACCATCCAGGCCGTCGGCCCCGTGCGATAGATGATGCAGTCCTCGACGAACGTCCCGCGCTCGTCGAGCATGCAGGCGTAGGCCGAACGCCCGGGGTGGATCCGCGAGACGTCGCGCGTGGTCGCCCGGTCGATCACGTGGGCCGCATGCGGCCCCACCACGTGCACCTTCTTGAGGCCCGACACGTCCATGAGCCCGGCCTTGGTCCGGATGGCGACGTGCTCCGCCGCCATGTCCTTGTCGTAGGTCCACGCGGTCCCCATCCCGCTCCAGTCCTCGAGGTTGGAGCCCAGGGCCCGATGTCGGTCAGCGAGCGCGGAGAACCGCCAGATCGACGTCATGTGTCACCGCCATCCTACGTGCGCAGGGAAGCCCTCAGAACAGGGTCAGGTACTGGTCGACCTCCCAGGGGCTGACGTTGCTGTGATAGCGCACCCACTCCGTGCGCTTGATGCGCAGGAACTCCGCGGCCAGGTCCGAGCCCAGTCCGCCCTGGACCACCTCGTCCCCCTCGAACTCGTCGAGGGCCTCCGAGAGCGTCTGGGGGAGGAACTTGAGGCCTTCGCGGCGGGCCTGGTCGAGCGGCGTCTCGTACATGTTCCGCGCGATCTGCGGATCGCCCGGGTCGAGCTCGCGCTCGATGCCGTCGATGCCGGCGGCGATGAACCCGGCCAGCCCGAGGTACGGGTTGACCGCCCCGGAGACGACGCGGCACTCGAACCGTCCCGGGTCCGGCGTCCGGAACATCTGCGTCCGGTTGTTGTCCCCGTACGTGATGAACGCCGGGGTCCAGGTGAACCCGGACCGGGCGCCGGTGAGATACGACCCCACCGAGAGGCGCTTGTAGCAGTTGACGGTCGGCGCGATGAGCGCCGAGAGCGCCCGGGTGTGGGCCATCAGCCCACCGAGGAAGTGGTAGGCCAGCTTCGACTGCCCGAGGCCGCGCGGATCGGACTCGTCGATGAAGACGTTCTCGTCCCCGTCCCAGAGCGAGAAGTGGAAGTGGCTGCCGTTGCCGGTCAGGTGGCTGAACGGCTTGGGCATGTGCGTCGCGATCGCGCCGTACCGCTGGGCGACCTGGTTGGTCATCATCTTGAAGAACGTGTAGCGATCCGCGGTCTCGAGCGCGTCCGCGTACTTCCAGTTGATCTCGAACTGGCCGGTCGCGTCCTCGTGGTCGGCGGCGTACGGGCCCCAGCCGAGGTCCTCGAGGTACGTGACGAGCGTGCGCAGGTAGTCGATGCTCCCGGCGAAGCTCTTGAAGTCGTAGCAGGGCTTCTGGAGGGTGTCGAACCCGGACGGGTCGAACGGGGCGATCGACCCATCCGGTCCGCGGGTGACGAGCATGTGCTCGGGCTCCACGCCCACCTTCATCGAATACCCGACGCTCGCGAGCCGGGCGATCTGGCGCTGGAGCGCCGTCCGAGAGCAGTACGCCCAGGGCTCGCCGTCGACCTCGATGTTGCAGGCGAACCGGGCCAGCCCGGTCTCCCAGGGCACCAGCGTGTAGGTGTCGAGGTCCGGCATGCCGATGAGGTCGTGGTCGTGGGGACCCTGACCCATGCCGACGGTGGCGGCCCCGGCGAACCCGGCGCTTCCGCCGAGGAACTGGTCGAGCGCGCTCGTCGGTACGCCCTTGCAGCGCGGGGTCCCGTGGATATCGACCCACTGCGCGAGCATGTAGGTCACGCCGTCGTCGGCGAGCCGCCTGGCGATCGACTCGCGAGATGCCCGTCCGTTGCCTGCCGCCTCGGCCATCGTGCCCTCCTCTCGCTTGCCCCCGCCCGTGCCTAGTGTGAGACCGCCGCCGCCGCCTTCTCGCCGATGAGCGAACCGGTCGCGAAGCGTTCGATCGTGAACGGAGCCAGTACCGCTGGAGTCTGCCCGGTCGCGATGAGCTCTGCCACTCGACGACCGGCTACCGGGCCGGCCTTGAACCCGTAGGTGCCCCAGCCCACGTCGAGGATGAAGCCCGGGACGTCGGGCACCGTGCCGATGATCGGGCTGAAGTCCGGCGTCATGTCGCAGATGCCGGCCCACTGCCGAAGGACGCGGACGCCCGCCACGCTCGGGAGCAGCTCCAGCACGTGTGCCGCCGAGGTCTCCATGAACGCCAGCGTGGACCGGTGGCTGTACGACGCGTACGGATCGATCTCCGCGCCGATGACCATCTCACCGCGATCGGTCTGGCTGACGTAGACATGGAGCGTCGCCGACACGAGGACCGGATCGAGGAACGGCTTGAGCGGTTCGGTCACCAGCGCCTGGAGCGGATGGGTGACGATCGGCAGGCGGACACCGGCCATCGCCGCGATCGTCGTGGCCCAGCCGGCGGTGGCGTTCACCACGGTCCCGGCCCGGATCGGTCCGTCGCTGGTCTGGACGCCCGCGATCCGCCCGTCGGCGAGGTCGATGCCGGTGACCTCGATGCCCTGGTGGATGTCCACGCCCATCTCGTGGGCTCGCCGGGCATACCCCCAGACCACCGCGTCGTGGCGGATGATCCCGCCCGGCGGGTGGTAGAGCGCGGCGTGGATGGGGTATCGAGGGTGGTCGGTCAGGTCGAGCGCGGGAGCGATCTCGTGGATCTCATCGAGCCCGATGACGACGGAGTCCACGCCCTGGAGCTGGTTGACCTCGGCGCGGACCCGCAGCCCGGCCACGGCCGCGTCGGTGTGGGCGAGGGTCAGATGCCCGTGCTGGCTGAACAGCACGTTGAACCCGAGTTCCACCGAGAGCTGCTCGTAGATCCGGACCGATTCGTCATAGAACGAGACGCCCTCGGGGGTCCGGTAGTTGGAGCGGATGATCGCCGTGTTGCGGCCGCTCCCGCCGGCCCCGATGTACGCCTTTTCCAGGACCGCGACGTCTCGCACGCCCCGCTTGGCGAGCTCGTAGGCGATCGACAGGCCATGGACGCCGCCGCCGATGATCACGACGTCGTAGCGGTCCTTCCGCTCGCGCCGGCCCATGACGCGCCAGCGTCGCAGCGGGCCGATCATCGATCCACTGCCGCGACCGCGGCCGGTCCCACCGGCGTCAGGCCGTGCGCGGCCCCGATCTTGACGATCGCGTCCCAGAGATAGCGCGCCTCGTCGCGGGCGATCATGATCGTGCAGCCGGGCTGTGCGCCGGCGTCCGCGCGGGCGATGAAGGCGCGCACGCCACCCATCGATGCCTGGACCAGCGCCCCGGGCGACAACGTGGCCGGGGTCGTGTCCGCGGCGCACAGCTCGGCGAGGACCGCCGGAGCGGCCGGGCCGGCCAGGCGGAGCGTCGTCCGGGCGCCCGTCATCTCGATCACCGACACCTGCTCCGAGGCGAGACCGGCCGCGGTGGCCGCCAGCTGGCCACCCTCGACGGGTCCGACCAGGAGGACCTCGTCCGGCCCCAGCATCCAGGCGATGACCGACGCCCCGGACGACCCGGACGCCCCGACATCGACGATCCGGCCCGTCGAGTCGGTCGCATCGAGTCCGGGGGCCAGCCCGCGCACGGCCGCGACGGCTCCCGGCCCGCGGACCAGCCACTCCGCGAACGGGCCGATCTCCGCGAGTCCGGCGCCCGCTTCCACCGCCGCCGCCTCCGATCGCCCGTCCGCGCCGTATCCGGTCGGCCAGTGGACCGTGTCGGACACCCAGCGGGCGCCGAGCGCTTCGTGCGCGGAGGCGATCGCGCTTCGTCGGACGGGTGGGTCGAAGGCTGCGGTCGTCACGATCGCACCCGCTCACCGGCCGGGTCGTAGAAGGGCGCCGTCCGCACGACGGCCGGTGCCGTGGAACCCTCACGACCGGTCCCGAGCCGCACGACGAGCGGGCGGTCCTCGACCGCGTCCTCCGCGGGGACCCAGGCGAGCCCGATCGCCTTGCCCAGGGTGGGACTCCACTTGCTGCTGGTGACGCGACCTATCGGGCGCCCGTCACGGACGATCGCGGCGCCCTCGGCCGGGACGGCCGTGCCGATCATCTCGAACCCGGTCAGGACGTCGCGTGGGCCGCGAGCCTCGAGGAAGGCCATCGCGTCGCGGCCGATGAAGTCCGGCCGGTCCGCCTTGATCAGCCAGGCCATCGAGGCACCACGCGGGTCGGACAGCGCGTCCGTGTCCTGGCCGACGATGGCGTGCCCCTTCTCGAGGCGCAGGATCCGTTGCGCCTCGACGCCGAACGGCCGGATTCCGTCCGCCGCGCCGGCGGCCATCAGGGCGTCCCACAGGTGCGCCGCCTGGTCGGCCGGCGCGTGGAGCTCGTACGCGAGTTCTCCGACGAACCCGATGCGCAGCACGATCGTCGGCACGCCGGCGACGAGCCCTTCGCGGGCGTCGAGGTACTTCAGGCCGTCCGGGGAGACGTCGAGGTCCGTGAGCCTCGCGAGCACGTCCCGCGCCCGCGGCCCGGCCAGGTTCATCGCCGCGTAGCGTGCTGTGACATTGGTCACATCAACGCGTCGATCGGACGCCGCGAGCCACCAGCGCAACCACCCGTCGACCGCGTCGAGGCTGCCCGTCCCCGTGGTCACCAGGTACCGATCGTCGCCCAGCCGCGCCACGGTGCCGTCGTCGAGGATGATGCCCGCGTCGTCGGTCATGGCCCGGTAGCGGATGCGACCGACCCGCAGATCGCTGAACCGGTTGGGATGCAGCCAGTCCAGGAACGTGCCGGCGTCGCGGCCGCGGACGTCGAGCTTGCCGAGGGTGGAGACGTCGATGAGCCCGACGCCCTCGTGGACCGCGCGGCACTCCCTCGCGACGTCGCCGTAGTGCAGCGGCCGCTTCCAGTCCCCCATGTCCATCCACGTCGCGCCGGCCGCCGCGTGTCGCTCGTGGAGCGCGGTCCGCCGGACGGGGTTGAGGTGCGGGCCGGCGAGCACGGCGAGCGGCACGGGCTGGACCGGCGGCCGATACGTGGTCAGGCCCGTCGCCTCGCGCGGCACGCCCCGCAGCGCGGCCGTGACGCGCGCCGCGTTGCCGTGGCACTGCTTGCCCTGGCAGGGTCCCATCGTGACCGTGCTGTAGCGCTTGAGCGTCTCGAGCGAATCGAAGCCCTCGCTGATCCCCTGGGCGAGCTCCTTCGCGGTCACGTCCTCGCACAGGCAGACGAAGGGCTTGCGGCCCTTCGGCAGGACCGTCGCTGGCGGTTCGGGGAGTGCCGCGAAGGCGGCCGCGACGCGCTCGTGGTGCGCCTCGAGGTGCCGCTCGTGGCTCGCCCGTGCGGTCGCGTCCTCCCGGCCCGCCGCGACGCGCCCGGCCAGGACCGCGCCGGCGGCGAGCAGGTCGTCATCGGTGAGTCCGGTCATGTGCCCGGTCACGACGACGTCGGCCGAGCCGGGGACCGGGATCCACTCGGCGAGCCGAGGCTCGAAGGCCAGTGCCAGCCCGGCCTGGGCGGCGAGGGTCACGACCGGCTCGGGGCGGGGCGCCATCAGGACGAGGTCAGCGCCGATCGTCCGCGTCGTCCCGTCCGCGGTGCGGATCGCCAGACCGGTGACGTGCGAGCGGCCCTTCGACGCGACGAGCGTGGCCCCGCTGACGGTCTCGGTCCCGGCGGCGCGCAGCCCCGCGGCTTCGGCGGGTTCGCCGCGATCGGCCGGGACCGCGCGCGTGTCCACGACGGCCGCCACGGGGATCCCGACCGCGAGGCACTCGGCCGCCTGGCGCCAGCCGTGGTCGTCATCGGTGACCACGATCGCCCGGCGCCCGGCCAGGACGCCGTGCAGATGGGCGAGCCGCAGTGCCGCCGACGCGAGCATGATCCCGGGGCGGTCGTTGGCATCGAACAGCAGCGGTCGTTCGGCGGCGCCGGTGGCGAGGACGACGCGCGTCGCACGGACGCGGATGAAGGTCGCGCCCTGGGTGATCCCGACGAGACCACCGTCGTACAGGCCGATCGCGGTGGCCGAGGCGAGGTGCTCGATCCCGCGCTCGGCCGCGACCAGTCCCGCCAGCCGCTCGGCCGCCGCCACGCCGTCGAGACCGTCGACGCGCGGGTCACCGGACATCGCGCGCGACCGCGTCCGAAGGTGCCCACCGAGCCGGGTCCCATCGTCGACGAGCACGACCCGGCCACCACCGGCCGCCGCTTCGAGGGCGGCCAGGCACCCGGCTGGACCGCCGCCCACCACGACGACGTCGGCGTGCAGGTGCCGCTTGCGCTGGTGGAGGTCCGGACGGGCGGTGATGTCGATCCGCCCCAGACCGGCAATCCGCCGCAGCACGGCTTCGTACAGCGGCCAGAAGCGTCGCGGACGGATGAACGTCTTGTAGTAGAACCCGATCGGGAAGAACCGGTCGAAGCGGTCCGTGAGGCTGAGGAGGTCGCGACGCAGCGACGGCCACGCGTTCTGGCTGCGGACGCGCATCCCCGGCGCGATGGGGGTGACGCAGGCTCGCACGCTCGGCTCGCCGTCCACGTCCACGAGACAGTTGGGGCAGCGCCCGGTCGCGCACATGACGCCGCGCGGCCGGTGGTACTTGAAGCTGCGCGACAGGACGTCGTCGCCGTGCGCCGTCAGCGCCGAGGCGATGGTGTCACCGCCGAGACCGGTCCGCCGGCGACCGTCGAACCGGAACTCGATGGGCTCGTCCCGCCGGAGTTCCTGGCCGGCCGGGTCCGCGAGACGCCGGTCAGCCATCGGTCGCCGCCGCGGCCGCGTCGGCTGGGAGGGTCCAGCCCACGCGGAGCACCTGGTTCGTGCGGGTGTCGCGAACCGCCTGGAACCAGCGGCGGCAGCCCGCCCGATGGAACCACCACGCCCGTTCGATGCCCGCGATGTTGGTCCGCCCGTAGAGGTACGAGGACCAGTCGGCCTGCGCCGCCCCGGGGGAAGGGCGCGCCTGGACCTCGCCGCCATAGCGGTACTCGGCGACATCGCGGGGTCCGCACAGGGGGCACCCGATCAGGAAGGACACGCCGTCAGCCTCTCAGCCGTGCCCGCTCGACGCGCCCGGCACCCAGTGCGTCCCGACGAGCGGGATGCCCGTGATCGCCGCGGCCTCGATCGTCAGCGCGCGAAGGTCGTCGGGGTCGAGGTCGTGGATGTTCGCCTTGCCGCACGCCCGGGCGAGCATCTGGACCTCGAGCGTCATCGCCGTCAGGAAGTTCGCGACGCGGTCGGTCGCCTCGTCGATCGGCAGGCGGGCCACGAGCTCGGGATCCTGGGTCGTGATCCCCACCGGGCAGCGGCCCGTGTGGCAGTGGTGGCACGCGCCCGGCTGGGTGCCGATGGCCGCGTAGTCCTCGAGGTAGAGCGGTGCGTTGCAGTTGAGCGCGATGAGCGCCGCGGTCCCGATGTAGCAGGCGTCGGCGCCGAGGGCGATGGCCTTGGCCACGTCCACGCCGCTGCGGATCCCGCCGGCGGCGATGATCTGGACCTCGCCCAGCATCCCGATGTCCTCCAGCCCGCGTCGCGCCTCGACGATCGCGGCGAGTGTCGGGATCCCGGTGTGATCCTGGAGGATCTCGGGCGATGCGGCGGTGCCGCCCTCCATGCCATCGACGACCACGACGTCGGCGCCGCACTTGGCCGCGAGCTTGACGTCGTCGAACGTCCGGGTCGCGCCGATCTTGACGAAGATCGGGACGCGCCAGTCCGTCGCCTCGCGCAGCTCCTCGATCTTGAGCGTCATGTCGTCCGGGCCGAGGAAGTCCGGGTGGCGGGCGGGCGAGCGCTGATCGACGCCCGTCGGGAGGTCGCGGATCGCGGCGATCTCCGCCGAGACCTTCGACCCGAGGAGCAGCCCGCCGGTGCCCGGCTTGGCGCCTTGGCCGATCGTCAGCTCGATGCCGTCGGCCTGGCGCAGGTGGTGGACGCTCGCGCCGTACCGGCTGGGCAGGACCTCGACGATCATCGTCTTGGAGTTCTCGCGCTCCGCCGGGAGCATCCCGCCGTCACCGGACGTGGTGGAGCCGCCGACCCGGCTGGCCCCGCGAGCGAGCGCGACCTTCGCGTTGAGCGACAGCGCGCCGTAGCTCATCCCCGTGATCATGATCGGGATGTCGAGCGTGATCGGCTGCTCGGCGAAGCGCGTGCCGAGGACCGTCGTCGTGACGCACTTCTCGCGGTACCCCTCGAGGGGGATGCGGGTCAGCGACGCGGGCAGGAACGTCAGGTCGTCGAGCGAGGGGAGCGGTCGCGTCCTTAGCGTCCCGAACCCGCGCATGAGGTAGCGCCCCAGCGCGGCCTTCTCCTGGATCTCCCCGATGACGCTCGGCGTGTAGATCGGGCTGGTCCGGATCCCCTGCGGGTCCTCGCGCGGCGGATCCTGGCTCACAGCGCGGCCCGCCAGGTGTCGATCTCGTGGGTCTGGAAGTTCCACAGCTTGCGGCCGGCGGTGATCCGCCGGAACGTCCCGGGCCTCGGCAGGTCGAACTCGGCGAAGGCGGCTTCCAGCATCGACTGCTCCTCGGGGGTCGCGTCCACCACCACGGCGTCGTTGCCGAGCGAGGCGACCTCGCCGGCCACGAAGACCGTGCCCTCGTACATGGAGTCCGCGAGCGCGTCACCGGCGTCGCCGGCGATCGCGATGTAGCCCTTCTGCATCATGAACCCGGTCATGTACCCGGCGTTCCCCGCGACGAGCAGGCGCCCGCCCTTCATCGAGACGCCGGCCCGCGCGGCGCAGTCCCCGCGGATCACCACGGTCCCGCCGCGGATGGACGCGGCGGCGCTGTTGCCGGCGTTCCCGTCCACGATGACCGTCCCCGAGAGCATCCCCTCGCCGACGCCCCAGCCGGCGCTGCCGGCGATCCGGACCGTGGCGCCGTCGCTCATCCCGCCGCAGTAGTAGCCGACGCTCCCGTCGAAGGTGACCTCGCCCGGGGACAGCAGGGCCACCCCGAGGTTGTGCCGCGCGCCCGGGCCGCGGACGGTGACCGGCGTGCCGTCGGCGAGCGCCGCCCGGATGGCCACGTTGATCTCGCGGACCGGCCGATCCGACGCATCGATCTCGATGCCGCCGGGCGCGGTGCCGGCCGCGCTCATGAGGCGACGGCCGCCGCGACCCCGGTTCGATACCAGACGCGGGAGACGTGTCCCGACGGTTCGTGCGCGACGCCCGCCGATCCGAGGGCCGCGCGGATGGCGATCTCCTCGTTCGCGATCGCCACGTAGTCGTCCGTTTCGACCGTGATCAGCGGCTTGAGCGCGAACGGATCCCGGGCGAACCCGATCGCGTCACCGCTGGCCACGAGGTACGAGAAGCTGCCGTCGAGGTCGTCGAGCGAGGCCTCGAGCGCTCCCTCGAGGCTGAGGCCGCGATCGAGCTGGTCGGCGAGGTACACGCCGATGACCTCGGAGTCGTTCTCGGAGAAGAAGCGGACGCCGCGCTGCTCGTAGCGGCTGCGCAGCTTGTGGTAGTTGGTGATGTGGCCGTTGTGGACGGTCGCGACGTCCGCGATCCCGCGAGCCCAGAACGGCTGCGAGTGGGTCAGGTCCACGCGGCTCTCCGTCGACAGGCGGGTGTGGCCGATCGCATGGCTGCCCCGGAACCCCTGCACGTCGATCGAGTCATCGAGGCCGTCGGGGTGACCCACCTGCTTCACGAGCTCCATCTGGCGACCCAGACTGACCACCTCGATGTCGTCGGACCCGCGCTCGACGGCCGCCCGGATGGCCGTCGGACCGGCGACCGTCGCGAGTTCGACGCGGAGCAGCCCGTGGTGCCGCTCGACGTTGCCGACCTTGCCCACCGTCGCGAGCCCGGCCAGGATCGCGCGCTCATGGGCGACCGGGTCGCCGGTCTCGGGGAGGCGGATCCAGCACGCGTCGCGGTGCGCCGGTTCGCTCCGGAACAGGGCCATGCCGGCCGAGTCCGGCCCCCGCCGGGCCAGGCTCGTGAGCATGTCCAGCATGATCCGGCCGACGGGTTCGGGGTCCTCCCGCTTGGACAGGTAGCCAGCGATGCCACACATGGTCCCACTCCACCACGGGTTGAACGAGCGAGATGACGCTCCGGTCGTTCTCCGCCCGGAGTTTCACTCGCAGGGAAGATGATAGGCCTGGCTCCACTGGCATGCAACTTCGATCGGCAACAGGGGCTTGAACGACTTTCCTGATGGTGTACGCTCCCGGGTGCGACGCCCGGTCGGCGCTCGCACGCGCGGAGTGGCGATGCCAGGAACCGACGAGGCGATCGCGACGCTGCTGGATGATGAATCCGCGTTCCTCGAGGATGCCATCACCCAGGCCATCGGCACCCGCCTGCGCGAGGAGCGCCACCGGCTCGGGCTGACGCTCCAGGACGTCGCGGACCGATCCGGGCTGTCGCTCGGGATGATCTCCAAGATCGAGAACTCCCAGACATCGCCGAGCCTGCGAACGCTCGCCCGCCTCTCGCAGGCCCTCGAGGTCCCGGTCACGACGTTCTTCCGCGGTTTCGAGGAGGAGCGCGACGCCTCCCACGTGCGCGCCGGCGAGGGGATCGAACTCGTCCGGCAGGGCACGCGACACGGCCACCGATACGAGCTCCTCGCGGCCGCCAAGGGGGCCCAGCGGCGCGTCCAGCCGTTCCTCGTGACGCTCACGGAGCAGCGCGAGACCTTCCCGCTCTTCCAGCACCTCGGCGTGGAGTTCCTGTACGCCCTCGAGGGGTCGTTCGTCTATCGCTACGGGCGCCAGACCTACCCGATGGAACCCGGTGATTCGCTGATGTTCGACGGGCAGACCCCGCATGGTCCGGAGCGGCTCAATGTGCTCCCGGCCCGGTTCCTGTCGATCACCGTCGAACTCGACGACGAAGAACGCCCCGGCGCGGGCTGACGGGGAGGAAGGAGGCCGCTCGCTCGACGCTTCGCCCCAGGAGGTCCCTGACCACCGTGGCGGCCACAGAAGGTGTCGCCGCGATCCGAGATCGATACCGCATCGGAGAGGGAGGGTATGTCCGATCTGACCCAATCCCTGAACGTCCTGTTCAGTGAGTTCTACTACTGGGTAACGGTCGTCATGATGTTCCTCATCCACGTGGGCTTCGCGACGTACGAAGTCGGCGTGTCGAGGCGCAAGAACCTCCAGCACATCCTGATCAAGAACATGATGGTCATCCCCGTGGTGACGGTGACGTTCTTCCTGTTCGGATGGTGGATCTACTTCGCGTTCGTCAACGGTCCGTTCCTCAACGGCGGCGTGCCCGCACTGGCCGAGAGCTTCTACCCGTGGTCGGTCCTGATGGGGCCGAACATGGCGGACCGCATCACCGGCGTCTTCTGGGCAGCCTTCCTGCTGTTCTCGTGGACGGCCGCCTCGATCATCTCGGGCGCGATCATGGAGCGCACCAAGACGGGCGCCTTCCTGATCATGGCCGTCGCGATCGGCTCGGTGTTCTGGATCATCGACGCGGCCTGGGGCTGGGCGCCCAACGGCTGGATGGTCCAGCTCATGGGGTACCACGACGCCTACGCGTCCGGTGTCATCCACGCGATCGCCGGCGGCGCGGCCCTCGGTGTGCTGGTGGTCCTCGGACCGCGGATCGGCAAGTTCGGTCCGAACGGCGAGGTCCGCAACATCCGGCCGCACAACGTCTGGATGGCGTGCGTCGGCCTGCTGCTCGTCTACACGGGCTTCTGGGGCTTTTACGCCGCCTGCAACATCCCGGTCTTCAACGTGGGGACCGAGGCCGAGCCGTTCTTCTCGGCGACCAACATCTACCTGATGCCGACGACCCTGTCCGGCATCACGTTCAACTTCCTGATGTCGCTGTCCGGTGGGCTGATGGCCGGCTACTACCTCTCGAAGGGCGATCCGTACTGGACGCTCTCGTGCGGTCTGACCGGGATCATCGCCGCCTCGGCCGGCAACGATCTCTATCACCCGCTCCAGGCGACCCTCGTCGGCGTGGCCGGCGCGATCATCGCCTACAAGGGCCACTACTACGTGGAGCGCCGGTTCAAGATCGACGACGGCGTCGGTGCCGTCGCGGTCCATGGGTACTCCGGGTTCTTCGGCGTCGTCATCGCCGGCTTCCTGCTGTGGGGCTACCCCGCGGCGGCACCGGTCGACGGCAGCGCCCTCCCCTGGTTCGGCGTGACGCCGGACGGGTTCCCGGCCGTCAATCCGATCGGCAACCTGATCGGCGCCGTGATCATGTTCGGCGTCCTCGGGTTCCTGCCGTTCTACATCCTGTCCCGCATCCTCAAGGCGATCGGCTTCCTGCGCGTCCCGCGCCGGGTCGAGCTCGCCGGCCTGGACGAGAACACGATGGGCGATGGGTACCCGTACCTGCCGCACATCGAGACGGACTTCGAGCCGATCGAACGGCGCGAAGCCCACGGATCGACATGACCCGCCACGCAAGGAGGATCTAGATGCCGACCGGGATCGAATCCTGGGCCAACCCCGCGGACATCGGCCCCATCTACCCGTTCGTCGGGACCGAGGTGGCGCTGTCGATCATCGGGCTGGTCCTGTGGATCGCGTTCCACGTGATCACGGGCCGCGAGGAGAACGAGCAGTGGGACAAGCTCGACGCGCAGTACGAACGGGAGGGCGGGAGCGCCTGACCGACGTCGCACGTCGATGACCGAAGGGCCGGTGCGGTGCACGCGCCGGCCCTTCCACATGTCCGGCGCGGCGAGCCGGCCCTGGTCGCCGCGGGCATGCCGCGGGCATCGCCACGGCGCGAGTCGCGTCGGCGACCGATGGCCGACGGCCCCTAGGACGAACCTCTGCGGGGCGTGACCGGCTGGATGGAGACGAAGCGCCCGTCCCAGATCATCCGCTTGGGGGCGTACCGCCAGGCCGTGAAGAACCGCTTGAACTGCGCCACGGTCAGCCGCTTGTTCGGGCGCATGTCGTACCCGTCCCGGCTCTGGAGTCCGTAGAGGGGACCGACCACGCGGACGCTCGTGACGCGGAAGTCGCGCGTCCGGGCGGGATCGGCGGTGGCCGTGAACCCGGTGAGGATCCAGGCGTGACCGCCATGGGCGACCGTGACGCCGACCGGCAGGTTCGTCTTGCGCATCCGGATGACCGCCATCCGCAGCGCGTCCTTGAACGTGGCGCTCGCGATCAGCCGGTACCGGCCGTCGACGAACCGCCGCATCCCGGCCGCCCAGCCCTGCGGATCCACGCCGGCCGAGACCGGCAGGTCGTACCGGTTGCGTTCGCGCATCCACTCGAAGTAGCGGCGCTGGCCGGCCTTCGTGTGGTCGTCCGTGCCCAGCACCATGTTCCGCATGATCTGGATCCCGGCGGCGGTGCACCACAGCCAGCTCTTCTGGGTCGTGAAGGCCCCGCTCCGATACAGGTCCACGCCGCCAGTCCATGCGGATCGGGCGCTTGCCTCCGGGGCGTGGCCCGGACCGCCGGCGGCGAGCGTGGCGATGAACGCGAGGACGAGGGCGACCGCCGCTCGGCGATGGGGCGTTGGCGAGGCGACCCGGCGGGTCGGCAGCGAGGCGACCATGACGACATCCTGCACCGGTTCGCCGGATCGTGCCCGCGCGCCTGATGCTCCCCGGGCGCGGGCCACCCTCCCGGTACGGTAGCGTTCCGGGTGATGCGACCGACCTTGCACCTGCTTTCGGACGACCTGCTGACCCAGATCCTCGATGAGGCGCTGCGCGTGCTGGCCGAGACCGGGATGGAGATCCGTGGCCCGGAGATGCGCCGGCGGCTCATCGAGGCGGGGCTCCCGACCGATCCCGCCGCGAGGGTCCTGTTCCCGCGCGCGATCGTCGAGCAGGCGATCGCGGACGCCCCCAAGGCGTTCACGCTCTTCGACCGCGAAGGGCGTCCGCATGCGGACCTCGGCGGGGACCGCGTCCATTTCGTGCCCGGCTCGAGCGGGCTCAAGGTGCTCGACCACCGGACCGGCGAGACGCGGCTCGCCGACTCGACCGACTTCGTCGAGTACGTGCGTCTCGCCGACGGCCTCGAGCATGTCGCCTACCTCGCGACCGCCTTCTCGACGAACGCCGACATCGAGGCGAACGTCTCGGACGCGTGGCGCCTCTACATGACGCTGACGAACTCCACGCGACCGGTCGTGTCCGGGGCCTTCACCGAGCACGGCGTCCCGCGGATGGTCGAGATGATGCAGCTGTTCCGGGCCGACCGCGCGGACCTCATCGCGCGACCGATGAGCATCTTCACGATCACCGCGACGGGCAACTTCCGCTACAGCGAGGACTCGTGCCAGAACCTGATCGACTGCGTCGAAGCCGGCATCCCGGTGGAGATCGTGCCGGTCACCCTCATGGGCCTGATCGCGCCGGTGACCATCGTGGGCGCGACCGTCTTCCATACCGTCGACGTGCTGGCCGGGATCACGATGGCGCAGGTCATCCGGCCGGGCGCGCCGGTCCTGTTCGGTGGGGCACCGGCCACCTTCCACATGAAGATCGCGAGCTCCCCGATGGCCGCGATCGAGGCCATCCAGCTCGACGCCGCCTACATCGCGGTGGCCAAGTCGCTCGGCCTCCCGTGCCAGAGCTACATGGCGCTCTCGGACAGCCCGATCCTCGACGCTCAGGCGGGCGCCGAGACGTTCGGGAGCGCGCTGATCGCCGCCCTCGCCGGCGTCAACTCCGTGTCGGGGCCGGGGATGCTGGACTTCCTGCTGGTGTTCAGCCTGCCCAAGCTGGTGTTCGACGATGAGATGTGCGGACAGGCGCTGCGCTTCGTCCGGGACGTCCGGCCCGCCGACGACCTCCCGGTCCGCGCGCTCATCGACCAGCTGATGGCCGACCAGCACCTGATCATGGCCGACCACACGATGGCGCACTGGCCGGAGGAGCTGTACCTTCCGTCGCCGATCGTGATGCGCGACAACCGCGAGAACTGGACCAAGCAGGGCGCCAAGGACACGTACCAGCGCGCGGTCGATGACGTCGAGCGCCGTCTGGCGGCGTATCGGGCGCCGCACCTGGATCCGGCCATCGACGTGGAGTTGCGCCGGATCATCGTCTCCGGGCTCGTGGACCAGACCGAGCTGCCGACCATCCCGCCGCCGCCCGATCCGGTCGACCTCCCCGCCGGACCGACGCGGCGCGTGAACGCCCGCCGGCGCGGCTGACGTGGGCCAGCACGATCCCCGCATCGGTCGGGGCCTGTTCGACGGCGCGACCGTGCTCCCGGTCTTCGTGCTGCTCGAATCGGCGCTGGCCAACGACATCGCGGTGCTCGCGGACTACTGCCGCTCGATGGGTGCGTCCTTCGCGCCACACGGCAAGACGACCATGTCGCCGGCCATCTTCCGACGCCAGATCGACGCGGGCGCCTGGGCCATCACGGTCGCGGACGCCGCCCAGGCGGCGGTCGCGCTCGACGCCGGGGTCCGCCGGATCCTGATCGGCAACGAGGTGGTCGACGACCAGGCGCTCGGCTGGATCGGGGCGCGGCTCGATGACGAGGGCGGGGCGGAGCTGTTCGCCTTCGCGGACTCGGTGGACGGGGTCCGACGGATGGCCGAGCGGCTGCGCGGTCGACGACGCCGGTTGCCGCTCCTGGTGGAGGTCGGGTTGCCGGGCGGTCGGACCGGGGTCCGGACCGCGGAGGAAGCGCTGGCGGTCGCGGCCGCGATCGAGGATGCCGACGCGCTCACGCTCGCGGGCGTCGCGCTCTACGAGGGCGTCGTGACCGGCGAGACACTGGCCGAGCGACACGCGGCGGTGCGGGCGTTCGCCTCGATGGCCCGCGGCGTGGCGGAACGACTGGCGCCCGCGTTCGATGCCGCCGGGATCGACGAGATCCTGGTCTCGGGCGGTGGCAGCCACTTCATGGACGTGGTCGCGGAGGAGCTGACCCGACCATGGTCCCTGCCTCGTCCGGTCCGGGTCGTCATCCGCAGCGGGGCGTACATCAGCCACGATCACGGCCTCTACCAGCGGACCTCGCCGTTCGGGAGCCGGGCGCCCGCGGACGGCCCGCGTCTGTTGCCCGCGATCGAGGTGTGGGCCCCGATCCTCTCGATCCCCGAGGACGGGCTGATGATCGCCGGGGCCGGCCGCCGCGACACGCCCTCGGACCAGGACCTGCCGGTCGTCCTCAGGATCCGGGGCGAGGACGGCGTCGTCCGTCCCGCCGGACCCGGCTTCACGGTGCAGCGGCTGCACGACCATCACGCGTTCGTCGGCCTGACGCCGGTCGCCCGCGCGACCGTGGCGGTGGGCGACCTGGTCGCGCTCGGGATCTCGCACCCATGCACGTCGTTCCAGCTGTGGCGAGAGGCGATCGTCGTGGACGACGCGTACCGGATCCTCGACGTGTACGAGCTCCACTTCCGGTGACGGACCGGACCGACCTCTGGCTGCCGCTCCTCCGCAGCCTGACGGAGGCGTTGCCCTCGTGGCTGCTGTGGAAGAACGCCGAGTCGGCGTTCACCGGGATCGGCGACATCGACGCCGCCGCTCCCGAGGGCGATTGGCCGATGATCGAGCACGCGTTCCGCGCCTGGGCCGCGGCCCACGACCTCGGCCCCGTCATCGTGTGCCGGCATATCCCGGGTGGCTTGAACCTGATCGCGGTCCCGGACCGGGAGGCGACGTTCCTCGAGATGGGGGTTAAGGCGCGCCGGATCTGGCGGGGGTCGACGCTCTTCGTGCTCGAGGACATCCTGCCCATGGCCGTGACGGATCCGCGCGGCTTTCGTCGGCTGCGCCCCGGCGCCGAAGGCCTGTTCAAGCTCCTGCTCAACGGCACGCGCCGCGGTGGCCGACCGGACGAGGCGGCCGTGCAGGCCAAGGGGGTCCGGGCGCTCCTCCAGGCCGATCCCGAGGGGGTCGTGCAGGCGTCGCGACTCTTCGGGCCGGCCGGCGTGGCGGCTCGGCGAGGCGCGAAGGAGGCGGCCGGCGGCGGATGGTCCCGGCCGGCGATGCTCGCGATCGAGGGTTGGATGCTGCTCAAGGCGGTCGCCAACCCGCGCGTGACGCTGGCGAGACTGCGGTTCCGCCGCCAGGCACGGGCGACCTGCCCGGTCGTCGAGGCGATCCTCGGCCAGGGACGGCGGATCCCCGACGATCGCGCGGCGTGGCTCGCCCGGCTCGCTGTCGATCACCCGATCCACCTCGGGCGGGAGGTCAGTCCAGGGCCGTGACGTCCGCCGGCACCGCGCCGGCACCGGGCGATCCGGCGTCGTCCGCTCGCTCGAGGATGTCTGCCGGGGATCGCCGCCGGTCCGCGACGGCGCCGGCGAACTGCGACCAGAAGTAGATCGAGCCGAGCGCCAACCCGATCGCCATCCCCCAGGCGCCCCCGACCGCGCCGCCGACGACGACCCCGGCGATCGCCCCGGCGGAGATGGACAGCGAGGAGATCACCCGCGCGCGGAGGCTCTGGCGGGCGGCGGCAAGCGCGCGCAGGCCGACGAGCGCACCGCCCTGCGCGGACTGGGCGAGGGCGAGCACCGTGACCGGTAGCAGGACGGTGCGCGCCGGCTCCCAGCTGACCCCGAGCAGCGCCCGTCCGATGGACTCGGGCAGGGCGAGGAGGATCCCGCCCCACACGGCGCTGATGGCCATCAGGCCGAGCGTCAGGATGACGCAGAAGCGCACGAGGGCCGTCGTCGACCGGGCGAGGATTCGGACAGCCTCCGGGACCGCGAACAGATGGATCCCATACGTGGCGATGTGGATCGCGTTCATCAGCGTGTTTCCGGCGCGGATCGTCCCGACCGTCGCGAGACCCGCGATCGTGCCCATCAGGGACAGCGTCACCGGCTGCCCTCCGCTGAGGATCGCGGCTTCTGTGGCCATGCGCGGGGCGATGTCGCGGTGCTCGTGCCACCAGGCGCGAGCCCGAAGCGGGTCGGGCGCGACGCCTGCCTGGACGACCCCGACCAGGGCCCCGGCCAGCGCGCCACCCACCCACGCCAGGACGAAGGCGCCGATGGACCGCTGGTCGGTGACGACGATGACCGTGAACCCGATGCCCAGGGCGACCGTCCACGCCAGGTCGTTGACGAACGCCGAGCGACCCCGCTTGACCGCGAAGAAGGCGTATCGCCAGGCGTCCTGGACCAGCAACGCCGGCAGACCGAACCCGAGCACCATCAGCGCGACGCCGAGGGACCCGCCGACGATGATCGACGCCACGATGGCGATGAGCCCCCCGAGCACGCCCACGGCGAAGGCTGCGCCGGTCGCCCGGCCCGTCGCGTCCCGCCACGCGACCGGCGACGCCGTGCTGTAGCGGATCAGCAATGGATCGGTCGAGACGGAGCGGGAGATGGTGAGCGCCACGAGATAGGCGGCGAAGGCGATGCTGAACGCCCCGAACTCCTCGGTCCCGACCTGGCGGGCCACGCCGACGGCGAGTCCGAAGTTCGTCAGGCTCGACAGCGCCTGGTCGGCGATCGCCCACAGGGCTCGCCCGACGGCGGACGTCCGGAGGCGGACCAGCGGGGTCGGTGACGACATCGCGCCAATATAGGGGGGCCGGGCCCCCGACCATCGAGCCGTCGTTTACGATGTCGCGGCCGGAGTGGAGGGCGAAGGCAGTAGCGCGGGGCCCACGCATTGAGGTTCGTCCAGTACCACGTCCGGGCCGCGAGCGGCGACGGAGGCATCACGAATTCCGTCCGGCGGCTCTCGGAAGGCCTCGCCCGGATCGGCGAATCGCCCGTGATCGTCTGTGCGGACGACGGTCCGGCACCGGACCTCCGCGGGGTCCGCTGGCGCCGGGTCCGGCATCGCCGGATCGGCCCGGCGAACATCCCGGAACGACTCGACGACGCCTTCGCCGATGCGGACGTGGCGGTCTTCAACTCGGCCTGGACCGTGCACAACGTCGCCGCGGGCCGGGCCGCCCGCCGTACCGGCGTCCCCTACGTCCTGGCGCCGCGCGGCGCGTATGACCCACGGATCCTGCGGCGGCGACGGTGGCTGAAGCAGCTCTGGTGGCGGGTCGGTGAGCGACAGCTGGTCGCGGGCGCCCGCGCGGTGCACGTCTTCTTCGAGTCCGAACGCGCGGACATCGAAGCGCTCGGCTACACGGGCCCGTGCCTCGTGGCACCCAACGGCGTGAGCGCCCCCGATGACATCCGCTGGAGCGGCGATGGTGGGTACCTGCTCTATCTCGGGCGGTTCGACCCCGAGCACAAGGGCCTCGACACGCTGATCCAGGCGATCGCGGCCGCGCCGCGCGGGGCCCTGCCGCCATTGCGGATGCACGGGCCGGACTGGCGCGGGGGCAAGGATCGCGTCCGTCGGCTCGTGACCTCGCTCGGCGTCGCGGACCGAGTCATCGTCGGCGCCGCGCTATACGGCGAGGACAAGTGGCGCACGTATGCGGGGTCGATGGGCTTCGTGTATCCGTCGCGCTGGGAGGGGTTCGGCAATTCGGTCGCCGAGGCCTGCGCGATCGGTGTCCCCACGGTCGTCACCCCCTACCCGCTGGGGCGGTACCTCGCCGACCGGGAGGCGGCCATCCTGGCTGATCCCAGCGTGGACGGGCTGCTCGACGGGCTCCAGCGGGTCGTGTCGCCCGAAGCCGCGCGGATCGGCGCGCGGGCCGCCGACCTCGTACGGGAGGAATTCACCTGGGACGCCGTCGCTCGGGCCTGGGCCCGCCAGGTGGCCGCATGGGTCTGACCGTCGTGGTGACCGGCGCGGCCGGGGCGATCGGTGGCGCGACCGTGGATGCCTTCCTCGCGGCCGGCGCCGAGGTCCTCGGCCTGGATCGCGCCGCGGACCCTCGGCCTGCTCGGGCGGGGTACCGCCACGAGGTCGTGGACCTTCGCGACGAGCCCGCGGTCGAGGCGGCGCTGCGCACAGGTCTCCGCGATGGCGAGCCGCTCCGCCACGTCGTCGGGATCGCGGGCGGCGCCCTCCCCGGGGAGCCGGTGGCCGCGACCGCCGGCGACCCCGCGGCCATCGACGCCGATGCCTTCCGCGCGTCGATCGAGGCGAACCTCACGAGCCAGTGGATCGTCGTCCGGGCGGCGCTCCCCTACCTCGATGGCACTGACGCGACCGGGGCGGATCGCTCGATCGCGCTGACATCGTCGTTCAACGCGTTGTCCGCCCAGGGCATGCCGGCGTATTCGGCGGCCAAGGCCGGGCTGCACGGGATGATGTTCGGCTTGCTCGATCCCCTCGGGCGGCGCGGGATCCGGGTCAACGTCGTCGCGCCGGGGACGGTCCGCACGCCGCGGACCGAGGCGGCGTGGGCCGGTGATCCCGGTCACTTCGAGCGCCTCGCGGCCGGGACAGCGACGGGACGCCTGGCCACGCCGGACGACGTGGCGCAGACCTTCGTCGCGCTCGCGCTGGGGTTGCGCCACGTGACGGGCCAGATCCTCGTCGTCGATGGCGGCCAGCTGGCGGTCCACCGGTCCGCCGGCGGTTAGTCGCTCGTCCGCTCCGGGACCAGTCGGCCACCACGGACGGTGGCGCCGAGCACGATGGCCGCGGCCACCAGGACGATGTTCTTGATGATGTACTGACCCTCGAGCGTCGGGGCGATCGGGAATCGCGTCCAGGTCTCGCCCGGGAACAGCCACAGCGGCGTGATGGTCCCGAGCATCTGCACGAACAGCAGCAGGAGCGTGACGCGCATCGCCCGACCGATCAGGAGCCCGGCGCCGATCGCCACTTCCCAGAGGGCGAGGAACGGGACCGCGGTGCTGGCCGGGACGAGCCCGGATGTCAGCGTCGCGATCGTGCGCCCGGCCAGGTCCTCGGCGGGGCTCCCGCCGGGAACGAGCTTGAGCGCCCCGAACCACAGGAACACGATCCCCAGGGCGATCCGCAGGAGCGTGAGCCCATGGTCGGCCATCCATCCGGTGATGGACCGGTCGATCCGATCGAACCAGCGTGGCATCGGCTCGATCACGGACGAGACCTCCAGGTACGTACCGTCGGTTGTAGCATGGCCCGGGCCGTCGCGCGTTGCAGGCGTGGCGTCAGCCGGACGACGTCACCCGCCGCCCTCGATCTCGCGCTTCCGCCGGGCCACGAACGCGTCGAGCGCCTCGGCCACGGGCGGATCGAGTCCCGGCGTCACCCGCTCGGCGAGCAGGCGCTTCCAGACCCCGTTCGCCCGCTCCGTGGCGGTCCGCGACCCGTCCGCCTGCCACGTCTCGAAGTTGCGCCAGTCCGAGATCAGCGGTCGGTAGAACGCGGTCTCATAGCGATCGAGCGTGTGCTGGGTCGCGAAGAAGTGGCCGCCAGGACCGACGTCCGCGATGGCATCGAACCCGAGGCTCGCCTCGTCGACGGGGAGTGGCTGGAGGACCTCGGCCATCATCTGCAGGATCTCGGCGTCGAGGATCAGCTTCTCGAATGACGCGGTGAGCCCGCCTTCGAGCCAGCCCGCCGCCTGGTAGAGGAGATTCACGCCACCCATCACCGCGCCCCAGACGGCCATCTCGGACTCGTACGCCGCCTGCGCATCGACCGTGTTCGACGCGGTCGCATTGCTGGAACGCCACGGGAGACCGTACCGCCGGGCCATCTGGCCACTGGCGAGCTGCCCCTTGACGTACTCGGGCGTGCCGAACGCGGGCGATCCCGTCCGCATGTCCACGTTCGAGGTGAAGGCGCCGTAGACCATCGGCGCACCCGGCCGGACGATCTGGCTCAACGCGACGAGGAAGAGGACCTCGGCATTCTGCTGGGCGATCGCCCCGGCGATCGAGACGGGGCTCATGGCCCCCGCCAGGGTGAACGGCGTCGCCACGACCGGCTGGCCGTGCTTCGCCATCTCGATGAGTCCGTCGCCCATCGGCCCATCGAGTCGGAGCGGCGAGTTCGTGTTGATGACCGTCATGCAGCTGGGTTCGCGCTCGAGGGCGTCGTGATCGATGCCGCGGACGAGCGCCGCGATCGCCATCGCGTCGTGGACGGGCGTCGCCCCGAAGCCGAGGCATTGCCAGGTCTTGTCGAGCTCCTTCGCGAACGTCGCGTACATGTCGAGGTGACGGGTCGCCACGGGCAGGTCCGTGGGCTCGAGCGGGCCGCCACCCTCCTGGTGCAGGACGTCGAGGGAGCCGATGAGCCGGACATAGTCCACGAAGTCCGCGAGGTTGCCCGGCCGGCGGCCGCGATCGATGTCGGTCACGAACGCCGGACCGCCGACCGCGCTGAAGACGAGGTGGCCCTCCCCGAAGATCACGTCTTTCGCGGGGTTCCGCGCGTGCAGGCGGAAGGACGACGGCGCGGTCGCGATGAGCGCCTCCGTGTGGTCGGGATCGAGGCGGATCCGCCGGGCCGAGCGATCGACCCGGGCACCCGCGCCCTCGAACGCGTCGAGGACTCGATCGCCGAGCACGTCGAACCCGATCTCGGCCAGGATCCGGAGCGATGCCCGGTGGATCGCCTCCACCTGGTCGGCCGAGATGATCTCGACCGGTCGGAA
>CAYMTJ010000010.1:0-55238 GCA_964393345.1 uncultured Anaerolineaceae bacterium | reverse complement strand
TCGTCCCGCTCATCGAGCTCATCCCGCCCGTCCACCAGCGCGTCTACAAGATGGGGCTGGAGCATCTCGGCGTCGTCGTCGGCGACACGTTCGATGCGTTCGTCGAAGCCCACAAGCCCGTCCTGACGGGCCAGCAGTTCCAGGGCCCAGCCAGCACACCTGACCCCGTCTACATCCTGTTCGAGGACTTCACCCACGTGAAGTTCTATCGAATGTCCCTGCGGGCATCGGTCGAGCTCGTCGAGGGGCACGCCTTCAAGGATGGATTCCACCACGTCGACGGCTGGGTGCCCCAGCGGCTGGTCACGGCGACCGGGCCCAACCCGCTCCCACGGTAGGGGCTTGGGCGGCGGCGACGCGCCAGCTGCTCGTCCGCCCGCTTCGCTCCGCCGCGGACTGACGCTCGCCGGACTCCGCGATCTCAGCCTGCGATCACCGTTGTACGCTGGATCTCGATCATCAGCGACGCAGCAGGGTGACTTCGGATGCCGAGCGATCGCACGCGGCGACGACGCAAGCGCGCCGAGGGATCCACGAGCCTCCTGGGGAGCCTCGGGATCGCGGAGACCGGGACCGGGATGGCGCACGGCCCGACCGCGATCATGCTCGCGGTCGTCGGCGCGCTGATCATCGACCCCGTGGGGCGATTCGTCCGGTGGCTCACACGGCGGTGATCCCGGCGCGACCCTCGCCTCCGCCATGGGTCATCGGGTCGGCACTGCTGTCACTGGCGCTGCTCTCGATGCCGGCCCTGTTCGTGCTGGCGTTCCCGGACCAGGCGACTGGCACGCTCGACCAGCTCGGGGTCGACTACCAGCTGTACATGGACGTCACGCGGCGATGGCTCGCGGGAGGCCCGTACTTCGAGCCGTACCAGCTCGCCGGTCCGTACGAGATCCGCGCGGGCGACGTCCTGTACCCGCCGGTCGCCCTCCTGTTCTTCGCTCCGTTCACGGTCCTGCCCGCGCTCCTCTACTGGGCTGCGCCGATCGCCATCCTGGTCTGGGTCGTGTGGCATTGGCGGCCACGCCCAGAGGTCTGGCCACTGATCGCGTTCTGTGCCGCCTGGCCGACGACGGCCCTCAAGACGTGGACCGGCAATCCGGTCCTGTGGATCGCCGCGGCCCTGGCCGTCGCGACCCTGTGGCGCGGCGCCGCCGTGCTCGTCCTGCTGAAGCCGAGCCTGTTGCCGTTCGCCTTCTTCGGGATCCGTCGGCGCGAGTGGTGGATCTCGCTCGCGGTGCTGACCGTCCTCTCGGTCCCGTTCGGGTCGATGTGGGCGGACTGGCTGACCGCGCTCCAGAACTCGCGCGGTGGCGGCTGGCTCTACTCGGCGCTCGAGATCCCGTTCCTGGCGCTGCCGCTCGTCGCCTGGGCGGGACGCACGCGTGGGCGCCGCGCGCTCGACCCGGAGCCATCGCCCGCTACCCTTGGTCGATGACCGACCATGACGACCGCCCGGCGATCCCGGCCGGACTCACGACCGGCGGTGTCGTGGCGATCGCCCGCCACCTCGACGCCGCGACGGCTCCCCGGGTCGCCGAAGCCCTGGCCGCGGGCGGTGTCGGCGCGTTCGAGATCACGCTCAACGAGCCGCGTGCCACGGCGCTTCGCGCCATCGACGCCGTCGCCGCCGCGGCGCCGGCCGACCTCGCCATCGGCGCGGGCACGGTCCTCACGATCGATGCCGCGCAGGCGGCCCGCGACGCCGGCGCCACGTTCCTCGTGATGCCCCACACGGATCCGGAGCTCATCGCCTGGGCCACGTCCCGTGGCATCGCGACGTTCCCGGGTGCCATGACGCCGAGCGAGATCCTCGCCGCGTGGCGCGCCGGCGCGTCGGCCGTGAAGCTCTTCCCCGCATCTGCCGTCGGGCCCAGTCTCGTCCGCGAGATGCGCGGGCCCTTTCCGGAGATCCCGCTGATCCCCACGGGCGGCGTCACCGCCGACAGCGCCGGCTCGTTCATCGCCGCCGGGGCGCTGGCCGTCGGCCTCGGCAGCTGGCTGATCGGCGACGGCGAGCCGGGTGGCGTCACCGATCGAGCCCGCCGGGTGGTCGCGGCCGTCGCCGGAGCCCGCTCGGACGCGGCCCGATGACGGACGCCGAAGCCGTCGCGCGCGCACTCGACGCCGCCGATCCCCTGACCCGCCATCGCGACCGGTTCCTGCTCCCCGATGGCCCGGACGGCCCGAGCGGACCTCCGGCGGCCTACTTCGCCGGTCAGTCGCTCGGACTCCAGTCGGTCGGCGTCCGCGACGCCATCGAGGCGCAGCTCGACGCATGGGCGCACCTCGGGATCGAGGGCATGTTCACCGCCCCCTACGACTGGTTCACGCTCGACGACACGATGCGCGACGCGATGGGCCGCATCGTGGGCGCCCGATCCGACGAGGTGGCGATCCTCAACACGCTGACCGTCAACATCCAGCTGCTGCTCGCGTCCTTCTTCCGCCCGACGGGCACGCGGCGCCGGATCCTCGTCGACGGTCCGCTCTTCCCCTCGGATCGACACGCCCTCACCAGCCACCTCGCCTGGCATGGGCTTGACCCGGCCACCGACCTGGTCACCATCGACCCGCGCGCCGACGAGGACTGCGTCCGGATCGAGGACCTCGAGGCGGCGATCCGCGACCACGGCCCCTCCCTCGCCCTGGTCTTCCTCGCCGGCGTCAACTTCGCGACCGGGCAGGCCCTGCCGATCGGCCGGCTGACGGCCGCGGCCCACGAGGTCGGTGCGATCGCCGGCTGGGATCTCGCGCACTCGGCCGGCAATATGCCGCTCGCGCTCCATGACGACGACGTCGACTTCGCGACGTGGTGTACGTACAAGTACCTCAACAGCGGGCCCGGCGGACCGGGCGCGATCTTCGTCCACGAGCGCCAGAGTGCCCGCGACGACATCCCCCGACTCACCGGCTGGTGGGGCGCCCGGCCCGACCACCGCTTCGACCCCGACGGCCCGTTCGTGGCCGGTCCGGGTGCGTCGGCCTGGAAGGCGTCCACCAACCCCGTCCTCGCGATGACGCCACTCGCGGTCTCGCTGGCCATCTTCGACGAGGTCGGCATGCCGGTGCTCCGCGAGCGGTCCGTGCGCCTCACCGGGGACCTCGAGAGGCGCCTCGCCGATCTCGGTGTCGAGGTCGTGACCCCGACCGCGCCGGACCGGCGCGGCAGCCAGTTGTCGATGCGCTTCGCGGACGCGCCGGCCGTCCTCGAGGCCATGGGCGCTCGTGGCATCGTCGCGGACTTCCGGAGCCCGGACATCATCCGGGTCGCCCCGATCCCGCTGTACAACACCTTCCACGACGCCTGGCGGCTTGAGGCAGCGCTGGCCGACGTGATGACGACGAGCCGCTGAGTCGCCACACGCGCTTGACGCCACCCGTCCCGGAAGTGGGGCATCCTTAGGGCCGCGCCCGCCACGCTCGGATGCTGGGTCCCGCCCGGCGCGTGACACACCCGACCAACCCGGCACCCCGACCAGCCTGATACCGGAGTCGATCGAAGCTTGCAGACCGCCGACCCTGAACGCCCTCGCCGCCGCCAGCGACCGCCGTCGAACGGTGGTCCGTCGTCGGGTGGCTACATCGGCGTCATCCTCGTCCTGTTCTTCGCCGGCGTTGGGGCGATCGCCTCGGTCGCGCTGGTGGGCGCCTACACCGCGCTCGCGAGCGACCTGCCGCCCACGAGCGAGCTGACCAGGTTCGTCCTGTCCGAGGAATCGATCATCTACGACCGCACCGGCGAGACCGAACTCGCGCGGTTCGGCGACGCGCGGCGCGAGGTCGTCACCTTCGAGGAGATCCCACCGATCATCCTCGACGCGACGACGGCGATCGAGGACAAGACCTTCTGGGAGAACGCCGGCTTCGACCCCGTCGCGATCGTGTCGGCGGCCCTCGATTCGCTGCGCGGTAACAGCCGGGGCGCCTCGACGATCACCCAGCAGCTGGTCCGCGCGCGACTGCTCGATCCCGAGCTGGTCCAGGATCCGTCTCGGACGGCGGAGCGCAAGCTCAAGGAGATCATCCAGTCCATCCGGGTGACCCAGGCCTACCCGGGCGACGACGGCAAGGAAGCGATCATCACTGCCTACCTGAACCAGAACTACTACGGCAACCAGAGCTACGGCGTGAAGTCCGCGTACGAGAGCTACTTCGGCAAGCCGTTCCTCGCCGAGAACGTCACGCCCGCCGAGGCCGCGATCATCGCCGGGCTGCCCAAGTCGCCGTCGAACTACGACCTCGTCCGCAACGCCATCGAAGCATGCGACGTCGTGCTCGACGAAGGCGAGGTCTGCCCGAACCCCAAACTCGTCGTCCCCGAGGACACCACCGTGGTCCAGCGGCGCAACGACATCCTGGACCTGCTGGCCGAGGGCGACCGGACGCCCATCTCCGAGGACCTGTACTCCGCCGCCGACTTCGAGGCCGCCAAGCTCGACGAGGTGCTCCTGACCGGCCAGTCGGCAACCCGCTGGCTCGCGCCCCACTTCGTGTGGGCGGTCCGCGACGAACTGACGAACAAGCTGTGCGGCCCCGACGCCGAGTCCTGCGACGCGCTCGAGCGAGGGGGCCTGCGGATCACGACGACCGTCGACCTGCGGCTGCAGGCCATCGCCGAGCGGTGGGTGGAGGCCGCCGCCATCGTTCCGCATCGCAAGAACCCCGCGGCGGCCGCGCGGGCCCTCGGGTTCGAGGACTATCCAGCCTGGCTCGCGAACCTCGAGGACAAGAACGTCCGCAACGGGGCGCTCGTGGCCCTCGACTACCAGACCGGTGAGCTGGTGGCGTACGTCGGGTCGGCCAAGTACTACGCGACGAACAGCAGCAAGCGCTTCCAGCCCCAGTACGACGTGGTCGGCCAGGGCTATCGCCAGCCCGGGTCCGCCTTCAAGCCGTTCAACTACGCCATCGGCATCGAGGACCAGAAGCTGACCGCGGGCACGATGCTCATGGACGCCGCCACGGACTTCAACGGCTACACACCCAGCAATGCCGACAACCTCGAGCGTGGGCCCGTCCGCGTCCGGACGGCGCTCCAGTTCTCGCTCAATATCCCGTCGGTCAAGGCGGCCGCCGTCAACGGCGTCGATCACGTCTTCGATCGCGCGCAGGACTTCGGGATGACGTTCCAGAGCGAGCGATCCGATGCCGGCCTCGCGATCGCGCTGGGTGTCCAGGAGACGCGGCCGGTCGACCTCGTGACGGCCTACGGGACCCTGGCCAACGGCGGGTCGCGCGTCGACCACACGACGATCCTCACCGTGCAGGATCGGGACGGCAACGATGTCGTGCCGCCGCACGCGCCCGTCGCGGTCCCGGTGGTCAGTCCGCAGACGGCGTTCATCGTCACCGACATCCTCGCCGGCAACACGAACCGCAACATCAACCCGTTCTGGGGCCAGTTCGCGATCCAGACCCCCGAAGGACGACGCTCGGCCACGCTCAAGACGGGCACCAACAACGACGCGAAGGATCTCAACGCCTACGGGTACATCGCGCCACCGACGGAGGACGGCCGGGCCGACGGCGCGTATGCCCTCGCGGTCGGCGTCTGGAACGGCAACAGCGACAACACCCCGGTGTCGACCGCCGCGCGGCCGGTCTTCTCCATCGATGTCTCCACGTACGTGTGGGAGGGGTTCCTCGAGGAGGCGACCCGTGACTGGCCCCTGACGCGGTTCGCGCGTCCGGCCGACGGCCTGACGCGCGTCCGGATCGATCCGTTCACCGGCATGCGCGCGGCCGACGGCTCGGACTCCGTGAACGAGTGGTTCATCCCGGGCACCGAGCCCCGCGAGCAGCTGCCGGCCGACACCTGTGGCATGGACGTGCTGACGTCCGTGGACGCCCCCCGCGCCTACGAGAACCAGTTCCCGGACTGGATGGCCGGCGATCGCGACTGGTTGCGCCGTGCGGGCCGCGGCACGGGCGTCGCCGGCGGTCCGGACCGGACGCGGACGTCGTACTTCTACAACGGCGGGTTCCGACCCTATGGATCGTCGTGGGGGGCGCTCGTGGCCGAGGGTTGCGGACAGCCGAGCCCCTCACCCTCCTGCATCCCGCTCCCCACCCCGGACGAGAGCGGGGTCATCCCGTCACTCGTGATCCCCTCCCCGAGCGGTTCGGAGGTGGTGGCCGTGCCCTGCGACCCACCGTCACCATCACCCTCGGCCTCGGCGTCCGAGACCCCGCCGCCGAGCGAGACGCCGCTGCCGACGCCGACGCCGACACCGACACCGACGCCCACGCCCACCCCGACGCCCACGCCGACCCCGACCCCGACACCCACCCCGACACCCACACCGACGCCGACCCCCTGACGATGATCGTCGACCTGGCGGGGGTCACGGTCCGGCGGGGTGGTCGCACCATCCTCGGGCCGGTCGACTGGCAGGTCCGCGCGGGCGAGCGCTGGGTGGTCATCGGGCCGAACGGTTCGGGCAAGACGACGCTCCTGTCGGTCGCCGGGCTGTCGCTCTGGCCCACCCGCGGGTCGGTCGCCGTGCTCGGCGAGCGCTACGGGCGCGTCGACGTTCGAGACGTGCGGCGGCGGATCGGGTTCGCGGGGAGCGCCGTCGAAGGCGTCTTTCGCGACGACCTCGCACCGGTGGATCTCGTCATGACGGCTCGGAACGCCGCGACGGAACCCTGGTGGCACGAGTACACGACGGCGGATCGCGACCGCGCGCGGGCGGTCATCGACCGGCTCGGGATGGGCTCGGTCGCGGATCAGCCGTTCGGCACGCTGTCCACCGGGGAGCGACGACGCATCTCGATCGCGCGCGCGCTCATGCCGGATCCGGACCTGTTGCTGCTCGACGAGCCCGCGGCCGGGCTCGACCTCGCCGCGCGCGAGACGCTCCTCGCCGACCTCGCCATGCTCGCCGACGAGCCCCGCCCGGCCGCGATGGTCCTGATCTCGCATCACGTCGAGGAGATCCCGCCGGGCTTCGGGCACGCGCTGGTCCTCGCGGCAGGTGCCGTCGTGGCCGCCGGTCCCATCGAGGAGGTGATCCGGAGCGACATCCTGTCCGCGGCCTTCGGGATGCCGCTGATCGTCGAGCGTCGCGATGGCCGGGCATGGGCGCGCCGTGACACGCCACCGTCACACGCGACGCGCACGATCTCCTCGTGAACCGCACCATCCCTGCCGCGATCGCCGGTGCCGTCGCGACCGGCGCCGCGCTCGGGGCCTCTGAACTCATCGCCGGTGTCGTCCGTGGCGCCACATCGCTCGTCGCGGCCGTCGGGCAGTTCGTCATCGATCACCAGCCGCCCGGGGCCAAGGACGTCGTGGTGGCGCTCTTCGGCACCAACGACAAACTCGCCCTCGAGCTGTTCGTCGTCCTCGTCGCGCTCGCGATCGGCGCCGGACTCGGGATCGTGGCACTGCGACGGCCCTGGCTCACGATGGCGGCCTTCGCCGCGTTCGGGGTCGTCGGGTTCCTCGCGGCGCTCGGGATGGATGGCACGGAACCGTCGATCGCCGCGGCCGCCGCGGCCGTCGCCGTCGGGATCGGGCTGTGGATCCTCGAGCGGCTGTCGCCGCGACGGGTCCCCGCCGCAGCCGCCGTGGGAGGCAGCACCGCAACCACGGCCGGCCCCACCGAGCGGGTCGCCACGATGCCGGACTGGGATCGCCGGTCGTTCCTCGTCCGCGCCGGTTCGTTCGGTGCCGCGGCGATCGTCGCGGGCGTGGGTGGTCGAACGCTCCTCGATCGCCAACGCGCGGTGCCCGACACGGGCGGAACGCCGATCCCCCCGCCGTCCGAGACGGTCGCGGACCTGCCGCCCGGCGCCGACCTCTCGCCCACGATCGAGGGCCTGACGCCGCTCGTGGTGCCGAACGACCGCTTCTATCGGATCGACACGTCGCTGCTGCCGCCGGTCGTCGATGTTGGCACGTGGACACTCCGGGTCCACGGCATGGTCGAGCGCGAGACCACGCTCACGTTCGAAGAGCTGGCCGGCCTCCCGATGTTCGAGCAGTACGTCACGATCGCCTGCGTCAGCAACGAGGTCGGCGGCAGACTCGTCGGCAATGCCAAGTGGACCGGCGTTCGCCTGCGCGAGGTCCTCGATATCGCCGGCGTGGACCCGGCCGCCACGCAGCTCGTCGGTCGGTCCGTCGACGGCTGGACCGCCGGCATGCCGACGGCGTGGGTCATGGATCCGGCGCGGGAGCCGATGATCGCGCTCAAGATGAACGACGAGCCACTGCCGGTCATCCACGGGTTCCCGGCGCGCCTGATCATCCCCGGGCTGTACGGCTACGTATCGGCGACCAAGTGGCTGTCGGACCTCGAGCTGACCACGATGGAGGCCTTCGACGGCTACTGGGTCCCCCTCGGCTGGGCCAAGGAGGCGCCGATCCTCACGCAGTCGCGCATCGACGTCCCAGGTCGCGGCCAGTCGATCGCGAGCGGTCGCGTCCGGATCGCCGGCATCGCCTGGGCTCCGGACCGCGGCGTGACCCGGGTCGAGGTCGCGGTGGACGGCGAATGGCGCGACGCGACCGTGTCGGCGCCGATCTCCGATACGACCTGGGTCCAGTGGGTCCGCGAGTGGGACGCGACCCCCGGCGAGCACCAGATCATGGTCCGCGCCACGGACGGCCTCGGCGTCGTCCAGACCGAGGAACGGAGCCGGCCGGAGCCCGACGGGGCGCGCGGCTGGCACACCATCACGGTCAAGGTCGCCTGACCGCTTCGGACCGGCATTCGGTATAGAGTCCGGGCATGACCCGACGTCGCTACATCTTCGACCCGCCGGACCGCTTCGTGGCCGGGACGGTGGGTGAGCCGGGCAACCGGACGTTCTTCCTCCAGGCGCGCGAGGGCGCGCGGCTGGTCAGCGTCGCGCTCGAGAAGGCGCAGGTCGCCGTGCTCGCCGAGCGGCTCACGGACCTGCTCGCGGAACTCGATCGCCGTGGCATCGCCGTGGCGGCCGCGGCGTCGCAGCCCGATGCGGACGTCGAGCCATTGGACGAGCCGCTCACCGAGGCATTCCGCGCGGGCACGCTGACGCTTGGCTGGGACACCGTCGATGAGCGGATCCTCCTCGAGGCCCGGGCGCTCGACGAGGACGGCGACGCGGTCGACCCGGACGACGATGACGACGAGGACGACGACGGCCCGGACCTGCTTCGCGTGCGGATCACCGCCGGTGCCGCCCAGGCGTTCGTGGCGAGGGCGGCGCGCATCGTCGCCGCCGGGCGGCTGCCGTGCCCGCTGTGCGGGACGCCGCTCGACCCGGGCGGCCACATCTGCCCGCGGCGCAACGGACACTACGTCAACTAGGGCGATCGACGGCGTGATCGACCCCGCCGCGACGCTGGATGCCCTCACGGAGGGCGACATCGAGGTGGTCGGCCGCATCGTCACCTCGTCCAACAACGCGCTGTTCGTACGGGTCACCCGCACCTTCCCGGACCCGGAGCCGCCGATGGTCCTCGACGCGATCTACAAGCCGACCATCGGCGAGCGACCGCTCGACGACTTCCCGGACGGGACGCTCGCGCGTCGCGAGGTGGCCGCGTGGCACGTCTCGGAAGCGAGCGGCTGGGGGATCGTCCCGCCCACCGTCCTGCGCGACGGACCGTTCGGCGAGGGGATGGTCCAGGCCTATGTCGAGCCCGATCCGGACGTCGACGTCGTCGCGATGGTCGTGGGCGACGACGAGCGTCTTCGGCGGATGGCCGTCCTCGATGCCGCGATGAACAACACCGATCGCAAGGGGGGCCACATCCTGCCGGTGGATGGCGGCCGCCATTGCTACGGCGTGGACCACGGGGTGTGCTTCTCCTCGGTGCCGAAGCTCCGGACGGTGCTGTGGGGCTGGCGCGGCCAGCCGTTCACGCCGGACGAGATGGATGGTCTCGAGCGGGTCCGGGACGGGCTGGCGGCCGGCGGCGCGCTCGCGAGCCGGCTGCGCGACCTGCTGGCCACGGGGGAGGTGACGGCCACACGTCGGCGCGTCGACGAGCTTTTGGCAGCCGGACGGTTCCCGTTCCCGTCGCCGACGTGGCCGGCGATCCCGTGGCCACCGTACTGACGGTCGTGCAGCCCGCGGCGCCGTAGCGCACGATGCACGCCGGAGGTGGCGATGCGGCGCTGGAACGGCTGGGGCGATGACGAGGTCCGCGCCGCGTTGCCCTCCGCCGCCGCGGCCCTCCTCACCCGACTGATCGGCCCGGGCCGGCCCACGGCCGACGCCACGCTCGATGCCGTGGTCGCGGCGGTCCCGCCCACCCGCCTCGCCGCGCACGTCCGACTGGACCTCGATCCGGAGGTCCGGGCGCGGCATGCCCGCGGTCAGAGCCTGCCCGACTGGATCGCGCTGCGGTCCGGACGACTGGGGAGCGTCCCGGACGCCGTCGCGTGGCCGACCGACGTCGCCGGCGTGCGTGACGTCCTCGCCCTCGCTGCGTCGCGGGGCGCGCGGCTGATCCCGTATGGCGGGGGCACCGGCGTCGTGGGCGGCGTCAATGTGGCCCCGGACGACCGGCCGGTCATCACGGTCTCGCTCGAGCGCATGGCCGGGCTCGTCGACGTGGACACCGTCAGTCACCTCGCGACGTTCCGTGGCGGGACGCCCGGCCCGGCGCTCGAGGCGGCGCTGGCGGAGCACGGACTGATCCTCGGCCACCGGCCGCAGTCCTGGGAGTACTCCACGGTGGGCGGGTGGGTCGCCACGCGCTCGGCCGGCCAGGAATCGCTCGGATACGGGCGGATCGAGGACCTGTTCGCGGGCGGCCACCTCGAGACCCCGGCCGGCCCGATCGACCTGCCCACGCATCCGGCCTCCGCGGCCGGCCCGGACCTGCGGCACGTGATCCTCGGATCCGAGGGGCGGGCCGGGATCATCACCGACGTCGTGGTCCGGGCGTCGGTCGCCGCCGAGGCGGAGCACCGGGTCGCGTTCGTCGTCGGCGGTTGGGACCGGACCGTCGACTTCGCGCAGGCGCTCGCACAGGCGGACCTGCCGCTCGCGATGGTCCGTGCCTCGACGCCCCTCGAGACGGCCACGACCTTCGCGCTGGGTGCCGAGTCGCGGGGCGCCGGCGTGCTGCGTCGGTACCTCGACCTGCGCGCGCCGGACGGCGAGCGCTGCCTGCTGATCGTCGGCGCGGCCGGACCGGCCCGCGTGGTCCGGGCCGTCGCCGGCGCGGTGGCCGCCATCGCCGGGGACCACCATGCGGTCCGGGCGCCCGGCGTCGCGAGCGCGTGGGAGCGTCAGCGGTTCCGCGGCGCCTACCTGCGCAACACCTTGTGGGACGCCGGCTACGCGGTGGACACGATCGAGACCGCCGTGGACTGGGGCCGGCTCCGTAGCCTCGCGGCGGCGCTGGGACCCGCGCTTCGCCAGGGGCTGTCCGACGACGACGAACGGGTCCACGCGTTCAGCCACCTGTCGCATGTCTACCCGACCGGCTCCAGCCTCTATGCGACGTACGTCTTCCGGCTCGGCGATGACCCGGCCCAGACCCTGTCGCGCTGGGAACGGCTCAAGACGGCGGCGACCCGGGTCATCCTCGAGCACGGCGGGACCGTCAGCCACCAGCACGGCGTGGGCCGCGATCACGCGCCGTACCTCGCCGCGGAGAAGGGTCCGCTCGGGATGGCGGCCATGCGGGGTGCGCTCGGGGCGTTCGACCCGGACGGGATCATGGCACCCGGCGTGCTCCTCGGGGAGGGCTGACGGTGACCGGCGACACGATCCTCGCGATCGATGTGGGGACGCAGAGCGTGCGGGCGATCGCGTTCGACCCGCGCGGAACGGTCCTGGCGGCCGCCCGCGTCCCGATCGTGCCGTACGTCTCGCCACGACCGGGCTGCGCCGAACAGGATCCCGAGCTGTATTGGCGCTCGGTGGGCGAGGCGTGCCGGGCGCTCCTCGCGAACCCCGCGGTCCCCGCGGCGTCGCTGGCGGCCGCCACGCTCACGACGCAACGGGCGACGGTCGTGGTCACCGACGCGGCCGGGGATCCGCTGCGACCGGCGATGGTCTGGCTGGATCAGTGCCGGGCGACGAACCCGCCACGAGTCGGGGGGGCGATGGGGCTGGTGTTCCGATTGACCGGGCTCACCGAGACCGTCGCGGGGTTCGCGGCGGACTGCGAGGCCAACTGGCTGCGCGAGACGGAGCCCGAGACGTGGGCCGGAGTGCGCCATTACCTGGGCCTGTCCGGGTTCCTGACCCACCGCCTCGTCGGGCGGTTCGTTGACTCCACGGCCGCGCAGGTGGGCTACCTGCCGTTCGACAACCGCGCCTTCGCGTGGGCCGCGCCCCGGGACTGGAAGTGGACCGTCGTGCCGATCGATCGCGCGTGGCTGCCCGACCTGGTCCCGCCGACCGGTCCGTTGGGCGAGATCACCGCCACGGCTGCTCGCCACACGGGGCTGCCGGAGGGGTTGCCGGTCGTGTCGGCCGCGGCCGACAAGGCGTGTGAGGTCCTGGGATCCGGGGCCGTGACGCCCGACGTCCTGAGCCTTTCTTATGGCACCGCCGCCACCGCCAACGTGACGAGCGGGCGATACGTGGAGCCGATCCCGCTCATCCCGCCGTTCCCCGCGGCCATCCCCGGCGCCTGGACCCTCGAGACGCAGGTCTATCGCGGGTACTGGATGGTGGAGTGGTTCAAGCGCGAGTTCGGGGATCGGGAGGTCGCCCTCGCGGCCGAGCGCGGCGTCGCGCCGGAGACGCTGTTCGAAGCGCTGCTCGACGCCGTCCCGGCCGGCTCGGACGGGCTCGTCCTCCAGCCGTACTGGTCACCCGGCGTCCGGATCCCCGGGCCGGAGGCACGCGGCGCGGTGATCGGCTTTGATGCGACCCATACGCGCGCCCACGTGTACCGAGCCATGCTCGAGGGCCTCGCCTACGCCCTGCGGGATGGGGCGGAGCGCACAGCGAAGCGGACCGGTGTGCCGCTGACCTCGATGCGCATCGCCGGAGGCGGGTCGCAGAGTCCGGCGGCCGTCCAGCTCAGCGCGGACGTCTTCGGGCTGCCGGTGAGCCGCGCCCACACGCACGAGACCTCCGCCCTGGGCGCGGCCATCGATGCCGCCGTCGGCGCGGGGTTCCACCGCGATGTCCCGAGCGCGGTCTCGGCCATGGTCCGCATCGCCGAGACGCGCGACCCCGACGCGTCGGCCCACGCCCGGTACGAGGACCTGTATCGGGCGGTCTACCGTCCGATGTACGGGCGGCTACGACCGCTCTACCGGGAGCTGCGCCGGATCAGCGGTCGCGGGCGCTGATCACGCCGGGACCTCAGCCGGTATTCCCGGCCGCCGCGGTCGCCGGCGACGCCGGGGAGCGCCCGGACAGCCAGACGCCCCGACCGTGGGCCGGGGCGTCGAGTGCTCGTCGGGTGGTGCGTCAGGCGCCGCGCGCCGCCTTCACGACCGCGCTGCCCACGAACATGTCGTGGAAGCCCTGCTTGGTCGGGCTCTTGTACGTCGTGTAGAGCAGGTACAGGAGCCACAGCAGCGCGACGAGGCTCAGGACCGTCCCGATCGCCTCGAGTCCCTGGAACGCCTGCGCGATGACCGTCGGCGCCGCGATGACCCCCCAGCGTCGAACGGCCTGATCCATGGTCAGTGTCTTGCCGTCGGCCGCGTTACCGATCTGCATGCCCAGGATCTTCATCCCGATCGTGGCCCGCATCGACGTCCACGTATAGATGAAGTAGGCCGCGCTGATCACGAGGCCGAGGACCGCGTACACGACGACGATGCCGATCCCGAGGCCCAGAAGGATCCCGAACAACACGACGTTGACCACGAACAGGATGATCGCGTCGATGATGTAGGCGATCGCCCGGTTCGGGACGTCGGCGTAGACCATGCCCGCCGCGCCTGGCACGGCGGCCGCTGGAGGGGGTGCCGCTGGAGCCGTCCAGCCCCCGCTGCCGGTCGCGCCCGGGTCGCCGCCTGTTCCGCTGTCGGTCATACGTTCGGCCCTCTCTCCTGGCTGGGCGTGGATGCCACGACCCATGCCCGTCGAATATACGCATCGGCGAGCCGTCCGACTAGGGGGTCCTGCAACGTCGCCAGCGTCGACGCACCGGTTTCGGGGCGCTCCGGCCCTGACGGACCGGTCAGGCGCGGACCTCCTGGCGCATGAACAGGGCGTACGCCGCCGCGAAACAGACCACGGTCAGCGCCACGAGCGCGACCACCTGCGGCCACGCCAGCAGGATGCTCTGGTCGAGCGAGAGGAGCCCCGGGATCTGCCACTGGGCCTGCTCCAGCTGGCCGATCGTGGCCGGCGTGGAGATCTGGGTGAGGTTCGGCTGCAGGATGACGCTGGAGACCTCGCGGTAGAGGGTGCTCGGGAGCAGGCGCGTGACCCACTCCTGCGCCTGGTAACTCCCCAGGACCTGGTCCGCCGTCGCGTTCGCCGCCGGCCGGAACAGGCCTGACACGAGCGTCACGATGAGTTGCCCGAAGATCGTGAGCAGGAGCCAGACGCCGAACCCGATCAGGGCCGACGTGGCCGCCCGCCGGACGACGACCGAGAGCAGCAGGCCGAAGGCCAGCCACAGTGCGACGTACAGGAACGTGACGAACAGCCACGCGACGATGCGGATGATCTCGGATCCCTGCGGCACGATCCCGAGGCGCAGCATGCCGAAGCCCGCGATGAAGAGCACGACCGCCAGGAGGACCATCCCGATGACGCCGAGCCCGGCGGCGAACTTGCCGTTGATGACGTCGTCGCGGTAGATCGGCTGCGACAGCAGGCGTGGCAACGTCCCCTCCGAGCGTTCGCCGTTGACCGCGTCGAACGCGAAGGCCAGCCCGAGGAGGGGCGCCACGACCCCCACGAACGTGTCGACTCGCAGGATCGAGATGTCGCTCGGTCCGATCGTGAAGAGCGCCAGGAAGACCGCGGGTGCGCCGCTGGCTGCGGGCGCCGCGCTCCGGATCAGGTCGGCCGCGAAGTAGAGCGGGATCGCCGCAGCGAGACCCAGCACGACGAGCAGGACCCCGAAGCGCACGCTCAGGACGTGGTCGCCGATCTCCTTGGCCGCGATGACGCCCCAGCCGGCGGGGAGTCGGGCGTGCTGGCGAGCCGCACGGGCCTCGTTCGACCCGGGTGCGGCCGCGGGGATGGGTGCCGCTTCGCTGGTCATGCCGCCGTCCTCCCGTCGGCGCTCGGAGCGCCGCGTCCGACCGCCTTGTCGGCCAGCCCGCGCCGCTCGAGGGCCGTTCGATAGATGTCATCGAGCGACGGGACGATCGGCCGGATCGCCGAGAGATGGAGCCCGTGCTCGAGGGCGGCGGCGAGCACCGCCTGGCGGACCTTGCCCTCCTCGGCGGCCGGGCGGACGGTCAGGCGCCACATGTCCGATCGCCTGGGTGGTCGCGTCACGGCGATCACGCTCGGGAGCGCGGCGAGGACGCGCTCGGCGCGTGATCGGTCGTCGTCGGTCGCGAGCTCCAGCTCCACGTCGATCGCGGCCGAGCCGTCGCCGAACAGGCTCGCGAGCCGGTTGACCGTCCCTTCGCCGATCAGCCGTCCCGAGGCGAAGATCCCGATGCGGTCGCAGACGGACTGCACCTGGGAGAGCAGGTGACTCGAAAGCAGGATGGCCAGCCCGCGCTCGTCGACGAGCCGCCGGAGGAGATCGAGGATCTCGGTCACCCCGAGCGGGTCGATCGAGGTGGTGGGTTCGTCGAGGATGAGGATGTCGGGTGACTTCACGAGCGCGTCGGCGATGCCGAGGCGCTGCTTCATCCCGCGCGAGTAGGTATCGAACCGGTCGTCCGCGCGATCGACCAGACCGACCTGCTCGAGGACCTCGTCGATCGCCGCCTCCGCGTCCGCGCCGCCGAGGCCGTTGAGCCGGGCCGTGTAGCGCAGGTTCTGCCGGCCGGTCATCTCCGGATAGAACCCGACGGCGTCGGGCAGGTACCCGACCCGTCGCTTGACCTCCCGAGGATGGCGAGCCGGGTCCAGGCCGACCACGCGGGCCTGCCCGCTCGTCGGCTCCGTCAGCCCCAGCAGCATCAGGATCGTGGTGGTCTTGCCCGCGCCGTTCTGGCCGAGCAGGCCGAAGATCTCGCCGCGACGGACCTCGAGGTCGAGCTTGTCCACCGCGGTCAGGGTGCCGTAGCGCTTCGTCAGGGCCCGGGTCCGGATGAGCGACCCCGAGCGATCGTCACTGGGCATGGTGGTGACCCTCTCGCCCGCTCAGCGTCGGCCGTACCGCAGGAAGACCCAGCCGAGACCGGCGAGCACGAGCGCGATCAGCCCGATCCCGATGGCCCCGCCGAGGAGCCCGGTCTGGATCGTCACCCGGACGTCGGCTGACCCATTGGCCTGCTCCCCGGTCGCCCGGAAGGACACGACATAGTCGCCCGCGATCGCCTCGCCCGAGGGCGTCATGTGCGCGATGATCGTCTGGTCGACGCCCGGTTCGACATCGACCGATTCGGGTTCGTACGTGATCGTCCAGCCCGTCGGGGCGGTCGCGGTGACCTTCACACCGGTGATCGTCGCCGTGCCGGTGTTCTGAACGACGAGCGACAGGTCCGTGTTCGACCCCGCCGAGGCCTGCGCGTTGAGGCGGGCGTCGGGGGTGGTCAGTCGAAGCGAGTAGCTGCCGGTCACTTCCGCGGCCAGGTCGGCGGTGGCGGTCCGGGTGCCGCTCGTGACCTCGACCGTGATCGGGTAGATGCCGGCCGGCACGTTGGCCGGCGCGGTCGCGGTCACCGTCACGGGCGTGGTCGCCCCGGCCTTGACGATGGCGCTGGCGGCCTGGCTCTCCGAGGAGACCTGGGTCGTGACCGTCCAGCCGGCCCCGCCCGTCGCCGAACCGCCGAACGTCAGGTCCTCCGCCGTGTCGTTGCGGAGGGTCAGGTTGAACTTGAAGCTGGTGGTGGAAGTGCCCTTGAGCTGCGGGAAGTCCGTGGTGAGCGTGACCTCGCCGGCGGCCTGCGGGGTCACACGGATATCGAGGGGCAGCGTCGTCGTCAGCCCGCCGGCCACCGCCGTCGCGACGAGCTTGACCGTCGACGCGCCTGCCGTCTCCGGGACGCTCACATCGAGCCGAACGTCCGTGGCCTTGCTGCCGTCGGACAGGATCCCGTCGACGACGAAGCCGCCGCCGAGGAACTGCGCCGTCCAGTCGGCGGGCACCCCGGTCACGCTCAGGTTCACCCGCTGGCTCGTCGCGGTCTCGATCGACAGGTCGAAGCTGACCTTGGCGCCGGGCGCGACCGCCACGGCTGGATAGGGCGTGGTCAGTGTCAGGCCATCGGCGGCCGCCGTCCCGGGCACGCCCACGAGGAGCGTCGTCAGAAGCGCCAGCAGGCCGATGGTGGCCCGCCGCTGCGGTCGTCGTCCCATCCCGAATGAACCTCCTCCAACTACCTCGGATGTCGTCGTGGTCCGGGTCGTCGCCGGCACGGGCTGAGCGCGTCCGGCGGGACGCCTCGATCAGGTCGAGTCCGCGGATCCGTCCGGGAATCTGCGACGGCCAGTGCTGCGAATCAACCAAGCCCAGGTGAAGACTCGTGAATCATCGGCCATCCTCGCACGTTCGGGGCCGATGCGCCGGTTCGACGACCCCGATCCGAGGGCGTGTGACGACCCCGTCCGGTCAGCCGCAGACGAACCGGTCGAGCTTCGCGGACTGCGTGGCGACCATCTCCTCGAGGCGCGCTCGAACGGTGGCGAGGGCCTCCGCCATCGAGGCGTCGGGCGGAAGGGCCAGTCGCATGTCCGGATCATTGGACAGCGGATGCCAGAACCAGCCCTCGGCGTCGCACGTCAGTTCCGGGGCGATGTCCTGCGGGCGGATGGGCTCGCCCTCCGTCGCGGCTCCGCGCAGGGCGATGGGTCGGAAGATGCGGTCCTCAGGTCGGATGGCCAGATCGTCGGCCAGGCGGTGGAGGTCGGGCATCTCCCCGAGCGCCGCCTCCGGCAGGGACGCCGCCAGCCTGACACGTGCCCCCGCGTCGATGAGCGTGCGGATCCCGCGGAGGGCCCCGGCATGGGCACCGAGCCCGCGATGGGCGTCGTGGCGACGCGAGTCCGCCGAATCGAGGCTCACCTGGAACGCGATCGGGCGTCCCATCTCGATCAGCGGCCGCAACCGCTCCCAGCGCGGTCCACGCAGCAGCATCGCGTTGGTCAGGAGGGTCAGGGGGAGGCGATCCGTGACGTACGCGATGAGCTCCGGCAAGTCCGGCCGGATCGTCGGTTCCCCGCCGGTCAGGAAGACCCCGTCCATGCCGGCAGCGAACGCCTGGTCGACCAACGCGCGGATCCGCTCGGCACCCAGTCGACGGGGATCGGCCCGGGGTCCGGAGACGACGCAGCAGTAATCGCACGCGAGGTTGCAGTCGTAGTTCGTGTACATCCACAGCCGGGTCGGCATGAGCGCGTCGACGGACCGGGGATCGCCCGAGACGGCGGGAGGGGCGTCCTCGTTGCCAGCCTCGGCCCAGACCGTTCGGGCACGACCCTTGCGAAGGTAGTGGGATGACCAACCCGGCCGATCGGGATCGGGGACGATCGACAGCAGCGCGTGCCCGCTCGCGGCCTCGAACGACCGGAGCTGGTCTCCGACGCGAGCCAACGGGCTCGAGACACGGAGGATCTGCCCCTCGTCCAGGGACAGCAGGGCCACGTGCACCTTGATCAACAGCCCCGAATCGAGGTCGGCGAGCGGATCCTGCAGGTCGGCGTGGACCGGCAGTGCCCGGCCGCCGCCGTAGTTCATCTCCGCGGTGGTCATGCGCCGCCCGGTGATGGCTCGCCGGTCTCGACACGATCGAGGGTCGAGTACTGGAACCACTGGGGAACGCCTGCCGGCGTGTGATGGAGGTACCGCCGGCTGTCCGCGAGCCGGAACCCAGGCCCGAGCTCCGCGGCCAGGGCGGCTGGCTCGTACCGCCGGACCGGGAGGCCGCTGCACCGTTCGGGACCGTCGTCGGCGAACGTCGCGATGATGGCGACGCCGCCGACCGCGACGGTCCGTTCGGCGAGCCGGGCGTAATTCCGGCGCGACGCGTCCTCGAGCAGGAAGTGGAACGCCGCCCGATCGTGCCAGACATCGAACGTGCCGACGTCGGGGATCTCCGCCAGGTCGCCCACGATCCACTCGATCCGGTCCGCCCGGGCGCCGAGCCGATGCCTGGCCACCGCGAGGCCGGCGGCGGAGATGTCGAGGACGGCGACCCGGTCGAGGTCAAGGTCGACCAGATGGTCGGCGAGGCGCGAGCCGCCGCCGCCGACGTCGATGACGCGGCGCGCGCCACGGGCCAGCGCGGCATCGACAAGCTCTCGCGAGGTCCTGGGCTCGGCCTCGTACCAGCCCACGGCGTCGAGGTCGCGGGTGGCGTAGATCCAGTCCCAGGGGTTGCCGGACGGCTGGGCGTCCATCGAATCAGGGCCTCCTCAACGTCGTCGAGCGGGATGCTGCGCAGACGATGACGGACGCCAGCGGTCGTCCGATGACGTTCCTGTGACGGACGCGAGTCGTGGCGTCATCGAGCGGCGTCTCGGTCACGGTCGATCCCCGACCGGACGCGTGCCCGGCTCGATCGCCGGGTCGTCGATGACGCGCTGATGGCGGTGGACCCACGCGGCCGTCCGGGCAGCCCACCGGTCGTCCGCGGGAAGCTCGGATGCGAGGGCCCGAAGATCGGCCAGCGTGTCGACGTCCGGCCACGCCGCCACCGTGGCGACTCGCCAGCCGCCGTCGCGCAACCCCCGCATCGTGACCTCGAGCGCCGAGGTCTCACCCATCGGCACGCCGCTGAACGCGGTCTCGAGCCGACGCGCGAGGCGTCGCCGGGCCCAGCTCCGCGCGGCGCCCGGCCACCAGCGCCGCATCGGCGCCCAACGCAGGCCGACGAGATGGAAGCCGCCGTCGCGACTCGGGCCGATCACGGCCGAACCCCGATGGCGCCCGAGTCCCTCCAGCGCCGCGACGATCCGGTCCGGCGCCAGGCCGGGTGAGTCACCCGCCACGGCGACCGCCCGGTCCGCGCCTCGATCGAACGCGGTGAGGAAGACATCCGCGAGGGCCGCTGACAGGCCCGGGCGCGCCTGGACGACGGGGTTCCAGCCTGGTCCGATGATGCGCGTGACCGGATCGACGTCGTCCTGGCGGGCAAGCATCGCGATCGCCAGGGAGCGAGTTGACCGGCAGGCCACCAGCGTCGTTTCGGCCACGTCCTCCAGGCAGGCTGCCCACAGGTCGGCGGTGCGCTCCTCGCCGAGATCAACGGCGAGACGGGTCTTGGCGTGCCCGGCTCCGGGCGCCTTCGCCATCAAGGCGATGACGGGGCGCGGTCGCGTCTCAGCGAGCGCCACGCCGAGCATCGCCCGACCGGCCCGGATGGAGGTCCTCCACGAACCCGAGACCTTGCTCACGCCACCACGCCGGGCCCGAAACGCGACCGGGACCTCCACGACGCGGATGGACGGCTCAAGGAGCGACCTCGCGACCAGCTGGACGGTCCAGCCATAGCCCGCGTCGTCCAGGTCGAGTCGCTGGAGGGCCGCCCGGCGGACCGCCTTGAACGGGGCGAAGTCGTGGATGGGCTGCTGGGCCCGTCGCGCGATGAACGCTGCCACGAGGCGATTGCCGAGGATCGCATGCCACGGCATGGCCCCTGGCTCCATGCGCCGTCTCGGCCGGCGGCCAAGGGCGACGTCCGCCTCCGCCAGACTCGCGACGAGGGGCGTCATGTCCGCCGGATCGCACGAGCCGTCGCCGTCGAGGTACACGATGATGTCGTGGGCGTGGCCGTCCGGTGCCGACGCGAGTGCCTGCTCGGCACCGCTCAGACATGCCCGGCCGTAGCCTCGGCGTGGCTCGTCGACGATCACGGCGCCGGCCGCACCGGCCACCTCGCGCGTCGCGTCTCGAGACCCACCGTCGACGACCAGGACGCAGCACGTCCCGGCAGCGCGGAGCCCCGCGACCACCTCCCCGATCGCGTCCTGCTCATCGATGACCGGCACGACGGCCGCGATCTTCGGGTTCACGGTCCATCCCCCGCCGGCTCGGGGCCGAACAGGACGAACCGGCCATCGTCGGCGAGGATCGGACGCACGCCGGACCGAAGCACCTCCACGATCCGTTCACGGCGATCCGCCTCCCACGGACCCGAGGACCAGGCGTCGCGGTCGATGAGGACGTGGGCCTCACGCGGTGGGACCGTGGCCGCCACGAGAGAACCGATCGACGCGCGACCGGCCAGGGACGCGACCAGGCCCTCGTCCACGATCAGGCGCGCCGACGCCGGGACGCGGCTGGCCACGCTCGCCGCTCGATCGCTGGACGCCGGGCGAGCGATGAACGCGCGATCGGAGCCGTCGAACGGTGGCAGCGAACCCTGCGCGAAGGCGCCGGCGAACGACGGCAGGGCCGCCGCGACCAGGACCAGGACCGCCGGACCCGACGGCCGGACCACGGCCGCGCTCCAGCGCCGGCCAGGCGCGGACACGCCCCCTGGAGCGACCGTCCGGAGGCGGCGCCCTCGTCGCCACCGCCTCGCAAGCACGAGCGCGCGGCGACCCCCGAGACCGGCCGACACGAGCAGCGGAACGACGAGGATCAGCGAGTAGTGCAGGGTCACGTCGGCCTGCCAGCGGTGGCTCGATAGCAGGAGTGCCACCAGCGGCGGCAGCACCAGGACCACCCATCGTGGCCGGAGCAACGACAGCCCCGAGAGCGACACGACCATGCCGAGCACGATGAACCACGGCTCGGGCCGCGTGAGTTTCGCGGCGACCAGGTCGGTCATGGTGAACGGCGCGCGAAGGACCCCGAGGCCGCCGCCAAGCCACGAGTAATAGCGGGCCGTGTCGGAGGCGGCGCCATCGCGGATCCATGGCATCAGCACGCCGAAGACGACCACCGCCCAGCAGACGGCCACGACGGCCAGAAGCCGCCCGTGTGCTCGAAGGTCACCCCGGCCGCGGACGGCCACGAGCAGCCCGATCACACCGATGGCATAGGCGAGGTCCTCGCGTGTCGCCAGCGCCACGAGCGCGAGGGCCCACATCGCGCGCGGGCGTCCGGTCAGACCCGCCCAGCCGGCAAGGAGCGCGAAGGTGACCCCGGCCGTCTCGGGGTGGAAGTCGGACCGGATGACGTCCTGCATGGCGCCCGAGATCGGGAGGCCGATCGCCAGTCCCGCGGCAAGCCACCCGGCGAGGCGGCTGGGCCGCAGCACCGCACGCAGGAACAGGAACGCGGCGGGCACCATGGCCCCGATCGCGGCCGCGTGGAACAGGTTGAGGACCCGGACGTCCGCCCAGAGGAAGCGCTCGACGAGGGCCGGCACCACGAGGATCGGCGAGAAGTGAAGACCCAGGAATGATCCCTCGTGGAAGCTCGACACCCACGCACCGCGCTCGCCGACGTTCCAGACGACCTGCTGGAAGAACGCCAGGTCGTAGGGCGGCACCGACAGGCCGTCCACGCGGCCGACCAGCAACGCACCGGCCCAGGCGAGGGCCGCCAGCCCGGCGATCAGCGCCAGCAGGGCGGGGACGCCACCAATCCAGACGGCCGTCGCCGAGCGGATCACGGTGACCGTCCCGATCCGCCTGGCGAGGACGTGCCCGTGTGCCGTCGACGCGCGTGGTTCGGTCATCCGCGGATGGCGTCGACCAGATCGAGCGCCCGTCCGCGCCGCTCGGATGTCGTCAGCAGGGGTCGATCCGAGGATCGATAGCGTGTCGCGATACCCCGCGCCGCGGCGCGCACCGCACCCTCGGCGCTGATCGCCGGCCGCCAGCCGAGCGTGCGCAAGGCCGAGGTGTCGAACTCGACACGGGCCGTGTCGCCGGGCCAGCCACCGCCGCCGACGAACGATCCGCCGGCGAACGCAAGCTCGACCGAGGCCACCGGCAGGTCGAGCGCCTCGATCACGATCTCAGCCACCTCACGGACCGTCAGCGTGCCGTCAGGCCCGACATTGAGGATCGTCATGGGCGCCCGGGGAGCGACCGACGTGGCGTGACGGATCCCGGCCACGAGGTCGCCGACCGCGATGTATGGCTTGGCCTGCCTCCCATCGCCCAGGATCTCCAATCGTCGCGGATCTCGCAGCAGCTTGACGACGAAGTCGTGGACGACGCCGTGGTTCGACGTGGTCCCGACCGTGTTGCCGAACCGGAACGCGAAGGCGCGCCAGTCGTACAGGTGGGCGAAGCCGGAGATGATCGCCTCGCCCGCCAACTTGGCGGCGGCGTAGTGCGATTGGGGCAGCGGCGGGCCGTCGCCCTCCGCCGTCGGGACACGGGCGGGGTTGCCATAGATGACGCCGGACGACGCGTACCACAACTCACGGATCCCGAGCTGGTACATCGCCTCGCAGACCACCTCGGTCGCGACGACCCCGGAACCGAAGTCCCGCCCCGGATGGCCGTAGCCGCCCGCGATGTCCGTCCCGGACGCCAGATGGACGACCCGGTCGTGTCCGGGCAGCGCGGCGGCGATCGCGACGGGATCGGCGGCATCACCGCGGACGAAGCTGAGTCGTCGCTCCGAGGCGAACCGTTGCGCCCAGTCGTCCTCGGCCGACGAGAGATCGTCGAAGACCGTGACGCTGGCGCCATCGGCGAGCAGTGACGCCACCACCTCCCCGCCGATGAACCCCGCCCCACCCGTGACGAAGGTCCGGGCCGGTCCGGGCCGGGTGCTCATCCGGGCCACCTCGCCCGGGTCGCGGCGAACCGCGCGTCCAGCCCGTGCCAGCGACCGGCCCGGATCGCCGCGATACACAGCAACGGCACCCACTCGACCGAGTACTCGTAGATCCACTTGTCGTTCCACAGGGTCGCGAACTGCAGGTGGAGGACCATGCCGGCCGCGATGAGCGCGGCCAGGGGCGTCAGCAGCCCCGCGATCAGGAGGATGCCGACGAGCGTCTCCAGCGAGCCGACCATGAACACGAACGGACCGAAGTTGGGCAGGATGACCCCCTCCACCAGGGCTCGGTACGGCTCGATGGGATGGGCGTTCGAGATGACCTCGAATTCGAGGATCGAACGCGCGCTCCGGTTCCCCTCGGCATTGATCACGAAGCCGATCGGCGTGTCCGGCCACAGGCCAGGCACGGCCGGGAGCAACTTGGCGATGCCGTTGTGCAGGAACACGACGCCGAAGTAGATCCGCAGGGCCGCCACGGCACGCCCGAACCACGGGCTGCGGATGGCGTTCTCGATCACCTCGGAGCGGGGGCCCGTCGCGGCCTGGTCCATCGCTTCCTCCTGTATCTTCCATCGCGTGCCCGGGCCCGCGAGCGGCGCGGTCCCGCCGGACAGCCCGCCCGGCGCTGAGCACTCCCGTCCGGGCGCTCGTTCGGACCGCGAGGCCACCCTATGGCCCGCGCGTGACGACCCTGTGACGGTGGCGGTCAGGCCCGGGCAGCATCGGATCGTCGTGGTCGGGTGGCACGGGCTCGGCTAGGCGCCATTGGCAATGTCAGGAGGATCGATGTCGAGTCCGTCCAACAGGGTCGCGAAACCGGCCGCGTGGGTCCTCCCGCCGCCGGTCGCGGTCCGCCGCTCCACCGGACTCGCACGCTGAGGATCCTCCGGCACGACGTCGCCCCGACCGTGCGTCAGCTTGGTCCTGCGCTGGTCGGGTCGATCGCGCTCGTCGTCTACGCGATGACCCTGATGCCGGGTCTGGCGTTCGGCGACTGGGGCGAGATGCAGACCATCCCGCATGTCAAGGGCATCGCCCACCCGACCGGCTACCCCACCTACATCCTCGCGTCATCGCTGGCCCAACTCGTGCCGATCGGATCGATCGCGTTCCGGGCCAACCTCTTCTCAGCGGTCCTGGTGGCCAGCTCGGTGGCCGTCACCTTCGCGATCCTCGTCCGGATCGGGACTCGGCCGCTGGTGGCGGCCGCGGCCGCCCTGGCGCTCGGCGCGGTCCCGACGATCTGGAACGCCGCCACCGTGGCCGAGGTCAACGCGCTCCACCTGCTGTTCGTGACCCTGATCCTCCACCGCGCCCTGGCCTGGGAGGAGCATCGACGCCCCCGCGACCTGTGGATCGGGGCGCTCCTGGCCGGCCTGGCCTTCGGGAATCACCTGCTGATCGCCTTCGTGGTGCCGCTGGTGGCCGTGTTCGTCCTGTGGGTCGGGCGCCTCGCCATCGCCGCCCGGCCATCGATCCTGGCGGGCGCGGCCGCCGCCGTGCTCGTCGGCCTGACCACGTACGTGTACATCCCGCTCGCTGCGGCCCAGTCGCCGCCGCTCGCCTACAACCACCCCGTGACCCTCGATGGGGTCCTGTGGCTCGTCAGCGGGACCCAGTTCCGCGGCCAGTTCGGCTTCCTCACGGCGAGTGGGGTGACGGACTTCGCCGGATCGTTTGGCGCCCTCTGGCGGACGCTTTCGAGTCAGTCCACGCCGGTCATGCCGGTGCTCGGTCTGATCGGCCTGGCCATCCTGATCCGCCGGCGCCGGGCTTTCGGTCTGCTGTGCGTCGCCATCCTCGTGGCGAACCTCTACTTCTGGTCGACGTATCTCCGACTCGACCACTACCTGCTGGTCCCGTGGCTGGTCATCGCGATCGGCGCCGGTGTCGCGATCGATGCGGCCGCCAGCGGGCTGACGGCCTGGGCCTCGCGACGGCATGGGCCACTCGCCAGCCACGCCGGCCGGCTGGTCGGGATCGCCGCCCTGGGGCTGGTCGTCGGTCTGGCGGCGATGCACTGGGAGGCCGCCGACCGCAGTGCCGATCGCACGGCCGAGACGTTCGTCGACGAGGTCCTGACGGCCTTGCCACCCGATGCCGCGATCCTGTCGGAGTGGGATGCGACGACCCCCCTGTGGCATGCCCACTACGTGCTGGGCCGGAGGCCCGACGTCCTCATCGTCGACGACACGAACATCGTCTATGACGGATGGGCCTCACGCGATCAGCGCGTCCAGGAACTCTTCTGCCAACGGCCCGTGTTCATGGTGCGGCTCAAGGACCGAGACCTCCCGTCGGCGGGCGGCGTCTACCGCCTCGAGCCGTTCCTGACGGTACGGGTCGCGTTCGGCGGGCCATCCGCCGCCGTCTCGCGAGAGGTGTTCCGGGTCCTACCGACGGATCCGCCGCGGTGTGACGACTGATCGTGGGTCCTCACCCGGACCATCGGCGCGATTGACAGAACACCTGTTCTGACCCATCATGGGGGATGTCACCGGTCCGAACCAAGTCGCGTGAGCCCGGTCGAGCGCCTCAAAGAGGGACGCTCTCGAGCCCGCACTCGGACCACATCACAGAACCGCTCCAGCCCCCAAGAACGGTCGTGGAGCGAGCAACCACGGTCGCGCAGCCGATGGCCCATCCCGCCATCATGGCGCGCCAGTAAGGATCAAGAGCAAACCCATGTTGTCCCGTACCGCCACCGCGTCCGTCGCCGGACGCGCCACCTCCATGCGCCGCCTTCGTCGACGCGCCGCCGCCGCGTCCACCTCGACCGCCGTCGAGGCTCGCACGTTCTGCCGAACCAACGGTTGCGCGAGCTTCCTCGACGTCGATCCGCGCACCGGCATCGCCACGTGCCCTATCTGCGGATACGTTCGCCGCACCCACTGACCCTTCCGGCCGACGCCCGTCGCGGGTGACGGGATTCGGTCACCTGGTGGCCCCGGGCCGGTCCATGCTTCGCGCGTGAGCACCGACCGCGCCCTCGATCGCACCCGACTCGCGAGCCTGATGGCCGCGGAGACCGAGCGCTTCGTCGCCGAGCACCCTCGCTCGGCGGCCATGTTCGAGCGAGCGAAGGGCTCGCTCCTCGAGGGCGTTCCGATGCCCTGGATGGTCCGCTGGGCCGGGCCGTTCCCGCCGTTCGTCGAGTCCGCCACGGGCGCCGCGTTCCGCTGCGTCGACGGCCACGACTACGTCGACTTCTGTCTTGGCGACACCGGTGCCATGGCGGGTCACGGCGCGGCGCCGACGGTCGCCGCCGTCGAACGCCAGATGCGGCGCGGGATCACGCACATGCTCCCGACCGAGGATGCCGCGTGGGTCGGCGACGAGCTGACCCGACGCTTCGGGCTGCCGCTCTGGCAGTTCGCGCTGTCCGCCACCGATGCGAACCGTTTCGCCCTGCGCCTCGCCCGACACATCACCGGGCGCTCGAAGGTGGTCGTCCACGACCACTGCTACCACGGGTCCGTCGATGAGGCGATCGCGGTGCTTGACGAGCATGGTCGCGTGGTCCCGGTCCGCGGGTCCGTGGGTCCGCAGGCCGACGTGGCCGACACGACGCGCGTCGTGCACTTCAACGACGTCGACGGGCTCGAGGCCGCCCTCGCCGACGGCGATGTCGCCGCGGTGCTCGTCGAGCCCGCCCTGACGAACGTCGGGATCGTCCTGCCCGAGCCCGGCTACCTCGAGGCGATGCGCGAGGTCACGGCGCGCACCGGGACCATCCTGATCAACGACGAGACCCATACCATCTGCGCGGGTCCCGGCGGCGCCACCCGGCTCTGGGACCTCCACCCGGACATGCTCGTCATCGGCAAGACCATCGGCGGCGGGATCCCGGTCGCGGCCTACGGGTTCACGCGCGAGATCGGCGCACGCATCCATGACTCCATCGAGGAGGTGGACCTCGACGTCGGCGGGATCGGCGGGACGCTCGCGGGCTATGCGCTGTCCCTGGCGGCCACCCGCGCGACCCTCGGCGAGGTCCTGACCGACGCGGCCTTCGAGCGGATGATCCCGCTCGCCGTGCGCTGGGAGCAGGGCGTCAACGACGTCCTCGAGACCGCCCACGTCCCCTGGCACGTCACGCGGCTCGGCGCGCGAGCCGAGTACCACTTCATGCCCGATCCGCCGCGGACCGGCGCCGAGCAGTGGGCGCACTCGGACACCGAGCTCGAGCAGTTCCTGCACCTGTGGGCCATGAACCGGCGCGTCCTCATGACGCCCTTCCACAACATGGCCCTGATGTCACCCGCGACGACCGAGGCCGACGTCGATCGACACACCGAGGTGTTCGCGGCGGCGGTCACCGCGCTCTTCCCTGACTGAGCACGAGGCGCGGCCGCCAGGCGACCGAGCCCGGCATCGGGACGTCAGGCCGGCCCGGCCCCGTCAGGTCCGCCGAACGCCGCCTCGAGCGCCTCGAGCTCGGTGGCGAGGTCGAGTGGGCGTCGATGCTGGCGCGGCGTCGGCGCCTCGCTGTTGAGCCGCAGGGTCGCCGCGTTGATCTCCGTCACGATCCGGGTCATCTCCGCCCGCGCCCGTGGCCGGGCGATGGACGACCTCGCTCGGGGCGCGCGCTCCACGAGCCGGTCACGCTGGTCCAGGAGCCCGCGGATGGCCTTGTCCGCCTCGATCCAGGCGGGCGCCACGTTCGCGTTTCGCAGGATCCGATAGGCCGGCGCCCAGTCGCCGGCCGCGCTGTCGTCCTCGAGCGGGAGGCGCTCGCCCCGATGCGGGAGGTCGTCGAAGGCCCCCGCCTCCGCCGCCTCGCGGATCTGCCGCTCGACGAGGCTCTCCCAGTCCGGGGCCACCTGTCGCTCCCCTGCCCCGTCTCGTCGCTGTGCCGGCATGCCGGCATCGTATCCCGACCGGTGACAGGCGAGCTGGCACGCGCAGCGGCTATGGTGCGGGGGTGCAGAAGATCGACGGGCGGCCCGTCTATGCGGCCACGGATCTCGTCGCGTACCTCGCCTGCGAGCATCTGACCCAGCTCGAGCGCGCGGCCCTGGGTGGCCTCGTCGCGCGGCCCATCCGCGATGACCCGGAACTCGACGTCATCCGCAAGCGCGGGTTCGAGCACGAGGCCCGGTTCCTGGCCGACCTCAGGGCCGCCGGACGGACGGCCGTCGAGATCGACCCGGACGGCTACGAGGAGGACCAGGGCGCCCGGCTCCGTGCCGCGGCGGAGGCCACCGTCGCGGCGATGGCCGGCGGCGCGGACGTCATCTACCAGGCCACGTTCTTCGATGGCACGTGGCGCGGTCACGCGGACTTCCTGCTGCGGGTCGACGACGAGACCCGCCCGTCTCACTGGGGCGGCTACCACTACGAGGTCGCCGATACCAAGCTCGCCCGGCACGTCAAGGCGGGCGCTGTCCTCCAGATCTGCTCCTACATCGACCAGCTGACGCGTCTCCAGGGCGTCCAGCCCGAGTGGATGCACGTCGCCCTCGGGGGCAGCGCCCGCGCGGTCGAGCGGCTGCGCGTCGATGACTACATGGCCTACTACCGAAGCGCGAAGGCGCGCTTCCTCGCGACCATGGCGGACGCGATCCCCGCCGCCTACCCGCCGGCCGCCACGTATCCGGACCCGGTGGAGCACTGCGACGTGTGCCGCTGGGCCGCCGAGTGCGCGACCCGGCGACGGGCCGACGACCACCTGAGCCTGGTGGCCGGGATCAGCGGCCGGCAGCGCCAGGCGCTGCTCCAGCGCGGGATCCCGACGCTCGAGGCGCTCGGGGAGCTGGCACTCCCGATCGAGCCGAAGCTGGAGGGCACGAGCGCCAGCGCGCTGTTGCGGGTCCGCGAGCAGGCGCGGATCCAGCTCCAGGGCCGCCGGGATGGCGTACCGCGCTACGAGCTGCTGCTCCCCGGACCGGGGGCCCCGATCGACCCGGAACGGGGTCTCGCGATCCTGCCCCCGCCGTCGGCGGGCGACCTGTTCCTCGATCTCGAGGGCGACCCGTTCGCGCTCGAGGACGGCATCGACTACCTGTTCGGCGTCCTCGAGGCGGACGAGACGTTCCATGCCTTCTGGTCCCGCGACGCCAGGGGCGCCTTCACCCTCGACGGAGAGCGGGCCGCGTTCGAGCGGCTGATGGACTTCATCGCGGCACGCCTGGCCCGCTATCCCGACGCGCACATCTACCACTACGCGCCATACGAGCCCACGGCGCTCAAGCGGCTCATGGGTCGCTACGGGACCCGCGAGGACGAGGTCGACGGGCTCCTGCGTGGCGGGATCCTCGTGGACCTGCTGCGGGCCGTCCGCCAGTCGCTGCGGGCGTCGGTGGAGAGCTACTCCATCAAGCGCATGGAGCCGTTCTACGGGTTCGAGCGAGAGGTCGCGCTGCGCGACGCCGGGTCAAGCATCGTGGCGTTCGAACAGTGGCTGGAGCTGGGCGAAGGCGAGCGGCCGGCGGCCGACCACCTCGATCGGATCGAGGGGTACAACCGCGATGACGTGGTCAGCAACCTGCGGCTCCGGGACTGGCTCGAAGGCCGGCGCGACGAACTGGCCCGGCTGACCGGGCTCGTGGTCCCGAGGCCGGGACCGCGAGGCGAGCTGCCGGAGCGGGTCTCCGAGGAAGCGATCGCAGCCCAGGCGCTCGCCGACCGGCTCGCGCACCCGACGCTCGTCCCGTCCGACCCCGCCGAGCGGACCCCGGACCAGCACGGCCAGTGGCTGCTCGCGCAGCTGCTCGGCTGGCACCGCCGCGAGGACAAGGCCGCGTGGTGGGAGTTCCACCGCCTGATGGACCTCGGCACGACGGAGCTGCTCGATGAATCGGATCCGATCGCCGGCCTGATCCCGGTCGGTCCGGTCGGCGAGGCGACCAAGGGCAAGGAGACGTGGCGCTACCGCTTCCCGGAGCAGGAGTTCGACGTCGGCCGAGGCACCGTGTACGAGCCTCGCCGAAAGGCCCTCCAGCCCGATGCCAAGCCGTCCGCCTGGGCGTGCGGCGACGTCGTGGCGACGAACGTCGCCGAGTCCACCGTCGACATCCGGCGCGCGCCGGACGACCCGCATCCCGAAGCCATCGTCCCGTTGACCATCTACCAGACACGCGCGCATCGCGAGCGGCTCTTCGAGCTCGGCGCCTGGGTCGCCGAGCACGGGATCGACGCGGACGGCCCGAACCGCGCCGCACGGGACCTGCTGATGGGTCGTCCGCCACGGGCCGGCCAGGCGAACGGCGACCCGCTCCGGGCGCCGGGCGAAACGGATCTCGACGCCGCCCGCCGCCTGGCGCTGACGCTCGATCGCACGGTGCTGCCCATCCAGGGACCGCCGGGGTCCGGCAAGACGTACGGCGGGGCCCGCATGATCGTGACCCTGCTCCAGGCGGGTCGGCGAGTCGGGATCACTGGGATGAGCCACAAGGTGGTCGGCAATCTCCTGTCTGCCGTGCTCGCGGCCGCCGAGACCGACGGGATCGATGCCCGCCCCGTCCAGCACGGCGACCCCACCCAGGTCCTCCCCGATCCACGCGTGGTCCGGGCGAAGGACGCCGCCGACGCGGCCGCGCGGCTCGCCGACGGTCGATCCAACCTGGCCGCGGGCGTCTCCTGGCTGTGGGTGGCGGGCTCGATGTCGGGCTCGGTCGATGTCCTGTTCGTGGACGAGGCGGGGCAGAACTCGCTCGCGAACGTCGTGGCCATCGCGGCCGCGGCGGACAGCATCGTGCTACTCGGCGACCCGCAGCAGCTCGATCAGCCGGTGCAGGGGACGCATCCGCCCGGTGCCGAGCGGTCGGCGCTGGCACACGTCCTCGGGAGCGCGTCGACGATCCCGCCCGATCGCGGCCTCTTCTTCGAGACGACGTGGCGGCTGCACCCGACGCTGACGGCCTTCACCTCCGAGGTGTTCTACGACGACCGGCTCGAGTCCGAAGCGCATCTGGCCGCGCAGCGCATCCTGGGCGCACCCACCGGGCTGACCGGGACGGGTCCGCGACTGATCGAGGTCGCCACGACCGGGGCGGACAACGAATCGCCGACCGAGGCCGCGGCCGTGGCCGCGCTCGCGACCCGCCTCATCGAGGCCCGCGCGTCGTGGATCGATCAGGACGGCGTCGAGCGACCGCTCACCTGGGCGGAGGTCCTGATCGTGGCCCCGTACAACGCGCAGGTCGGCGCCATCGCCCGACTGCTGCCGCCCGACGCTCGCGTCGGCACGGTCGACAAGTTCCAGGGCCAGGAGGCGCCGCTCAGCCTCTATTCGCTGACCACCTCGAGTCCGGAGCTGGCGCCGCGCGGGCTGGACTTCCTGTACAGCCGGAACCGGCTCAACGTCGCGACGTCACGGGCTCGCTGCATCGCCATCGTGGTGGGTGCTCCCGACCTCTGGCGCGTGCGAGCCCGGACGCCGGCCCAGATGCGGCTCGCCAACGCCTTCTGCCGCTTCGCCGAGCTGGCGACGGCGATCCCGGCGATCCCGCCGGCCGGGTCGGACGGCGGGTCGATCCCGACGGGTGGCGTCCAGTTCCTGACGCTCGGCCTCGACTGATCGCCGCCCCTATCATCGCGTGATGCCCGAACCGATCGTCTACAGCGCCGCGCGCCTCGAGGCCCTGCGACGCCGGAGCACCTGGTCCCTCGTCGGCGGGGTCGCATTGGGCAGCACCGGGCACATCGCGGCCGTCACGGTCGCCGCGATCGTCGCGGCGCACGTCGGTGGCTCCGCGCTGTGGAGTGGCGTGAACGGCGCGGCGGTGGTCCTCGGCGCCGCCGCCGGCGCGGTGGTCCTGTCGCGGTTGATGGTCGCGCGCGACCGCCGGACGGGCCTCGCGGCCGGCTACGCGATCGGGGTCGTCGGTGCGCTCATCGCGACGGCGGCCGTCGTCACCGTGTCGCTGCCGCTCCTCCTGTTCGGGACGTTCCTCATCGGGTTCGGGAACGCCTCCAATCAGCTCTCGCGCTATGCCGCGGCGGACCTGTACCCCGACGAGCGCCGGGCATCGGCCATCGGCGTGGTCGTCTGGGGCGCCACCGCGGGCGCCATCATCGGCCCCAACCTCGTCGCCCCGGCGGGTGCCGCGGCCCGGTCCCTGGGGCTGCCCGAACTGGCCGGCCCGTACCTGGTCCCGATGCTGTTCGTGGGGGCCGCGGCGTTGCTCTGCTGGCTGCTCCTGCGACCGGATCCCTACGAGCTCGCACACCTGACCGAGACCGACGATGGTTCGGACGAGGCGTCGGTCGCGGTCTCGCTCGCCTCCGTGCTCCGCCGCCGCCATGTACCGGTCGCCGTGGTGGCCCTGATCACCGGTCAGGTCGTCATGGTCCTGATCATGACGATGACGCCGCTCCACATGGGCGAGCACGGACACTCGCTGAGCGCGGTCGGAGTGGTCATCAGCGGCCATACCTTCGGGATGTTCGGGCTCTCCCCGCTGTCGGGCCGGCTCACCGACCGCTTCGGCAGCGTCCCGGTCATCCTCGCGGGTCTCGCGACCGTCGCCGCGTCGAGCATCCTGGCGGCGGCCGCCCCGCCCGATGGTGGCACGGTCCTCTTCCTGGCTCTGTTCCTCCTCGGTTACGGCTGGAACCTCGGCTACGTGGCGGGCTCCGCCCTGCTCACGACCGGCCTCGGCGTGGCCGAGCGCACGAGGCTCCAGGGCACGACCGACGCCCTCATCTGGAGCTCCGCGGCCGCCGCGAGCCTCAGCAGCGGTCTGATCATGGCCGCGGCCAACTTCGCCGTCCTCGGGCTGATCGGGGCGGGTCTCGTGATCATCCCGATCGCCCTCGCGGTCGCGCGACGGCGCGATCTCGCGTCGACCGCGACCTGACGAGCGACGGCCTCTTGGCGAGCGCCGGATCGGGGCGTACCCTGCACGGCATGGACGCCTACTCGGCGATGGCCCACATCGTGAGCGTGCGACCGCAGCGCCGCGGCGCGATGGCTGGCTCCGCCGTGCGGGTGGCGCTGTCGACCGATGACCTGGACCGGCTGTCGCGGGACCTTGCCGACGACCGCGATGACGAGACCTGGGCCGAGCGCTGGCACCACATCCGCGCCGGCTGGTCGCAGACGACCTTCTTCCTGTTCGACCCGCAGAGCTGGCGGTAGGCGCAAGGTCCTTGCGGTGTCAACGACCGGGGCGATCGCACCGCAAGGTGTAGCATCTGCGCGCCATGGACGCCACCGACACGATCGACCGCCCCCTTTCGGCGCAGGATCCCCGGCTCGGGTCGTGGCGGTCGTTCCTCCAGGCACACGCCCGGGTCGCTCGCCGTCTCGACGAGGAGCTGCGCGCCGAGCACGACCTCTCGGTCGCCGAATATGACGCGCTCCTCAACATCGCCGAGGCCCCGGGTCGGCGGATCCGGATGCGCCAGCTCGCCGATCGCGTCGTCCTGTCCAAGAGTGGGGTCACGAGGCTCATCGATCGGCTCGTGGCGGACGGGCTCGTCGAGCGGAGTGCCTGCGAGACGGATGCCCGTGGAGCCGAGGCCGTGCTGACGGACGCCGGACTCCGACGGCTGCGCTCGGCGTCGCGGACCCACTTGCGCGGCATCGCGGACCACTTCATCGGCGTCCTCGATCCGCGCGAACTCGAAGCCGTCGGACGGGCCATGCAGACCGTCGCCGAGCGGGCCGGTCCCGGTGCCGTCCTCGACGGCGGCCGCTGCCTCCCTGAACCCCGCGACCGCGCCGGTCACGATTGACCGGGGGATGAGCGGGCGCCTGCTCGTCGGGACGAGCGGGTTCGCGTACCCGGACTGGGCCCCTCGCTTCTATCCAGCGGGCTCGCGTGCGGCGGATCTGCTGCCCTACTACGCCTCGAGGCTCCCCGCGGTGGAGCTCAACAACACCTTCTACCAGCAGCCCGCGCCCGCCAAGGTCGCCGCCTGGCTCGCCGCGACCCCGCCCGACTTCCGGTTCACGGTCAAGGCCCAGCGTGGCGGCGCCTTCCGGTCCTTCTCGTCGCCCACCCCGGGCCTCCCCTGGCTGACCGACCCCTACCGGGCGTTCGGGGAGCGGCTCGGCTGCGTGTTCGTCCGCGTCCCGGCGGGCAAGCGCGATGACGCCCGGCTGGCCGGATTCCTGGCCGCCTGGCCGACGGACCTTCCGCTCACGATGGAGTTCCAGGACCCCACCTGGGTCGCCGACGAGACGTTCGCGGCCATGGCCGCCGCGGGCGCGGTCCTGTGCGCCACCGACAGCCCGGACGACCCTGGGCCTCCCGACCTGCGGCGGACCGGCCCGTACCTGTACCTGCGGTTGCGGCGTCGCGACTACGACGTCGTCGACCTCGAGACCTGGGCATCGCGGCTGGAGCCGTTCCTGACGTCCGGGATGGACGCGTACGTCTTCTTCCGCCACGACGACATCGGACGAGGCGCCGAGCTGGCGCTGGGTCTCGCGGCGGCCGTCGAGCGCGCTCGCGGCTGAGGCACGAGTCCTCGCGTCGTCAGCCTCGATCGCCCTCGGCGGGGCCGAACACCACGAACAGGACGAGTCGCTCGGCGATGTCGTGGAACCGGTGCGGGACGGTCGCCCCGACGAAGACCGTGGATCCGGGGCCGATGTCCCGAACCTCCTCGCCGACGGTGACCCGCGCGATGCCCCTGACCACGTAGTAGATCTCGTCCTCGGTGTGCGGGGACTGTGGATCGCGCTCGCCGGCCTCGAGCACGTAGAGCCCGGCCGACAGGTCCGGGACGCGCAGGAACTCGTGGTATCGGACACCGGCGTCCGCGCGCTCCGCCTCGAGTTCGTCGATCTCCCAGGACTGCATGGGTCACCCCTCCATCGTGTTCGTGGGTCGCGACGCGGGCGGCGCACCCGCCAGCGGTGGCGCCGCGTCCGTGGCGATGCCGTCGGCCACGGTGAGCCCGGTCTCGTCGAGCAGGACCGCGGCGGCCCGGTCGCGGATCGCCGCGTCGTCGAAGGACAGCAGGAGCGGCCCGGTACCGGCCACCACGCGGATCGCCGGGCGTGGCCCGCGGAACGGCATCACGACCCCGGCCGAGAGTCGACGCAGCTCCCCGAGGCCCAGGGCGGCACCCTCCGGCCGATCGCGCCGCTCGACGATCAGGGTCGACGGGACCGCCTCGGGAGCACCAGCGACCGCGCCCGACATGACCCCAGGGAGCGGATCGGCGGTCGATGGCGGCCCGGGGGTCGAGGACGTCGTTCCCGCCGAGGGCGCGGCCGTCGTGACGAAGCGCACGAGGTCGGCGGCGGCTTCCCGCACGTGGACCAGACCGGCCGGTGATCGAAGCAGCCCCGTGACGCGGAGCGGGAGGCGCTCGCCCGGCGCCAGCCCGAGGGCCGGGTCCATCCCGGCGCCGGCGACGCGCAGGCCCGACGGATCGCGGCGATACACCAGGTAGCGGCCGACGAGCCCGATCACGATCAGCGCGGCCAGCCCGAGACCGACCGCCGCGACACCGAAGGCGATGACCGGGTTGGCAGGAACGGCGCCGTCCTCGAGCAGGTACCGGTCGCTGAGCGTCAGCTCGAGAGCCTCGAAGCCCAGACCGGGTGTCGTCCGTGCCTCGTCGACCGCGTGCTCGTCCCGGCGCAGCAGGCCCGTGAACGTCGCGGGCGACAGGTCGATCGACTGGGTCGTGTAGACGATGATCCCGAGCTCGGTCTCGGGGTCGAACATGATCACGTCGTAGAAGCGGATGGGCGCCTCGAGACAGTCTGGATCGGTCTCCATGCCGAAGCACGTCGGCCCCGCGTAGCTGAGCGTCGTGGCCGACAGCGAGACCGCGGTCCCTTCGGCGGGGAGGGCAGCGAGGTCGAGCGGGATCGGCTCGAGCGCCGTCGGGTCGGTCGTGTCGATCATGTACGTCGGATCGACGGTCAGGCCGCGGCTCGCGATCTCGCTCGCCATGATGTCGAGATCGTCCGCGATGTAGGTCGGATCGGCCACGAGCCGACCGACGACATCGAGCACGAAGACGTCGTCCGGCGCCCGGTCGGAGCGGACCGTGACCCCGGCTCGCGACACCGGATCCACCAGGAAGTAGTACCAGGCCTCACCGGTCTCGCCCGGATCCTGTTCGCCGTCGCCGTCGATGTCGATGTAGGTCTCGACATACGACCCGTGGACGCCGCCATCGACGGTCGCGTAGGTCCGTGACCCGAGGTCCGGATCCCCGGCGATGTCCGCCGCCGCGAGGTCGCGCGGATCCGGATCGGTCGATGCCTCGGCGCCCACGAGGCCGAGCACGATGGCGCCGGTCACCAGGAGCACCGCGATGATCGGCGATCCAGGTCGGGCGCCCAGCGCGGCACGACCGACGCGGCCCCCGAGGAATCGAGCGGCCCGGTCGGCGAGGTCGGTGACCGCACCCGCGCCGGAGATGAGTCGATCGAGCAAGCGCTGCCTCCCGGGCGGAGGGTAGCAGGCTGCGTGGCCGCGTCCCGGGCCGATGCGGGGTAGCATCGGGCGATGGTCGCCCGCCGGATGCCGCACCGAGGCATGCGCTCGCTGCTGGTCGCCGGCGCGATCCTCGTGACCGCCTGTTCGACGGCGACCCCCAGCCCATCGCCGTCGGTCTCGCCGCCGACGCCGAGCCCCGCGACGCCGACGCCCACCCCGTCCGAACCGAGTCCGTCGCCGTCGCGCGTGACCGCATCGCCGGGCCAGGTCCAGCTCGAGGTCATCGTGGCCGACCTCGCGCAGCCGCTCGACCTCGATCCCGCGCGCGACGGCAGCGGTCGGGTCTTCGTCGCCGAGCAGGGCGGGCGGATCCGGATCGTGGTCGACGGGGAGCTCATCGAGCGGCCGTTCCTCGACATCGTGGATCGCCTCACCGCGGGCGGCGAGCAAGGGCTGCTCGGGATCGCGCTGCATCCGGCATTCCCGGACGACCCGCGGATCTTCGTGGACTACACGAACCTCCAGGGCGACACGGTCGTGTCGTCGTTCGAGCTCTCCGGCGACCCCGATGTCGCCGACCCCGACAGCGAACGCATCATCCTCGAGGTCGGCCAGCCGTTCGGGAACCACAACGGGGGCGCCCTCGCCTTCGGGCCGGACGGGCGCCTTTACATCGCCCTCGGTGACGGCGGGTCCGGCGGCGATCCGCAAGGCAACGGACGCCGCCTCGATACGCTCCTGGCCAAGATCCTGCGCATCGACGTGGACGTGCCGCCCGATCAGGATCCGGCGTACGACATCCCCGAGGACAACCCGTGGGCGACCGGCGCCGATGGTGCCCGCCCCGAGATCTGGCTGACCGGGCTGCGCAACCCATGGCGGATGCGCTTCGACCGCGCGACCGGCGACCTCTGGATCGGCGATGTCGGCCAGGGCGAGTGGGAGGAGATCGACGTCGCCCGCAACGGGATCGGCGGGCTGGACTTCGGGTGGGCGACCATGGAGGGCTCGCAGTGCTATGACGCAGATGACTGCGATCGAACCGGGCTCACCCTCCCGCTGACCGAATACGACCACGAGTTCGGCTGTGCGGTCATCGGTGGCGTCGTCATGCGCGATCCGACGCAACCGGCGCTCGTGGGGCGGTACCTGTTCGCCGATGCCTGCTCGGGCCGGTTCTGGACGATCGAGAGCGCCGGCGACACGCCGCGCGAGCCGACCATCGTCGCCGAGACCGGGCGCCAGGTGAGCGCCATCGGCGAGGACGCCGATGGCCGGATCCTGGTCACCGACCTGATCGCCGGCGAACTGCTCCGGGTCACGCAGTAGGCTTCCGGTCGGACCGGCAACGCGGCGCCGACACCGCGATCCGCGGTAGTCTCGTCCGGCGATGCCGGCACCGCTGACCCGCGCCCCGCACGCGATCGGAGGCCCTGTGACCGAACCATCCGTCCGCTACCTCGAACCCAGCGTCGGTCCGATCGAGCGAGCCACGGATCTCGGCTCCGTCCAGGTCCTCAAGCACGGCAACACCTTCGTCCTGACGGACCCGTTCGGGGACATCCACGCCGACTCGCGCGGGCTCGGCGTCTATCGCGATGACACGCGGTTGCTGTCCTGCTCGGTCCTGCACGTCGGTGGCGAGCGACCGGTGCTGCTCCAGGGATCGATGGGCGCGAACTTCCGCGGGACGATCCAGCTCACCAACCCGAGCGCCGACCGCAATCCCGACGCCAAGATCCACCCCCTCGACGAGCTCGTCGGCCGGACGGTGGGGATCACGCGCGAGCGGCTCCTGTCCGGCGGGGCGCTGGAGGAGCGGATCCGCCTCGACAACCACGCATCGAGAGCGCTCCGCCTGCCACTCGACCTCGGGCTCGACGCGGATCTCGCCGACATCTTCGAGGTGCGGGGCTACCCGCGCGCGGCCCGCGGCACGCTGCGTCCGATCGCGGTGCGGGGGCCGCGCGTCACGTTCGGGTACGACGGGCTCGACGGGGTCCGCCGCTTCACGCATCTGGCCTTCTCGTCGACGCCCGACGGACCCGATGGCGCGGGCTCGTCGACCGCCGGAGCGAGCGTCAGCCTGCGATGGACGATCACGCTCGAACCGGGCGCCTCGGCCGAGTTGCGCTGGGTCGTCTGGGGCACGACGCGACCCATCGGCGTGGCCGAGCCGACCGAGGCGGAACTCTTCCCGGACGCCCCGCTGGTCACGGCCGACGAGGGCGTGAGCTCCTATCACGCGTGGGAGACCGGGATGACCTCGGTCTCGAGCGACCACGAGCTGCTCAACATGGTCATGCGTCGGTCGGTCGCGGACCTGCGGCTGCTCGTCAACGACGGCCCGGGGCACGGACAGCGCTACGTGGCGGCCGGGGTGCCGTGGTTCAGCACGCTGTTCGGCCGGGACGCGGTCATCACGGCGCTGCAGTCGATCGCGATGCGTCCGCAGCTGGCCATCGAGACCCTCGACGTGCTCGCCGCCTACCAGGCCACCGCGGATGACCCGACGCGGGACGCCGAGCCGGGCAAGATCCTGCACGAGTTGCGGGTCGGCGAGATGGCGGGCGCCGGCGAACTCCCGCACACGCCGTACTACGGCTCGGTCGATTCGACGCCGCTGTGGCTGATCCTGCTCGGCGCGGCCTGGGACTGGACGGGCGACCGCGCGGTGCTCGACCGCCTGTGGCCCAACGCCGTCGCCGCCCTCGAGTGGATCGATCGATCCGGCGACCGCGACGGCGACGGGTTCGTGGAGTACGAGCGCCGGACGGATCGCGGTCTGCTGAACCAGGGCTGGAAGGACTCGAGCGACGCGATCCGGACGCGCGACGGCACCGAGTGCGTCCCGCCGATCGCGCTGGCCGAGGTCCAGGGGTACGTCTTCGCCGCCAAGCGGCGGATGGCCGACCTCGCGCGCGTCCGGGGGGACGTCCCGCTCGCGGAGCGGCTCGATGTGGAGGCGGACGCGCTCCGCGAGCGCTTCGAGCGGGCGTTCTGGATCGAGGACCTCCAGTACTACGCTCTCGCCCTCGACCGCGACAAGCGGCCGGCGGACGCGATCGGCTCGAACGCCGGCCAGTGCCTGTGGACCGGGATCGTCGCGCCGGACCGGGCCAGGGCCGTCGTCGACCGTCTGATGAGCCCGGCCATGTCGTCGGGCTGGGGGATCCGCACCTATGCGCACGGGCAGCCCGGGTACAACCCCATCGGCTACCACACCGGTTCGGTCTGGCCGCACGACTGCTCGCTCATCGCCGAGGGGATGAAGCGCTACGGCTTCGACGCGGAGGCCGATCGGCTGGCCGGGCGCGTCCTCCAGGCGGCCCAGCACTTCCCGGAGAACCGCCTGCCGGAGCTGTTCTGCGGATTCGACCGCGACCAGGCGTCGTCACCGGTCCCCTACCCGGTCGCATGCTCGCCGCAGGCCTGGGCTGCCGGCTCGCCGTTCCAGTTCCTGACCTCGATGCTGGGGCTGCGCGCCCATGCCGACCGCCGGGAGCTGGAGCTGCATCACCCGCACCTGCCCGACTGGCTCGGAAAGGTCACGCTGTCCAACCTGCGGGTCGGCGGCGGCTCGGTCGACCTGCTGTTCCACCGTTGGCGCGGGACCACCAGCGCCGAGGTGCTGCGCAAGGTGGGTGACCTGGACGTGACGATCCGGCTCTAGGGGCGATTCGGCTCAGATCCAGCGTCGCCAGCGCGTCACGGCCAGGATGGCGATGGCGCACAGCACCATCGCGGCGACGACGAGCCCGAAGTTCGCGGGCGTCTCGAAGAACGGCAGGGGGAAGTTCATCCCCATGATCCCCGCGAGCACGATGGCCGGCAGCAGCACCGCGGACACGATGGTGAGGGTCTTCATCACCTCGTTGGCGCGTTGCGCGACCCGACCCATGTGGATGTCGTAGGTCCCGATCAGGGCGTCGCGGGTCCGTTCCACGGCGTCCAGGCCACGCTCCAGGCGATCGAGGAGGGCCGGCCAGGGCGTCCCGATCCCCTCGGGCAGCTCGAGGTCCGGTCGGCCGAGCGGCGCGAACGCCTCGCGATGCGGGGCGAGCGCGCGTCGCAGGTCCGCGATCCGACGCCGCAGCTGCACGATGGACTCGAGGACGTCGTCATGCGGGTCGCCGCGAAGGGCGATCTCGTCGAGCCGGTCCACCTCCTGCTCGAGCGCCTCGACGATGCGCAGATAGCCGACGACCATCGAGTCGACGATGCCCGCCATGAGGTCGGCGGCATCGAGCGCACCGATGCGCGAGTCCCCCTCGAACGTCGCGAGGGCGTCGCGCACCGGCGCGCTGGGCCCGTCGTGGACGGTCATCACCCAATCCGGTCCGACCACGACGTCCAGACCCGCCGGCCTGAACGGATCGGGTTCATCCCCGCTGACCGGGTCGGCGGCGGTGACCAGCGCGCAGTGGATGTGGTGCTCATGGATGCGCAAGCGGGCACGGGGGACGGGCTCGACGAGGCGGTCGAACAGCGCCCGTTCGATCCCGAGCGCCTCCGCCGAGGCTCGCAGATCGCGCTCCGTTCGCTCGTCCAGGTCGATCCAGAGCAGGCGCCGCTGTCCCGGCTTCGGGATGGGGTCCCGCCCGATCGTCACGTCGCGATCGTGGCCGTCGGCGTCGAAGAGCCTGGCTCGAACGGTCACCGCGTGAGGCCGAGGAGGAGCGCCGCGAGCAGGGCCGTGATCGCCGTCGCGAGCTCGATGATCCGCATGGCACGGTCGTCGATCACCGGGTCGTCGATGACGACCGCACGGTCTGATCCAGACATGGCGTCGTTGACCTCGTAGGGCACGACCGAGGTCCGGTCGTCCGGGCACGGTCGGGCATCGCGCCTCGCGGACGCACCGGCGCGTCGTCGATCGACATCGCACGGACCTCGCAACGTCCGCCGCGACGGGTCGGGCGACCGCATGGCCGCCGGGACAGCCGTTGTCAGGCACCTGCAACCGGCTCGTCGCCGGAGGAAAGGCGGCTGTCGGTCGAGGACGGATACGGTGCCGGCCCGACATCCGTCGGCGGGCCGCGGTCTTCCCGCGACCCTGATCACCTTGGAGGACCTCGTATGAAACGCCTGCTCCTGATGCTCGCCCTCGGGGCCGCGCTCATCGCCTGCACTCCGTCGGGGGGCAGCACGTCAAGCCCGTCGGTCGATCCGTCGATCGTCGCGCCGTCGGTCGCCCCCAGCGACTCGGTCGCGCCGAGCGACTCGATGGACCCGTCTGCCTCGCCTTCGGCGTCCTGACGCCTGCGGTCCCCTGTCAGGCCATTGATATGTTCGATGGCATCCCCGTTGTCCTCACCCGGGCGTCCGGCCATGACAGTCATGTCCGACCCCGGGCCCCGGGGACATCACCCAGCGAGCGGGTGTGAAGCCCGCGTTGGGATGGAGGTGAACGACATGAGTCTCATCGCATGGATCGTGCTCGGCGCGATCGCCGGCTACCTGGCCGGATTCATCGTCAAGGGCGACGAAGGCCTCGGCGTCATCGGCCACATCGTGCTTGGCATCGTCGGCGCCCTCGTCGGCGGCTTCCTCGCCTCGGCGCTGTTCAACTCGAAGCCCATCGACGGCGCGCTGGACGTCAGCTCGATCGTCGTGGCCACGATCGGCGCGATCATCACGGTGCTGGTCATCAGTGCCGTGTCCGGTCGGTCCCGAACGGGACGAGGGTCGATCTAGCCCTCCCACGCGACGCCGGCCCTCCTCTGCCGGCGTCGTTCCTTCCCCGTCGCCCGAGCGCCCGTCCAGACCAGGACGGGCGCTCGGCCATGTGCGGCCACGAACGGCCGGCCGCTGAGCTGGCGCCCCGACGGTCGGACCGTCACGGTCCTGCAAGGCGATCGACGGTCTCTGGGGTGCATCGCTGACCCGGCGGGCCGCATCGTCGACATGGGGCGGCCGCCGTGCCACTGGGGGTTCCGGCGGTCGCCCTCCAAGTTCCTGGTCGTGTCACGAATCTGCAAGGTGCAGCGCCGCCGCCGCGGGGTCGCTGCGACGGGGCACCGCGCACACTCAGGGTCGAACGTCGGTCGACTCGCACACGAGGGGAACCGACGACCGCATCGCCCATACCAGCCGAGTCACGCCTGTGACGGGACGTGACTCGCGATCAGCACGGACGGTCCTGGGCCCCTCCCCACGACCGTCCGTGCTTCTTCGTGCTCCCCGCCCAGGCGCCTGCGTCCGACCCGACCGTCAGGGCAGCGTCCGATCAGCGCCGCCCGACCCGCCACCCCGGGCGCCTCGACCCGCCACTCGTTGCAAGACCCCTGACACCGTGCGCCATGGTCCGGAGGGTCGGGGCGCGATGGACACCGGCGTACGGTCGTGGCATGAGCCGACCGACCCGTTCGGACGGCCCCAGATCGGAGGTTCCAGACGATGGATGACGTCAAGAAGACCTATCGCGAAGCCGAGACCGAGGCCAAGGAGGCCTGGCGCAAGTCCGATGGCGACGAGAGCTTCGCGGACAAGGTCGGCAACGCCGGCGACGAGGTGCGCAAGGACCTCGGCAATGCCGGCGACGACGTCCGGCGGAAGATCGACGAACTCGACGACGAGCGCCGCTAGGACCCCAGGATCCAACAGCACGACACCGTCCCTGGCCCCGCCAGGGACGGTGTCCGCATCAAAGGAAGCGAGGAGGCCATGCCGACGGTCGAGGCACAGATCGATGTGGATGTCCCGGTCCGGGTCGCGTATGACCAGTGGACCCAGTTCGAGTCCTTTCCGGCGTTCATGGACGGCGTCGAGCGCGTCGTGCAGCACGACGATCGCACGCTCACCTGGTGGGTGACCGTCGGGGGCATCCAGAAGCAGTGGGTCGCTCGCATCGTGGACCAGGTCCCGGACGCGGGGATCTCGTGGCGGAGCACGCAGGGAACGGAGAACGCGGGCGCCGTGACCTTCGCGCCGCTCGGCAAGGACCGCACGAGGATCACCCTCCGCGTGGACGCCGAACCCGATGGCATCCTCGAGCGCATGGGCGAGGTCATGGGGTTCCTTGACCGCCGCGTGGAGGGCGACCTGAAGCGGTTCAAGTACTTCATCGAGGCGCGGATGGCGCCGACCGGGAGCTGGCGTGGCGAGATCCAAGACGAGACGGTGGTCGCGCCGGAGCGGCGCCGATCGGCGACCACGACCCTCGACCAGGGCGGTCGTCGCCCGGGGCGCTAAGCCCTACCTGGCGCGACGCACAGCGGCCGCCGGCGCGTCAGGCTGAAACCCCGAACGTTCATCGGGCGATCGCGATGATCCCGAGTCGGTCCCCGCGTCGCCGGGCGGATCCGTCCGAAGGTCCGGCCGCGTCGACCCGATCCTGGCCGTCGCGCGGTTCGTCCGGACCGTCTGCCGGACCCGCGGACGACGCGAGCATGGCGCGATAGACGGCCTCGTAGCCGTCGGTCATGCGCTGAGCCGAGAACCGCTCGATCACCGACGCCCGGATGGCTTCGCGGTCGAGCGTTTCGACACCAGCCAGTTTGAACGCCATCTGGGCGACGTCATCGCCGAAGAAGCCGTCGACGCCATCGCGGATGATCTCGGGCAGTGCGCCGATGCGGCGTGCCACGACGGGCGTCCCGCACGCGAGCGCCTCGATGGCCACGAGCCCGAACGGCTCCGGCCATGATCCCGGCATCAGGGACGCGAAGCTCTGCGCGAACAGCCGGTCACGGTCCGCCTGGTCCAGCTCCCCGAGGTACTCGACGTCGTGGCCTGCCGCGGCGAGCGCCGGCTGGAACACCGCTTCGTGATAGTCGCGCTCGGGCCCGATGGGGGCGACCTTCGCGGCGATCCGAAGCGGCCGCCCGGCCGCCTTCGCGATCTCGATCGCTTCGACGATCCCCTTCTCCGGCGCGACGCGCCCGACGAAGCACAGCGCCTCGTCGCGGCGGCGATCGAACGGGGCACCGCCAAGCGTCAGACCGTTGTGGACCACCGCGGCCCAGGGGACGTCCGGATGGGTGGAGGCCTGGCTGTCACTGATGGCGACGAGGCCGCCAGGCGCGTCCCGAAAGGCGTCCGTCGCCCACGGGAGATCCAGCCGGCCATGGAAGGTCGTGACGACCGGGACGGGGCTGAACCGGGCGAGGAGCAGGCTCGCCCACTCGAGGTGGCTGTGGATGAGGTCGAAGTCCCGTGCCCGGTCAAGCACGTCGCGCATCGTCGCGAGCATGTACGGCATCGGCTCACCCGTGTAACCGGCCGGCCGGAGGGCCGCCGGGACGGTGGCGACGAGGTCACCCGGAACGTCCGAGTCGCCGCTCGCGAAGGTGGTCAGGACATGGCCACGGGCATGCAGCTCGACGGTCAGTTCGTGGACCACGCGCTCGGTCCCGCCGTAGGCCAGCGGTGGGACCCGCTCGAACGGTGGGGCGACCTGCGCGATCCGGAGGGGACGGGACATGACGGACCTGCGGATACGAGGATCGGCTCGCGTCACGATAGCCGACGCCGATCACGGGGCGCCGTGACGGCCCGTCGGGGACCGTTACAGGAGCATCTCAGGACAAGACGGCCGCTCGGCGCCGCGGTAGGGTACGACCGTGACAGCGCCGCCCGCATCCCGCGAGAGCCGAGGCACGAAAGCCAGCGCTGCCTTCCGTCGAGCGCGGCGGCAGGTCCTCACGATCGGCCGGCTCGATGTCGCGCCCCCGGTCGCCGTGCTGACCGGGGCGGGGATCGGTCTCGCCGCGATCGGGACGAAGGTGTTCGCGGACACCGTCCTTGGCGTGGATTCCGGGTTCATCCTGCTCGGGGCTGCGGCGGTCGTGGCGGCCTGGTTCGCCGGCCTGTGGGCCGGCGTGGCGGCCACGATCGTGACGGCGACCCTGAACACGATGGCCTTCGTCGCACCGGAGGCCGGCGGCAGCGCGCTCACCTTGCGCCTGGACGGCGTCGACATGGTGCGATTCGCGCTGTTCACGATCAGCGGCCTGATCATGGCCCGCCTCGTGGCCAGCCTGCGGACCTCACGCGACGATCTCGCGGCCTCGCTCGACAGCATCGCCCGGATGGCCGAGGACATCGAGCGACGCGACGAACGCCTCGAGCTCGTCCTCGCGGCGTCACACACCGGCTTCTGGGAGTGGGACATCCGCACGGGCGACCTGACCTGGTCCAAGACCATCTTCGATCAGCACGGCATCGACCCGGCGGACGGCCCGCCGACCTACGAGCGGTACATCGAGTCGATCCATCCGGACGATCGCGCGACCTTCCAGCGATCGATCGATGCCGCGCTCGCGAGCGGCGCGTCGTTCAGTCATGAGTTCCGGATCCTGTGGCCCGACGGGTCGACGCACTGGACACACGGTGTCGGGCGGGTCTTCCTCGATGCGGACGGGTCGCCCGTCCGGATGATGGGCACGGGCCAGGACATCACGGAACGACGCCGACTCGACGACGAACGGACGCGGCTCCTCGACGAGGAGCGCCGCGCCGGTGCCTTCCGGGAGGCCTTCATCGATGTGATCTCGCACGAGCTCCGCACGCCGATCACCACGATCATGGGCCTGACCCAGCTGCTCGCGCGGCCCGGGCAGCTGACGTCCGATGTCGACGAGGGCGGTCTGATCGAGGATGTCGCCGCCGAGTCGGAGCGCCTGCACCGCCTGGTCGAGGACCTCCTCGTCCTCACGCGCTCCGAGCGAGGCGAGATCACCGTGGATGCCGAACCATTGGAGTTGCGCCGGCTCCTCACACGCCTGATCGATCGCGAGGGGCTTCGGTATCCGGGGGTCTCGGTCGACCTTGAGCTCGCCGATGACCTGCCGATCGTCGTCGGCGAGGCGACGTACGTCGAACAGATCGTGCGCAACATGCTCGGCAACGCCGCGAAGTACGGGGGGGCGGGGCACGTCATGGTGACCGCGGCTCGGGACGAGGGGAGCGTCGCGGTGCGCGTCCTGGACGAAGGGGACGGCATCGACGACGAGACCGCCGCCCACGCCTTCGACCTCTTCTACCGCGACCCCGTCCGCTCGCGGACCGTTGCGGGCTCCGGGATCGGCCTCTTCGTCTGCGCCAGCCTCGTCCGCGCGATGGGCGGACGGATCTGGGCGCGACCGCGCCCGGGGCGAGGGTCGGAGTTCGGGTTCACGCTCCGCGCCGTCGACGACGACGACCTCGCGGCGCCGGCAGGGGCCGACGAGCGGACCGGGGACCGCGCGGCCGTGACCCCGCCGGCTGGCTGACCTCCGTATCGCCGGGCGACCGCACGGCCCTGGCACCGGTCGGGGTCCGGGTCCCGGGTCAGAGCGCGAGTGGATCCAGCTTGTCCGGGTCGATGCCGAGGTCCCGGATCGCCTTGGCGACCTTGGATCCGGGGAGCGCGCCGCAGCGGGCCAGTTCGGCGAGCGTGGCCGCCGCGATGTGGGGCGCATCGATCTCGAACAGCGAGCGGAGCGATTCGCGCGTGTCACTCCGGCCGAAGCCGTCCGTCCCGAGGCTGACGTAGTGCTCGGGCAGCCAGCGACTGACCATGTCGGGGAGGGCCTTCATCCAGTCCGTGGCCACCACGATCGGCCCGCCATCGGCCGGCAGGATGGTGCTGACCAGGGGCGTCCGGCGCTCCTTCGCCTCCGGATGGAGACGGTTCGCGCGCTCGGCCTCGAGGGCGTCGCGCCGGAGACGACCGAACGACGGGGCGCTGTAGACCTCCGCCGCGACGCCGAACCGCTCGGCCAGGATGTCGCGGGCGGCGAGGACCTGGGTGAGGATCGATCCGGAGCCGACCAGCCGTGCCGGATGGGCGTTCCGACCCACCTGCGGGGCAGGGGCGAACCGGTACAGGCCGCGGACGATGTCCGCGTCCGTCACGCCGTCCGGACGGGCCGGCTGGGCGTAGTTCTCGTTGTACAGGGTCACGTAGTAGAAGACGTCCTCGGGTGACTCGCCGTACATCCGCACGATGCCGTCCCGGATGACGGCGGCGAGCTCGAAGGCGTAGGCCGGGTCGTAGGTCCGCAGGTTCGGGACCGTCGAGGCCAGGACCAGCGAGTGGCCGTCGTCGTGCTGGAGGCCCTCGCCGGCCAGCGTCGTACGGCCTGCGGTGGCGCCCATGAGGAAGCCTCGGCCGCGAGCGTCGCCGAACGCCCACATCTGGTCGCCGGTCCGCTGGAACCCGAACATCGAGTAGAAGATGTAGAACGGGATCGCCGCCAGTCCGTGGCTGGCATACGAGGTCCCGGCGGCCTGGAAGCTGGCCATCGAGCCGGCCTCCGTGATGCCCTCCTCGAGGACCTGCCCGTCGGTCGCCTCGCGGTACGAGAGCACCAGGTCCGAGTCGACGGGCTCGTAGCGCTGGCCGAGCGCCGAGTAGATCCCGACCTCCTTGAACAGTGGATCGAGACCGAACGTCCGCGCCTCATCGGGGATGATCGGCACGATCCGTGGGCCGAGGTCCTTGTCGCGGATGAGGTTCCGCAGCAGGCGGGCGAAGACCATCGTGGTCGAGACCGGGTTGGCGCTGCCCGCCGCGAACTCGGCGTCGATCGCGGGGGGCGGCGTCGGCAGTGACGCCGCGCGGACCACGCGCCGCGGCACCGGCCCGCCCAGGGCTCGACGGCGGTCGTTGATGTAGGCGACCTCGTCCGAATCCGCGCCCGGGTGGTAGTACGGCGCGTCCTTGAGCTTGCCGTCGGGGATCGGCAGTTCCAGCCGGTCGCGGAAGACCCGCAGCTCCTGCTCGGACAGTTTCTTGGCCTGGTGCGTCATGTTGCGAGCCTCGACACCGGGACCCAGGGTCCAGCCCTTGACGGTCTTGGCGAGGATCACGGTCGGGGCGCCCTTGTGCTCCGTGGCGGCCTTGTAGGCGGCGTAGACCTTGCGGTAGTCGTGGCCGCCGCGGCGGAGCTTGGCGAGGTCATCGTCGGAGAGATGCTCGACGAGCTTGCGGAGGCGCTGGTCCGGGCCGAAGAAGTGCTCGCGGATATAGGCGCCGCCGGCGACGGAGAACTTCTGGAACTCCCCGTCGAGCGTGTCGTTCATCTGCTGGACCAGGACGCCATCGACGTCGCGGGCGAGCAGGTCGTCCCACTCGCGCGCCCAGATGACCTTGATGACGTTCCAGCCCGAACCGCGGAAGACGGCCTCGAGCTCCTGGATGATCTTGCCGTTGCCGCGAACGGGCCCATCGAGCCGCTGCAGGTTGCAGTTCACGACGAAGGTCAGGTTGTCGAGGCCCTCCCGCGCCGCGAGATGCAGGGCTCCCAGCGATTCGGGTTCATCGGTCTCGCCGTCGCCGAGGAACGCCCAGACGCGCGAACCGGACGTGTCGAGCAGGCCCCGGTTGTGGAGATACCGGTTGTAGCGCGCCTGATAGACCGCGCTGATGGGGCCGAGGCCCATCGACACCGTGGGGAACTCCCAGAACCCGGGCATGAGTCGCGGGTGTGGGTAGGAGGACAGGCCGAGGTCCGGGACCGACTCGCGCCGGAAGTGGTCGAGCTGGCGCTCGGTCAGCCGGCCCTCCAGGAACGCCCGGGCGTAGATGCCCGGCGCCGCATGACCCTGGTAGAAGATCTGGTCGCCGCTGCCCTCGCCGTCCTTGCCGCGGAAGAAGTGGTTGAACCCGGTCTCGTACAGGCTCGCCGACGAGGCATACGTCGAGAGGTGGCCGCCGATCCCCGGGAACCGCGTGTTCGCCCGCAGGACCATCGCCACCGCGTTCCAGCGGACGATCCGGCGGATGCGGAGCTCCATCGCCTCATCGCCCGGGAAGTCAGGCTCCTGTTCCGGGCTGATCGTGTTGATGTAGCGGGTCTGGGTCAGGGGCGGCAGGCCGATCTGGAGTTGGCGCGCCCGCTTGAGCAGCTTGTACACGAGGAACCGGGCGCGCTGCTCGCCTTCCTGCGCCACCACCTGGTCGAGCGAGTCGATCCAGTCGTTCGTCTCCGACTCGTCGATGTCGGGCAACTGGTGCTTGAACTGGTCGAAGTACATATCACCGGGAGCGTAGCCCATCTCGGATGGACGCGACATCGGCGGGGCGGTCCGGACCCGAACGGCGACGCGGACTGCAACACGGCTGCAACGCTCACCGGGTCGCGCCGACAGCGGGGCGCGATGCGGCACCGCCATGCTGGGCACCAGCACCGATGCGGGCCGCCGGCCAGGCCACTGGACCGGATCTGACGGCCCGTGCCCATGTCCGTCACCATGTCACCAACCCAGGAGGTGCGGTGTGAGCAGCCAACCGCTCGTGCTCGTCGCCGACGATGAGCCACGGATCACCAAGCTCGTGTCGATCGCCCTCGGCGAAGAGGGATTCCGGGTCGTCACCGCCAACGGGGGCGAGGAAGCCCTGCGCAAGGCGGAAGAGGTCCGGCCGGACATCGTCCTACTCGATATCGTGATGCCCGACCTCGACGGGATCGAAGTGATGCGCCAGCTGCGGGAGCGGCGACCGGTCGCCGTCATCCTCCTCACGGCCAAGGGGTCGACCGCCGACAAGGCCAAGGGTCTCGACCTCGGCGCCGACGACTACATCGCCAAACCGTTCCATCCCGACGAGCTCGCGGCGCGGGTGCGCGCCGTCCTCCGCCGCTCCAGCGGCGCACAGCCCGGCGCCGGGATCCTGGCCTTCGACGACGTCGAGATCGACCTGGAGCGCCGGATGGTCACGCGCAAGGGCGACCTGGTCCAGCTGTCCCGGACGGAGTGGCTCCTCCTCCAGCACCTGGCCGCCAACGCCGGCAAGGTCGTGCTGCACACGGAGCTGCTGACCAAGGTCTGGGGCCCGGAATACCGTGACGACCTCCAGTACCTGCGCGTGTGGGTCTCGCGAGTGCGACGGAAGCTCGGCTCGGAGCCCGGCGAGCCCGGCCGGATCAAGACGTTCCAGGGCATCGGCTACCTGCTCGACGTCGAGCCACCGTCGCCCGCGGCCGAGCCGGTCGTCGAGATCCCCGACGAACGCTCCGCGCTGATCGGTTGATCGCGTGCCGGCGCCCACGTGTCGGCCCGGCCTGACCGCCAGCGACGCCCGACACCGATGAGCGACGACCGGGCGACGGCCGAGACGGATCGGCGGATCGGGACCGTCGCCGCGGCGGCCGATCTGACGGCGGTCGCCGACGCGCTCGAGCGTGGTCGCTCGGAGATCCTCGAGCGATGGCTCGCGGTGGCGCAAGGCCAGCCGTTCCACCGCGAGCGCCCGGCCAGGGCGGTCGCCGACCACATCCCGAGACTGTTCGACGCGGTCGTGACGATCCTCCGACGACCCGGGGAGCGCCGAGGTCCGGTCGTCGCGCCACTCGACGACGACGCCGTGGCGGAGGCGGCGGCCGCCCACGCGGAAGCCCGGTTCGAGCAGGGGCTGGGGCCGGTGGCGATCGTCACGGAGTTCCGCCTGCTCCGCCAGGAGATCTCGAGGTCCCTCGCCGACCTCCTCGAGGATGAGACCCCGGCGGCCGACGTCGTGGGCGGCCTGGCCGTGGTCGGCGATGCGCTGGACGGTGCGGCCACGATCGGCCTGGCCGAGCTGACCGATCGGATCGAGAATCTCCGCGAGTCATTCCTGGCCACGACCCTGCACGACGTTCGCCAGCCGATCACGCTGGTCGAGGGATCACTCCGTCTGGCCGAGCGCTGGATGGGAAGCGACTCGCTCGACCGGGACCGGCTCAGCGAGTCCGTGACCGATGCCCTGCTCGCGACCAGGGAGCTCGTCGAGCTCCTCGACACGATGAGCGATGCGTCACGCGTCGCGATGGGGGCGCTCGAGCCGGAGCTCGAGCCGGCGAGCCTGGAGGGGATCGTGCAGGACGCCGTCGGCGCATTCGGTTCCGACGCCCGCGGTCGGGTCGTGGTCGAGGTGGCGCCGGGACAGCACCGCATCGGGATGTGGGACAGTCATCTCCTGCGGCGCGTCGTGGCCAACCTCGTCGGGAACGCCCTCAAGTACTCGCCACCGGGCACATCGGTGACCGTGGTCGTCGAGAACGGTCCACCCGGATTCGCGCGCCTGACGGTCCGCGATCACGGGCTCGGCATGACCGCCGACGAGCTGCGAACGCTGTTCCGGCGGTTCGTCCGCGCGGATCGCGCTCGAAAGCAGGCGCCGGGTCTCGGGCTCGGGCTGTACGCGGCCCGGGGGATCGTCACGGCGCACGGCGGCAGGATCACCGTCGACTCCGATGGCGTCGACCAGGGCGCCGTCGCGAGCGTCGACCTGCCGCTGATGACCCTCGAACCCGAGACCTGAGTCCCCGCCGCCGTTCCGGTCCCGCCACCCGGACGCCGAGCGTCCCGCGTGATTGACATCCGGTGTCAGGCGATTGCAACGCTCCTGTGATGCGCTCCGTCCCCCTCGATGGCCACCATTCGTGGGACGATCCTCGGAGGCGCGTGCCCAGATGGAACCGGTGACGCTGCTGCTGCAGGTGGCGTTCTACCTGCTGCTCGGCGTGGCTCTATGGCGCTACGCCCACCGTCGCAACGCGGTCGAACGGGCGGTCGTGCTCGTGTTCGCGTCCACGGCGGCGCTCTTCACGCTCTCGCTCGTCGGTGCCGCCCTGCCCGACCTCCGTGACGCGATCCGGCCCGCGGTGCTCGCGGTCTTCCTGGCGCGGCCGTACCTGATCGTGCGTCTGCTCGGGTCGATCCTGCCGACGCCCGCGTGGGTATCGCGAGCGACGCTGGCCGCCTTCGGGGTCGCTGCGGCGACGCTGACCATCCTCGGCACGGGCCATGTCGGCGCGATCCTGACCGTGGTGCTCTACTTCGGCATCGTCGAGATCGGCGCGGCGCTGCGCTTCGTTCGCCTCGCGTGGCGCCGCCGGGGACCGCACCGGGCTCGCCTGGTCCTCGCCGGGGTCGCCACGGCGCTGTTCGCGCTCGCGGTCGTCGTCGCGGGGATAGGTTCGGCGGCGAGCGCCGGTGCCGGCGGAGGACCCGTCGTGACCGCGATCTCCCGGTCGCTCGCGTTCATCGCGGCGCTCGGCTACCTCGCCGCCTTCGCGCCACCGGGATGGCTGACGCGTCCACTCCATCGAGCAGCGGCCTTCGATCTCAGCAAGGCCGTCGTCGATGCGCCGGCAGGGGCCGATCCCGGGGCACTCTGGGAACGACTCGCGAACGCCGCCGAGTCGATCCTCGGCGCTCGAGCCGTCGAGATCGAGGAGGAGCCGGGCGGTCGCATCGTCTATCGCGCGGGCGGCTCGACGGGGATCGGCGACGCGCCGGTCCCGATCGACCGGAGCCGCGGCACGGACGACCAGGTGACGATCCCGATCACGGTCGACAGCGACCGCGTGGCGACGCTCCACGCCCGACTCGAGGGCCGCCCGCTGTTCGTGAGCGACGACGTGGAGACCGTCGCCCTGCTGGGCTCGCTGATCGCGCGCTCGGTCCGTCATGAGCAGGCCGCGACCCGCCTGCGGGAGTCCGAGCTGGCCCTCGAAGCCGCCGCCGCGCTGCAGGCGAGCGAGGCGAGGCTGCGGGTCTTCCTCGAGGCCGATCCGAACGCGATCATCGCTACCGATGAGGACGGACGGATCACATGGTCGACCCGGTCGTCCGCCGACCTGTTCGGGTACGAGCCGACGTCACTGGTGGGCAGACCGCTCCGGGATCTCATCGATGTGCCGCCCTTCGAGGACGCGGCCGGCAGATCGCCCGACGAGGTGGTGCGCCTCGACAGCACGGGCCGCCGGAAGGACGGGTCCACCCTCCCGGTCGAGGTCGCGCTCCGCCGCTTCGAGCTCGACGGACGTCCGACGACGCTGGCGGTGATCGCCGACGCCACCTGGCGACAGGAAGCGAACGAGATCCGGAACCGGTTCGTCGGGATCCTGTCCCACGAGCTCCGGACGCCGATCACGTCCATCTACGGCGGCGCCCAGGTCCTCCTCAAGCGGGCGATGGACCTCGACCACGACACGCGAACCGACCTGCTCACCGGCCTCGCGGAGGAGTCCGAGCGGCTCCAGCGGATCATCGAGAACCTCCTGATCCTCGCCCGGGTGGAGCGTGGGGCGGACTTCTTCGGGCCTCGTCCCGTGCTCGTCCACCGGGTGATCGCGGAGGTCGTCGAGCGGGAGCGCGCGATCAATCCGTCGGCGACGATCCGGCTGACGACGGACGGGCCGCTCCCGGTCGTGACCGGTGACGACGACCAGGTGGCGCAGGTCATGCGCAACCTCCTCGCCAACGCCATCAGATACGCCGGCGACGACGCCACGATCGACGTGGAGGTGACCGGGGACGGCGACGGCGTCCGAGTGACGGTCCGGGACGATGGACCCGGGATCTCGGCGGATGAGGCCGACGAGCTGTTCGGCCTGTACGTGCGCTCGAAACGGAGCGACGTCCTCCCGGGCGCCGGGATCGGCCTGTACGTGTGCCGGCACCTCGTCGAGGCCATGGGCGGGTCGATCACGGCCGGACGCGCGCCGCGTGGCGGCGCCGAGTTCAGCTTCACGCTCCCCGCGTACCGGGACCCGGCGGACGCAGCCACGCGGGACGCGTCAGCCTCGGTCCCGGGCCGAGTGCGAACGCCATCCCGCCGCGAGACCTGGGGCAACGCCTCGGCGAGGTCCGGGGGCAGCTGACCCGATCGCCGACGTAGACTCACCCGATGCAGCGCTACGACACCGCGACGGCGCTCATCGTCGTCGACGTCCAGAACGACTTCGCCGACCCGGGGGGCGGTCTGAGCGTCGCCGGTGGCGACGCGATCCTCCCGGTCCTCAACACCGAGGTCGAACGGGCGGTCCGTGACGGCGCGACGGTCGTCGTGACCCAGGACTGGCACCCGGCGGTGACGCCGCACTTCGCGAAGGACGGCGGCATCTGGCCCGTCCATTGCGTCGGTGGCACCTGGGGCGCGGACCTGCATCCGGCCCTCGCCGTGCCGGCCGACGCGGTCCGGATCCGCAAGGGGGTCGGCGGCGAGGACGGCTACTCGGGATTCTCGCTGCGAGATCCGGTCAGCGGCGACACGGTCAGGACCGAGCTCGATGCCCGCCTGCGCGAGCGAGGCGTCACGCGTATCGTGGTCACCGGCCTCGCCACCGACTACTGCGTCAAGGCCACCGCGCTCGACGCGGTCGAGCTCGGATACGACACGCTGCTCCTGACCGATGCGATCGCCGCTGTCAGCATCGAGCCCGGGGATGGCGCCCGGGCCATCGACGAGATGCGGGATGCCGGCGTGCGGCTCGAGC
>CAYMTJ010000009.1:28173-57511 GCA_964393345.1 uncultured Anaerolineaceae bacterium | reverse complement strand
CAGGTCATCGTGAGCGCGGACCGCCCGGGGTTCATCGTCAACCGGATCCTGATGCCGTTCCTCGCCGAGGCGATGCGGGCGCTCGAGGAGGGCCTCGGGACCGCCGAGGACATCGATGCCGGCGCCCGCGTCGGGCTCAACCACCCGATGGGCCCGCTCGAGCTGGCCGACTTCATCGGGCTCGACGTGTGTCTCGGCGTCATGCGCGTCCTCGAGGATGGTCTCAGCCTGGAGTACATGCGGCCGCCCAGGGTTCTCGTCGAGCTGGTCGACGCCGGTCACCTTGGCCAGAAGACCGGACAGGGCTTCTACACATACCCCAGGGAGCCTCGCTGACGCCGCCCCGGTGTAGATTCGGTCCATGACCTTCCCGACTGCCGGCCCGAACGGCGACGTCTTCATCGTCAGCGCCGCCCGAACGCCGATCGGCAAGTTCGGCGGGGCGCTCAGCACCGTGCCGGCGACCACGCTCGGTGGGATCGCGATCCGGGCGGCCGTGGAGCGCGCCGGGCTCGATCCGGCAACGGCCGCCTTCGACGAGGTCCTGATGGGCCAGGTCCTGCAGGCCGGGGCCGGTCAGGCGCCCGCTCGCCAGGCACTCCTCAACGCCGGCCTGCCGGACACCACGTCGGCCACGACCATCAACCGTGTGTGCGGCTCGGGGCTCAAGGCGATCATGCTCGCGGCCTCCGAGATCCGGGCCGGGGACGCCGAGACCGTGGTCGCCGGCGGCATGGAGTCGATGAACCAGGCGCCGTACCTGGTGCCGGGCGCCCGGTTCGGACTCCGGCTCGGCAATGGCACGCTGATCGACGCCACCGTCCACGACGGGCTGTGGTGCTCCATCGAGGATTGCCACATGGGCACCCACGCGGAGCGCGTCGCGATCAAGGACGCGGTCAGTCGCGAGGACCAGGACGCGTTCGCGCTCGAAAGCCACCGTCGCGCCATCGACGCCATCGACTCCGGGCGCTTTGATGCCGAAACGGCGCCGGTGACCGTGCGCGATGCCAAGGGGCGCGAGGCGACCGTGACGATCGACGAGGGGCCCCGGCGCGACTCGACGATCGAGGCGCTGGCGCGTCTCAAGCCCGCGTTCGAGCTGCCGACGGGCGAGGACCGTGGTGCCGCCACCATCGGCACGGTCACGGCCGGGAACGCCCCCGGGATCACCGATGGTGCCGCCGCGACGGTCGTCGCCAGCGAGCGCGCCGTCGAGCGGCTCGGGCTCAAGCCACTCGCCCGGATCGTCGGGTATGCGCAGGCCGAGGTCGCGCCGAAGTGGCTGTTCCTCGCCCCGATCGAGGGCGTGCGCCGCCTCCTCGACCGGATCGAGCTGCCGATCGAGGCGTTCGACCTCGTCGAGATCAACGAGGCCTTCGCCGCCCAGACGCTCGCGGACGGCCGTGCGCTCGGCTTCGACTGGTCGAAGGTGAATGTCAACGGCGGCGCCATCGCGCTCGGTCACCCGATCGGGGCGAGTGGCGCGCGGATCGTCGCGACGTTGCTCCACGAGCTCGGTCGGCGCCAGGGCCGCTACGGTCTCGCCACCCTGTGCCTCGGCGGCGGCGGCTCCGTCGCGATGGCCGTCGAACGGGTCTGACCGGACTACACTCGCCGTCATGACAGACACCAGCATCGAGACGGCCACGTTCCGTCACTTCATCGCCGGGGAGTGGTGCGACTCCACGGGCGGCGAGACGTTCGAGAGCCGCAACCCGGCCGACCAACGCGACATCGTCGGGCGGTTCCAGCAGGGCACGAAGGCCGACGTGGCGATGGCCGTCAAGGCGGCAGAGACGGCCCTGCCGATGTGGCGCCGGACGCCGGCGCCCAAGCGCGGCGAGATCCTGTACGCCTTCGGCGCGCTGATGGCGCAGCACAAGGAGCGCCTGGCGCGGGCGATGACCCGCGAGATGGGCAAGGTCCTGTCGGAGGCCCGCGGCGATGTCCAGGAGGGCATCGACATCGCGTTCCTGATGGCCGGCGAGGGTCGTCGCATGTTCGGCGACACGACGCCATCCGAACTCCCCGACAAATGGGCGATGAGCATCCGCCAGCCGATCGGGATCGCCGGGATCATCACGCCCTGGAACTTCCCGATGGCGATCCCGTGCTGGAAGATCATGCCGGCGCTCGTGACGGGCAACGTGGTCGTGCTCAAGCCGTCATCGGATACGCCGCACTGCGCGACGCTGCTCGTCGAGCTCATGGCCGAGGCCGGGGTCCCGCCGGGCGTCGTGAATCTGGTCACGGGGAGTGGCGGCGAGGTGGGCGACGCTATCGTCGAGAACCCCGATGTCTCGGTCATCTCGTTCACCGGCAGTTCGTCGACCGGCAAGGCCATCGCGACCAAGACCGGGGCGCGCCTCAAGCGGCTGGCGATGGAGCTCGGTGGCAAGAATGGCGTGGTGGTCCTCGCCGACGCGGACCTGGACCTGGCCGCCGACGGGATCCTGTGGTCGGCGTTCGGCACGACCGGACAGCGATGCACCGCCTGTTCCCGGGTGATCGTCGAGCGACCTGTCGTGGAGCCGCTCCTCGAGCGGCTCGAGGTCAAGGCCCGCAAGCTGCGACTCGGTTCGGGCCTCGAGGAGACGACCGACGTGGGGCCGCTCATCAACGCTGGCGCCGTCGAGAAGGTGGACCGCTATGTCGGGATCGGCCGCGGGGAAGGGGAGTTGATCCTGGGTGGCGGTCGGGCGACCGACGGCGACCTGGCCAACGGCCACTTCTTCGAGCCCACCATCTTCGCCGGGGTTGGGGCGATGGACCGCATCGGGCAGGAAGAGATCTTCGGTCCGGTCCTCTCGGTCATCCCGGTCGACGACTACGGCTCGGCGATGCTGGCGCTGAACCAGACGCGCTACGGGCTCTCGTCGAGCATCTTCACGCAGGACGTGAACATGGCGTTCCGCGCGATGCGCGACTTCGAGACCGGGATCGTGTACGTCAATGCCGGGACGACGGGCGCCGAGACACACCTGCCGTTCGGCGGCTGGAAGGAGACCGGCAACGGCCATCGCGAGGCCGGGCATGCCGCCCTCGATACCTTTACCGAGTGGAAGTCGATCTACGTCGACTTCAGCGGTCGGCTCCAGCGGGCCCAGATCGACAACCAGCCGTCGTGACCGAGGAGCTGCCCGACCACGTCCGCCGCAACCGGACGGCGTGGGACGCGTGGGCGCCCGAGTACGCCGCATTCGGGGAACGGGCGTGGGGTCTGCTGCCGGGCGAGGAGACGTGGGGCATCTGGGGCGTGCCCGAGTCCCAGCTCCACCTGCTCCCCGACGACCTCGACGGCCTCGACACGATCGAGCTGGGGTGTGGGACGGGGTACGTCTCGGCCTGGCTCGCCCGACGCGGTGCACGCCCGGTCGGGATCGACAACAGCGAGGCGCAACTGGCGACCGCGCGCCGCCTCCAGGCCGAGCACGGTCTCGAGTTCCCGCTCCTCCACGGCAACGCCGAGGCCGTGCCCTACCCGGACGCCAGCTTCGACCTGGCTATCTCGGAATACGGCGCCAGCATCTGGGCGGATCCCTACGCCTGGATCCCGGAAGCCGCGCGGCTGCTTCGACCGGGCGGTCGGCTGGTCTTCCTGGTCAACGCCACGATCCTGATGCTGTGCATGGTCGACGGGGAGACCGACGACATCCCGGCCACGAACGAGATGCTGCGGCCGTACTTCGGCCTGCATCGGCTCGAGTGGCGCAGCGACGAGTCGGTCAACTTCAGCCTCGGGTACGGCGACTGGATCCGCCTGCTTCGGGCGAACCGGTTCGACGTGGAGGACCTGATCGAACTGCGGCCGGCCGAGGACGCGGCGACGTCGGTCCCGTTCGTGACCCACGAGTGGGCACGCCAGTGGCCGAGCGAGGAAGTCTGGGTGGCGCGCAAGCGCGCCTGACGCGATCGTGACGCTTCTGGAGCCGCGCGAGCCCTGGACCGTGCGTGTCGCGGGTTGGAGCGCCCGCCACCGCTGGCCGGTCGTCGCGCTGTGGTTCGTCGCGACCATCGGGTTGTTCGCGGCCAGCCTCGTGGCCGGTGGGACCCGCTCCGCGGACGCCGTCGCCGCCGAGGGCGAGGCGACCTACGAGTCGATCCGGGCCTACGACGTGTTCAACGCCGCCGGCCCTCCGCAGGACCCCGGCGAGGCCTCGCAGGGGATCACGTTCGTGATCGCGACGACCACGGGGACCGTCGACGACCCTGCCGTCGCAGCAGCGATCGCCGACATCGCGGCGCGGCTCAGCGCGCTGGAGTCCGCGGTCGACGGGGCGACGGTCCCGGCCATCGACGGCCTCACTGACCCGCTCACTGCGCCGCCGGAGCTGGGTCTCGTGTCCGCCGACCGGACCGCGGTCCGGATCCCGGCTCGGCTCCTCGGGGAGGGCGAGGTCATCGATCAGCGGATCGTGCCGATCCCGGCCCTGCTCGACGAGCTCCGCGTAGACCATCCGACCATCGCCCTCCATGCGCTCAACAGCCGGATGGCGAATGACGAGATCCAGGAGCTGGTCAACGGCGGGCTGGACGCCTCGTTGCGCCTCACGATCCCGCTGACGTTCCTGATCCTGATCGTGGCGTTCGGGGCCGTGGTCGCGGCCGCGGTGCCCCTCGTGATGGCCGTCACTTCCCTGCTCGCGGCCTTCGGGGTGCTCGCGTTCTACAGCCAGTTCGTGGCGCCGGCGAGTCCGTACGCGAGCCAGCTCGTGGTCCTGATCGGCCTGGCCGTCGCCGTGGACTACTCGCTGTTCATGATCACGCGCTTCCGGACGGAGCGACGCCACGGGCGCGACAAGCTCGCCGCGATCGACATCGCGTCGGCCACGGCCGGCCGCGCCGTGTTCTTCTCCGGTCTCGCGGTCATGGTGTCGATCGCCGGGCTGTTCCTGCTCGACGACGTCCTGTTCCGCTCGATGGCAGTCGGGACCATCGGCGTGGTGCTCGTGGCGGTCATCGGGTCCCTGACGTTCCTGCCGGCGGTGCTGGCGATACTCGGCGATGGCGTGAACCGGCTGCGCGTCCCGATCCTGGGTCGCGACCGCGCGGAGGGGAGCGGCCTGTGGGCGGGGCTGGTCCGGCTCGTGATGCATCGGCCCCTGATCGCCGCGGGACTGACGGTCGTCCTGCTGTTGGCGATGGCCACGCCAGCGCTTCGTCTCCGGATGGGCCAGGCGGACTTCGCCTCGTTCCCCGATGCGCTCGACAGCGTCCAGGCCGTCAACCTCCTCAACGAGCAGTGGCCGACGGGCTCCACGGTGACCCTCGACGTCGTCGTCACACGCGCGGACGAGGCGGCCACGGTGGCCGCCATCGACGACTTCTCGGCCCGACTCCAGGCGCTCGACGGCGTCGCGGGCCCACCCGAGACACGGCCGTCGAGCGACGGGCACGTGGCGTTCATCTCCTTCCACCTCACGGGGAGTTCGAACGACGAGCACAACCGCGCACTGGTCCGGCAGGCGCGCGGTGAGCTGGTGCCCGCGGCGTTCGGCGGCCTCGACGGGGTCGAAGCGCTGGTCACGGGCGACGTCGCGTTCACGCTCGATGTCGTCGACTTCTACTCGGACGGCATCCCGCTGGTGATCGGGTTCGTCCTCGCGCTCTCATTCCTGCTGCTGCTCGTGGCGTTCCGGTCGATCGTCATCCCGATCAAGGCGATCCTGCTCAACCTGCTCAGCACCGGAGCGGCGTTCGGTCTGCTGGTCTACGTCTTCCAGGATGGGCATGGCGCGGACCTGCTCGGGTTCAAGCCCGGTCCCATCGAGTCATTCGTCCCCGTGTTCATCTTCACGATCCTGTTCGGGCTCTCGATGGACTATCACGTCTTCATCCTCACGAGGATCAAGGAGGCTCGCGATCACGGACTCGGGTCAAACGAGGCGGTGGCACGTGGCATCTCGATCACGGCGGGGACGATCACGTCGGCGGCCGCGATCATGGTCGTGGTCTTCGCGGTGTTCGTGACCCTCGAGCTCACGATCATCAAGCAGCTCGGGTTCGGGCTGGCGGTGGCGATCTTCCTCGACGCCACGATCATCCGCAGCGTCCTGCTCCCGGCCACGATGCGGCTCCTCGGGGAGTGGAACTGGTGGCTGCCGCGCTGGCTCGACTGGCTGCCACACGTCGCCATCGAGGGCGCTTCGGCGGACGACGACTCGCCGATGCAGTCGGGCTAGGACGCGGGGTCGCTCCCGTCCCCGGTCTTGTCAGGCCCGTCGGACGTGGCGGCGAGGTGCAGCAGGCCAGCGAGACCGGCCCGCGTCGCCGCGACCACCACCTCCTCGCCAGGGTCGAGGATCTCGTCCTCTGGGACATCCCACCGCGCGATCTCGGAGCCGGGGTCGGCGACCGCGAGCAGACGCAGTGCCCCTTCCGCCTCCAGTGACCACGCCCCACGACCGACCAGCGCCGAACCCGCCGGCACGCGAAGCCTCGCGAACAGCACGGTGCGTCGATCGCCGATGGGGACCGCGGCCACGACCTGTGACCCGAACGCGGCAGCCGCGAAGACCGGCGCCGCAAGCCGCGAGACGGAGCGGGTGAACCGGATCCCGAACCCGTGCTGCACGCGGAGCGCGAACTCCGGGTCGAACAGCCGGACCACGAGTCGCAGGTCCGGTCGCATCGCACGGGCGTTGAGCGCGGTGGAGAGGTTCACGAGGTCGTCGCTCGTGGCCGCGACGAGCGCTCGGGCCTGGCCCACCCGCAGTTCGTCGAGCACCTCCGGATGGCGAGCATCGCCGATGAACACCGCGATGCCGGCGGCTCGTGCCGGCGCGACGAACCGGCCGTCGTCGTTGACCTCGACCGCCACGACCGGGACGCCGCGCGCCGCGATCCCGAGCGCGACGCGGTACCCGATCGAGCCGAGCCCGGCCACGATGACGTGATCGTGGATGTTGCGCGGGACGGCGCGCCGGCCCAGGGTCTGGAGCAGGCGCGAGCGGATCAGCGCGTCCGTGATGAACGCGTAGACGACCGCGACGATCGCCGCCCCGACCAGGCTCAGGAAGATCGCGTAGATGCGCAGCGCCACGTTCGCGCTCGCGCTGTCGATCTGGGCGGGAAGCGACGCTCCGGTGAGCAGGGTGATCGCGTAGGAGACGGCGTCGAGCGGCGTCAGGCCGGCCGCCAGATCGAAGAAGATCGCCGATCCCACGGCGAGCGCCAGGAGGATGGCCGCGAACCGGACCAGGCGACGTTCCGGCGTGGCGAGACGATCACGGACCGCCGCGATCGGGCGAGCGAGGAGTCCGCCCCGCCGGTCGCGTTCCAGGCTCTCCAGGGCTGCGGTATCGGCGGCCCTGGCGTCGGCCTCGTCGGCCACATCGATGAGGATCAGGTCCTCCTCGCCCGGGTCGGCGTCGGGGAGCACGTCGGCGGTCCGATCGGAGTGGAGGCGGGCGATCGGGATCGATCGGTGGCCCTGCGGCTCGTCGCCGGATCCGCGCGTCGTCATGACGCGGCCAGCGATGCGGAACCGGGTCCCCGTCTCGCCGTCGATGGCGGCCGAGACGAACCCAGGCGCCGCGAGCGCCGACGACGACAGGGCGACGGCATCGGCGAAGAGGTCGGGGAGATGCGCGCCGAGCTCCTGGTCGAACATCCGGATGACGACCCGGATGGTCGGGTTCAGCTCGGTGGCGGCGAGGGCGGTGTTGAGGTTCCCAAGGTCGTCGTCGCTGGTCATGACGATGACGCTGGCCGTTTCCACGCCGGCGGCGCGCAGTACGCGCGGCTGACGTTGGTCGCCCACCACCAGGCGGACCTCCTGCTCGGTCAGGACCTCCTCGGGCGCGTCGTTCGGCCCGATGGCGACGACCGCTTCGTCGCGCTGGCGCAGCTCCGTGATCGTCCGCAGGCCGAGGTGCTCGACGCCGCAGACGATGACGTGGTCGGGTGTAGCCATGGCGGCCAGTCTAGGGACCGGGACGGTCGGTCATCGGCGAGGTGCGGTATCATCCCGGCCCTCGGGCCCGTAGCTCAATGGCAGAGCAAGTGACTCTTAATCACTGGGTTGAAGGTTCAAGTCCTTCCGGGCTCACCACCACTCCACAGACGGATCCACCCCCGACGGTCGACCGCCGGGGGTCTTTCGTTGCTCTCGCACCACGCTCAGTACGACGTTCAGCCTCGCGCGGGAAAGTCCAGGCGCATGAGGATCCGGGTCAGACCGCCGCTGTGGGCGCTGGTGTCCAAGACCCGCCGGAACCCGAGCTTGTCGAACATCGACGCCAGGCCCACGAACCCTTGCGTCACGTCCACGCGCCGCCCGCCCGGGTCCACAGGGTAGGCCTCGACGCCCGGGGCGCCGGCCGCTCGCGCCGCCTCCACGACGCCGACCAGCAGCGCGCTCGCGACGCCGCGCCGGCGGTACCCGGGCCGGACCCGGAAGCAGCCGATCGACCACACGGGCAGCTCGTCGATGACCGGGATGGTTCGTGAGTTGACCAGTCGCGGCGTCAACGTCCGTACGGAGACTCCAGCCCAGCCCACGACTTGACCATCGAGGTAGCCAAGGTACCCGGGTGGCACGTCGTTGGTGGCCAGCTGCCGCCGCAGAGCCTCCGGGCGCGTCTCCCTGCGGACCTCCACGCCGCGCCATGCCTGGCACCAGCAGCCCTTGTCGCCATCCCCGCCGAGGAGCGTGACGACGTCGTCCGCGCGGTCGGTCGTGGCGGGGAGGACCTCGATCCCGGTCATCGCCGGAGGCTACACCCCCCGACCGAGGAGTCGTTCCCTGGTCGAGGAGCCCCGCCCGACGCGCTCGGCACGCCGATAGACTTCGGACATGCCGACCAAACTGATCCTCGATGTCGATACCGGGACCGATGACGCCGTCGCGCTGATGCTCGCGGCACTCCACCCGGACCTGGACCTCATCGGTGCCACGACCGTCAACGGCAACGTCGCCGTGTCGTTCTGCACCGAGAACTCGCTCCGTGTCTTCGACCACATCGGGATCCCGATCCCGGTCTACGAGGGCGTCACGCGACCCATCGCGCGCGACGACCTCCCGGTCGGTCGGTCCGACGTGCGCAGTTCCAGCGCGGTCCACGGGCAGTACCTGGACATCCCGCCGTCCACGTCGAAGAAGCAGGAGACCGGGGCCGTCGAGTTCCTCGTGGAGACCTACCGTGCTGCCACTGATCCCATCGTGCTGGTGCCGGTGGGGCCGCTGTCCAACATCGCGACGGCATTCACCGTCGAGCCCCGGCTGAAGGACCTGGTCCCGGAGATCGTGATCATGGGCGGCGCGCATCACCACGGGAACGTGACGCCTCGCGCCGAGTTCAACATCTGGGGCGACCCTGAAGCCGCCCGCGTCGTGCTTCGGAGTGGCGTGCGCAAGATCACGATGGTGCCGCTCGATGCGACCCACAACGCGCTCGTGTCGCTCGACGACTGCCGGGCGCTACGGGCGCTCGGCACGCCGGCAGGTGAGGCGGCGGCGCGCTTCACCGAGCGACGCATCGACGGCTACGACAAGACCCAGCCGATGGCCCGGCCGAACGCGGCGCCGGTCCACGACGCGCTCGCGGTCGCGTCGATCGTCGACCCCGCGGTGATCACGACGAGATTCGTCCACGTCGATGTCGAGACGCACGGTGAGCTGACGGTAGGTGAGACCGTCGTCGACACGAACCTGCGTGGCGGCAGCGCGCCGAACGTCCACTACGCGTTCGACGCGGATGAGCCCCGGTTCGTCGCCATGCTCCTCGAGACGTTCGCGAGGAACACCACACCCGCCTGACGGCGACGATCCCGGTCCGTCCGGAGAACGGGCCGCTCGCCAGACACGACGGAGGCTTCGCGGTCGCGACCGGACATGGAGAGACCGGGGCCCGAAGACCCCGGTCTCACGCTGACGGGGGGAGGACCGTCTAGCGGTTGCGCTTGGCGGCGAACCTGGCGGATCCGCTGGCGCCGAAGATGATCGCGCCCATCCCGAAGAGGATCAGCGGGAGGGCCGGGCTGGTCCCGGAACCCTGATCGGCGGTGATCGAGGCGTCGGTCGGGGGAAGGGTCGGGTCCGACGTCAGGCCAGCGACGACGCCACTCGGCTCAGAGCTGGGCTCCTCGCTGGGCTCTTCCGACGGCTCCTCGCTGGGCTCCTCGCTCGGCTCCTCGCTCGGCTCTTCCGACGGCTCCTCGCTGGGCTCTTCCGACGGCTCCTCGCTGGGCTCCTCGCTGGGCTCCTCCGACGGCTCCTCGCTCGGCTCCTCGCTGGGCTCCTCGCTGGGCTCCTCGCTCGGCTCTTCGCTCGGCTCTTCCGACGGCTCCTCGCTGGGCTCCTCGCTCGGCTCTTCCGACGGCTCCTCGCAGGCCTGACCACCGTTCGACCACGCGATCAGCCCGTAGGGCGTCCACGAGTCGGGGTAGTGGGGCAGCGCGCCATCGATGCCGTCGAAGGCCTTCGAGCCGACGTAGAAGTCGGTCTGACCGAAGCACTCGGGTGCCTCGACCGACAGCGTCGCGGAGCGGACGTTGTCGTTGAGGGTGATCGTTTCGTGCTCGATGAGCGACTGCGTGCCGCTCGTCACCCACGTGGGACCCTCGGTCTCGTACGAGTTGAGCGAGAAGGACGCTGAGCAGCCGCTCGGCATCCACTTCACCGTGACCGTGACCTCGGTCATGGGGAACGCGTTCGCGCCCGCCGGCACGCTGTAGGTGAACGTCGACCAGAGGCAGTTCGCCTGGAGGGCGGCCGCCGGGGCCGCGGTGGCGGCCAACAGGAGGCTCGAGGCCCCCAGGATCAAGAGCGGCTTGCGAAGGTTCATGTGCGGCTCCCCGGTGATCGAACGATGAGATGGATGAGACCGGATGGGCTCGATGCCGAACCCGATGGCCTTCGCATCGTGCCCGGCGGTCCCATGACCGTCCAGTACCTCCGGACGGCGCCAGACGGGCCCCGAATCCACCAGACCCGTCGGGACCGCGCGCGTTTCCGGTGTCGCGCCGCACCACCGTCCCAGGACCTTCGGCGGGACCCGGTCGTGCTACCCTTTGGGCGTCCTTTCATGGCCGGTCCTGTGAGGCTGGCGTACCGGTCCCGTGAGGCCGGCGGAGGAGGCTCGAATGTCTGCGCACGCCCTCGCCCACCACGCCCACGAGGCTGGTGGGTTCCTTTTCGCCGGCGCGGACGTCGGCGAGTCCGCCGGCGGATGATCGTCCCGCCGGCACCCCGGGCCAGCGCCATCGTCGATCCGCGCATCGGCGACCTCGGTCCCGCGCTGCTGGTCCTCGAGGACGGCACGGCGTTCCCGGGGGTGGCCTTCGGTGCCGCCGTCGCTGCGGGCGGCGACCTCGTCGTCAACACGAGCCAGACCGGCTACCAGGAGGTCTGCACGGACCCGTCGTACGCCGGCCAGGTCGTCGTGATGACCTACCCGTTGATCGGCAACTATGGACGTCTCCTCGCCGACGACCAGTCCGTCCAGCCGTGGCTTCGAGCGCTGGTGGTGGCGAACGCCACGGCCGCGGTCCTCGACGACGCGCGCCAGCTGGCGGCGCTCCTGCGCGACCACGCGATCCCGGCGATCGCCGGCGTCGACACGCGCGCCCTGGCGCGCCACCTGCGCGCCAACGGCTGCCTGCGGGGGATCGTGACGGCACCGGGCGACGTCTCGCTCGACGACGCCCGCGCGGCCGCCGTCGCCGTCCCGCGCTGGGAGGACCAGGACTTCGTAGGCCAGGTCTCGCCGTCGTCGATCACCGACGTCGAGGCCGCGGGCGACACGGGACCCCGGATCGGCATCGTGGACCTGGGTCTCAAGAACAACATCGTGCGGGCCATGCGCTTTCGTGGCGCGCGTGTTCGGGTCTTCCCCCACACGGCGGCGGCATCGGACGTCCTCTCATCGGACATCGATGGCGTGATCCTGTCGCCTGGTCCCGGGGACCCGGCTCGCCTCGACGCCCAGGTGGCGCTCGCTCGCGCGGTCATCGACGACGGTCGACCGCTCCTGGGGATCTGCCTCGGGCACCAGATCGTGGCACGGGCGGCCGGCGCCGAAACGACGCGCCTTCGGTTCGGTCATCACGGCGCCAATCACCCGGTCAGCGACCTCGATATGGGGCTCGTCCAGGTCACGGCGCAGAACCACGAGGTCCAGGTCGTCGGGGAGTCGCTGCCCGCGTCGTCCGGGTTCCGCGTCAGCCAGATCAACCTCAACGATCGCTCCGTCGAGGGGCTCCGTCACCGTGACCGGCCGATCGAGACCGTCCAGTACCACCCCGAGGGCGCGCCGGGCCCCCTCGACGCGCTGGCGGTCTTCGACCGGTTCGTCGCTGCCGCCGGTGGCGCCAAGCCGGGAGACCGGCCGTGACAACGCGGAGTCGCGAGCGGAGGCGGCTTATGCCGTCACCCGTCGGGCGGGAATCGGCTGGGCCCTCGACGGCTCGGCCGGCTCGGCCGGCTCGGCGGGGTCGGCCGGGTCGACCGGGTCGACCGGGTCTGGCGGCCCGAGCGGCCCGAGCGGCCGGACCCCTCGACGCGCTTCCCGTCAGGCGGGCGACGACAAAGGGACTCGACCCGGGCGCGCGCCCTCGCGGTCGCGCGTGACGGTGATCCCCGAGCCGCGCAAGCCGGCATCGGTCCTGATCCTCGGGTCCGGTCCCGTCGTCATCGGCCAGGCGGCGGAGTTCGACTATGCCGGGACGCAGGCCTGCCGGGCCCTGCGGGCCGAGGGCGTGCGCACGATCCTCATCAACTCGAACCCGGCCACGATCATGACCGACCCGCAGGTGGCAGACGCCATCTATCTCGAGCCGCTCACCGTGGAGGCGGTCGAGGCGGTCATCGCAAGGGAGCGACCCGAGGGCCTGCTGGCCGGGCTCGGTGGTCAGACCGCGCTCAATCTCGCGGCGGCGCTCTCCGAAGCTGGCGTCTTCGATCGCCATCCGATCCGCCTCCTTGGGACGCCGCTCGAGGCGATCCGGATGGCCGAGGACCGCGAGGCGTTCCGTGACCTCCTGGATCGGATCGGTCAGCCGTATGCCCCGAGCTGGATCGTCTCGAACGCCGCCGACGAGGAGGACGCCCTGCGCGAGATCGGCCTGCCGGCGATCGTGCGCCCCGCGTTCACCCTCGGCGGGACCGGTGGCGGGATCGTCGAGACTGAACCGGCCTACCGCGAACGCGTCCGCGCCGGTCTGCGGGCCAGTCCCATCCACCAGGTGATGGTCGAGCAGTGCCTCGTCGGCTGGCAGGAGATCGAATACGAGGTGATGCGCGACGCGGACGACACGTGCATCGCCGTGTGCTCGATGGAGAACGTCGACCCGCTCGGGGTCCACACCGGTGACTCGATCGTCGTCGCGCCCGTCCAGACGCTGTCCGATGCCGTCCACCAGCGGCTGCGGAGCGCGTCGCTCGCGATCATCCGCGCCCTCGGCGTCGAGGGCGGCTGCAATGTCCAGTTCGCGCTCTCGCCCGATTCTTCCGAGTACGCGGTCATCGAGGTCAACCCGCGCGTCAGCCGAAGCTCCGCGCTGGCCTCGAAGGCGACCGGCTATCCGATCGCGCGCGTCGCGGCGCAGATCGCGGTCGGGCGGCGGCTCGCGGAGATCCCCAACGTCGTGACGAAGACCACCGTCGCGGCGTTCGAACCGGCGCTCGACTATGTCGTGGTGAAGCTGCCGCGGTTCCCGTTCGACAAGTTCCCGGGGGCGGATCGGACGCTCGGCAGCCAGATGAAGGCCACCGGCGAGGTCATGGCCATCGACCGCACGTTCGGGTCCGCGCTCAACAAGGCGTTGCGCGGCCTCGAGCAGGCGGGTGTCGGCCCGCTCGCGGAGGACGCCGCCTGGATCCCGACCTTCGACTACCTCGCGGGTGTCTACGCCGGCGACCCCGACGCCGATGAGCCGATCCGCTGGGTGGACGAGTCCGGGCAGGCGTGCGAATCCACCCGCCATGCCCAGCGGACGGCCGCCCCGATCGTCCTTCGCCGGTTCCTCCAACCGTCAGACAGCCGGCTGTGGCGTCTCCTCGGGCTGCTCCGGCGCGGGGTCCCGGAGGCCGTGGTGGGGGAGGCGACCGGGATCTCCGCGTGGTTCCTCGCCGAGATGGGCCGGAATGTGGCCCTGGAGGCCGAGACGGCCGCCATGGGCCCGCGGCTGGCCGACGCCGCGGACGCAGAGGCGGCGACACTCCTGGCCACCGTCAAGCGCGCCGGGTTCGGGGATCGCGAGCTGGCGGACCTTGCGGGCACGTCACCCGAGGAGCTCCGGGTGGCCCGGCTCGCCCTGGGTCTCCGGCCCGGGTACGCGATGGTGGACACGTGCGCCGCCGAATTCGCCGCCGAGACGCCGTATTTCTACTCGACCTACGCGGCCGCCGGATCCGCGCCGGAAGCCCCGCCGGTCCCCCGCGAGGCAGCGCTCGTGATCGGGTCCGGGCCCGTCCGGATCGGGCAGGGGATCGAGTTCGACTACTGCGCCGTCCAGGCGGCCGACACGCTCCGCCGCGCGGGCTGGAGCGCCGTGATGATCAACTCGAACCCCGAGACGGTCTCGACCGACTTCGACGCGTCGACGCGCCTGTACTTCGAACCCCTCGATCCCGAGAGCGTGCGCAGCGTCATCGACGCCGAATCACCGGACCAGGCGAATCTCCTCCCGGCGGTCGTCGCCTACGGCGGCCAGACGCCGCTGAACCTGGCCGCGCCGCTCGCCGCCGGCGGCGTCCCGCTCCTGGGTTCGGATCTCGAGGCGATCGACCAGGCCGAGGAGCGCGTCCGGTTCGCGGCCCTGCTCGACCGGCTCGGGATCCCGCAGCCCGAGGGCGGGATGGCCCACAGCATCGAGGAGGCGCTCACCCTCGCGGAACGGATCGGCTACCCGGTCATCGTCCGTCCGAGCTTCGTCATCGGCGGGCTGGCGATCGACTTCTGCTACTCCCCGGAGGATCTGGCACGCCAGCTCGCCGCGGCGACCGTCGTCGATCCCGACCGCCCCGTGCGCATCGACCGCTATCTCGAGGGTGTCGAGGTCGACGTGGACGCCGTGTCGGATGGCCACGACGTGCTGATCCCTGGGTTGCTCGAGCACGTGGAGCGGGCCGGGGTCCATTCCGGGGACTCGGTCGGCGTCTTCCCGCCGCAGACCGTGTCGGACGGCGACCAGGCGCTCATCGTGGCCACGATGGAGCGGATCGTGCTCGCCCTCGGGGCCCGCGGACTCGTCAACGCCCAGTTCATCGTGCGCGACGACGGCGTGTACCTCATCGAGGTCAACCCGCGGGCGTCGCGGACGGTCCCGTTCCTGTCCAAGGTCACGGGCGTGCCGATGGTGGAGCTCGCCGTCCGCATCAGCCTCGGGGCCACGCTGCCGGAGCTCGGCTGGTCCGGCGGCCTCCTGCCGCCCCCGGCGTTCGTCGCCGTCAAGGCGCCGGCATTCTCGACCGCCAAGTTGCGGGGCGTGGATCCGTCGGTCGGCCCGGGGATGCAATCGACGGGCGAGGTGATCGGGTTGCACACGGATCCGCGCGTGGCCCTCGCCAAGGCGCTGCTCGGCGCGTCGCTGGTGCCGCCGCGTCCGGGCGACGACGGCGCCCTGGCCCTCCTGTCGATCGCCGACCGCGACAAGGCGACGCTCACGCGGCTCGCCGCGGCGCTGGCCGCCGCCGGATATCGACTGGCCGCGACGCCGGGCACGCGGGCGGCCCTCGCGGCCGCCGGCTTCGACGCGCGACCGGTCGCGAAGCTCGGCGAGCCGGCCGACGACAGGGTCGGCGAGGTCGCGATCCTTGACCTCATCGCCTCCGGCGAGGTCCGGTTGGTTGTCAACACGCCCACGCCGCGGTCCGGTGCCGTCCGGGACGCGGCCGAGATCCGCCTGGCCGCGACCTCGGAAGGCATCCTTTGCCTGACCGCCATGGAGACCGCCGTGGCGGCGGCCGAGGCCCTCGATCCGTCGATCGCGGCCATGCTGTCCGAGGTCCGCTCGCTCGATGAGTGGGTCCCGTCTGGCGTCGCCCGCGTGAGCGTCCCGACCTAGCGGCGGACCGCCCCGGCGACCATGGGCATCGCGGCGACCATCGGGTTCGTCGGGAGACCGGCTTCGTCCGGCGCCGCGACCACGATCGCCTGGCCGAGCGACCAGAGCGTGAGCGTGGTGAGCGCCACCATGACCACGGCGAGGGGGATCTCCCGACGGCGGATGGCGGCTCGATCGAGACCGTCCGGGGCGAACGTGGCCGTGCTCACGTGCCCGGCCCACGCGCCCAGCATGTGCCCGCCGACGACGGCCGCGAGCTGGACGGTCCACACGAGACCCGGTGGGAGCCAGTCGCCGCCGGCCTCGTGGAACGCGGTCCCGAACAGGTCCCAGCCGCGCTGGAACGGGTCCGAGATCGAGACGAGCAGGTTCTGGCCCTCGATCAACAGGTAGGTCAGATAGTGGGCGATCAGGTAGCCGACGGCGATCGGCAGCAGCCCGGCGCCCGTCGCGGCGACACCGACCGCGCGAGTGACGGCGAACGAGGCGCCAACGAGCAGACTCAGCCAGCCCGCGAGCAGGACCGTGTTCACGAGCTCGCCGGGGGCGCCGAAGACGTCGAACCAGACCTGCGTCTGCGACAACCCGTCGAACAGGATCGACCCGACCGCGAGCGCTACGAGCGCGACGTCGGCCCTGGACCAGCCGCCGCCGACGATGCCCGCCGCGAACGGCCGCCGCCGGACCCGGCCATCCTCGTCCTCGAGCGCGTAGGCGGCGAGCCGCCCGAGCAGCCGGAACCAGACCGTGAAGACCTCGGCGTTCTCGCGCCAGGCATCCCGGCCGAACTGGGCCATCATCGTGAGAGTCAGCGCGGTGTACCCCGCGAGGACCACGAAGAGCGTCGTCGAATCGCCGCCGCCGAGGACGAGCTCCAGCCACACGAAGCCGGCGAAACCGGCGACGGCCGGCCATCGCCCGAACCGGGACGGGTACGTGGCGGGCGCCCAGGCCGCGACGCCGAGCCGTCGCAGGAGTGCCGCGCCCAGATCGTGCAGCGTCGAGAACGGATCGAGGAAGTGCCATACCGGCCCGATCACGGCGGAGACGAGCGCGACGCCGACCCAGCCGTACACCCACAGGAACAGCGGGGCGACGGCACCGGCGCTCGCGCCGCCGATGATCCCCTGGACCATGATCCACAGCCACGCGGCGAGACCCAGGGCTCGGAGGCCGACGTGCAGGGCTCGGGGCGGGAGGTGGGGTCGGTGGTCGCCGTGGCCCGCGTCCGGTGCCGCGCGCACGTCCCGTGCCAGGACGAACGCGAAGCTGAGCGCGACCGTCATCGCCGCGCCGGCCAGGTACACCGCGAGCGGCAGGCGGCTGGCGTAGGTCCCCGTCAGGGCGTGACCCAGCACCACGGCTGGCGCCACGGCCGCCAGCACCAGCAGCCCGACGCTGGAGGCGACGACCCTGAGGACCCGTGGGCGACGGCGCGCGGGGGTCACGGTCGCGACGTCGGCCGGCCGCGTCTGGTGAACCAGGTGGCACCGATCGCGACCAGCGCGACGGCGGCCACGATCGGCAGGAGGATGTCGCCGGCGCCACCGGTGCCGGGACCGTCTCCGCCGCTGGGCGCGGGTGTCGACGAGGCACTCGGGCTCGGAGCGGGGGTTTCACTCGGCGGCGGTGACGGGGTGTCGCTGGCCGCTGGCGTCGCCGTCGGTTCCGGCGTGGGTTCCGGCGTGGCGGTCGCCTCGACCGTGAATGTCCAGGTCGCTCGGTCCGTCTCGCCGTCCTCGGCGGAGACGGTCGTCGAGCGCACCGTGTACGCGCCGGGTGCCAGGTCCGGGATCTCGGGGATGACCATCCTGCGCTCGTCGTCCGGATCGATGCTGCCCTCGGCGACGAGCGTCCCGGCCGCATCCCGGAGCTTGAGCGAGCTGCCCTCGGCGAGGTCCTGCGCGTAGGTCCCGGAGATCTCCGACGGCGTGCCGGTGACGGTCGTGCCGTCGGCCGGGGTGGCCGTCTCGAGCGACGCATGGGCGCGGACCGTGAGCGGTGCCACGACCAGGGTCAGACCCACGGTGAGCAGCACGGCGCGTCGGAGCAGGATCGTCGGTCGGGAGGTCATGCCGCGATTCTACGAGCCGCCAGCGGTCGGCGCGTCCGCATCGACCAGGTCCGTATCAATCCCGGACCTCGCACGTCATACGGACACGATCCGTACCGAGGTCCTTGGATGCGTTCGTCGTTCGCGAAGTTGGCGACCCTGCTGTCCGGGCAGCCGACCCGATGACCGCGACCGGGTCCCTCCAGATCATCCGCCGGCTGGCTCTCGCGGTCGCGGTGCTGTCCTTCCTCCTGGTGCCGTTGGGCGTGATCGGCCTGGCAAACGGGCTATCCCCGGATATCGGAGACAGCGGTCTCGGCGACGCCATCGCCTTCGGCGTGGGCATCGTCCTCGTCGTGGCAGGCGCTCTTGGCGTCATCCTCGGCATGGCGCTGGCCAGATCCGCCAAGCGCGCATCCGTGGACCCCGAGGAGGTCCGAGGGATCCGCCGGGGGATCATCGTCGCCGGCTTGATCGTCGCCTGCGTTCAGATCCTCGTCGCGGCCCTGATCGGTGGCGGCTGGTTGCTCAGCGCCGTCGTGGTCGCGGCGTTCGCGATCGGCTACCTCACGGTCGCGGTGACCGCTCGCAGCCGGGGCGTGGCGCTCGTCGCCGGGATCGTGGCCGTCGTCCTGTTCGTCCTCGGGGCCGTCCCGCTCGTGGGCCAGGCATCGATGATCGATTCGTCCGGCCGCCGGGACGCGAGGGTCGCGTTGTTGCCGAGCGACTGGCCGGTGGCTCTCGACAGCGCGGCCGCCGCGGCACCACATGGCTGGGCTGTCGCGACGCTGACGGCCCGGGTGACCGACTTCTCGCCGACGGAGTACGGCGCCATCCTTCCGCCGGCGATGACAGGACAGGCGCTGCGGGGCATCATCGTGGTCGACTGCGCCGGTTCGGAGCAGCTCCAACCCGAGGCTCGTGACCCGTCCGTCCCGACCGCTGACGCTCGTCAGGTCCCGGGGACGGTCCTGTGTGAGCCCGAGCCGGGGACCTTGTCGATCGAGATCCCCTCGACCGCGCTCGTCGCCGATCCGGCCGGGACCTACGTCCTGGGGATCTCGATGGCGCCTGTCACCGAACACACGACGGGAGGCATGAATCGGGCCGTCCTGTTCGTCGCACTCGCCGATGCACCCGATCCCGAACGGAGCGCGCTCGTGGCCGCTTTCGTCGCCGCGTTCGGGACTGAGACCCCTCGCTGATGCTCCCCGACGGGACGGGTTGACGACGGTCAGCGATCGCGCCTCGCTGCGACGGTCAGCGATCGGGCGTGCGATCAGCGTGCTCATCGGTGCCTGGGCGGTGGATTCGTCCATGACGGCCGACCCGAGCCCCGCCGCCGCTCCCTCGACGAGCGCCGCCCCATCGACCATCGCCACGACTGCGCCGCCGGGGTCGCCCTCGGCATCGGCGACCCTGGGCGCGACGGCGCCCGACGGTACGGTCCTCTGGACCACGACGATCGTCGTCCCGTAGACCATCATGGCGTCCGGAGGACACGTGATGGGAACCAGACGCCTTCGCCTCGTGGCGACTGCGGTCATCGCCAGTCTGTTGATCGCGGCATGCGACAGCGCGACGAGTCTTGGCCCGGCGGCGCTCGACCCGACGACGCCGGCCGCCAGTGGGCCCCCGGCGATCGTCTCGCCCGCGCCTGTCCCGACGCCGAATGCGCCCACCCGGTCCCGTCCATCCACGGTCACCGCGGCATCGACATCGATCGCGCTCGTGCCCGTCGTCGGGTTCTGGTCGAAACGGCAGGGCATCTCCAGCGCGAACCTGGCGGCCGCCCTCGCCGGGACGAGCGCCACCTTTCGGAGGGTCCTCGTCGCGGGCGCACTGCCCGGCGCGACCACGGCGACGCCCGACAGGATCCGGCGAGCCGTCAACAAGGACCCCCGAACGCTCGGGCTCCTCCCCGCCTCGGAGGTCACGCTCGATGTTCGGGCGCTCCGGCTGGCGGGCCGGGACCTGTTCGGGAACGATCGGATCGGCGATCTCGCCGCGTGGCCGCTGCTCGTGCCCGCGCCGACCGGGACGGACCCAAGCCCCTTCGACCCGACGGCCACCTGGACGCTGGTCGCCGGCGGGGACGTGATGCTCGATCGGACGATCTACCTGCGCTCCGTGATCCAGCGCAAGGGCCCCCACTACCCGTGGAAGGGTGGCCACGCCGAGATCACCGGCCGGCGCTGCTGTACCGCGGCGGGCTACCCGCTGCCGGTCGTCCGCCGCGTGGGCGACGGTGGCGCCGTGCGCGCGCTCTTCCGCGACGCGGATCTCGCCGTCGTCAACCTGGAGGGACCAGCGGTCGACGACTTCCGCTGGCATCCGCGCGGGCTGACCTTCACGTTCGATCCCGACCTGCTGACCGGACTTCGCTATGCCGGCGTCGACGTCGTCACGATCGGCAACAACCACATCGGGAACGCCGGCCGGGACGGCGTGGTCGAGACGATCCGCCACCTCGATCAGCTCGACATCGCCCATGTCGGAGCCGGCCGCGACCGCAAGCGGGCTCGACGACCAGCCTGGTTCGAGGTCGCGGGTCAGCGCGTCGCGTTCCTCGGCTATGACGCCGTGCGCCCCGGGTACAACGCCACGGCGACACGGCCGGGGAGCGCCGGCCTCGACCCCGACCGGTACCGGGTGGACGTCACGAGAGCTCGTGACGCCGGCGCGGACGTCGTCGTCGTCCTGCCGCACTGGGGCCGCGAATACACGGCCGCCCCGACCGACCGGCAACGATCCCACGCCCGGGCCCTGACCAAGGCCGGATCGACGGTCGTGCTCGGCAGCCACAGTCACGTGGCGGGCGCGCTGGAGACGATCCGCGGCCGCCCGGTCCTCTACTCGCTCGGCAACCTGATCTTCGACCTGACGCGGTCCGAGGAGACGGTCGAGGGCCTGATCGTCGAGATCACGTTCGTCGGTGCCCGGCCGGCCCAGGTTCGGCTCCACCCGACGGTGCAGGTGGACCTCGTGCAGCCCAATCGACTGGCGGTGCCCGGTGACGGATCGGTGGTCATCGAGCGGATGCGGCGGGCATCGCAGGCCTTGCCGCCGCGCTGACGCCGCGCCGCGCGTTCGCGGCGCCGCGAGCGCGGATTCTTGCCCCCGTCAGGCCGTGACGGCCGGGATGATCTCGCGACCGTAGGTGTCGAGGCGGTCCAGCGAGTACACATCTGGGAGATTGACGATGACGTGCTCGATCCCCTCGTCGGCCTGTGCGCGGATCGCGGCGATGACATCGCCCGTGGTCTGGTGGCCGGCACGCAGGTCCGTTTCCAGGAGGGCGGTCTTCTCGATGGCGTCGTAGTCACGTCCGAGGGCGTCGCAGTGGCCTCGCAACACGTCGAGCTTGTGGGCACTCTCGCCCGGGTCCGGGACCAGGATGTTGCAGGCGTCCCCGTACTCGGCCACGAGCCGGAGGGTCCGGCGCTCGCCGCCTCCGGCGATCAGGATCAGGGGACGTGGTCGCGAGACCGGTGACGGGACGGAGATCGGTTCCGGGAGCCGGTGATGCCGACCCTCGATAGGAGTTCGGTCGCCGGCCCACATCGCCTGCGCGATCCGCAGGGTGTCCTCGAGCCGATCGAACCGCTCGGGCCGCGACGGCCACGTCATCCCGAGCCCGTGCGCCTCACGGGCGTACCAGCCGGCGCCGAGCCCGAGATACGTTCGCCCACCGGCGAGGACGTCGAGCGTCGTCGCCGCCTTGACGAGCACCGCCGGTGGTCGAGCGACCGCATTCGCCACCATCGGGCCGAGCATGATGCGCTCCGTCGCCGAGGCCAGGAACCCGAGGGTGGTATAGGCCTCGAGCATCGGTTCCTCGGGACCCCCGAGCCCGGTGTCCTCCGGCAGCTGGAAGAAGTGATCCATGACCCACAGGCTCGCGAACCCATTCGCCTCGGCCGACTGCGCGATGGCGGTCAGCGCGGGTCGGATCGACGGCGCCCCACCCGGGTAGGAGAACGAGTGGACCTGGAGGCCGACGCGCATCGTCGAGCCCCTCAGGCCGGGCTGGGATGGGCGCGATCCTCCGGGCAGCCGGCCCGTCGGGTCGGTGTCGGGTGAGGAGTTCGTTCGGGTCGGGTCGCGGTCGGCTCGTGGAGCGTTCGCTCGTTCGCGCGGGCGTCCCGAAGGGTGCGCTCCATCCGGAGCTGATCCGCGGTCCTGAGCAGGTCGTCCATGCGCGCCTGCACCTCTCGACGTCGCACGTAGTCCATGGTTTGCTTCCTTTCGTAAGATAGGTATCTAACACTGGGCCGCGGCGAGGGACCTGACGGCCGATGGGATGCCTGGGTCAGCCCAGGAGGAAGTGCTTGACCTCCGAGGACGCGTCGTCGAGGCGTGTCGGCCGGAGGCTGTAGTACATGAGGGATCCGGACTCGGTCACGGTCACCAACCGGGCCGCGCGGAGCAGGGCGAGGTGGTGCTTGATGGTGGGCTTGGACAGGTCGAGCTCCTGCGCGATCTCGGTCAGGTAGCGGTCCCGATCACGAAGCAGGCGGAGGATCCGGAGACGCGTTTCGTCCCCGAGCGCGCGATGGAGCCGGATCATCGCGGGGGACGGCGCCAGCGGGTCGACGGCATCGAGCGCGGAGTCGGCGATGGGATACCCGAACATCCGCCAGTCCGTCCCGCCGAGCAGGAAGTTGTACGGTCGGGCGAAATACGACGGTGCCAGGATCAGCCGGCGGATCCCCGGCTCCGTCAGCCACCGGATGCCGCCCGTCGTTCGCTCGACGAGGTCGAGGAACCCGACGGTCGCGCGGTCGTCGGCGCGGTCCTCGTAGTCGCGGGTGATCATCGCGGCCACGCGCGATTCGACGGTCTGGAACGCGGGGAGCCACGCCGTCAGCACCTCGCGGGCCCGTCCGATGATCCGCTCCGGTTCGGCGTAGATCGCGATGACGTGGGACTTGAAGGCCGGATCGTGGTGTCGTGCGGCACGCTCGGCCATCGTGGCCACGGCATCGCGATCGCCGTCGAGGGCCCGTTCGGCCGTGTCGCGGATCTCCGGATCCCGCAGGTCGTCCCCGACCAGCGTCCGAAGGACCGTGCGATCGTCTATGGACGCGAGCACGCGGACGAACGATGCCGCGTCCGTCATCTCCGGGCGCTCGACCGCCAGTCCCGCGAGGACCACGCAAAGCTCGGTGCCGTACAGGTCCAGGGCGTCGCCGACCTGCCGCTTGAGCGTTTCCTTCGCCGAGGCGAGCCACGTCCGATCCGACGACGGCAGGTCTTCGGTGGACCCGGCGTCCGACGACAGGCTGAACACGAAGTCATAGGCCGTGCGGACGTCCCATTCGAGGACCGGCCCGCTCGCCCGGCTGAAGTCGCGCACGCGCGGACTGGCGCTCGGCTCGAGCGCGGGCGTGGCGCGTGGCTTGGCGGGTCGGGCGGCCATCGTGGGCTAGTGGCTCCTAACGTGTGTTAGATGAGTATCTAACAGCCAGCGCGGATCCCTGTCAAGCCCTCCGACATGGGCTTGCGATCGACGCGCTACGATCGTCGTCCTGGTCCCGACCCGCCGGTCCGGGGTCGCCCGTCATCAGGAGCCATCGTGCCGACTCACGTCCCGTCCGTCACCTTCAGCGACGATCGCCTCGACAACGGTCTGCGCGTGATCATCGCCGAGGACCATCTCGCACCCGTCGTGGCGGTCAATCTCTGGTACGACGTCGGGTCCAAGCACGAGCAGCCCGGTCGCACCGGGTTCGCCCACCTGTTCGAGCACGTGATGTTCCAGGGATCAGCCCACGTCGCGAAGGCGGAGCACATCGCCCTGATCCAGGCGGCCGGCGGGACCATGAACGGGTCGACCTGGCTGGACCGGACGAACTACTACGAGACGCTGCCGTCCAACCAGCTGGACCTCGCGCTGTGGCTGGAGGCGGATCGGATGGCGACGCTGCCCGACGCGCTCAACCAGGAGAACCTCGACAACCAGCGTGAGGTGGTCAAGAACGAGAAGCGCTCGTCCTATGACAACCGGCCGTACGGGTCATGGCAGGAGAAGCTCCAGGGCCACCTGTTCCCGCCGGAACATCCGTATCACCACTCCACGATCGGATCGATGGCGGACCTCGATGCCGCCTCGCTCGACGACGTCACGACGTTCTTTCGAACCTACTACGCGCCCAACAACGCGGTCCTCTCGATCGTGGGCGACGTGGACACGCCGACCGCGCTGGCCGCGGCGGAGCGCTACTTCGGCGCCATCCCGGCGAACCCGTCGATCCCGCCACTCGGCGACCTCTCCCTGCCGCCGACGCTGGGTGCGGAGCGACGTGAGACCGTCCGCGACCGCGTCCCGCTGCCACGCATCTACATCGCCTTCCGGGCGCCCGTCTACGGCGATCCGCGGCTGGACGCCCTGGACCTCGCGAGCCACATCCTCGCCGGCGGGAAGGGGAGCCGGCTCGACCGCCGACTCGTCCGGACGGAGCGGATCGCGCAGGACGTCGCGCTGTTCAGCCTCGGGTTCATCGGTGGCGGGTCCATCTGCGCGGGCTGGGCGACGGTCCGCCCGGGCGTGGATGTCGCCCGGGTCGAAGCCGCGTTCATCGAGGAACTCGAGCGTCTCGCGACCGAGCCGGTGACCGCGGACGAACTGGCCCGCGCGCACGCCCTCGTGGAGGCGGACGAACTCGGATCGCTCCAGCGCGTCGAGGAGCGAGCGGACCGGCTCTCGATGTACGCGACGCTCTTTGACGATCCGGGTCTCATCAACCGGATGCTGCCGCGCTACCTGGCCGTGACACCGGAGGCGATCCGGGCGGTGGCCGGGGCCGTCTTCCGGGCGGACAACCGCCTGGTCCTGACGTACCTGCCCGAGGGGCCGGACGCGGACGATCAAGCGCTGACCGACGAGACCGACGGCGACGCCGAGGAGGTGGCGGCATGAGCCCGATGACCTCACCTCGGCGCGACGGCGTCGTGATCGCGGACCGGCCCGTCGCCGGGGCGCCGCGGCCCTACGCCTTCCCGTCGGTCGCGGAGCGTCGGCTCGACAACGGCCTCCGGATCCTCGCGGTCCACCTGCCTGGGCGGCCGCTCGTGTCCGCCTCGCTGGTCCTTCCGAGCGGCGCGGCGGACGAGCCGGCGGGGGAGGGCGGCGCCACGGTCCTGGCGGCTCGTGCGCTGTCGGAGGGCACGGAGCACTACGACGCCATCGGGCTGATCGAGGCCTCCGAGCGACTTGGCGCGTCGCTGCATGCCGAGGCGGGCTGGGACGCCCTGTCCGCCGGACTCGACGTCCCCGCGAGCCGATTGCCCGAAGCGCTCGCGCTCCTCGCGGAGCTCATCCTGCGACCGACGTTCCCGGCAGCCGAGGTCGAGCGGCTGCGAGACGAGCGGCTCAACGACATCCTTCAGGCCAAGGCGGAACCGCGACGCCGGGTGGAGGAGACGCTGGTCAATACGATCTACGCGCCGGGCTCGCCCTATCATCGGCCGGCTTCGGGCACACGCGAGACCGTCGAGCGGCTGGAACCCGAGACGCTCCGGCGCGCCTGGGCCCGCGGTCTCGATCCGGCCCTCGCGACGTTCATCGTGGGCGGCGACCTGACCGGCCACGACATCCCCGCGATCGTCGCCGGCCTGTTCGGCGACTGGGAGCGCGCGCCGGGCGCCGTGCCGACCGTCCCGGTCGATGACGCCCCGTCGGGGTCCGGCCGCCTGGTCCGCGTGGTCCATCGGCCGGGTTCGGTCCAGACGGAGATCCGGATCGGGCATCGCGGTGCCCCGCGGCGGATCGCCGACTTCCACGCGCTATCGGTCATGAGTTCGATCCTCGGCGGCCTGTTCAACTCGCGACTCAACATGCGACTGCGCGAGGAGAAGGGCTATACATACGGGGCGGGTGCCGGGTTCGAGCTCCGACGCGGCGCGGGTCCGTTCGCGGCCAGGGTCGCGGTCAACACCGAGGTCACCGTCCCCGCGATCGTCGACACCCTCGACGAGCTGCACCGGATGCGCGAGACGGACGTGACGCCGGCCGAGGCGACCGCTGCCAAGGACTTCCTCGTCGGGGTCTTCCCGTTGCGTTTCGAGACCGCGTCCGCGGTCGTCGGCGCGATCGGCGGGCTCGTCGTCCATGGGCTGCCGCTCGCGGAGCTGATCGGCTATCGGGCGGCGATCGAGGCCGTGGACATCCCGGCGGTGACCACGGCCGCACGCGAGCACCTCGATGTCGACGGCGCGGCCATCGTCATGGTCGGCGACATCGACGCGTTCGGCCCGGAGCTCGAAGCCGCGGGTCTGGGTCGGCTCGTGATCGAGCCCGATGACGTGACCGGCGCCGCCGGGCCAGAGCAAGAAGTCGGCGGAGACGACAGCACCGGCTGAGCCAGGGCGGGTGCGAGGCCCGGTCGCCTGAAACCTTCCGCGGGCAGGATCGCTCAGGAGAGTACGGACCGGTCGCACGACCGGCGGCACTCGGAGAATCCCACGATGCGGTCCCAGATCCGATGGACCCGCGGCCTCGGCGTCGCGATGGTGTCCACCTTCCTGATCGTCGGCGCGGCATTCGGCGCCGACAGCATGTTGCGCACGAGCAGCAGCGCGCCCGCCACCCCGACGGACGTCTCGGCGTCGCCCACGGACGATGACGAGGTCGAGTCGACCTTCGCGGCCAGCGACGACCCCGGGCTCGACGAGTTCGAGGATGCGACCGACGATGCGAACGACGACGCGGAAGCGTCGGCCGAACCGGCGGAGACCGAGAAGCCGGACAAGACGCGAGAGCCGCACAGCACGAACGAGCCGGATGAGTCCGACGACGCCAACGACGACCACGACGATGGCGACGAGGACGACGACGAAGGCGAGCATGATGACGACGACGACGAGGACGAAGCCGACGACGATGACGGCGACGACCACGACGACGACGAGGATGACGACGAAGACGAGGACGAGGACGACGGCGACGACTAGTCGACCCCGGACCAGTTCCGCGTCGAGTGAAGGACGAACGTGTCCTCGCCGCAGCGGCCGGCTCCGTCCCATCATTCGGGGCGGGCCGCTCGGCGGCTCACGGTCTCCACGCGCCACATGACCAGAGGAGCCACGCGATCAGCGCCGTGCGCCAGTCGCCCGACGACCGACCGCCCGATCCCGACGGGGACCGGGCGACGGTCCACGCCGTCCTCGCTGGTGATCGGGACGCGTTCCGGCGGCTCGTCGAGCGTGAATCGGGTTCCGTCATCCGTGCCTGTCATCGGATCCTCGGGAACCAGGCCGATGCCGAGGACGCCGCGCAGGAGTCCTTCGTGACCGCCTACCGCTCGCTGGCGAGCTGGCGCGGCGACGGGCCATTCGGCGCGTGGGTGACCCGGATCGCGGTCCGGATCGCCCTGCGCCAGGCCGGTCGCCGTCGGACGGTCGCCTGGCGCGATCCGGCGGGCGTCGATGGCGTCCTGTCGCGCGGGCCCATCGCGATCGCCATCGACCAGGCGTCCGTGGCGGCCGCGCCCATGCACGACCCGATCCAGCTCGCGATCACGGCGGAGCGGGCATCCGACGTCCGGGCGGCGCTGGCGGCCCTGCCCGAGCCGTATCGCGAAGTGGTCGCGCTCCGGTTCTTCGGCGAGCAGACGCTCGAGGAGATCGCCCGTCAGACGGCGCGCCCGCTCGGGACCGTGAAGACCCATCTCCATCGGGGGTTGCTGCGCCTGCGCGAGGCGATGGCCGAGGGGAGCGGACGATGAGCGACCGGCGCCGTCGTTTCGATCCGGAGGAACTGCGCGGCGGCGATGGCGCCGCGGTCACCGATGCCGAGCTGGCCGGGGCCCTGGCGGCGGCCCGTGCGCTCGAGGCGACCGTGGGGCGCGATGACGTCACCCCCACCGAGGGCTTCGAGGACCGCGTCATGGCGGCGATCGCGGTCGAGGCGCTGCCAAAGGCCGTCGTCCGCCCGGCCGGGACCGTCCGTGGTGGCCGGCCGGCCGCGTTCCTGACGGCGGTTCGCGACGCGTGGGGCGTGGCGATGAGCGGTGGACGACCACTGATGGTCCGTGCCCAGGCCATGTCGTTCGTGCTCATCGTCGTGCTCGCGACCGGGTCGCTCACCGCCGTGGCCGCGATCGGGGCGGCCGGGATCCTCTCGGGGCCGGACCCGTCCATCAGCCCGACGCCGACGACGGTGGTACCGACGCCGAGCACCACCGTCCCGTCTCCGAGCCCGTCCATCAGCCCGAGTCCCTCGCCGACGACGAGCGACGACGGCTCCGCCGAACCGACCGAGTCCCCGGAGCCCGGGGAGACGCCCGGTGCCGGTTCGGAGGACCCGTCAGACTCGGCCGAACCCACCCGGACCCCGAAGCCGACCAAGACGCCACGGCCGTCTTCCTCGCCCGACGAGACCGATGAGCCCGACGAGTCGGACGACCCCGATGAGACCGACGAGCCCGACGAGTCGGACGACCCGGACGAGAGCGACAAGCCGTAGGTCGCCCGGTCCCGCCTGGCCGCCGCCGGGCGGGAGGCGGTAGCATCGGCCGGTGATCGTCGTCATCGGTCAGCCGAACGCATCCAGCACCTCGCCCGGCGGGGTCGCCGGCGGCGCGACCGCGGCGATCGCCCTGGCCGCCGCGGCGGCTGGGTCGTCCGTCCAGCTCGTCGGCCGGGTCCCGGATAGCCCTGGCGGTGACGCCCTGCTCCTGTCGCTCGCGGCGGGTGGCGTCGGTCACGTCGCCACGCTGCGCCAGCCACCTGGTGGATCGGACCCGGTCCTCCAGCCCGCGGACCTCGAGCTCGCCCTGCGCTATCTGGCGGAGTTCGGTGTCGTGGTGGTCGCGGACGGTCGGGATGCGGGCCTGCTCAAGGTGGCCGTCGAGGCGGCGGCGTGGACCGGCGCGGCGCTGATCGTGGTGGTCCCGGCCGGATCGCCGGAGCCGCCCGACCCTCCGCCCGGCGCGACGATCCTCGTCGCACCGGCGGCCGATCCGGACGGTGCCTTCGCCGCGGTGGTGGGACGGTTCGCGGCCGCGCTCGACCGTGGCGAGGCGGCGGGTCCGGCGTTCCGCGCCTCGATGGGTGCCTCGGGCGCGTGGACGGCCGCGCCGACCGACTGAGGGACCCTCAGGTTCTCTCGCGGTCCGGGGCGAGCGGTTCGATGAGCTCGGGCCCGTCGCGTCGGACATCGTTGACGTCGCGGGGGACCGCGTAGACGTCGAGGTGGACGGCCTCGTTCGGCTCAAGGAGCCCCAGCAGCTCGCCGGGGTCGGGAGCGTCCGGGTCCAGCCACCGAGCCCA
>CAYMTJ010000009.1:6392-28073 GCA_964393345.1 uncultured Anaerolineaceae bacterium | reverse complement strand
TCGCGCTGGACGACCACCATCGCTTCGTCGGTCGGCGCCACGTTGTAGCGGCCGCCCGGGTCATCCGCCAACGGCTCGGCGCCGAAGATCTCGGCCAGCTCCGAGGCCGGCCGCTCCTGGGTGAATCGCCCGCACATGCGGGCAGTCTAGGCCGTCGTCCCTCGGCGGTCGCTGAAGGAGCCGGCCCGAACGGACCGGCTCCTTCGATCGTGCGATCAGCTGCTAGGGCAGGACGAGGTGGACGGGGTTGCCGCGGATCTCCACCTGCCAGGTAGTCACGTCGACCGAGGCCGACGAGCCGCTGCCCATGTTGTAGCGGATCTTCCACCAGCCGGGCTGTGACTCGCCGGGCGGCTGCGGCGCGGTATAGCCGACCGGGATCGGGATGACGATCGTGACCCAGCAGCCGTTGAAGAGCTGGCCGCCGCTCCCGCCGGAGTTCGTCGGGACGTTGGCCGCGCCAGTCACATTGGTGGAGTTGCAGTTGTTGGCGTTGCTGTGCGTGGTGCCCTGCGCGGCCGTGTAGTTGAGTGTGGCGGCCGAGTAGCCACCGCTGCCGGGGATGAGGATCTCCAGGTTCGCGGACAGGGTGTTGGTGTCGCCCGGGTCCCACAGGGAGATCGCGACCGTCTTACCGGCGTGTTCGGCGCCGATCTGGGCCAGGTAGAACTCCGATGCGGTGCTCGCCGGGAGCGGCGTGAAGGCCTGCATCGCACCAAGGCCGTAGACCTTCGGCGTCCCACCCGTGGCGCCGGCCCAGATGGCGAAGCTGTTCTGGCCGTTCATGTTCCGCTGCGCGGTCAGGTTCGCCAGCTCGGTCGACGTGACGTGCAGCCGGTAGACCGTGCCGCCCGAACCCGCGGTCAGGCCGGAGGCCAGCTGGTACCAGCGGTTGTGGTAGTAGTACGGGCTCGCGGTGTTGCCACCGATGGTCGCCTCGGAGCAGTCGTCGAGGTTCCCGCCACTCAGCGCCGGCCCGTTCATCGACGGATCACTGCCGGGCGTGCCGCGGAAGAAGTTCCCCGACGAGGCGACCGCTGACCCGTCATCGCTCATGTCGTACAGCGTGTTCTGCGTGTTGTACAGGTTGTAGAACGCGGCCATCTCGTTGGAGTTGTTGGTATTGGTGTTGCCGAAGTACCGGTCACCCGTGCCCATGTCGGCCGCCACGGCGCAGAAGACCGGGTCGTAGAGCCAGACCTCACCGTTGGAGGCGCCGGCGGGCAGCTCGATCGCGTACTGGTAGTACTCGTTCGCGTCGTAGCTCGGGTTGAGGGCGCTGGTTCGCGTGTCGTAATACGGGGAGTAGGCATCGCCGTTGATGTTCTCGGCGCCCTGGGTCAGCATCGTGCCCCAGAACCCGCGCGGGTTGAGCGCGCCGCCGTACGGGCTGTCGAGATTGGTGTCCGGGACGAACACGGTGCTCGACGTCGTGTAGTCGTAGGTGACCCGCAGGCGAAGATGGTCGATCCGATGACTGATCGCCGCCGCGCACACAGCGGTACTCGGCTTGATCGTTCGAGCCCGCACGCGGAAGTTCGTGTTGCTGAGGTTGCCGGTCGACCAGGTCCGGTTCCAGGTGTCCGTGGCTGAGCCGAGCGCCCGATACGTATCGGTGGTCGTGAGGGCCGGCGTGAGCTTGACGCCGCTCCCCGTCGTGAAAGTGCTGCCGTTGTCCCACGACAGCTCGAACTGGATCTGGCAGTTGGTCTGGTTTCCGGTTCCGGACATGCTGACTTCGGCGCTCAGCTCGATCCCATCGATGTTCGTGACCGTGCCGTTCAGCGTGATGTTGAAGTCGCCCCAGGACTGGTACTGGTTCGCGGTCGCGGACGTGGCGCGAGCGTTGTTGGTCGTGTAGACGTTCGTCGGGTTGGTCCAGGCGTTCGTGCCCTTCGTGTTGCTGGCACTGAGCCAGCTTGTCGTCACGTTGTTGAACGTATCGGTCGTCGTGACGTTGACGCCACCACCCGGGTGACGGACCAGCCCGAACACGCCGTAGTAGTTCTCCGGGCTGCCCATCGGGACGGGCAGGACGTAGTCCGCCTTCGCGACGACTCCCGCCGGGAACGAGTTGATCCCCAGCACGCGCGCGAAGAACGTGCCGACGTTGGCGTTCAGCGTCACCAGCAGGCGACGCGGGTTGGTGGTGTCCTGCCAGGCCGTGACGACGACCCCACCGACGCCGTTGGTGTACCCGTTCTTCGTGGCCTCGGCCTGCGCGCGCGTGATCGCGGCGGCCTCATTGCCGGGAAGCATCACGACGCCGGCGAGCGCGGCCGCATCGGCGGCGCGCTGCATGCGCAGGTTGTTCGCCCAGAACCAGGACACGTCGACCACGATCGCGCACAGTCCGACGACGACGATCATCGACGCCGCGAAGACGACGGCGATCTGGCCGAGGGTCCGCCGCTTACGCGGCGCCGTGGTGGAGGTCTCGAGGTCCATGGGTCGGTCTCTTCTCAGCTCGGGTTGAGGGCCATGACGGTGCGGTCCGTGATCGTGATCTGCGCCGAACCTGGAGGCCCGAAGGCGCCCACGAGGCCGGCCAGCGGCGTGGCGAGTCGGTAGGTGTAGGTGATGCTCACCCCGATCGAATCCGGGGTCGCACCGTTGTCGCGCGAGCACGCGTTCCAGCCCGCCCCGCCGGACTGGCTGAAGTCGAGGGCGACGCCGTCCACGACGGGACCGCCGCCCCCGCTCGGGCTGTTGAACGTCCAGATGTTGGCGAACCCGCCGTTCTGCACGCCGGTCGAGGTCGTCTCGTAGATGCGGATCTCCGAGACGCGACTGACGACGATCGGCGAGCCGGGCGACTTGAGCACGCGCTGGACCGCCGCGACGATCTGCGGATCGACGGAGGCCGCGTTCGGGGACTGACCCGAACCGCAGCCGAGGGTCCCGCCGCCGTTGGACAGCGCAGCGCCCGTGCGCGCACCCTCGCGGGTGGCGTATTCGAGCGACAGGTGATGGTCGAACAGCATCCCGAACTCGAGCATCCCGAGCAGCAGCATCATCGCGACGATGACGACCATCGAGAACTCGACCAGGCTCTGGCCGCGCTGGCGACGTGGGCGGGCCGCGATGACGGACTTGAGAGGGGTCACAGGACGGGCTCCATCCGCATGATGTTGGTCCGGTTGAACGAGAAGCCGGTCCCGGTCCCGACGAACGTCCGCAACGGCGTGATGTAGCTGTGCGTGTAGAAGATGCGAACGCCGAGATGGTCGACGCTCGTGTGCGTCCCGCCGCAGCCGGCCAGGACGTTGCAGCGCGAGGCCTCCGGATACCCGTTGGCGGTCCGCGTGTAGGGGACCGTTCGCGTCGTGAGGTCCGGCATCGTGCAGGTCAGCGAGCCGGTCCGGGTGAACGTCGTGATCTCACCGCCCGAGTACTGGGTCCCATTGGCGGTCGCGCGGTAGACATCCACCTGGCTGATCGCCGCAGCGCGGGCCGGGGCGCGCACGTCGTCCTCGATGCTCGCGAGGATGACGCAGTCGGATCCACTCGAGCTCGACGCGACCGACGCGTACAGCGTGGCCTCGCGAGAGGCGAAGTTCACGGCCAGGACCGCGTTGAAGGCGAACGCGAACTCGATGATCCCCATGAGGATCATGAAGAAGATCGGGAAGACGAGGGCGAACTCCACGAGGGACTGCCCGCGCTCGCGGCGTCCCGGACGCCGGCGGTGGATCATCATGCGACCGCCCCGGTGGTGGTCAGGGTTCGCCCGGTCTCACCGCTCGTCGTGTCGCCCGGCGCCTGGCACCCGGCGGCGACCAGCAGCAGCAGCGCGGCGGCGGCGACGAGGAGGCGGCGACTGGTCGAAGACTGGCGATGGGTCGACACGGATCCAAGACCCCTAGGCGGAAGGAGTTCCAACGTGACCGATCGTAGGTGGGGTCCCGTCGGATCCAAGAGGCCCGGTCGTTCGCGACCCCTCGGCCGATGGTCCTAAGGCGGGCCTCACTTCCGTAAGGTGGGCTGCAAGGTCGACTCCGGACCCGTCCGGTCCGGTCGCAGCCCGACTGACGCCGACGGCTCCTGTACAGTCGAACGATGGACGACCCGAGGGACCCGGACGCGGATCGACCGATCCCGGAGGGCAAGCTGACCCGCGAGATGGCACTCAGCCTGCTGTCGCGTGCCGATGAGCTGATCGCGGCCGGCGAGTACGCCGACGCGGGGACGCACTACGCCCGCGTCGTCGGGTTCGACGATCCGGAGATCACCGCCGCCGCGCTCCTGGGCCTCGGCGAGGCCCGGTTCCGAACCGACGACGAGGACGGGGCGGTCGCCACGTGGGAGGCCGTCCTGGAGCTGGGCGATACGGCGTCGGCGTACAAGGCCTGGCGGAACCTGGCGGCGGCGAACGTCCGCACCGGTGTGCTCGGGGCGGCCATCCGCGCGTATCGCGAGGCGGACCGGCTCGCGCCTCCCGAGGACAAGGCGGAGATCGCGAATCGCCTCGGTTGGCTGGCCAAGGAGACGGGCGACACGCGATCGGCCCGACGCTACTTCGCCCGCGGTCGGGGCGACGGCCCGCTGGTCCCGGTGTCGACGGTGCTGATCGCGGCCACGGTCATCGTCTCGCTGACGATCATGTTCACCGCCGAGGGCGCGGACCTCGGTCGCGTGCTGTGGCTCGACAAGCTCGAGGTGGCGAACGGGGAGTACTGGCGGCTGTGGACGGTCACGCTGATCCACGCCGACCCCCTGCACCTGCTCTTCAACATGTACGCCCTGTACCTGGCCGGACCCATCGTCGAGCGCTGGTACGGGTCCTGGGCCTTCTTCGCCTTCTACCTGGCCTGCGCCGCGGCGGGCTCGGCGGCGAGCTACGTGTTCAGCGGTGACGGGATCGCGGTCGGTGCCTCCGGGGCCGTGTTCGGCCTGTTCGGGGTGCTCGTGGCGGCCGGCCGGGTGCATCACCCCGTGGACCGGCTCGCCAACGATCTCGTCGGTCGGATCGGGTTCCTGGTCGCGATCAACCTGGTGTTCGGGTTCGCCTCGGGTGGGCGGATCGACAACGCGGCCCACGTGGGCGGGCTCGTCGCGGGCCTGTGGCTGGGCTCGATCATGCCGCCGACGCGGGTCGCCACGATCGCGTCGATGTGGGTGCGATCGGGTCCCGCGACCGGTTCCGGGCTCGACGCCACGGGCCGGCCCGCGGCCAGCCGGGCCCGTCCATCGCCGGTCGTGCCGGTCCTGGCGATCGGCGCGGTCGCCGGGGCGGTGGTCCTGGGCATCCTGGTCGGGCACGCGAACCGCGAGGTCGACCTCTCGGTCCGACCCGAGCCCGGACCGGTGGCGACGGTCATCCGCGTCGACCGGGCCTGACCGGCACCTTGTTCGCGACGCTCCTCGGCGGCCTCCCGCGCCCACCGATCGACGCGTCGGCCGGCGCGGCTGCCCGCCTCGACGCCGTGATCGCGGCCCAGGCGGACGCGGGCCTCGGACTGCTCGTCGATGCGGGCTGGGGGCTGATCCCGGAGGATCCGGTCGCCTCATGGCGGGCGACCGCCGCGCGGACATCGCTCCCGGTGAAGGCGGCCGTCGTGGGGCCGTACACCACCGGGCTCAAGCGTGACGCCTCGATCGATGCGCAGCGAGGCCTCATCGTGGATCTCGCGTCGGCGGGCTGTCCGTGGGTCGACATCCTGGAGCCGGACGCGATCGGGATCGGCACCGCCGATGCGGCCCGCTCGACGTTCCTCGATCTGCACCATCGACTCATCGACGGCCTCGACGGCGTCCACCTCTCGCTCGTGATCACGGGCGGATCCGCCGATGCCGCCGGTCCGGAGACGATCCTGGGACCGCCGTACGCCAGTCTCGCGGTGGACCTCATCGCCGGGCCGGACAACTGGCGACTCGTCACCGCGGCGCCGCCGGAGCGCGGGATCGTGTGCGGCGCGCTCTCGTCGCAGTCGGGGTCCGACGACGGACCGGAGATCCTCCTCTGGGCGATCGCCCACGCGTCGGCCCGCCGCGGTTCGGCCCGGGTCGGGCTCGCGAGCGCGTCGTCGCTGGCCGGGCTGCCATGGGCGCAGGCCGTCACCAAGCTCGAGCGTCTCGGCGCCGCCGCGCGGCTCGCCGAGCTGCCGCCCGGGGAACGGCGCACGCGCCTCGATCCTCGAGCCGTGGACATCCGGACGGCGGCCCTCGGGCATGGCGCCCCGCGGCCAGCGGCCAGGGACCGTCGCACCCGAACTTGATTCCGGCGGTCGGCGGTGCCACCATCGTCGGACCTCTCCCGACCCTCGAATCCCAGATCCCGGGAACGACAAAGGAGGTCCTGTCCGTGGGCGAACACATCCAGTTGACGGTCAACGGAGCGCGACGGGACCTCGACGTCGAGCCGCGCCGGCTGCTCGTCCAGGCACTCCGCGAGGACCTGGACCTGACCGGCACACACATCGGGTGCGACACCAGCCAGTGCGGCGCCTGCACGGTCCACGTCGACGGCCGAGCCGTGAAGTCGTGCACGATGCTCGCCGTCCAGGCGGAAGGGGCCGCGGTCACCACGATCGAGGGCCTGGCCACCGATGCCGGCCTCCACCCGCTCCAGGCGGCATTCTGGGAGCACCACGGGCTCCAGTGCGGGTTCTGCACGCCCGGGATGATCATGACCGCGGCAGATCTGCTGGCCCGCAACGCCGATCCGTCGGACGACGAGATCCGCCACGCCATCGAGGGCAATCTCTGTCGCTGCACGGGCTATCAGAACATCGTGACCGCCATCCGCGCGGCCGCGGCCGCCATGCGTGACGGGGCGACCGCCCCGGCCGGCGCATAGGGCAGGGAGACGACGATGACGGATCTGCTCGACGCCCCCAGCAGCCCACTCGGCCAGCGCATCAAGCGCACCGAAGATCCCCGCTTCATCACCGGCGAGGGCAACTACCTCGACGACATCAAGCTCGCCTCGATGGCCCACATGGCCATCCTGCGCAGCCCGTACGCCAACGCGAACATCCGATCCGTGGACACCTCGGGCGCCAAGGGGATGCCCGGCGTGATCGCCGTCTTCGTCGGCGCCGACATCCCGTACAACCCGCTGCCCATGGCGTGGCCCGCCGGCGGCAGCGCCGGGATCCAGAACAACGTCAACACCCCCCGCATCCTCGCCACCGACAGCGTCAAGTGGACCGGCGAGGGGGTCGCCGCGGTGGTCGCCGAGACCGAGGCGCAGGCGTACGACGCCCTCGAAGCGATCGTCGTGGACTACGAGCCGCTGCCCGCCGTGGTCGATGCGGAGAAGGCCATCGCGCCCGGCGCCCCGCAGCTCCACGAGAACGCCCCGAACAACATCGTCTTCGAGTGGAGCGTCGGCGACAAGGCGGGTACGGATGCCGCCGTCGACGGCGCCGAGGTCGTCGTCCGCCAGCGGATCGTCAACCAGCGGCTGATCCCGAACCCGATGGAGACCCGCGGCGACATCGGCTGGTACAACCCCGGCACGGACGAGTACACGGTCTGGATGTCGAGCCAGACGCCGCACATCCAGCGCCTGCTGCTTACCGCGTTCGTGACCGGCATCCCCGAACACAAGGTCCGCTGCATCAGCCCCGATGTCGGCGGGGCCTTCGGGACGAAGATCTTCTGCTACGCCGACATGGCGCTGACGATGTTCGCCAGCAAGGCCATCGGCGGCCGCCCGGTCAAGTGGGTGGAGGGGCGCCGCGAGAACTACCAGAGCACCATCCACGGTCGCGACCACATCACGTACCTCGAGATCGCCGGGACGCGCGAGGGCGAGGTCACCGGGCTGCGCGTCAAGACGCTGGCGAACCTGGGCGGCCGGCTCTCGACGATCGGACCTGGCATCCCCACGACGCTCTACGCCCGGGTCCTGTCCGGCTGCTACAAGATCCCGAACGTCTACGCCGAGGTCACCGGCGTCTACACGAACACGACGTTCGTCGACGCGTACCGCGGGGCCGGGCGCCCGGAAGCCACCTACGTCATCGAGCGGGCGATGGACCTGTTCGCCGCCGAGATCGGCATGGACCGCGCCGAGCTGCGACGCCGGAACTTCATCCCGAAGGACCAGTTCCCGTACGAGAACCCGTCCGGGCTCGGGACGGCGTCCGGTGGCGCGAAGATCTACATCGACTCCGGCGACTACGAGCCGGCCATGGACATGGCCCTGGCGGCGGCCGGGTACAAGGACCTCGCGGCGAAGCGGGCCGAAGCCAAGGGCCGCGGCAAGCTGCTCGGTCTGGGTCTCAGCACCTACATCGAGGTCTGCGGCGTGGCCCCCTCCAAGTGGATCGGCGCCGTCGGCGAGGGTTGGGGCGCCGCCATGTGGGAGTCGTCGAACATCAAGGTCCACCTGACCGGGAAGGTCATCGTCACGATGGGCACCCAGCCGCAGGGCCAGGGACACGAGACCACCTATGCCCAGGTCGTCGCGGATCAGTTCGGGATCCCGATGGAGGACGTGATCATCCAGCACTCGGACACGCAGGGCACACCATTCGGCTACGGGTCGTACGGATCACGGACCAGCTCGGTCGGGATGACCGCGGCGATCAAGGCCGCCGAGAAGATCAAGGCCAAGGCGGCGCGGTATGCCGCGCACATGCTCGAGGCAAATGTCGAGGACATCGAGATCGACGGCGCGGAGTACCGCGTCAAGGGCAGCCCGGACAAGAAGAAGACGTTCCAGGAGATCGCGTTCGCGCTCGACCTCGCGTTCGACACGCCCGAGGGGATGGAGCCGTATCTCGACGAGACGGCCTACTACGACACCCCGAACTGCACGTGGCCGTTCGGGACGCACATCGCGATCGTCGAGATCGACGAGGAGACCGGTCACGTGGACTTGGTCCGATACGTCGCCGTCGACGATGTCGGCAACAAGATCAACCCCATGATCGTGGACGGCCAGTTGCACGGCGGGATCGCCCAGGGCGTCGGCCAGGCACTCTGGGAGGGCGCCATCTACAGCGACGAGGGGCAGCTCCTGACCGGCTCGATGCTGGACTACGCGCTCCCGCGTGCCGCGTGGTTCCCGCCGATCGAGCTCGACCAGACCATCACGCCCTCGCCGGTCAACCCGCTCGGCGTCAAGGGCGTGGGCGAGGCCGGGGCCATCGCGAGCACCGCGGCCGTCGCCAACGCCGTCGTGGACGCGCTGAGTCCGCTCGGCATCCGCCACCTCGACATGCCGTACACCAACCAGACCGTGTGGCGGGCGATCCAGTCCGCGAAGGGAGGCCAGGCATGATCCCGGCGGCGTTCGCCTACACGCGTCCAGCCACGCTCGACGATGCCCTCGCCGCGCTCGCGGCCTCGAAGGGCTCGGCCAAGATCCTCGCCGGTGGCATGAGCCTGCTCCCGCTGATGAAGCTCCGGCTCGCCAGCGCCGAGACGGTCATCGACATCGGCCGGCTCAAGGAGCTCAAGGGGGCCAAGGCGACGCCGGACGGCGGGTTCGAGATGGGCGCCCTGACCACGTACGCCGAGGCGCTCGACGCGACCGCGCTCCCGTTCACCCGCGACTGCCTCTCGAACATCGGCGACGTCCAGGTCCGCAACCGCGGCACGCTCGGTGGCGCGATCGCGCATGCCGATCCCGCGTCGGATGCACCGGCGCTCGGGCTCGCGCTCGACTACACCGTCGTCCTGCGTTCCACGCGGGGCGAGCGCGAGGTCCCGCTCGACGGGTTCCTCGAGGGCGCGTTCCAGACCGGCATCGCGGAGGACGAGATCCTCGTCGCGCTTCGTCGCGGGCCCTTGCCCGCGGGCGCGGGTGGCGCCTACAAGAAGCTCGCCCAGCCCGCGTCGGGATACTCGATCGTGGGGGTCGCCGCCGTGGTCGCGTCATCCGGCGGGTCCGTCACGCACGCGCGCGTCGCCCTGACCGGCGTTGGCGAGGTCGCCTATCGGGCGAAGGCGGTGGAAGCGGCGCTGCTCGGCTCGGATGGTTCGCCGGCCGCGGTGGCCGCCGCCGCCGCACACGCCACCGACGGCGTGACGGTCAGCAACGACATCCACGCGGATAGCACCTATCGCGGCCGGATGGCCGTGGTCTTCACCCGCCGCGCGATCGAGGCCGCGCTCGGCCGGTAACGGCTGATCGCCCACGGTCGCGCGTGCGCGTCGAACGGGTCACCCTGGGTCGTCGCGCGCCGGAGCGCCTGGCCGGCGCGGTCCTGACGCGCGACCTGCGGATCGGCGGGTCGACCTGGTCGAAGGGTCGCCGGCTGTCCGCCGATGATCTGGGCGTCATCGCCGACGCCGCGCCGGGCGACGTCGTCACGGTCCTGATCCTCGAACCGGGCGATCTCCACGAGGACGAGGCGGCACGACGGCTCGCGGCCGCCGTGGCTGGGCCGGGCCTGGAACCGCGGGGCCCGAGCCAGAGTCGGATCGACCTGTTGGCCGCTCATGCCGGCGTCGCGCACGTGCAGGTCGCCGCCCTCGAGCGGATCAACCGGGTCGACCCGTTGGAGGTCTTCACCGTCTTCGACGGCCAGGTCGTGGATGCGGGCGACCTGGTCGCGAGTGTCAAGGTCGCGCCGCACGTGGTGCCGGTGGCCGCGGTGGCGGCGGGGGAGCGCCAGGCGCGGCGCGGACGGCGCCCGGTGGTCTCGGTCGCGCCGTTCGTCGCCCGTCGCGTGGGCGTCGTCGTCAAGCAGTCGGTGCGCGGGACGGCTCGCGAGCGCTTCGAGGCCAGCGTCCGCGCCAAGGTGGAGGGCCTTGGCTCGTCGATCGTAGGGATCGCCTACGTCGAGGACGACCCGGCGGCGGTGGAAGCCGCGCTGTCGCACTTCTCCCGCGGACCCGATCGGGCGGACCTGATCCTGACGGCCGGTTCGGCCAGCACGGACCCGGGCGACGCGTTCTTCGTGTCGATCGCCGGACTCGGTGGGCGCGTGGTCAGGCGCGGCGTCCCGTCGCACCCGGGATCCATGCTCTGGCTCGCCCGCGTCGGTCGGACGGCGATCCTCGGTCTGCCGACGTGCGGCGCCTACTCGAAGGCGACCGCGGCGGACCTGCTGTTGCCCCGCCTGCTCGCCGGCGAATCCGCGTCCGCGCGGACCGTGGCGAAGCTGGGCCACGGCGGGATCCTCACGCGATCCCAACGGTTCCGGTTCCCGGCGTACGCCCGCGAGCTCGACGCTCCGGACGGATGACGGACCCGCCCAAGCCCGCGCGGCCCGCGACGTGTAGATTCCGCCGATGACCGACCGCGAGAGCCGTCCCGCCGGGACCCGATCCATCGAGGCCATCCAGGACGAGTTCCGGGCACGCGACTACATCGCCGACCGTTCGCTCGCAACGGCGGTGTTCCTTGCGCTGGAGCTCGGGCGGCCGTTGCTGCTCGAGGGGGAGGCCGGCGTCGGCAAGACGGAGCTGGCCAAGGTCCTCGCGGCCTCGCTGGGCGCCCGGCTGATCCGGCTCCAGTGCTACGAGGGCCTCGACGTCAACACGGCCGTGTACGAGTGGAACTACCCGCGCCAGATGCTCGAGATCCGGTTGCTGGAGGCGCGCGGCGAGGCCGATCGGGCGAGTGCGGCGGACATCTTCGGCCATGACTTCCTCATCCGCCGCCCCCTCCTCCAGGCGCTCGAAGCCACCGACGGCGTGGCGCCCGTCCTGCTCATCGACGAGATCGACCGCGCGGACGAGGAGTTCGAGGCCTACCTGCTCGAGATCCTCTCGGACTTCCAGGTGACCGTCCCCGAGATCGGCACGATCACGGCCCAGACCCCGCCGCGAGTGATCCTGACCTCCAACCGGACGCGCGAGGTCCACGACGCCCTCAAGCGTCGCTGCCTCTACCACTGGATCGACTTCCCGACCGCCCAGAAGGAGTACGAGATCGTGCTCGCGCGCGTGCCCGAGGCGCCGGAGCGGCTGGCGCGGGACGTCGTGGGGTTCGTCCACCGTCTGCGCGACGCGGACTTGACCAAGGTCCCCGGGATCGCGGAGACGCTCGACTGGGCGGCGGCGCTCCTGTCGCTGGGCGCGTCCGAACTCGACCCCACGCTGGTCGACGAGACGCTCGGCGTCGTCCTCAAGTACGAGGAGGACATCCGCCAGGTGCGCGGCGAGACCACGCGACGCATGCTCGCCGAGGCCGCGGCCGGCGGCTGATCGAGACCCGATGACCGACCCCGCCATCGCCCAGGTCCCGTTCGGCGAGGAGGTGGACGGCCGCCGGCTCCTGGCCGAGGCCGTGGGGTTCGGTCGGGCGCTGCGGGCGTCCCGCCTGTCCGTGGACCTCGGCGCGGCCGTGGACTTCGCCCGGGCCCTCACGCTCGTCGACATCGGCGATCGCGAGCAGGTGCGGGCGTCCGGTGAGGCCGTCTTCGTGCGTCGACGCGATGATCGCGCCGCTTACGACGCCGTCTTCGACCGCTGGTGGCGGCGCCGGAACGCGCGACTGCCCGGGTTCGAACCACCCCCGCTCCCCAGTCCGAACGAGCCGACGACCGAGGGCGACGCGGGCGAGGGCGAGCCGCAGGCCGGCAGCGAGGGCATGGAGCGGGAGACCGACGAGCGCGGCATCCCCATGCCCTCGACCGGCGACGACGACGCGGACGACGACGCCCCGATCGAGGGCGTGGTCATCTCGCCCGATGCCTACAGCCAGGGCGAAGTCCTCCGTCATCGCGAGTTCGACCGCATGACGCCCGCCGAGCTGCGCGAGGCCGAGCGACTCGTGGACCTGCTGGTGCCGCGCCTCGAGCAGCGCCGCACCCGCCGCTACGAGCTGCACTCGCATGGCCGCCGGCTCGCGCCACGGGCGATGTTCCGCCGGAACCTCGGGACCGGCGGCCAGCTGCTGGACTGGGTCTGGCGGCGGCCGATCCGCCAGCCCCGTTCGCTCGTGGTCATCTGCGACATCTCCGGGTCCATGGAGCGCCATTCTCGGCTCCTGCTCCGGTTCGTCCAGGCCCTCGCCGCCGCGTCGGAGGTCCGGACGGAATCGTTCGTGTTCGGGACGCGCCTCACGCGCGTCACGCGGCTGCTGCGCGACCGCGACCGCGACCGAGCCCTCGCGCGGGTCGCCGACGCGGTGAACGACTGGGCGGGCGGCACCCGGATCGGGGAGAGCTTCCGGACCTTCAACCAGAAGTGGGCGCGTCGGACGCTGCGCACCTCGGGGGTGGTGATCGTGGTCAGCGACGGCTGGGATCGTGGTGACCCGGCCCTCGTCGCCACGGAGACCGCGCGCCTGCGCCGGAATTGCCACCGGCTCGTCTGGCTCAATCCGCTCGCCGGCACACCCGGGTACCAGCCGCTCGCCGGGGGGATGCGCGCCGCCTATCCGTACGTGGACGACTTCCTGGCGGCCGGGACCGTCGCCAACCTCGAGCGGCTGGGCGAGATCCTGGGTGGCGTCAGGGCGGGGGATACGCGCCGCGGGAGCGAGGCCGCGGCCCACGCCGCCCTGCCTGGGATGTCCGTCCCGACCGTCGCCTCGCCGCCGCTGCCGGTGGGTGGGGCGCCCGTGGATCCATCGATGCCGAGGCCACTGCGATGAGAGAACTCCTCGAAACCCTGAGCACCTGGCAGGCGGACGGCGCCGACGTCGGGCGGGCGGTGGTCGTGCGCACCTTCGGCTCGGCGCCGCGCCCCGAAGGTGCGGTCCTGCTCTATGCCGCCGACGGCCGGATCGCCGGGTCCGTGAGCGGTGGGTGCGTGGAGGGGGCGGCGGCCGAGGAGATCGACGCGGCCCGCGCCTCGGGCAACGCCCGGGTCATCCGCTACGGCATCAGCGACGAGCAGGCCTGGGACGTGGGGCTCGCGTGCGGGGGCACGATCGACGTCCTCGTGGAGCCGGTCACGCCCGCGGTCGTCATCGAGGCGGCACGGGCGTCGCTCGGCGCGGGCGGGTACGGCGCGGCCGTGGTCACGCCGCTCCCCCCGGATTCGCCGCCGGCCGCGTTCGGGCCGCATGAACCGGGCGTCGGGGCGCCGCCGGAACCGGCACTCGTGCTCCATGACGACGGTCGACTCGATGGCAGCCTTGGCGACGCCGCCCTGGACGCGGCGTTGGTGACGGCGGCGGGTGAAGCGCTCAAGCGCGGCCTGTCGAAGACGGTCGAGATCGGTGGCCGCTCCCTATTCGTGGAAGTGTTCCCGGTGCGACCGCGTCTGGTCGTGGTCGGCGCCGTCGAGGTCGCGCGATCGCTCGTCCGGTTGGCGCGCGAGCTCGGGTTCGAGACCGTGGTCATCGATGGCCGCGCCTCCTTCGCCACGCGTGAGCGGTTCCCGGACGTCGACCAACTGATCGTGGGCTGGCCGGACGAGGTGGCCGACGAGATCGGCCTCGGGCCGAACGACGCGGTGGCCGTCCTCACGCACGACGTGAAGTTCGACGAGCCTGCGATCGTCGAGGCCCTGCGGCGTGGCTGTCGGTACGTGGGCGCCGTCGGCTCGAAGAAGACGCAGGGGGACCGGCGCGCCCGGCTCATCGAGGCTGGCGTGAGCGAGGAGGCCCTCGCCGGGTTGCGTGGCCCGGTCGGACTCGATCTCGGCGGGCGCGCACCGGCCGAGACCGCCCTCGCGATCCTGGCCGAGATCGTGGCGGAACGATATGGCGGGACCGGCGTCCCGTTGCGGCAGCGCGCCGTCGCGTGACGGCTCGGGCTGGACGAGCGGCTCTTGCGGGGGTTCAGTCCCCCGGCATCGGCGGATCGGCCGGAGGATCGGCGGCCGGAGGATGGGCGGCCGAGGGCGCGTCGGCGGGGGGTTCGGCGGGCGGTGTCGTCCCATCGGGCGGTGCCTCGGCCGCCGGGGTTCGGCCGGCCATCATGGCGGCCTGGCCCGCGAGGAACCCACCGGCGATGATGCCGACGATCCCGAGCGAATACAGCACGAAGCCGAGGTAGTCGAGCAGGCCGAGGTCGACGTCCTCGCCGAGCCGCCCGAGCGACCCCCACAGGCCGATCGCGAGGAACGCCACCACGACACCGAACACGACGCCCACCCACGCGACCGGGATCCCGGGGAGGACCTTGACCCACGACGGCGCCGTCAGGATCGCGACGAACGCGAACGTGGCGAGGGCCACCGACAACGTCCCGCCGCTCATCCGCCAATATCCGAACGAGACGTTGATCGCCCAGCCGGCGAGGAGAAGCAGCAGGCCGATGGCGGCGATCCGCGTGCCCTGATCCCGGTCCAGCCCGAGACGCGCCAGGGAAGGATCGCGGCGCAGGACGGCCATGCCCATCGCGCCGGCTGCCCCGACGAGGACGACGCTGGCGACGAGATCGGTGACGTCGCCGAGACCGTCGATCGCGTCGAGATCGAAGATGAGCTCGATCAGCCGCAGCAGACCGAGCGCGAGCAGGACGGCGACGCCGGCGAGCTCGATGGAGCCGAGCGGCAGCGGTGACGGCTTGTCGCCCTTCGCGGTGGCCGTGAACCACGCCGCGACCCCGGCGGCGATCCCGCCGGCGAGGATGAGCAGCAGGAAGTCGGTGGAGTCCCAGGTCTTGAGCAGGCCGCCGATGATCGCCACCCCGATGGCGACGGCGGCACCGATGACGATGAGCCGGCTCGTGGCATCGAGTGCCGAGAGGTCCGGCATGGGCGGACGGGCGATCGCCGGGGCCGGCGCCACCGGCGGTCCCGGTGTCCCGGCCGGCGGCGTCGGCTCGTCCGGCTCCGCAGGCGTCGTGGGCTCGACGTCGTCGGTCATCGGTGTGCTCCCTCTCCCGTCGAACGCTCCGGCTCATCGCGGGCGTCTTCAGTCTCATGACCGTACACCCGCGACGCAACCCGACCGCCCGCGCGATGCGGCAGGATGACGCGATGCAGGTGACGTCAGGGCCCGCCCAGGCCGCGCGGCGCGCCGTCGCGATCGTGCTCGCCGCCGGCGCCGGATCGCGGTTCGGTGGCGGGAAGCTCCTCGCGACGCTCGAGGGACGGCCGGTCCTGCAGCACGTCATCGATACGCTCGGCGAGGCCGGCGTCGCGGACGTCATCGTCGTCGTCGGGGACTCGGGCGACGAGCTCGAGGACGCCATCGACTGGCGCGGGGCGCGGCGCGTCCGCAATCCGGACCCGGCGCGAGGCCTGTCCAGCTCCCTTCGATCGGGGTTCGAGGCGGTCGACCCGGCGGCGTCCTGGGTCCTGGTCCTCCTCGGGGATCAGCCGCTCGTGTCCGTCCACGTGATCCGAGCCCTCCTCGCCGCCGCAGGAACGAGCGATCGGCCGATCGTCGTCCCGGTCCATCCCGACGACGGCGGACGGAACCCGGTGCTGCTCGGGCGGGCAGCGTTCGATCTCGCCGACGCGGCAGCGGGCGATCGTGGCCTCGGGCCGGCGATCGCCGCGCACCCGGAGCTCGTGCTCGAAGTCCCCGTGGACGAGGCGAACCCAGACGTCGACACGCGAGGCGACCTCGTCGACCTCGTGGAGGCCGCCTGGGCCGCACGCGTCCGCGCCAATCGCGACCAGGTGGACCGATTCCGCGAGGTCCCCGACGGCGCCGACTTCTACGCGCCGGTCAGCGGGCTGTTCCGGGCCGATCCGCGACGGACCGACGATCCGTCCCTGGACGTCCTGCGGGCCGAGGTCCGGCCGGGCGAGACCTGGCTGGACATCGGCGCGGGGGCCGGGCGGTACGCGCTGCCCATCGCCGCCGACCTGGCCCCGTCTGGCGGCCGCGTCATCGCGCTCGATCCCTCGGCCGGGATGCTCGACGCCTTGCGGGATCTCGCGGCGGCCTTCGACATCGACAACGTCGACATCCACGAGGGCCGGTGGCCGCCCGACGACATCACGCCGTTCCGGGCCGACGTCGCGCTCATCGCGCACGTGAGCTACGACATCGAGTCGATCGGGCCGTTCATCCGGGCGATGGAACGCGCGGCGCGCCGGCTGTGCGTCGCGATCCTGATGGAACGCCAGCCATCGTCGATCGCCGATGTCTGCTGGCCGCCGGTGCATGGCGAGGCGCGCGTCGCGCTCCCGGCGCTCCCCGAGTTCCTGGAATGGCTGCGAGCGATGGGTCGAGCGCCGACGGTGAAGCGGCTGGACCGCGAGCCGCGCCGGTTCGACGATCGGGCGCAGCTCGAGGGGTTCCTGCGTCGACAGCTCTGGATCGAGCCCGGCGGCGAGGCCGATCGCCGGTTCCTCGCGGCCCTCGACCCGATGATCACCACCGATCCGGCCGGGCGGGTGGGCCTCCTGGACCAGCGGCCCCTGCCGATCGGCGTCGTCACGTGGGCACCGCCGGGGGACGAGGTCTAGCCGCGACGCTCCTCGCGATCGAGCCGTCGCGCAAGGCGTTCCGCGGCCGGGAGGCGAGCCACGAGGGCGGCCTCGCGGATGAGCGGGACCGCGATCCCGTCATCGATGTCGCCAGGCACCCGGAACGTGAGCCACCGCGTCTGCTTCGTGATCCCGGCTCCCCGGAGGTGGCCGCCCGGGTCGTCCATCGCGACGCCGTGCTCGAAGCCGAGATGGACGTGGCGCTGCTCGGGAGCCACGTAGGCGAAGTACGCGGACCGTCGTCCGGCCGGGACCTCGTACCCGACGAGATGCCAGCCCGGTCGCACCCGCTCGATCGCCTCGGGGAAGGTGGCGCGGATGAGCGCGCGGAGGCGCTCCGCGGTCTGGCGGATGTCGTCGGGAAAGCCCGCCAGGAACGCCTCGGGCGGGATCGATTCGCGCATCGGGCCATTGTGCTCGCAAGCGGTCGTACCGACACGCGAGGAGCGCGCCACAACGTTGACGGGTCAACACCAGAGGGCGATACTCGTTGGTGACATCCCCGCCGCGCGGACCCAGGTCGAGGAGGACGATCGACCTGGGGGCCGCGTTCGTTTCGTCGCTAGATCCGCGGACCCGTCCGTCCCCGGCCGGGCCGCCACCGCAACCGTCACGCAGCGAGCGGACAGGAGGGTGCAGCGCGATGATTCCCGGCCAGTTCGACTACGTCCGCCCAGGGTCACTGGACGAGGCGCTGGCGATCCTCAAGGATCGCGAGGGTGAGGCAAAACTCCTGTCGGGCGGGTACAGCCTCCTTCCCCTGATCAAGCTCCGCCTGGCGCAACCCGCGCTGCTCGTCGACCTCCAGGACGTGACGGGTCTCGACGGCATCGCCGAGACGGACGACCACCTGCGGATCGGCGCGCGGGCGACGCACCGCCAGATCCACGAGCACCCGGTCATCGCCGACCGCTACCCGATGCTGCGCGAGGCGACGGGTCTGATCGGCGATCCACAGGTCCGTAACTGGGGCACGATCGGGGGATCCATCGCCCACGCCGATCCGGCCAGCGATTGGCCGGCCATCCTGCTCTCGGTGAACGCGTCGATCGTCTGTCGCGGCCAGTCCGGTGAGCGGACCATCAAGGCACGCGACTTCTTCCTCGACACCTTTACGACGGCCATCGAGCCGACCGAGGTCCTGACCGAGATCCGCGTGCGACGTCGACCGAAGGGCACGGGCGCCGCCTATACCAAGCTCGAGCGCAAGGTCGGCGACTTCGCGACGTGCGGCGCCGCGACGGCGCTCGGTCTCACGGCCGATGGACGGATCGAGTGGGCCGGCGTCGCCCTGACCGGCGTTGCCGCATCGCCGTTCGCCGCGACCGACGCCGAAGGGGTCCTCGAAGGCCACGCTCCGAGCGAGGACTTGTTCGCCAAGGCCGGCGCGGCCGCCGCCGCGCAGTGCGATCCCGCCGGGGACGTGCGCGGTCCCATCGAATACAAGCGGGCCATGGCCGCCGAGATGACCGTCCGGTCGCTCCGTCGCGCCGTCGAGCGCGCGCTCTCGTACGCCTAAGGAGGCGAGGCACCCATGACCACGATGCACGTCTCCATCACGGTCAACGGCCAGGTCCACGAGGCCGACGTCGAACCTCGACGGCTCCTGGTCCACTTCCTGCGCGACGACCTCGGCCTGACCGGCACGCACGTGGGTTGCGACACCAGCAACTGCGGCGCCTGCACGGTCCATGTCGATGGCGAGAGCGCCAAGTCCTGCACGATGCTCGCGGTCCAAGCCGATGGCCACCAGGTCAAGACCATCGAGGGGATGGCCGACGGCGCCGCGCTCCACCCGCTCCAGCAGGCGTTCTGGGACCAGCACGGGCTCCAGTGCGGCTTCTGTACCCCGGGGATGATCATGCAGGCGGCGTGGTTGCTCGGCGAGAACCCGGCGCCGTCCGAGGCCGAGATCCGCGAAGGGATCAGCGGCAACCTGTGTCGCTGCACGGGCTACGTGAACATCATCAAGGCGATCGAACAGGCAGCCGCCGAGATGGCGACCGCCGCGGACACCCAGGCCGGCGGCACGCCGGTCGCGGCCGGTTGAGCGGGGAGTGACGAGATGACCACCGAGACGACACCCCGCACGACCCCCGAAGTCGGGGGCATGGGCCACTCGATCAAGCGCAAGGAGGACCCGCGGTTCATCCGCGGCGCCGGCGAGTACATCGACGACGTCAACCTGCCCGGACAGCTGTGGCTGGACATCGTCCGGTCGCCCTACGCTCACGCGAGGATCAAGTCGATCGACGCGTCCGAGGCCCTCAAGGTCCCCGGCGTCGCGGCGGTCGTGACCGGCAAGGATCTCGAGGGCTACAAGCTCCACTGGATGCCCACCCTCGCCGGTGACATGCAGATGGTGCTCCCGGTGGACACCGTCATGTACCAGTCCCAGGAGGTCGCGGCGGTCGTGGCGACGTCCCGCTATGCGGCCGCCGACGGCGTCGCGGCGGTCATGGTGGACTACGAGCCGCTGCCCGTGGTCGTGGATCCGCACAAGTCGATGCAGGCGGACGCGCCCGTGCTGCGACCCGATCGCGGTCCGGACAAGGCGACCAATCACATCTGGCACTGGGAATCCGGGGATGCGGCCAAGGCCGATGCCGCCCTGGCAGCGGCCGATATCCGCATCGCCGAAGACATCTACATCCCGCGCATCCACGTCGCGTCGATCGAGACATGTGGCTGCGTCGCGGACTGGGACCCGGTCCGTCAGCAGCTCACCCTGCACATGACCACCCAGGCCCCGCACGCGATCCGGACCGTGCTCGCACTCGTCGCCGCCGGCGCGGGCCTGCCGATCTACGAGCACAACATCCGCGTGAAGACCCACGACATCGGCGGTGGCTTCGGCGGGAAGGTGCCTGTCTATCCCGGGTATGTCCTCGCCGTCGCGGCCTCGTTCCTGACCGGCAAGCCCGTCAAGTGGATCGAGGACCGCTCGGAGAACCTCCAGGCCGATTCCTTCGCCCGCGACTATCACATCCACGCCGAGCTGGGCGCCACGAAGGAAGGCAAGATCACCAGCCTCAAGGTCAAGACACTCGCCGACCACGGCTACACCGACGCGGCGGCGGACCCCTCGAAGTTCCCGGCCGGCCTGTTCAACGTGATCACGGGCAGCTACGACTTCGACAACGCGTTCGTCGAGGTGGACGGCGTCTACACGAACAAGCCGCCCGGAGGCGTGGCCTACCGCTGCTCGTTCCGCGTGACCGAGGCGGTCCACGCCATCGAGCGGATGGTCGACATCCTCGCGCACGACATCGGGAAGGATCCCGCGCAGCTCCGGATGGAGAACTTCATCCGCAAGGAGCAGTTCCCGTACACGACGCCGACCGGCTGGGAGTACGACTCGGGCGACTACGGCCCGGCGCTCCAGAAGGCCATGGACATGATCGGCTACGACGACCTGCGCAAGGAGCAGATCGAGAAGCGAGCCAAGGGCGAACTCATGGGGATCGGCATCAGCAGCTTCACGGAGATCGTGGGCGCTGGTCCGTCGCACCAGTTCGACATCCTTGGCCTGAAGATGTTCGACAGCTGTGAGATCCGCGTCCATCCCACCGGAAAGGTGCTGGCACGGATCGGGGTCCAGACCCAGGGCCAGGGCCACGAGACCACGTTCGCCCAGATCATCGCCGAGGAACTCGGCTTCCCGATGCAGGACGTGAAGATCGAGTACGGCGACACCGACACCGCGCCCTACGGGCTCGGGACGTATGCGTCGCGATCCACGCCGGTCGCGGGGGCCGCGACGGCGATGGCCGCGCGCAAGATCAAGGACAAGGCCCGCAAGCTGGCCGCGCATCTGCTCGAGGCGTCCGAAGACGACCTCGAGTGGGAGGTCGGCAAGTTCAGCGTGAAGGGCTCCCCGGACCGCTTCAAGACGATCCAGGAGATCGCGTTCGCGGCCTACACGAACCACCCGCAGGGGATGGAAGCCGGCCTCGAAGCGGTCGACTACTACGATCCGCCGAATCTGACGTTCCCCTTCGGCAGCTACATCTGCGTCGTCGACATCGACAAGGGGACGGGCCAGGTCCACGTCCGTCGGTTCGTCGCCGTGGATGACTGCGGCAACATCATCAACCCGATGATCGTGGACGGCCAGATCCACGGCGGCCTGTCGATGGGTCTCGCCCCGGCGCTGTACGAGGCCATCACGTACGACGAGCTGGGCAACAACCTGGCCGGCACGTTCATGGACTACCTCGTCCCGACGGCGATGGAGACCCCGATGTGGGAGACCGGCAAGACGATCACGCCCTCGCCGCATCACCCGATCGGCGCCAAGGGAGTGGGGGAGTCGGCGACCGTCGGCGCCCCACCCGCGATCGCGAACGCCGTCGTCGATGCCATGTGGCACCTCGGCGTCCGCAACATCGACATCCCGATCACGCCCCAGAAGGTCTGGGCCATCCTCCACGA
>CAYMTJ010000009.1:0-6292 GCA_964393345.1 uncultured Anaerolineaceae bacterium | reverse complement strand
TGTGATCAACCGGCCATGAGCGCTCGCTCCGTCTTCGCCCGGGCCGCGGAGCTCGAGGCGGCCGGTCGGCCGTTCGCGATCGCCACGGTCGTGGCGGTCCAGCGGCCGACGTCGGCGCGGCCCGGGGCGTCCGGTCTCGTCCATCCGGATGGGACGATCGAAGGCTGGGTCGGCGGAAGCTGTGCCCAGCCCGTCGTGGTCCGCGAAGCGCTTCGAGCCCTCGTCGACGGGCAGCCCCGGCTCCTCCGCCTTTCGAAGGACGCCCCGGCCGAGGGCCGCCGCGCCGATGGGGTCCTCGAACTCGTCATGACCTGCCATTCGGGCGGGACCTTGGAGATCTACGTGGAACCGCATCTCCCTGCGCCGGTGCTGTGGGTCGCCGGCACCACGCCGATCGCCGGCGCCCTGGTCGCCCTCGGAGCGGCCGCGGGCTGGCGCGTCAGCGTCATCGATCCCGTCGCCGACGTCGACGCCTTTCCGGGCGCCGATCGCGTCCTCGCGACGGCCGACCTGCGTCGCCTGGACCCGGGCCTCGCGCCGTACGTGGTGGTGGCGACCCAGGGCGTCTGGGACGAGGAGGCGACCGCAGCCGCCCTCGCCCGCGAGGTCTCCTACGTCGGCCTGGTGGCCTCACCGACGCGGGCGGCCGTCGTCCGTGCCTGGCTGCGCGAAGAGGCTGGCCTCGGCGATGACCGGATCGCGGCGCTCCGGGCCCCGGCCGGCATCGACCTCGGCGCCGAGACGGCCGAGGAGGTCGCGCTGTCGATCCTCGCGGAACTCGTCCAGGTCCGCCGTGGGCGAGCCACATTCGTGGCGGCACCCGGTCCCGCGACCCTGGCCGGCGGCGCCCCGCCCATCGATCTCCAGCCGGTCGTCGATGACATCGTCCTGCTCGATCCCGTCTGCGGGATGACCGTGGATCGCGCCCACGCTCGACACCTGGCCGAGCACGATGGCAAGGTGTATGCGTTCTGCTCCATCGGCTGCCGGACGCGGTTCATCCGCGAGCCGACGGCCTACGTCAACGCGTCGGTGCCGACCCCCGACTGATCCCATCCCTGGAGGCGATGCATGCATTTCGAAGGCTCCGTCCCGATCAAGGCCAGCCGCGAGAAGGTCTGGGCCTTCGTCACCGATCCGAACCAGGTCGGCCAGTGCGGACCCGGCGTGGAGAAGATCGAGGTCGTGGACGCGACGACCTTCAAGGTGGTCGCCAAGGTGGGGATCGGGTTCATCAGCGCGAAGTTCAACGTCGACATGACGTTCGCGGACCTCCAGGCGCCGGACGTGGCGGTCATCAAGGCCCACGGCCAGGCTCCCGGCAGCGCAGTGGACGCGGACGCCCGGATGCAACTGTCCGATGGCCCCGATGGTGCGACCGTCATGGACTGGAGCGCCGACGTGAACATCGCCGGGACGCTGGCGAGCATGGGCGCCCGGCTCATCGAGGGCACGGCGAACAAGATGATCGGCCAGACCTTCGACTGCATGCGCTCGAAGCTCGAGGGCGCCGACTGACGCCGTCGAACCCTCGGAGCTGACCCGCTCGACCGGTCGCTGATGGAGCGTCTGATCCGCATCGTCGGCCCGCTGTCGACGAACGTCCACGTCCTCGCCGATCCACGCACGCGCGAGGCGGTCGCCATCGACACGGCCACGCCCTCGGTCGCGTGGATCGCCGATGAGCTCGCCGCTCGCGACTGGACCCTCAAGCTCATCATCTCCACCCACGGCCACTGGGATCACATCGGCGACAACGCCGCGGTGGCGGCGTCGACGGGTGCCCCGATCGCCGTCCACCCGGCCGATCGCGGGCGTCTCGAGCGGCCGGAGCCGGTGTACGCCCCGTTCGACATCGTCCCGTCCATTCCCGCGGTGGATCTCGCCGAGGGCGGGGAGATCAGGTTCGGCGACCTGCGGCTCACGGTCCTGCACACACCGGGCCACACCGAAGGCTCGGTGTGCTTGCTGGCGGCCGATGACGGGCTGCTGTTCAGCGGCGACACCCTGTTCGCCGGCGGATGGGGCCGAGTGGACTTCCCGGGCGGCGATCCCGACGCCATGGCGGCATCGATCGCCCGCCTGGCGGGCCTCGAGGATCACCTCGGCGTCCTGCCGGGCCACGGCCCCACCACGACCATCCGGCGCGAGCGCGCCTGGATGGAGCTGGTCCGCGACGCCGGCCGGCTCTTCGCGTGAGCGCAAGGTTTCGACGACCCGGCGCGTAGAAGCGACGTGATCGACCACGAGTCGCGCCGCCAAGCCATCGACCGGGCGTACCGGGACCACGCGGACGACGTCTTTCGCGTCGCCTACGCGATCCTCCACGACCGGGAGACGGCCGTCGACGCGACCCACGACGCCTTCGCGCGGGCGTTCGAGCGGTGGCATCAGTACGACGATCACCGATCCCTGCGCGCCTGGCTCCACGGGATCGTCAGTCACGCCGCCCTCGACCAGCTCCGCCGACGGCGCGTTCGGCGCCTGGCCGCCCCGGCGATCGCCCGGCTCGACGGGCCCTCCTTCGTGGGTGGGGCAACGAGCGGCGATCTCTCGGGCGACGTCGCGACCCGTCAGCTGATCGCCGCCGGGCTCGCCGGTCTCAAGCCGGACGCCCGGGCCGCCCTCGTCCTCCGTCACTACTACGGCTACGACTACGCCGAGATCGCCGCGTTCCTGCGCACGAACGCGGGCAACGTCGGATCGATCCTGAGCCGCGCGCACGCCACGCTGCGCGACCGACTTGCCGATGACCCGCTGACCGCCGATGACCGCATCGCGCCAGGGCGTGCCGCCCGATGACCCGAGGTACCCCGATGGATCCCGATCGCTCGAACCAGACCGCTCGCCCTGCCGGCCCGCGGCCCGACGATGGCGCGCTCGGCGCCCTGATCCGCGATGTCGCAGACGACTGGCAGATGCCGCCGCAGCGGCTCGACGAGGTCACGTGGCGTGATCGGGTCGGCGGCCCTGGGCCGGCGGGTCGTCCGCGCGGCGCAGGCGGGCTCCGCTGGACCCGCCGGCTCGTGGTCGCGACCGCCCTGGCGATGGTCGCGACGGTCGTCGTCTCGGCGGGTGCCGTCTGGCTGACCGCGCCGCGCGGGAGCGTGGGCGTGGCGAGTCCGACACCGTCCGTCTCGCCGTCGGCGACCGGCTCGACCGAACCCACCCCGCTCCCGAAGCTGGCCACGTTCGGCGAGTTGCCGTCGGTGACCTCGATCCTGGTGAATGCCAGTGGCTTCCCGAGGCGCGTCGACCTGTCGACGGGGGGGATCTCACCGGAGGTCATCCTCCGGAGCTTCTACCTGACCGAGGTCGTGCCATCGCCGGCCGGTGGATGGCTGTGTATCTGCGTGACCTCGAAGCAGCTCACGCCGAGTGGACCGGGGTCGACGACGTTGCAGATCTCGCTGGACTCGATCGACGAGGCCGGCAACGTGGACGAGGGCATCATCGTGCGACAGCTGAGCGGACATCTCGGGCCGCGGGAACCGGCGGCCACGCCGACGCCGGCGACGCCGTCGGGTGGCTGGCCCGGTGTGGTGGACACGCGGATCAGCCTCTCCCGGGACGGCCGGCTCGCGTTCATCGGCTGGAGCCAGTACACGCCCGAGACGGCCTGGGAGACCGGCGTCGATGTCGTGGACCTCGCGACGCTCGAGACGGTGGACACGGTGATCGTGCCCGTGCGGACCCCCACGGCCGTGGGGGCCAGCGCGTGGGTGCGGAACGCGCCGGCGGTCGACGTCTCACCGACGGGTGACCGGCTGCTCGTCTCGAGCTCCTGGTACCTGTGGTCCGACGCCGAGAGCATCCCATCGGGCGATGACTTCTGGACGAGCACGTGGGACGGATCGTCGGCGGGGGAGCCCACGGGCGCCGGATCGACCGAGACGCCGGCGTGTTCGGCCCAGGGCCGCGGGTTCATCGACGACCAGCGCTTCTATGTCTCGTGCTGGACGGGTCGCGATCCGGTCGTCGAGCGCCGCGACTTTGCGGGCGCGATCATCGATCGGACCGAGATCACCGGCGCGGCCGGTAGTCAGCCCGAGCTGATGCCGATCCGCGACGCCCTGTACTTCTGGGATCCGTTCGACCTGAGGATCGACCGGTTCGACCTCCTGACGGCGGAGCGGACGAGGGGTCAGGCGCCACGACCCACGAGCCGCCTCGACGACGGTCCGCTCGCGGCGCTCGCCCGCCGGATCGCGGACGGTCTCGTGCCATCGGCGCTCGCGAAGATCCTGCTCCAGCCCGCGTTGACCGTGAGCCCCGACGGGACACGTCTGTACGCGCTTGGCTCGGCACTCGCCGGCAACGAGATCGGCTCGTCGGGCATCTTCGTCTTCGATGCGTCGACACTCGAGTCCATCGACCATTGGGACCCCACCGCCGACTTCGAATCGGTCGCCATCAGCGCCGATGGGCGGTTCGTCTACGCCGCGGGCGCGCCGGACTACGACCCGAACGGCGGTCCAGTGCTCGCGCCCGCCTCGATCACGGTGTACTCGACGACGGACGGTTCGGTCCGGCTCGTCGCCGGCGAGCTCGGCGACCGGAACATCTGGTTCCGGGAACCGGTCCTGCGCTGATCAGCGCGTCAGGTCCAGGTGATAGGCGGCCGCGCGAGAGTAGACCTCGAACCCGAGACCCTGGTACAGACTGAGGGCCCCGGTCGGGCTCTCGGAGTCCACGCCGAGCATGGCGTCGTCCATCCCGGCGTCCCGCAGACGCGAGAGGGCGATCGCGGTCAGCGCCCGCGCCACTCCGCGGCGGCGCCACGGTCGCCGGACGCTGATGCGCTCCAGCCAGCCGCGCCGGACCCCGAGCTTCGCGTTCTCGTCCCTCCAGATCCACGGCTCCACGACACCGGCGATCTCGTCGCCGTCCCAGGCGACGACCCACAGCGTCGTGTCGAGGTCGGGCAGCGCGTACGACTGGCGGTAGTCGGACTCGCTCACCTCACGGTGGTTCCAGTGGTCGCGGAACGCCTCGCGCTGCGCCTCCCAGACCACCCGGTGCTGGTCGGTCGTGACCGGGCGGATCTGGAGGCCGTCGGGCAGCGGAACGTCCGGCACCGAGCCGAGATCCGGTCGGCGCATCAGGAAGAAGTGCCGGATCACCCGGAAGCCGGCACGCTCCAGCAGGACTCGATGCCCGATCTCGGTCTCCTCGACGAATGCCCCACCCTGGACCGGCATGTCGGGCGGCTCGAGCGCGACGCGTTCGGCCGTGCGCGCGAGGTTCCGTTCGAGCAGGATCGTCCCGATGCCGCGACGGCGGACGTCCGGGTGGACGTGGCCGAACATCTCGAACGTCGCGACGCCATCGCGCACGGACCGGTTGACGCCCGCGACCGCGACCGGACGCCCGTCGAGGGCCGCGACGAGCATGTCGGCGGCCGGACTGATGCCGTCGCTGTCCTCGTGCTCGATCCGCAGCTGCTCCGCCCCCGGTGCCCACGGGACGGCGTCCGCCTGGCTGGCGGCCTCGAGGATGTCGGCGAACGCCGTGTAGTCGTCGTCGCCTTGGAACGAACGGATCGTGACGTCAGCGGGGGCGGTCATAGCGGCTTGCTCCAGTCGATCGTCACGCTCGCGATCTCGAAGCCCATCGACTCGTAGAGCGTCATGGCCTGGTTGGGGTTGGCGCCGTCGACGCCGAGGTAGGCGCTCGTCATGCCCTGCTCCCGCAAGGCGGCGAGCCCGCGGGCGATCAGGGCTCGCGCGAGCCCGCGACGCCGCCACGGGCGTCGCGTCGACACCTCGTCGATCAGGCCTCGAGCCCGCCCGTGATGGGCGTTCTCTTCGGGATCGATGATCCCGATCACGGACCCGGCGACCTCGTCGCCATCGAAGGCCACGATCCACAGGCGCGGGTCCTGATGCGGGGCGGACGCGACCGCCCGGTAGTCGGCCTCATCGGCCTCCGGTTCGTCGCGATGATCGCGGAACGCATCCACCGCCGCCTCCCAGATCCGGCGTCGGTCCTCCGGCCCGACCGGGCGGACCTCGATCCCGGGGGGCAGAGGGACGTCCGGGATGTCGTCGAGCGTCGAGCGCACCATCTCGTAGCCGAGCGCCTGCCGGGTCCATCCGGCCGCCTCGAGGAGCGCGGTCGCTCCGGCGTCACGTTCCCACGTATAGGCGCTCAGTCGGGTCTGGCCCGCGCCGGTCTCGGGCAGGGTCCGGGCGATGGCCCGCAGGTGTGGCTCCTGCCAGTCCAGGAAGGCCGTCCCGATGCCCTGGCCGCGGGCCTCCGGATGCACGAGGCAGACCGTCTGGAACGCGCG
>CAYMTJ010000008.1:8573-66392 GCA_964393345.1 uncultured Anaerolineaceae bacterium | reverse complement strand
GGACCCAGGCTCCGTCAAGACTGGCGACGCCGGTATGCTGCGACGCATGGCGCGCCGGCTCAGGCCGAGGCACCTTCCGGAGCGGTCAAGGGGGCGAGGACCGCGTCCCACCCCGGGTCGTAGGCGTCGCGGTGGCTCGTGCCGAGTTCGAAGCCGAACTCCTCCCAGCCTCGATGCTCCAGGTCGATCCGGCATCCCGCGGCGGCGGCAGTGAACCGGACGTCGAGGGTCGAGGCGGCCGCGGGCGCGGGGTGGGGATGCCAGGCCAGCACGAACCGGTGCGGAGGATCCCAGGCCGTCACCTCGGCCCAGCTCCACGCCTCACCGCTCGGAGCGACCTCGACGACGCTGCCACCGATCCGACCGTCGAAGCGCACCGTGGCACTCGCCGAGCCGGAGATCGAGTGGGAGGTCATCGGCCACCAGTCGCCCATGCGAGTCGTGAACAGCTCGAACGCGTCAGCCACGCTGAGCGGCACCACCCTGGTCTTGCGGACCGGGGCGATCGGACGATCGGTCAGCATCATCGCGGGCTCTCCTTCGGTGTGGCGCTCGCGGTCTCGGCGAAGGCGTCGAGGACGTCGTCCCAGACGGACTCCAGCCAGCTCCGCACGGCGGTGAGGCCTTCGGGGTCGAGGACATAGACGTTGGACGCGCCGACCGGTGTCGAGCGAACGAGTCGTGCCTGGCGCAGGACCTTGAGGTGCTGCGAGACGGCCGGCTGGGAGACCGGCAGCCGATCGGTCAGCTCGCGCACCGACGACGGGGATCGATGGAGGAGCTCCACGATCCGGCGACGGGTGGGATCGGACAGGGCGCCGAGCTGAGCATCTGCCTGCATGGGCGCATCATAAGTGGAACCCGATGATAAGTCAACACTTATCTGTCCACCCGGTCACGCGGCTGGGACGTCCCTCACCCTGGACATCGACGCGGACGGGGCGTACTTGCGGCGATACGCCGCGGGCGTGAGCCCGGTGACGCGCTTGAACAGGCGTCGGAAGAACGTGGGGTCCTTGTAGCCCACGTCGAAGCCGATGTCGTCGACCGGACCGTCGCCGGTCTCGAGGCGCTCCCGTGCGCCCTCGATCCGCACGGCCTGGACGTAGTCGATCGGGCGACGGCCGGTCGCCGCCTGGAACCGACGGGCGAACGTCCGCGGCGTCAGGCCGGAGCGCCGGGTCATCTCGGCGACGGGGTTGGGCGTCGCGTAGTTGGCCTCGATCCACGCGACGCTGTCGGCGACCACCCGGTCCTCGCCCGGCGGTCGGCGGGTCATCGCCAGGAACGGCAGCTGGCCGTCCTCGTGACCCGCCAGCAGGTAGAGCTTGGCCGTCCGCACGGCCTGCGCCGGGCCGCACAGCCGACCGATCACGTACAGGGCCAGCTCCTGCCATGACGTCGCGCCGCCGGCGGTCACGATCCGCGAGGCCTCGCTGCTGCGGTCGAGGATCGAGCCCGCCTTGAACCGGACGCGCGGGTACGACGAGGCGAACAGGTCCACGTACGCCCAGTGACCGGCGCACGACCGCCCGTCGAGCAGCCCAGACTCCGCGAGCAGCAGCGATCCCGCGCACACGCTCGCGATGAGCGCGCCGCGCTCGTGGATCCCGCGCATCCAGGCGGACTCGGCGACGTAGCGACCGCGGGGTGGCGCGTCGATCGGGGTGAACATGTCGCACACGATGACGACGTCCGCGTCGGTGATGTCCGCGATCGCCAGGTGCGGCTCGATCCGGACGCCGCCAAAGCAGCGGAATGGCTCCGCCGTCGCAGCGACGATCCGCACATCCAGGAGCGGGTCGCCGACCGACGCCGACGTCATGTCCGGCCAGGCCGCCCCGACGGAGCTGAGGACGTCGTACAGCCCGTACAGGACGGCCGCGGACGTCTCGGGCGCGGCGAACAGGAGGACCCTGGGACGGCGTTTAGCTGTCATTTTCGACCCGTTTTGGTGGTTTCTAGCACTTCCAGCATGGCACGTCGTGGGCCACACTGCACGGGCAACCGCGAGCCATCAGGAGAGTCACGTGACCACGCCGCCGATCCCAGCCCCCGACATCGCCTCGCTCAGCCGGCGTGTCGCCGGCCGCATCATCGCGACCGGCCACGACGAGTACGACGAGGCCCGCCGCGTCTGGAACGGGATGATCGATCGGCGTCCGCACCTCATCGTCCAGGCCGCGACGACCGACGACATCGCCCCGACGATCGCCGTCGCCCGCACCTCCGGCCTTCCGCTCGCCATCCGGGGCGGCGGCCACAATGTCGCTGGCAACGGGACCGTCGATGGGGGCATCGTCCTGGACCTCGGCCGGCTCGACTCGGTCGACGTGGACGTCGGGGCCCGGCTGGTCCGGACGGGACCCGGTGCGAAGCTCGCCGACATCGACCGCGCGACGGAGCCGCACGGACTGGTGGTCCCGGTCGGCGTCGTGTCGGGGACCGGCGTGGCGGGCCTCACCCTCGGCGGCGGCGTGGGCTGGCTGGTGCGCCGGTACGGCCTCACCATCGACAACCTCGTGTCGGCCGAGGTCGTCCTCGCCGGCGGGGACCAGGTCACGGCCAGCGAGACCGAGCACCCGGACCTGTTCTGGGGGCTCCGCGGCGGAGGCGGCAACTTCGGCGTCGTCAGCTCGTTCACGTTCCGTGCCCACCCGCTGGACCACGACGTCTTCGCGGGCACCCTCGTCTACGAACGTCCGCGCTGGCGCGAGGCCCTGGCATCCTTCGCGGCCCTCGCGCCCGACCTGCCCGACGCGTTGAGCGTCCTGATGACGTTCCTCGTCCCGCCGGCCGACTGGGAGCTCGGAGACCGCGTGCTGCTCCTGATGGGCTTCGCCTGGGCCGGCGATGACCGGGCCGCCGGCGAGGCGGTGATCCGGCGCATCCAGGATGCCTGCGCCGCGGACGTCGCCGTGCTGGATCCGACCCGCTGGGTGACGTTCCAGTCTGCCTTCGACGCCGCGCTGGCGAAGGGCTCACGAGCGTACTGGCGGAATGCCTCGTTCGACCGCCTCGACACGCCGATGATCGACACGATCGCGGAGTGGTGCGCTGCCCAGACCTATGGGACCGCCGTGGACATCCATCACATGGGCGGGGCATTCGGGCGCGTGCCCGAGGACGCGACGGCGTACCCGAGCCGTGCCGGCGAGTACCTGCTCAACGCCTACGGCTTCTGGGCGGACGCGGCCGAGGACGCGGACCGGACCGCGTGGGTGAAGGGCCTGTCCGAGGCGATGCGCCCGTACGCGCTGGCCGGCCAGTACGTGAACTTCCTGGGTCATGACGAGATCGATGCCCGGGCGAAGGCGGTGGCGGCCTACGGACCGGCGAAGTACGAGCGCCTGGTCGCCGTCAAGCGCCGGTACGACCCCGAGAACCTGTTCCGAGTCAACCACAACATCCCACCCGACTGAGCGCGCGCCGCGATCGCGCGACGGTCGCGCGGAGCGTCGGGGCGGTCGACGTCGGCGACCCGTCCGTCAGCCAACGGCCTTGTCGACGAGCGCGGCGATCCGTGCCTCGTCGACGGACGTGAGCGTCGTCAGGCCGAACGACGTCGGCCACATCGTGCCCTCATCGATCCTCGCCTCGTCACTGAAGCCGAAGGTCGCGTAGCGGGACTTGAACTTCTCGGCGGGCTGGAAGAAGCAGACCACCTTGCCGTCCAGCGCCCACGCCGGCATCCCGTACCAGGTCTTCGGTGCGAGTTCGGGGCGCCGGGCCATGATGAGGCCATGGAGGCGCTCGGCGATCGCGCGATCGCCCGCCGGCATCCCCTCGATGGCCGCGAGCAGGTCGCGCTCGCCATCCGCGCGGGCGTCGCGGGAGCGCGCCTCGGCCTTCATCTCCTTGGCGCGCTGGCGCATGGCGGCCTTTTCCTCGGCCGTGAAGCCCTTGCCGTCGGCGGCGTTTCGGGTGCTCGAGCCTTGCTTCGGGGCCATGGGTGCGACTCCTCTCGGCGGACCGGCTGCAGGGCACGATCCCAGTCCGGGATGTCCGAAGCCGGCTGCGCCACGACTCGCCTCAGCCGCGATGGGCCTGCAAGGGACCGCGCCGTCAGCGTTGTCGCCATCGTAACGGGGTCGCGCGCAGGGTGAAGCCTCGTGACATGGAAGGAGTCCCGTCATGACGCATCCCACGATCCTCGACGTCCAGAAAGGCTGGAAGGTCTTTGCCGGCGCGGACGAGATCGGCGAGGTCACCGATGTCCTGCCGAACGCGATCGATGTCCGCCACGGGACGTTGATCCGCCACACCTATCGGATCCCCGGTGATCAGATCAACGAGGCGTCGGACGGGGTGGTCGACCTGTCGCTCGATCGAGCCTCGGTCGAAGCGCTCGAGGTGGACCCGGGGGCCGATGACGAGGCCGCCGACGCCCTCCCCGACGAGTACCTCCACATCGAGTTCCCGCTGGAAGAGGGTCGCCCGAAGGACCCGATGGACCTGGTGAACCGTCGGATGTTCTGACCGGCCCATCATCGCGTGCCGACTCGATCGCCCGAGGATGGGAGGGACGGATCGTCACCCGGCCGCATGGACACGTGGTCGTCGCCCCCGTCCGTGACGGCCGGTCCATGATGGACCCCCATGACCCACCGACTCGTCGTCCCCGGCGCCAGCGCGACGATCGACGCCGATGCCGGTGGGCGCCTCGCATCCCTGGTGGTGAGCGGTCGGGAGCGGCTGGTCACGGTCCCGATGCCGGGGGTCGATCCGCCCACCATGGCCTGGGGCTGCTTCCTGATGGCCCCATGGGTGGGGCGGGTCAAGGACGGCGTGCTGCGGTGGGATGGCACCGTGACCGACCTTCCCAGGAATCATGGTCGCCACGCCATCCACGGCGCGGTCTTCGATCGACCATGGCAGGTCGAACGTCAGGCAGAGGGCGACATCGACCTTTCGGTCGAGTTCGACCCGGACCGCTGGCCGTTCCGCGGCCGCGTGCGGCAGTCGATGGCGCTCCGAGATCGCTCGCTGACGCTGACGGCCACGATCGAGGCCGATGAACGCACGCCCGCCGCGATCGGCTGGCATCCGTGGTTCCGCCACGAGCCGGATGAGCCGATCCGCGCCCGGGTCCCGGCCGGCGGTGTCCTGGAGACGAGCGCCGACCTCATCCCGACCGGCCGCGTCATCGACCTCGACGATCGTACGGACCTCCGGCGCCTCGCCGTCATCGGCGATCGGGCGCTCGACCACGCCTACGTGCGCCTCCCACGACCAACGGCGGTCGTGTCCTGGGCGGACCTGACGATGACCATCGCCGGTGACGCGGCCGTGACCACGATGGTCGTCCACTCCCGGCCGGGTGGCCTGTGCGTCGAGCCGCAGACCGCGTGGCCGGACGCCGTCCGGCTGGCGCACGACGGAATCGACGACACGGGGTTACGGGTCGCTGCACCCGGCCGTCCGGTGACCGCGTCGGTGCGGTTGACCTGGTGATCGGCGGCGCGCCGCCCACCAGGGCTGGTCAGCGGAGCAGGTAGCGCGCGTTCATCGGGACCTCGCGGGTCGGCGCCGACGCGATCGCGCGCCCGTCCAGGCGAACGACACCATCGGCCGGGTCGATGCCGACCGGCGCCACGGCGGTGTTGGCGAGGAGCGACGTCCGGCGGACGTCGCGGGTCCTGCCGATCGGCGCGAACCGGCGCTGACTGCCCAGGCGACCGCGGATCCCAGCGTCGAAGGCGGCTTGGGAAACGAAGGTCGTCGATACGGTCGCGGCCGCCGCACCGAGGGCTGCCCAGTGCGGTCCGACGATGACCGGCTCCGCGCCTTCGATGCTGGCGTTCCCCTCGCCGAGGGGTCCCCAGGCGACGTGGCCGGCCTTGAGGACCAGCGAGGGCTTCACCCCGAAGCTGCCCGCTGACCAGAGCACGATGTCGGCCATCCGCCCCGGCAGCAGCGAGCCCACATCCGCCGCGATCCCGTGCACGATCGCCGGTTCCGCGGTGACCTTGGCGAGATAGCGAAGGACCCGTGCGTTGTCGGCCGGCTCGACCGCGGGTCGCGGGGCGGCGAGCGGGTGCGAGATGCCGGGGGCGCCGGGGAGCCCCGCTCCGGCCTCGGTCCCGCGCCACGCCTTCATCAGGTGCGCCAGCTGGAACGTGCGGCGGATGGTCTCGCCGATCCGCCCCATGCCCTGCGAGTCGCTGTTGATGATCGAGATGGCGCCGAGCTCGTGGAGGGGGCCTTCCGCCGCCATCGTGGTCTCGCGGACGCGCTCGCCGGCCGCCCCTACGTCCGCCTCGTTGGCCGGATCGCCGCCGTGGACCGCCAGGATCATCTCGACGTGCTCACGGGCCGTCGCCGTCCCGAACGGGATCGTCGGCGTGGTCGAGGAGCAGACGATGTTCGGTTCCGCCACGAGGCCGAGCACATCGGGGATGTGGCCGCCGCCCGTGCCCTCGACGTGATACGCATGGATCGCTCGCCCGTCGATCGCGGCCACGGTGTCGCTGAGCTGCGCGGATTCGTTGAGCGAATCGGTGTGGAGGCACACCGCGACGTCGCTGGCGTCCGCCTGCGTCAGGGTGGCGTCGATGACCTCGGGGTAGGCACCCCAGTCCTCGTGGATCTTGAGCCCGATCGCGCCCGCCTCGATGACCCGCTCGACGGCGCCCGGCCGATCCGTCCGGGCACTCGCCTGGAGGCCGAGATTGACCGGCAGGCCTTCGAACGCCTGCATCGTGATGCCCATCGCCATGGGCGGTTCCTCGAACCCCGCCGTGATCAGCGTCGTCACGCCGGCACCGAGCGCGACGGGGACGAGGTTCGGGGTGAGGAGGTGGACGTGACTGTCTACGGCACCGGCCGTCGCGATGAGGCCGTACGCCATGATCGGGAGGGTGTTCGGGCCGATCGTCAACTCGATCGCGTTCGTGAGATCCGGATTGCCCGCCCGGCCGATCCCGACGATCCGGCCCTCCTTGATCCCGATGTTGGTCTTGACGACGCCCAGGAACGGGTCCAGGACGAGGACGCCGGCGATGAGGACGTCCAGCTCGCTCGGGCCGGTGGACCGATCGGACTGCGTCATCCGCGAGCGGATGTTCTTGCCGTACCCCCAGAGCGGTTCGTCGCCGTAGCCGACGTGGTCGGCCTCCACCTCGACCCACAGGTTCGTGTCGGCCAGGCGGACGCGGTCACCGCTCGTGGGGCCGTAGCGACGCGCGTACTCGGCCCGGGACATGGAGAACGGCATCAGGTCCGCTCCTCCGCCGGCGCGGCCTGGGCGTGGACCCGGACGAGGCGCACGAGGCGGGTCTCACCCGGGGCCCAGCGGAGCGTGTCACCGGCCGGCAGGTCCAGGCGGGCACCGCGGGCGGCCGCTCGGTCGAACCGCAGCCGCGGGTTCACGCGGTCGAATGGGTAGTGCGAGGAGACGCGCACCGGGTGGTCCGACTCGTTCGTGACCTCGAGCTCGAACCCCGTCAGGTGCGCGTTGATCGTGACCGATCCCGGCGCGACGACGAACGCCCCTGGCTCGTCCGCGTCCGACGCCGCCGGGGCACCGAGCCCGCGCAGGACGATCAGGCGAGACCCCTCGTCCAGCGCGACCTCCACCCGGATCTCGGCGACCAGGGCGGCCACGCCTGGGAGCAGCTCGTCGGCGGCGACGGCGGCCATCCCGGCGGCGACGACCTCGTCGAACGTGCCGCCGGCTCGGGCGGCGAGGTGCATCTCGTCGCAGGCCAGGGCGATCGCCTCCGGAGCGTCGAGCGGCAGGCCGAGCGCCCGATGCCGCCGAGCCAGCTCTGCGACCTGGAAGACGAGCAACCGTCCCTGTTCGGTCGGCCCGAGCCGCATTCGGCCACCTCCGAACGTAGGATATCGTCCGCCTATGCCCGCCATGCGTCCCGCCGTCAGCGCCCCGCGCCCGTGACCACCCCGGCGGCCGGCGGGTACGCGATGCCCGCCGAGTGGGAACCGCACGCTGGCTGCCTCATGGCCTGGCCGACCCGGCGCGACCTCTGGGGCGGTCGGTTCGAGGAAGCCAAGCACGACTACGCGGTCGTGGCGCGCGCGATCGCCGACTTCGAGCCCGTCCTGATGGCGTGCGTCCCCGGCGCCGCCGCCGAAGTCCGTGACATGTGCGGCTCCGGTGTCGAGGTCCTCGAGATCCCGATCAACGACTCGTGGGCCCGCGACAGCGGGCCGATCTTCGTCCGCGACGGCTCGGGCAACGTGGCGGCGGTGAAGTTCCGGTTCAACGCCTGGGGGGAGCGCTGGCATCCGTACGACGACGACGCGCGGCTGCCGGATCGGATCGCGGAGCACCTCGGGATGCCACTGTTCGTCGCCCCGTTCGTCCTGGAGGGCGGGGCGATCCTGACGGACGGGGAAGGCACCCTGCTCACCACCGAGCAGTGCCTGCTTAACAAGAACCGCAACCCCACGATGACGCGCGCTGAGATCGAGCGTGGCCTGCGGGACTTCCTCGGCGCGACGAAGGTCATCTGGCTGCCGTTCGGCCACAGCCTCGATGTCGGGCCCGAGGGGACCGATGGCCACGTCGACGGGGTCGCTCAGTACCTCGCGCCGGGTCGCGTCCTGCTCGAGGCCCCGGCGGATCGAGCGTCCTCGGAGTTCGCGTCGAGCCAGGCCAACCTGGCGCGACTCGGCGCGGCGACCGACGCGGCGGGGCGCACGCTCGAGGTCACGGTCCTGGACCCGGCGGCAGCCTCCGGGGTCTCCTACGCCAACCACTACCTCGCCAACGGCGCCGTGATCGTCCCGACCACGGGCGACGCGAGCGAGGACCACGTCCTGGCTTTCCTCGCCGCTGTCTACCCCGACCGGACGATCGTCGGCGTCCCTGGCGCCGCGTTGGCGTACGGGGGCGGTGGACCGCACTGCATCACGCAGCAGATCCCGATGGGTGGGGTCACCCGGGCCTGAGGACGAGGTCCGGTCGCCAGGACATGACGACCTGCGTCGTCTCCCTCGCTGCAGCTCCATCGCCCGCGGCACCGGATCATCGGGCTCGCCGCGGTTTGTTCTGCCCTGGCACAAACCGTATGCTTAGTGACGATCCATCGACAGGCAGGAGGCCAGCCGTGCCCGAGGGCTTCTTCACCGACGTGACCGGCCGCATCCCGTTCGGCGGGCTCGGTGCCACCGATCCGCTGGCCTATCGCGTGTACGAACCGGACCGCCTCGTGCTCGGGAAGCGCATGGAGGACCACCTCCGCGTCGCGGTCTGCCTCTGGCACTCGTTCAACTGGCCCGGTTCCGACGTGTTCGGGTCCGGCACCTTCGACCGGCCCTGGCTCCAGCCCGGCGTGGAGCCGATGGTTGCCGCCCGAGCCAAGCTCGAGGCCGCGTTCGAGTTCGTCGACAAGCTCGGCGTCCCGTTCTACTGCTTCCACGACCGCGACATCGCGCCGGAGGGTGCCACGCTCGCCGAGTCGAACGCGAACCTCGCGGCGATGATCGACCAGGCCGAGGCGCACCAGGCACGGACGGGGATCCGGCTGTTGTGGGGCACCGCGAACCTGTTCAGCCACCCGCGCTATGCCGCCGGCGCGGCGACGAACCCGGATCCGGAGGTCTTCGCCTACGCCGCGGCCCAGGTCAAGACCGTGCTCGAGGCGACGCACCGGCTCGGCGGCGCCAACTACGTCCTGTGGGGTGGCCGCGAGGGCTACGAGACGCTCCTGAACACGGACCTCGCACGCGAAGAGGCCAACCTCGCCCGGTTCCTGGGTCTCGTGGCGGAGCACAAGCACCGGATCGGGTTCACGGGCACGCTGCTGCTCGAGCCGAAGCCGCAGGAGCCCACGAAGCACCAGTACGACTACGACGGGGCCACGGTCCAGGGCTTCCTGGCCCGCCACGGGCTCGAAGGCGAATACCGGACCAACCTCGAGGTCAATCACGCCACGCTCGCCGGTCACAGCTTCCATCACGAGGTGGCCTATGCGATGAGCCACGACCTCTTCGGGAGCATCGACGCCAACCGTGGCGATCCCCAGAACGGCTGGGACACGGACCAGTTCCCCAATTCGGTGGATGAGCTGTCGCTCGCGGTCTACGAGATCCTGCGTGGCGGCGGGTTCACGACCGGCGGCTTCAACTTCGACACGAAGCTGCGCCGCCAGAGCCTCGATCGGACCGACCTGTTCCACGCGCACATCGGCGGCATCGACACCCTGGCCCGCTCGCTCCTCGTGGCCGCGTCGATGCTCGAGGACGGGTCGCTGGAGCGCGACCGCGACGCGCGTTACGCGGGCTGGGCGACCGGCCTGGGGGCGTCGATCAGCGCCGGGTCGACGTCGCTGGCCGACCTGGAGCGCGCGGTCCTCGACGGCGGCATCGACCCCAAGCCGCGGTCGGGCGGCCAGGAGCGCCTCGAGAACGTCGTCAACCAGCACATCTGGGCCGTGGATGCCGGTCCGCGGGGCACGTCCGGCGCCGGTCGCTGATCGTCGCGTGCGGTTCGTCCTCGGGATCGATGTCTCGACCACGGCGACCAAGGCGGTCCTCATCGACGAGACCGGTGCGGTCGCGGGTATCGGCATGGCCGAGTACGCCTACGACGTGCCGCAGCCACGCTGGAGCGAGCAGTCGCCGGAGGTGTGGTGGTCCGGGACGATCGAGGCCGTCGGATCGGTCCTGCGAACCAGCGGCGTCGGCGCGGACGAGGTCGTCGCCGTCGGGCTGACCGGTCAGATGCATGGCCTCGTCCTGCTGGACGCGGCCGGCAACGTGCTCCGGCCGGCCATCCTGTGGAACGACCAGCGCACGGGCGAGGCGTGCGATGCGATCCGCGAGCGCATCGGCGCGGACCGGCTGGTCGCGATCACCGGGAATGACGCCCTCCCCGGGTTCACGGCGCCCAAGCTGGTCTGGGTGCGCGACCACGAACCGGATGTGTGGGCGTCGGTCGCGCATGTCCTCCTGCCGAAGGACTTCGTCCGGCTGCGGCTCACCGGGGAATACGCGATCGACAAGGCGGACGGCTCGGGGACGATCCTGTTCGACCTCGCGGCCCGGGACTGGTCGCCCGCGATCCTCGACGGCCTCGGGATCGACCCGGCATGGCTGCCGCCGACCCACGAGGGACCGGTCGTGACCGGCGCGCTGACGCGCGACGCGGCCGCCGCCACGGGGTTGCGTGCCGGGACCCCGGTGATCGCCGGCGGCGGCGACCAGGCGGCCAACGCCGTCGGCGTCGGAGCCGTGACGCCCGGGGTCGTCGCGCTGTCGCTCGGGACCTCGGGCGTGATCTTCGCGACGACCGACCGGCCGCTGCGCGACCCGCACGGCCAGGTCCACGCCTTCTGCCACGCCGTCCCCGGTCGCTGGCACATGATGACCGTGATGCTGTCCGCGGCCGGCAGCCTGCGCTGGTTCCGGGATGCACTCGCGGCCGGCGTCGAGTTCGCGGCGCTCGTGGCGTCGGCCGGGGAGGTCGCCGCGGGAAGCGACGGCCTCCTGTTCCTCCCCTATCTGACCGGTGAGCGCAGCCCGCACCCGGATCCGCTGGCGCGCGGCGCCTTCGTGGGCCTGACCGTCGCGCACGACCGCCGACACCTGACCCGCGCCGTCCTCGAGGGCGTGGCTTTCGGTCTCCGCGACGGGCTCGACCAGATGATCGCCGCGGGCATGCCGCGGCCATCGCAGATCCGTGCCTCGGGCGGCGGGACGGCGAGCGCCCTGTGGCGGGGGATCCTCGCCGACGTCCTCGATGCCGAGGTCGCCACGGTCAGCACGTCGGAGGGGGCAGCGTACGGGGCCGGCCTGCTCGCGGCGGTCGGGGCGGGGTGGTTCCCGACGGTCGAGGCCGCCTCAGCCGGGCTCGTCCATGCGACGGTCGCCGCGACCCCGGGACCGGACCGGGACACCTACGCGGCGGCACACGACCGCTATCGCGAGCTCTACCCGGCCCTGGCGACGACGTTCCACCGGCTCTGACGCCGGCTCAGGACCGCGCCGGCTCAGGAGGGCCGGCCGGCGACTCAGCTGCCGTTGACCCTGGCGGCGCCCTTCTCGGGCTGCTTCCCGAGGATGATCATGGCGAGGACGTCGTCCTTGGTGACGTCGTCCTTGTGGACCGTCCCCACGAGCTTCCCCTGGTTCATCACGCTGATCCGGTCGGCCAGGTCGAACACGTCGTGGATGTCGTGGCTGATCAGGAAGATGCCGATCCCCTCGGACTTGAGCTGGGTGACCAGGTCGCGGACCTGAGCCGTCTCGGCCGGCCCGAGCGCCGCGGTGGGCTCGTCCATGATCAGGATCCTGGCGTTGAAGTGGAGCGCCCGGGCGATGGCGACCGATTGGCGCTGGCCGCCGGAGAGCGACTTCACCGGCGTCTTGAAGTTCTGGAACCGGGGGTTCAGCCGGCCCATCAGCCCGCGCGTGGCGGACTCCATGGCCGAATCGTCGAGCGACCCGAACCGGGTCAGGAGTTCCCGACCGAGGAACAGGTTCGCCGCCGCATCGATGTTCTCCGCCAACGCGAGCGTCTGGTAGATCGTCTCGATGCCGAGCGCCTTGGCGTCGCGCGGGTTGTTGATCGCGACCTTGTCGCCGTCGATGTGGATGGAGCCCGAATCGGCCTGATGGGCGCCCGACAGGACCCGGATCAGGGTCGATTTCCCGGCGCCGTTGCCACCGACGAGGCCGATGACCTCGCCGCGGTTCACGTCGACCGAGACGCCGTCGACGGCATGGACGCCACCGAACGACACGCGGATGTCGCGCATCTCGACGAGCGGCGCCGAGGTCGGGGCGGGCATCGTCGCGTCGTGGGTCATGGTGCCGGTGGTCATCGCCGTGCCTCCCGTCCGCTCATCGTGCTCGTCGACGCAGCAGCGCGTCCGCACCGACCGCAAGGACCAGCACGGCGCCGACCACGACGTCCTGCGAGGGGGAGTCGACGTTGAGCAGCAACATCCCCGAGCGCAGCGATTGCATCACGACCGCACCGAGGATCGCCCCGGGCACCGTGCCGATCCCGCCGGCGAACGACGTCCCGCCGATGACCGCCGCCGAGATCACGTCCAGCTCGTTCTGGACCCCGAGGTTCGTGACGGCCGCGTTCAGCCGCGCGGTCTGGACCGCGGCCGCGATGGCGGCGAGGACCCCCATCACCACGAAGGTCATCGTGATGGTCCGCCGGACGTTGATGCCGCCGAGTTCCGCGGCGTCCGGGTTGCCGCCGATCGCGTAGACGTAGCGGCCGAACCGTCGGCGCGTCGCGAGGTAGGTCATGACGATCCCGACGATGATCATGAGGACCACGGGGAATGCGATCCCGGTCGGGATCTGCAACCCGCCGGGCGGGATCGGGATCCCGTTCCGCTCGGCGTATTGCTCGGCGAGGGCCGGGGGCCAGAGATACGAGTTGGCGACCCACACGGCCGCGATGACCGTCGCGACACCGATCGCGCCCAGGACCAACTCGGCCCAGATGGGGCGGACCGGGAACCCGAACCGACGTCGGCGGCGCCGGCCGGCGAAGAGCGTGTAGGCGATGCCCGCGCAGGCGAGCGCCGCAACGGCCCAGCTCAGCGTCTCGCCGAGCGATCCTTCGGGACCCCCGCCCAGGAGACGGAACGTCGGATCGAGCGGCGCGATGGTCTGCCCCTGCTGGAACCGGAAGATCAGGCCCCGCCAGATGAGCAGGCCGCCGAGGGTCACGATGAACGACGGGACGCCGCCGTATGCCACGATGACCCCGCTGAGACCGCCGATGAGCGCACCCACCACGATCCCGATCCCGAGCGTCGCGATCCAGGTCCACGGCTGGTCGAATCCGAAGCCGAGGGCCGTCGGGATCCAGACCGTCTGGGCCATGGCCATCACGTAGCCGATGAACCCGAGCATCGACCCCACCGAGAGGTCGATGTTGCGCGACACGATGATGAGCACCATGCCCGTCGCCATGATCGCGATCGAGGCGCTCTGGACCGACAGGTTCCACAGATTCCGGGCGGTGATGAAGTCCCCGCCGGAGATGACGTTGAAGAAGACCCAGATGACGGCCAGCGCGACGAGCATCCCGAGCAGTCGCGTGTCGAGTTCGAGCGCGCGCCGAAGCGAGCGCGTGCGGGGGCTCAGCGGGGCGTTCGCGGCTGGCTGGGGAACGGCGGACACCTGGCTCATCGATGCGCCTCCCGAGGGGACTGGCGAACGAATGCTCACTGCGCCGCGGCGGGGCCGCGGCGCAGTGAGCCGAACTCACGAGGTGCGAACGATCAGGGGCAAGCGGCCACGGACCCGGCCGTGACGCCTGCGCAGAGCTCGTCCTTGGTCACGACGTTGGCGTCGATGACCGCCTGGAGATTGTCCTGCTGGACGGGGGTCGGGTCAAGGATGATCGACGTCAGGGTGTTTCCACCCGGGGTGTCGAACTGGACCGTTCCCGACAGCTTGGACAGGTCCGGATCGGCGCACAGCGCGACGGCTGCCTCACCGGACGCCTTGCCCAGGTTGCGGCCGTCCTTCCAGACGGACACGAGCTGGGTGCCCAGCGCCACGCGGTTGAGGGCGGCCTTGTCGCCGTCCTGACCCGTCACCGGGACCTTCCCGGCGAGACCCTGGGCTTCGAGCGCCGCGATGACGCCGCCGGCCATGCCGTCGTTCTCGGAGAGAACGGCGTCGACGTTGTTGTCGTTGTCGGTGAGGATCTGCTCCATGTTCGTCTGCGCGTTGGCCGGATCCCAGTTGTCGGTGTAGGTCTCACCGACGATGACGATCTTGCCGGCCGGGTCGGTCGCGCCGACGTCCGGGATGCCCGCCTCGGTCATGCCCGCGCGGAGGAAGTCCGCGTTGGCGTCGGCCGAGTTGCCCTTGATGATCGCGAAGTTGCCTTCATCGATCACGCCGAGCAGGATCTCGGCCATGATCTTGCCGACGCCCTTGTTGTCGAACGTGGCATAGAGGACGCTCGGGTCCTCGATGAGGCGGTCGTACGCGATGACGGGGACGCCCGCCGCGGCGGCCGCGGCCACCGACGGCTTGATCGCGGTCCCGTCCTGGGCCAGGATCACGAGGACGTTGGCGCCCTGCGTGATCAGGTTCTCGACGTTGGTGGCCTGCGTCTCGGCCGACGACTTCGCGTCGTTCGAGATGTAGGTCCCGCCGCCGGCCTCGATGGCGGCCTTCAGGGCGGGCTCATCGAACTTGCCCCAGCGCTCTTCCTGGAAGTTGTTCCAGGACACGCCGACCGTGCACGCCTGCGGCTCTGCCGATGGGGCGGCCGAGGGGGCCTCGGACGGCGCCGCGGATGGGGCGGCGGATGGGGCCGCCGAGGGGGACGCGGTCCCGCTCGAGCAGGCCGCGAAGACGGTCGCAACGACGAACAACGCCGCCGTCGCTCTTCGATTCAGCATTGGCTTGTCTCTCCTCTCATACCTACCAAGACATTCGCTTGGGTCGCTCCTCCGTTCGTTTGTCTCCTCCTCTGCTGTCGGGGCCGATCGTTTGCGGGGGACGCGGGCCGGCGCTCAGGCGCTGGCCAGCTCGGTCAAGGCGACGCGTGGTCCGACCCACTCGGCGGGGTCAGCGAGCAAGGGTTCGAAGGCGAGCTCGGCCGCGCCGAGCAACGGCGCGTTGGCACCGAGCATGGCCGGGACGATGCGCACCATCGAGCGGGGCGCGGGCAGGGTCCGACGATCGAACTCGGCCATGACGCTCCCGATCACGAAGGGGTGGATCCGGGCGAACAGGCCGCCGAGGACCACGAGTTCGGGGTTGAGGACGTTCACGAGACCCGCGAGGCCGCGGCCCAGCCAGGTCCCGGTCTCCGCGAGGGCGGTGGTCGCCGAGGCGAGACCGTCGGACGCCTCGCGCAGGACCCGCTCCACGCCGCGGCGCCCGCCGCTGGGACGGTGGCCCGCGCGGACCAGCAACGCGTCCTCGCCGACCTCGGTCTCCCAGCAGCCGGTCGAGCCGCACCGGCAGGGCGAGCCGAGCGGGTTCACCGGGAAGTGGCCGATCTCACCGCCGTACCCGGCGGCGCCGGTCATCGGTCGCCCGCCGACGATCATGCCGCCGCCGACGCCGACCTCGCCGGCGATGAACAGGATGTTCTCGGCACCGATGGCGGCGCCGCGCCGGACCTCGACGAGAGCGCCGAGATCCGCGTCGTTGGCGATCGAGATGGGGACCGACACGCCAAGGGCTGCTGCAAGGTGCTCCCCGAGCGCGACGTCGGTCCAGCCGAGGTTCGGCGCCATCGACACGAGCCCGTCGGTCCGCCGCACGACGCCGACGATGGAGACCCCGACCCCGATGAGTGCATCATCGGCGGGTCGTCGCGAGCGGATGACCGAGGCCAGGCGGATGAGGTCGGACACCACATCGTCGACCGATGAGTGGCCTCGGCGCCGGTCCGCCCGCACGAGTTCGAAGACCTCGCCGCCGAGACCCACGACGGCGGCGGCAAGCGAGTCGACGGCGATCTCGAGCGCCAGGACGACGGCGCTGTCCGGCACGAGGCGGACCAGCGGGGAGGGCCGGCCTGGCGTCCCGAGCGACGTCGCCCGCTCTTCGCTCACGAGTCCCGCGACCGCGAGTTCGCCGATCAGGTTGCGGATCGCGCTGCGGGTCAGGCTCGTCTTGGCGACGAGGTCGGATCGGGAGAGCGGACCCTGTGCGTGGAGCTCCCGGACGATCGCGCTCAAGTTGGCGCGCCGCACGGTCTCGCTGCGCTGTCCGACGTCATCCCGACCGAGCGTCAAGGGTTTGTGTTCCTCTCTTGCAAATAGGTGTGCTAGGGTCGTATACCGCGACCGCCGGTGTCAAGCCGGTATCGATCCGGTATCCATCGCACCTCGGAGGGCTCCGCACTGGCACGGTCGAGCGAGGCAGGGTCGACGGCACTGCGCTGGGGGATCCTGGGCCCCGGTCGCATCGCCCCGCGCATGGTCCGCGCCGTCGGGGCCGCGGATCGGGCGGTCATGGCCGCGGTCGCGAGCCGTGACGGCGAGCGCGCCGCCGCGTTCGCCTCTGAGCATGGGATCGGGCGCTGGTTCGGCTCCTACGAGGCGCTGCTCGACTCGCCCGACGTCGACGTCGTCTACATCGCGCTCCCGAATCACCTGCATGCCCGGTGGACGATCCAGGCCCTGGACGCTGGCAAGCACGTCCTGTGCGAGAAGCCGCTGGCCCTGACGGTCGACGAGGTCGACGCGATCATCGACGCCGCGCAGCGGGCCGGGCGGGTGGCGGCCGAGGGGTTCATGCATCTCCATCACCCGCAGATCCGTCGCGCGGTGGAACTCGCGCGGGATGGGTCGCTCGGCCCGATCGAACTCGTGGCCGGGTCGTTCTCGTTCCCGCTCGATCACCCCGGGGACCCTCGGACGGTCCTGGCCATGGGCGGCGGGTCGCTGTGGGACGTCGGCCTGTACCCGGTGAGCATCGCCCGGCGGGTCGCCGGTGCCGAGCCGAGCTCGGTCGCCGCGTTCGCCCGCTTCGATGACGGGGACGTGGACCGCTCGTTCGTCGGCCAGATGCGCTTCGCGAATGGCATGCTCGCGCAGTTCGACAGCGGGTTCGCCGCGCCCGATCGCCAGCGCATCGAGATCGTGGGGCGCCTCGCGACCTTGACCTTGCCCCACCCGTTCCTCAGCGCGCCGGATGGCCCGGACCCGTCGCTGATCCTGACCCGCGATGGCGCTCCGACCGTGATCGAGGTCGAGGCCGTCGACCAGGTCCGGCTGGAGGTCGAGGACCTCACGGCCGCGATCCTCGACGGCGCGACGCCGCGCGTCACGCTCGACTTCAGCCGCGGGAACGTCGCCACCCTCGTCGCCCTCGATCGCGCTGCCCGCGATCGGCGGGTGGGAACCCCGGAGTAGCGGCGTGGCACGTCGCGGGAGGCGGATGGTCGGGGTCGGGGTCGCCCTCGTGGCGGTCATCGTGGTCGCCGGCGGGCTCGTGGCGGTCCGGCCCTGGGAGCCGACGTCGCGTTGCCCGGCGCCGACGGAACACCCGGAGTGGTCCGTGGCTCGTCGCTGGGACGAGGCGCTCCTCGATGCGATCCGGCGCGCGCTGCCGGCACCCACGGTCCATGCCCGCAACCTATTCCACACGTCGGTGGCGATGTGGGACGCCTGGGCGGCGTACGACACGACGGCGGACGGGTATCTCGTCCAGGAGCGACAGGCCGCGGCCGATGTCGGCGCCGCGCGGAACGAGGCGATCAGCTACGCCGCGTACCGGGTCCTCACCGCGCGTTACCTCGGCGCGGTCGGCGGGGACGAGTCGATCTCGGCGTTCGCCGACGTCATGGACGACCTGTGTTACCCGCTCGACGTCACGACGACCGTTGGCGACACCCCGGCGGCGGTCGGCAATCGGATCGCCGCGGCGGTGCTGGCCCACGGGCTGACGGACGGCTCCAACGAAGCGGACGGCTATGCCGATCCGGCCTACGAGCCGGTCAACCCGCCGCTCGTGGTCGCCGAGGCGGGCGGTTCGATGGTCGACCCGGATCGCTGGCAGCCGCTGCAACTCGAGCACATGATCTCGCAGAACGGGATCCCCCTCGTGAATGGGGTCCAGCAGGCCATCGGTCCGCACTGGGGCCACGTGACGGGCTTCGGCATCCCCGAGGGCGGACCGTCCGGCGTCCCGTTCGACCCGGGCCCGCCGCCGCGCCTCAGCGACGAGCGGACCGCCGACGTCCTCAAGATGCAGGTCCTCGAGGTCATCCGCAACAGCAGCCGGTTGGACCCGCGACTCGGCCGGACGATCGACATCTCGCCCGGAGCCGTCGGCAACAACCCGCCGGGGACGAACGACGGGCACGGGCGGGCCGAGAACCCCGTGACCGGTCAGGCGTACGCACCGAACGTCGTGAACGAGGGCGATTTCGGTCGGGTGCTAGCGGAATTCTGGGCTGACGGTCCGAAGTCCGAGACCCCACCGGGCCACTGGAATGTCATCGCCAACGACGTCTCGGATGCGCTCGCCCCGGACCTGCGGGTCGCGGGCACCGGGCCGACGGTGGACCGCCTCGAGTGGGACACGAAGCTGTACCTGGCGCTCAACGGTGCCGTGCACGACGCGGCCATCGCGGCGTGGGGTCTCAAGGGCCACTACGACTCGGCCCGACCGATCTCCCTGATCCGGTACATGGGCGGTCTCGGCCAGTCGAGCGATCCGGCCGCACCCGGCTACCATCCCGACGGGCTGCCGCTCGAACCCGGCCTCGTGGAGGTCATCACCCCTGACTCGGCGGCACCCGGCGGGGCGCATGCGGCGCTGGCCGGCCACGAAGGGGAGGTCGCGATCCGCGCGTGGGCCGGGAACCCGGCCGACCCGAAGACGGAGCTGGGCGGGGTCGAGTGGATCCTCGCGACCGCGTGGATCCCGTACCAGCTCCCCACGTTCGTGACACCGTCGTTCCCGGGCTACACGTCCGGGCACAGCACGTTCAGCCGAGCGGCGGCGGAGGTCCTCACGCGGATGACGGGCAGTGAGTTCTTCCCGAACGGGCTCGGATCGGTCACCAAGGCGGCCGGATCGCTCGGCTTCGAGGCCGGACCGACGACGGACGTGACCCTCCAGTGGGCCACCTACGCGGATGCGGCCGATCAGGCCGGCCAGTCGCGGCTGTGGGGTGGCATCCACATCGGTGCCGACGACCTCGCCGGGCGCCGGATCGGCGCCGAGTGCGGCCAGGCGGCATGGATCGTGGCCGAGCGCTACTTCGCCGGTCGAGCGGACAGCTGAGCGGCGTTCCTTCAGCCCGCGCGGGCGGCGGCGTCGGGCCTCGACTCGTCGTGGGCGCGGCGTCCGTCGTCCTCATCCTGGCGGCGGTCGGTGCGGCGCTCGGGCTCGGGATCATCCGGCCGGCCCAGTCGACCCCGACGGCCGTCGGTCCGGTCCCGCGCTACGTGGATGTCGCCGCGTCCGCGGGACTCGCGCATACCTATGACGGCGGCCCGCTGTACGCCGTGGGCGGCGGCCTCGCGACGTTCGACTGCGACGACGACGGTCGGCCGGAGCTGTACCTCGCCGGTGGAGCGGAGCCCGCGGCGCTGTTCCGGAACGCGAGCACGGCCGGCGCCGGCCTCCGGTTCGAGCGACGCCCGGATCCGGTCACCGATCGTGTCGGCGTCAACGGGGCGTATCCGATCGACATCGACGCGGACGGCCGGATCGACCTCGCGGTCCTCCGCGTCGGCGGGGCGGACCTCCTCCGCGGGCTCGGTGGCTGCCGGTTCGACGACGCCACCGAGGCGTGGGGCTTCGAGGGCGGAACCGGCTGGACGACGGCCTTCAGCGCGACGTGGGAGGGCGACGCCGATCTGCCGACGCTCGCCCTGGGTCGATACCTGCGCCTCGACGAGACGGGCGCCGCGACGCCGGTCTGCGAGGACAACGGCCTGTACCGGCCGGCGTCGAGCACCGGCTACGGGGCCGAGACGGTCCTGACGCCCGGCCACTGCAGCCTCTCGATGCTGTTCAGCGACTGGAGCGGATCGGGACGGGCGGACCTGCGGATCAGCAACGACCGCCAGTACTACGACCCGGCGACCGGCGAGGAGCAACTCTGGCGGATCGTCGCGGGTGAGCCGCCGCGCCGGTACGAGACCGAGGACGGCTGGGTGCGGGTCCAGATCGAGGGCATGGGGATCGCCAGCCAGGACGTCACCGGCGATGGTCTCCCGGAGGTGTTCCTGACGAGCCAGGCGGACAACAAGCTGCAGACGCTGCTCGCCGGCCCGGACCGCCCGACGTACCGTGACATCGGCGCGAAGCGCGGCGTGAACGCGGCCCAGCCGTTCACGGGCGGTGACGTCATGCCATCCACCGCCTGGCATCCGCAGTTCGACGACGTCAATGACGACGGGTTCATGGACCTGTTCATCTCGAAGGGCAACGTGTCCGCGATGCCCGAGTTCGCGATGCGTGATCCCAGCAACCTGCTGCTCGGGCAGCCCGACGGCACCTTCGTCGAGGCCGCCGAGGAGGCCGGCGTCCTGAGCTTCGAGCGAGGGCGCGGCGCCGCACTGGTCGATCTCGATCTCGACGGCCTGCTCGACCTCGTCGAGGTCAACGTCGGCACGCCGACGCGGCTCTGGCACAACGTCGGCGGCGGCACGGACGAAGCCCCCGTCCCGATCGGCCACTGGCTGGCGGTCGCTGTCCGGCAGGACGGCCCGAACCGCGACGCGATCGGGGGCTGGCTCGACGTCCGGATCGGCGGGCAGACCACCACCCGGGAACTGACGATCGGCGGCGGGCACATCAGCGGTCGGGCGGGATGGATCCACGCCGGTCTCGGGCCGGCGGCCGAAGCCGACGTGCGCGTCCGCTGGCCCGATGGCGCCGTCGGACCGTGGATGCGGGTGGCGGCGGACGGATTCGTCATCATCGATCGTGACGCCACGGCGCCCATCCCCTGGCGTCCGGAGGACTGATCCAAGGAGCCCGCCATGGCCAGAGCCCGACTCATCGACCTCCAGCTCCCGGCGTTCGGCATGCCGGATGCCATGCCGGCGCTCCCGGCCAGCCTCTTCGCGGACCGTCTGACCCGCCTGCGCCAGCGTGCCGCCGGGCGAGGCTATGACCGGCTGGTCATCTATGCCGACCGCGAACACAGCGCCACCATGAGCTGGCTGACGGGCTTCGATCCGCGGTTCGAGGAAGCCGTCCTCGTCGTGGGTCCCGGCGATGACGACCCGGCGATCCTCGTCGGGAACGAGTGCTTCGGCGTGGCCGGCGCCGCACCACTGTCCATGCGGCGCATCCGGTTCCAGGACCTCAGCCTGCCGAACCAGCCACGCGATCGATCGCAGCCGCTCGCGGCGATCCTGGCCGGCGAGGGCATCACCGGCGGCACGCGGGTCGGGGTCATCGGCTGGAAGACCTTCGCCGAGCGGAGCCGCCTGGAGGTTCCCGCATACCTCGTGGACGAGCTGCGCCGGCTCGTCGGCGCCGGTGGCGCGGTCGAGAACGCGGGTGACCTCGCGATCGACCCGGCGGACGGGCTCCGGGTCATCAACGAACTCGACCAGCTCGCGGCGATGGAGTACGCGGCGTGCCAGACGTCCCAGGGCGTGCGCGACCTGCTCTTCGGCCTGCGCCCGGGGATGACGGAGCAGGAGGGCGTCCGCCTCCTGCGCTGGAACGGGATGCCCCTGTCGTGTCATCTGATGCTGACCAGCGGGCCGCGCGCGAGCTTCGGACTGCTCAGCCCGTCGGACCGGGTCATCGAGGCGGGCGATCGGTTCACCGTGGCGTTCGGCGTGTGGGGAGCGCTCAACTGCCGGGCCGGGTTCGTCGTGGCGGATGCGGCGGACCTGCCGGCACCGATCGCGGACTACGTGGAGCGACTCGTCGTCCCGTACTTCGAGGCGATCGCCGCCTGGTACGGGGCGCTCCGGATCGGGGCGACCGGCGGCGATCTCCACGAGGCGGTGGCGAGCCGGCTCGGTGATCCGTTCTTCGGCATCTTCCTCAACGCCGGCCACCAGATCCATCTTGACGAGTGGGTGAACTCGCCGGTCTGGGCCGGGTCGCCGGTGGTCCTGCGCTCGGGGATGGCCTTCCAGGTGGACGTCATCCCCGCGACCGGGACGGACTTCTTCACGACCAACATCGAGGACGGCGTGGCGCTTGCCGATGCCGGGCTGCGCGACGCGTTCGCGGCGCGCTATCCGGATGCGTGGGCGCGCATCGTGGCCCGGCGACGGTTCATGACCGAGGCCCTCGGCATCGAGCTCAGCCCCGACGTCCTCCCGTTCTCGAACATCCCGGCGTACCTGCCGCCGTTCCTGCTGCGGCCGGACCGCGCGATGGCGATGGTGCCGTCGTGACGCCACGCGCGCCTTCGGGTCCTCATGCCGCTCTCAGACGATCCGAAGGATCGCCTCGCATGATCGGGTCCCGCGCGACGCCATCACGACCCCGCCCATGACCACGGAGAGATGCTCATGACCACGCGACCCATGACCCGCGACGAGGACGGGCTCGATCCGCTCGATCGCGGCCTGGCCTACGACCTCGGAGCCATCGACCGGCGGCGAGTGCTCCGCCTGCTGGGCTTCGGCGGGTTCAGCGCCGGGCTCTTCACGATCGTCGGGTGCGGACCGGCCGCCTCGACGGGCTCGCCGCTGGCGAGCGGGTCAGCATCGGCCACCGAGGCCGGCGCGAGCTGCGCCCTCATCCCCGAGGAGACGGCCGGCCCCTTCCCGGGCGATGGGTCCAACGGGCCCGACATCCTGTCGCAGAGCGGGGTCGTGCGGCAGGACATCCGCTCGAGCTTCGGCGGCTCGACCACCGTCGCCGAGGGCGTCCCGCTGACGATCCGCATGACCATCCAGGACAACGCGAGCGACTGCGTGCCACTGGCCGGTGCCGCCGTGTACGTCTGGCACTGCGACCGGGACGGCCAGTACTCGATGTACTCCGCGGCGGTCACCAACGAGAACTACCTCCGCGGCGTCCAGGCCGCGGGCGAGGACGGGGTCGTCACGTTCACCAGCATCTTCCCGGCCTGTTATCCGGGACGCTGGCCGCACGTCCATTTCGAGGTCTACCCGAGCCTTGACGCAGCGACCGACGTGGCGAACGTGATCGGGACGTCGCAGATCGCGCTGCCGAAGGAGACCTGCGACCTCGTCTACGCGATCGACGGCTACGGCCCGAGCGTCGGCGCCCTGGCCGACGTCAGTCTCGAACGGGACAACGTCTTCAGCGATGACGGCGGCGAACTCCAGCTCGGCACGATCTCCGGCTCCATCGCCGACGGGCTGACCGTGGACCTGACCGTGTCCGTGGAGACCGCGTAGACAGCCCGGGCCTGGCAGAGACGGGCCTTGGACGGCCTACGCCGGGAGCCCGCGGCGCTTCTCGAAGACGACCTGGAGGTCCTGGCTGACCCCGGTGGCGAACCCGGCCTCGCTGAGGGCCAGGTAGTACTCCCACATCCGCACGAACCGCTCGTCGAAGCCCAGCGCCCGTACGGCGCCGACCTGGTCGAGGAAGCGCGTCCGCCACGCCCGCAGCGTTCGAACGTAGTGCTCGGCGATGTCCGTGACGCCGCGGATCAGGAGATGGGTGTCCCTCGTGGCCCGCTCCATCACGGCCAGTGACGGGCACAGGCCGCCCGGGAAGATGTAGGTCTGGATCCAGTTGGCGCCACGCAGCTGGCGCTCGTAGGTGGCGTCCGGGAACGTGATGACCTGCAGGCTCAGGCGGCCACCGGGCACGAGCGCGGCGTCACAGGCCTCGAAGAACGCCTCGAAGTATTCGTCCCCGACGGCCTCCAGCATCTCGATCGAGACGATCGCGTCGTAGGTACCCTCGATGTCGCGGTAGTCGCGCAACTGGATGTCCACGAGGTGCTCGAGGCCCGCGGCCTGGACCCGCTCGCGAGCCAGGGCGTGCTGTTCGCGGGAGATCGTGATCGAGGTGACCCGGCAGCCGAGTTCGCCCGCGGCATAGAGGGCGAAGCCCCCCCAGCCGGACCCGATCTCGAGGACGTGCTGGCCGGCGACCAGCCCGGCACCCTCGGCCATCGCCCGGTACTTGTTGCGCTGCGCGTCGGCCAGCGACTGGTCGGGTGTTTCGAAGACCGCGCTGGAGTACGTCATGGTCTCGTCGAGGAAGAGCCGGTACAGGTCGTTCCCGATGTCGTAGTGGGCCGCGATGTTCCGCTGACTGCCCCGCCGCGTGTTTCGACGGCCTCGATGGGCCAGGGTCCGGCGAAGCTGGGCGGGTACGCGGAACCAGCCGCTGGACAGCGCGAGCGATCCGCGATTGAGCGCGGCCACGCGGATCAGGGACACCAGATCGGGGCTGGACCACAGACCCTCCATATAGGCCTCGCCGGCCCCGGTCTCGCCGTCGCGGATCATCCGGACCAGCGCCTGCGGGTCGTGGATGTGCATCTCGGCGCGATCGGTCGCGTCGGCCTCGCCGAAGGCGTGGCGCGACCCGTCGGGGAGGACGAGGTCCAGTCGACCGACACGGATCCGGCCGGCGACGGACAGCGCCACCCTCCAGGTGATCCGGTCGATGAGCGACGCGGCGAACCCTCGGGTCCGGCGCGTCATGGTGGGCGTGGTCATCGTGTCGCCTCTCCGTGGCGGTGGAAGCGGGCGCCGCGCCGCCACAGTCGAAGCGCGTGCCAGTGGATCATCGCGATCGTCTTGTGGGTGACGAACGGGTGGCGGAGCATGAGCCGGGCGAGCATCCGGTCCGTCAGGCGATGCCGCCGCAGGTCCAGGCTGGTGTGGAGCAGCGGCCCGTCGTCATCGCCTTCATTGATGGTGATCCGCAATCGCGAGGGCTCGTCGCGGACGCGCACCGTGTATCGGCCGACCATCTCGATGAAGGGCGAGACGTAGAACGTCTTGTCCATCGCGCCGCTGAACGGCGCATCCGGCCGACCGGCCGCGTCGTCGGCATGCAGGGTGTAGAGGTGCCGCTCCCCGTGCGTGTTGTGGACCTCGACGATGACGACCCGCAGCTCGCCATCGGGATCGCGGCACAGGAAGAAGCTGGCGGGGTTGAAGACGTAGCCGAAGACCCGCAGGTTCGTGATGAGCGTGACGCGCCAGCCGGCCGGGTCGATGCCCTCCCCACGGAGGTGATCGTCGATCGCCACTCGGACGTCCGCCGCCGGCGGGATCAGGTGGTCGTCGTCGCGGAACGCGAGCACGCCGGGGCGGTTGCGGGACAGGAGGCGCAGCGAGCCGGCGACCTCGTCGAGCTCCGACAGGTCGAGCGCCGCGTAGTACACGCCGTGATCGAGCGCGTAGACGAACGGCCGGGCGCGGCGGTGCCGGACGATGCCGTCCAGCAGATGCGACCTCATGCCGCCAGCTCCATGTCCAGGGCTCGCACGAGCTCCGCGGCCTCGAAGCCGGAGCGGCAGCCGTCCTCGTGGAAGCCGTAGCCGAGATGCGCACCCGCGTAGTACGTCCGGCGCCGGCCCTGCAGCGCCCCGATACCGGCCTGGGCGGCGAGCGTCGCCGCGGTGTACATCGGGTGTCGCATGGACCGGGTGGCGATGACCAGGTCCGGTCGCAGGTCATCACCCGGATTGACCGACACGCAGTACTGGACGGGCCCGGGGATCGATTGCAGTCGATTCATGTGGTACGTCATCGTGAGCGACGAGCCCGGGACCGAGCAATCGTCCTGGACGACGTTCCATGACGCCCACGCGCCGGCGCGCGACGGCATCGCCCGCGCGTCGCTATGAAGCACGACCTCGTTGGACGAGTACTCGAACCCGCCGATGACCGTCCGCTCTCGAAGGTCGGCGTCATGGAGGAGGCCCAGGGCGTCATCGGCGTGCGTCGCCATCACGACGGCGTCGAACCGCTCGAGCCGTCCGCTCCCCGTCCGGACCGAGACGCCATCGTCGTCACGCGCCACGTCCACGACCGGGTCACCGACCGAGACCGCACCGGGCGCCAGGCGTTCGACGATGCGATCGACGTACGTCATCGAACCACCCGTGATCGTGCGCCACTGGAGCGCGTTCCCGCGACCGATGAGGCCGTGGTGGTCGAGGAACCGGAGCAGGTAGTCGACCGGGAACTCGTGGACCCGGTTCGCGCCGGTCGACCAGACGGCGGAGGTGATGGGGACGAGGAAGTGATCGCGGAAGCCGGCGCCGTAGCGACGCTCGTCAAGGAACGCACCCAGCGTGTGGCCCGACGGCCGCGGGGCATCGAGGACGTCACGGGCGTCCCGGTAGAAGCGCAAGACGTCCGACAGCATCCGCCAATGCCCCGGCCGGCCGAGCAGCGACGGCTTGGCGAAGAGGCCGCGCAGGCCACGCGAGCTGAACTCGACATCGTGGGCGCGGCAGGCCGACCCGAGCGACATATCGCTGACCTGGGTGGGGACGTCGAGCTCGGCCAGGAGCCGGATGAAGTTCGGGTACGTGTGGTCGTTGTAGACGATGAACCCGGTGTCCACCGCGACCGGACCGTCGCGCGTCGGGACCATGACGGTCTTGACGTGACCGCCCGGGGCGCGGTCGGCATCGAACAGCCGGATGTCGTGGTCCGTGTGCAGCGCGTACGCGGCCGTCAGGCCGCTGATGCCGGCGCCCACGATCGCGACCCTCATGTCGCGCCCCTCGCCGCGGCCGCCGCTCGCTCGTCGAGCGTTCGCTGCATGCCGCCGACCGCGTTCCTCGCCAGCGTCCTGAAGGCCCCACCGAGGAGCGGCTGGACGAATCGAAGGATGCCGCCGAGCTTGATGTCGGCGATGTACTCGATCCGCGTGACGTCGCCGTCGCGCGAGAAGCGGATGTCGTCGACGGCCGTGACGCCGGACCCCTCCCCCTGGAGGACCACGCGATCCGGGGCCTCGAGCACGGTGATGCGATAGTCCATCGGCGCCACCCGGCCGCCAAGATGGACCCCCAGCCGGTAATGCGCACCGACCCTCACCGGGCCGTCGTCGACGCGCACCGCGGTCGCGACGCCCGGATCCCACTCCTGGGAGTTGGCGAAGTCCGCGATATAGGCGAAGGCGTCGGCCTGCGCGAGTGGTGTGGTCAGGCGTTCGTGCAGTCGGGTCATCGGGGTCTCCTCGTCAAAGCGGTCATGATGGTCGGCGGAGGGACGCTCCAGCGATGGCCGGCCGGGGTCCCGACCGGGAAAGGCAGAGCATGGACCTGCGAACGGCCGTCGATGCGGCCCTTGAACTCACGATCGTCGGCAGCTTCACGAAGGTGGGATACGCCGTCCGGCGTCGGATGTACGACTGGGCGGACCCGGCCCCCGGCGCGCTCGACGGCCGGACGGTGCTCATCACGGGCCCCACGTCCGGGCTGGGACGCGCGGCGGCCGACACGCTCGCGGCGCTCGGCGCCAGGATGATCCTGGTCGGCCGCAGCGAGGACAAGCTCATCGCCCTGCGCGACGCGCTGGCCGCGGCGCATGGCACGGATCGCTTTCCGATCGTCGTCGCTGACATGCGCTCGCTGACCTCCGTGCGGGCCGCGGTGGCCCGGATCCTCGACACCGAGCCGGCGCTCGATGTCCTCATCGACAACGCCGGCGCGATCTACCCCGAACGGACCGTGGGGCCGGACGGCATCGAGTCCACGCTGGCGACCCTGGTCGTCGGGCCGTTCGCCCTCGAAGCGGGGCTCCTGCCCCTGCTTCGGGCTTCCGCTGATGCGCGGGTCATCGCCGTGACGTCCGGAGGTCAGTACGCACAGTCCCTGGACCTGGATGACCTCGGGTCCGCGAACGGCGCGTTCTCGGGCGCCCGTGCCTACGCTCGGGCCAAGCGCGCGCAGGTGGCGCTCATCCGGGAATGGCATCGCCGGCTCCCGGCGGCGGGCGTGCGCTTCCAGGCGATGCACCCGGGCTGGGCCGACACGCCCGGCCTGTCCGCGTCGCTGCCCGGCTTCTCCGGGCTCATGGGGCCGCTCCTGCGAACCCCGGCGGAGGGCATCGACACGCTGATCTGGCTTGCTGCGGCGCCCAGGGACGAGATCGGACCCGGCGGTGAACTGTTCCTCGATCGGCGGCCGCGGCCGTTCGATCGGGCGCCGGGCACGAGGCTGTCGACGGCGGACCGCCGACGTCTGTGGGACCTGATCGTGGGACTGAGCGGCGCGGTCGACCCGGCGCCCGAGGGGTGACCAGCCGGCCGGTCGCGGGTCCACGAAGGTGTGCATAAGGTGTGGCCTTATCTGCGGAGACGCCCGCCCGGATCGCTCCGGACGGGCGTGTCCATCATCACTGGCGACGGTGTCGCCTGGGGCTAGCCGTTCCGGACCCGGCGGGTCAGGAAGGTGAACGCACCGGCGAACGCGATGATCGTCGCGGCCGCGAGGGCGGCGACGCGGATCGGGCTCGTTCCGGCGACCGGCGTCTCGCTGACCGCGCCGGCGATGTCCGTGGCAGGCAGCGGACCGCTCGACGCGTCGACCGCGACGGCGACCTGGAGGGCGTTACCGCCCACGGCCGGGTCGGCCGCGGAGCCGATCGCGAAGACCGTGTAGGACTTGCAGTCCTCGATCGCCACGCCGGGCAGCGGCAGAGCGACGGTGGTCGTCCCGGCGAGGCGAACCTCGAGGTCGTACGAGTCACCCGGCAGATCGAGATAGCCCGTGGCGTCCGGATAGGCGAGGTTCTTCACGACGGCGTCGGCCGGGGCCGCACCGCTGGTGGCGACGTCCACGGCGGGGGCGTCGGCGCTGAAGTGGACGACGCGGACCTGGGCCGTGTCACAGCTGGCGGACGGCTTGTCCTCGATGACCTGCGCGGCGATCGATGCGACCGCGTCGGTCGCGGCGATCGTGTACTTCTTGCCGGCGGCGACGGTCACGTCCGCGTCGATGACGGGGCCGCTCGTGGTGCCGGTGGCGTAGACCTTGACGTTGTGGTCACCGGCGGGGATCTTCAGGTACCCGGAGATGACGCCGAACGGCACGTTCGTCAGCGCGTCCACGATGGCGTCGTCGAGATAGACGTCCACGTTCGGGGCGTCGGGCGACGCGTGCAGGACACGGACCTTGGCCGTATCCGCGGCGCTGGCCGTGCCAGCGAAGGCGAAGAGCATGGATCCGACCACCGCGAGGCGGGCGATCCGGGCGAGTCTACGGTTCATGCGATTGTCCTCCTTCGGCCCATCAAGGTCGGAGTCGGCGAATGCCGCTCGACCAGATGTCCACCCTTTGTTGAGGGTTGACCGAACGATAGGCCTGTTGTACAAGGCTTGTCAAGTGTTTGTCGTGTGGTAAGGTAGACAAACGATGTACACCATCAACCAGGCAGCCGCGCGCACCGGCTTGCGCATCCCGACCATCCGGGCGTGGGAGCGCCGCTACGGCATCGTCGAACCCGCGCGGACCGCGGGCGGATACCGGCTCTACGACGACGCCGCCATCGCCAGGTTGATCGCGATGCGTCACCTCATCGAGTCCGAGGGCTGGCGACCGAGCCAGGCGGCCACGCGGGTGATCGAAGCCGGCGAAGACCTCGCCAGCGTGTCTCCGCCGGCCGAGGCGAGCGCCCCGGCCCAGGAGCGGGCGGCCGGTGCCAGCCCGCCGGCCGACACGGCCACGGATGCGAGCTTCGCCTCTGCGGCCAACCGCTTCGACGTCGAGACGATGGAGCGGCTGCTCGACGAGGGCTTCGCCGCGCAGCGGTTCGAGTCCGCGATGGAGGACCGGATCTTCCCCGCGCTTCGTGCCCTCGGGACGGCCTGGGCCAGCGGTGACGTCGACGTGGCGGCCGAGCATGCGGCCACGGAGCTCGTCCGGCGCCGCCTGGCGCACTACTACGACGCCGCCGGCTGGAGCGGACGTGGCTCCGAGGTGATCGTCGGCCTACCGCCCGGCGGTCGACACGAGCTCGGGGCGTTCGCGTTCGCCGTCGCCGCGCGTCGCGCCGGTCTGAGCGTGCTCTACCTCGGCGCCGACGTCCCGCCGGAGAGCTGGCTCCAGGCGGTCCAGGACACTCGGGCACCGGTGGCGGTCCTGGCCGTGGTGATGCCGTCCGACGTGGCCGGGGCCACCCAGGTGATCGAGGTCCTCGACCGGAGTGACCGGCAGGTCACGTGTGCCATCGGCGGCTCGGCGGCCGACCGCGTCCCCGACGCGCTCGGCGCGACCAGGCTTCCGGACTCGCTCGAGGCGGCCGTCAAGGCCGTCGAGGCGCTCGTCGACGCTCGCGCAGCGCGAGGGCGCTGAGCGATCCGCGGCGATCAGTCGAGGACGATGAACGCGTCGACGTCGACGCGCGGATGCCCGTCGGTCCCGAGCACCTTGATCTCGATCGTGTGGTCACCGCGACCACTCCACGACGTGGCGAAGACGACGGCCCGCGCGCGCGGCCCGGAGCGCCGCAGGTCGATCGTGGTCCGGTACGAGCCGTCCACCCAGACCTCTGCCGAGCCGCGGGACGGGCCCTTCGGGGCCACCCACGCGACCGAGCGGCCGGTGAACTCGAAGGTCGCCGATGCGCCGTCGTCGCTCGCCGCGCGGAGATGGCCGCCCGACGCTCCCGGGTGGGACCGTCGGATCCAGGTGCCGTCGTAGTCGATGGCCGCGTTGGTCTCCTGGGCGCGGTCCACGTCGATCGTGGCACTCGTGGCCCAGTCACTCCACCGCCCATCCACCTTGACCCGCAGGCGGGCCCGGTAGTCCTTGCTCGTCAGCAGCACGATGGCCTTCGAGCGGGCCGTCGCGGTGGGCAGCGGGACCGTGACGTATTCGCCGCCCACGCGCTTGAGCTGGAGCTGGTAGCGCGACGCCCCCGCGGTCGCCCCCCAACGGATCCGCGCCGGGACGGTGTCGTTGAGGCCGTGGCGACCCGTTCGGAGCGAGAAGGTCGGTGTCTCGACGTCCGGCTTCGGGGCCGACGGCTTCGGCGGCGCGGGATCCTTCGGCGGGGTCGGGGGCTTCGGAGCGGGCGGCGGAGCGGGCGGCTTCGGAGCGGGCGGCGGCGTGCCGCTGCTGCCGATCCCAGCGGCCGCCAGGGCGGCGTCCCGGGCGCTCGTCGAGAGATACGAGCCGCCGTCCTCGCCGGGCGTGCCGTTGTAGGCGGACAGGGTGGAGCGCGGTCCGGACCAATGGAAGCGGTCATTGGACGGCTCCGCGGCGCCGATCCAGTAGCGGTTGCCGCTGCCGGAGTTCGAGTTCGAGTTCGTGAACAGGCTGCCGCCGTGATCGTCGTAGAAGCCCGCGACGAACGAGCCGCCCTGGCTCACGATGACGTTGTCCCGGATCTCGTTGCCGCTGTGTGGCGAGAGGTTCCGGCCCTGGCTGATGACGGAGATCCCGCGCGCGTTCCACGCGACCGTGTTGCCGATGATGCGCGCGCCATCGGACGAGCTGACCAGGATCCCGGCACCGAACCCCCACGCGGCGTGGCCGAAGCCGTTGTTCCAGACCGCGTTGTTCGAGATCGTCGCGTTGCTGGAGATCTCGAACATGATCCCGGACTCGTGATTGTCGTGCGACGAGTTGTTGATGACGGTCACGTTCGAGACGCCGTTGTCGAACCAGATGCCGGGTCCACCGTTGTGGTCGACCTCGTTGCTGTCGAACGTGACGCCGCTGCTGGCCATGACCTTGCCGCCGCCGGCCTCGCTCTGCGGGTCGAAGGCCAGATCCGTGTTGTTGTGGTCGATCCGATTGCCCCGGAACAGGATGTCGGTGGTGCCGTTGGCGAAGTAGCCCTCCTTGCCACAACCGGTCATCCGCGAGTCGAGGATCCGGTGGCCGCTGCCACCGTTGAGCGAGACGCACACCGTCGCGCTGTCGCGGGCCACGCCGTCGCGGAAGGTGAACCGCGAGATACCGGTGGTCCACACCGCCCCGACGTGCGCGCCACCCTTGACCCGGGTCACGGTCAGTCCGTTGACCGTCACGTCGCTGGCCAGGATCTTGATCCCGTAGGCCCGCGTGTCGCCGCCGTCGATCGTCACGCCCGCGGCGTTGATCGTGAGCGGCTTGCGGACTTCCACGATCTCGGTGTAGGTGCACGGCGGGATGGTGATCGTGCTGCCGGACGCGGCCGAATCGACCATCGACTGGAACGAGCCGCACGCGGCCGACGTGTCGGGCGCCTGCGTCGGGGCGCCGACCGCGGTCGCCGCGAGGACGAGCGCGACCAGGAACGCGCGGCCACGGCCGCGCCGCGCCCGTCGCGGGGCCGGGTGGTTCGAGTCAGGCTGGGGCGCGCTGGCCGCGTGCCGGGACGGGGTCGACGCCATCGTGCGTCCTCCTCGAGTTCGGTGGGGAGAGGGATGCGCCCTGACCCCTCACCGGGTCCCGGCACGGGACGATCAGCTCAGGGGCATGTCCTTCGAACGGAGGATCCTGTTGCGCTTGGCCGTGGAGATGTAGTCGCCGCTCGCCTCACCGGGCGTGGCGTTGTAGGACGACAGCGTGGATCGCCCACCGCCCCAGTGGAACCGGTCGCTCGACGTCCGGTCACCGGCGATCCAGTAGCGGTTGCCCCAGCCCCGGTTGCCGTTGCCGGACGAGTACAGGCTTCCGCCGTGATCGTCATAGAACCCGGTCACGAACTTCGTCCCGGCGCTGATGATCACGTTGTCGTGCACGACGTTGCCGGTGTGCGGGCTCAGTTGCCGGGACTGGCTGATGACGCTGATGCCGCGGGCGTTCCAGGCCACCGTGTTGTGGTGGATCGACGCCCCGTCCGACGAGCTGATGAGGATGCCGGCACCGAAGCCCCACGCCGCGTGGCCGAAGCCGTTCTTCCAGACACGGTTCCGGTAGATCTTCGCGCCGCTGCTGATCTCGAACATGATCCCGGATTCGTGGTTCTCCCAGACCCGGTTGTCGCGGACGACGACGTTCCTGACGCCGTTGTCGAACCAGATCCCGGGTCCGCCGTTCTTCCAGACCTTGTTCGCGGCGAACGTGATGCCGGTACTGGCCATGATCTTCCCGCCGCCGGCCTCGACCTGCGGGTCGAACGCGAGGTTCGTGTTGTTGTGGTGGATCCAGTTGTGCTCGAAGACCGTGTTCGAGATGCCGTTCCCGAAGTAGCCCTCCTTGCCGCACCGCTTGAGGCTCGTGTACAGGATCCGGTGACCGGAGCCGCCGTTGAGCGACAGGCAGACGGTGTCGCTGTCGAAGACCTTGACGCGACGGAGGGTCAGGCGGGAGTGGCCGTTGAGGTGGATCGCGCCATCGTGCGAACCGCCGCTCGCATTCCGGACGTGCAAGCCCTTGATCGTGACGTCGCTGGCCTCCACGCGAACCCCATGGTTCCGGCCGCCGGCGTCGATCGTCGCGCCGTACGCGAGGATCGTGAGCCGCTTGCGGATGACCACGGACTCGTTGAAGGTGCATCTCGGGATCGTGATGGTGCTGCCGGTCCGGGCGTTGTCGACCCGCGACTGGAACGACCCGCAGGCCGCGTCGGCGATCGACGGCGCGCCGGCCGAGGCGACAGAGAGGGTCGCGACCATGAGGGTGGCGAGGGTGATCCGACTGCGACGAAAGCGCATGCCGGGTAGGGGCGACGCCATGGCGTCCTCCTGCTACCAGGGGTGATGCGTGAGCGACATCAAAGGTCTGGTGAGCAGACCGGTGTCGCAATGGGGCCTTCAGGCTACCGCACTTCGGACGGTCATGTGCAGAATGGGGTGGTCTGTGGCGGTCCAGATGGGTCATTCGGTGCGCCCGAGCACCACGAAATGACGGTCGCAGCCGTCAGCCGCGCTCGAGGCGCGCGCGCATCCGGACGTCACCCGCCGGCCCGTCGACGCGCATGGACCAGCCGACGCCCTCGCGCCATGCGATCACGTCCAGGGCCTCGAACGGTCCGGCCGCGGACGCGTACTCCAGGCGCGCCACGCGCGGGACGACGCGCGTCGCCGCGGTGTCGCCCGCGTCGATGATGGCCTCGTCGAGCCAGTCGGCGTAGACGGCGTTGTTGACGTGATCGAGCGGGTCGAGCTCCTGCGGTCGCACGATCAACGTCCGGCGCCGGGCGTCCGTCGCGGGCTCGCCCAGGACGACCCGTCCGAGCTCCACCGGCCCCGATGCCGACCCGAGGAGCGACTCGAAGACCGGCGGGATGCGGACGGGCTGGCCCCGCCCATCCAGCAAGACCCAGTCGATGTCCACGACCGCGAGCGTGACGCCGGCGGGATCCTCGAACGTGGACCGTCGACGTGACCAGACGCGCCGCATGCCGACGACCTCGGTGACCCCCTCGATCGTGGCGCCCACGCCGACGGGTGACCGGATCTCCAGTCTCGCGGCCCGCACGAGCCAGGTGAGGCCGTGCTCCGCGTACCAGGCCCGGTCGAACCCCTTCGCGGCCGAGTGCTGCCAGGCGAGGTCCTGTGCGTAGCGCAACGCGCTCGACGTCCGCAGGGATCCGTCGGGCCCTGCCTCGTCGAACCGGACGCGCGTGACCGCGTGGTAAGCCCGCCCGTCAGTCGACAGGCCGGTCATCGCGGATCGTCGGCGAGGGTGTCCAGCGTCTCGAGGCCGACGATCCTCGTCGACGCGTGGGGCGCGGTCTGGCGCGCCAGCCGGACGGCACACGAGCGAACGGCATCGAAGACGACGAGCGTGACCGCCAGTGGCTCGTCCTCGTCCTGCGCATGGGTCCGGGCGTCGTCGAGCTGATGGAGCACGTCGGCGTTGATGCCCCGCGCACCCCACTTGCAGTCATAGGCCTCCGCCGCCCCGTGCCGCTCGACCGTCACGTCATACGGGTGGATCTCCGCAGTGACGCCGTCGAACAGGATGCGCCGCTCGCGCCGGAGGACGTCCGGCCCGACGCGCCGGGCCAGGAGTCGCTCGGTGAGCGCCTCCAGGGTGGCCCCGCGGAGCTGGTTGCGGACCTCGTCTCCGCGGTCGGCGATCGCGAGGGCGGCCGTCAGGATCGATGCCGCGCGATCCCGGACGGTCGCCGGCGCCTGCGGCCCGAAGACCGACGGGAACATCGCCCGCCATGCATCAGGGTCAAGGGTCTCGCCGGTCATGACGGCCCGCGCCATGACACGCTCGGCCGATGACGCATCGACGAGCAGATCCGCCATGGTCGCCACGGTCGGATCGGCCTGGACACCGGCGTAGACGACGGTGCGCGCGTCACGCGCCGCGTCCTGGAACCTCACGGCTCCGCACCGACAGCCAGGAGGACGACCATCGGGAACGTCGAGAGCCAGTCGATGGCGCGATGCGGGTCGCGGATCCGTCCGATCTCGTCGATCGCCCGGTCGACCGCCGCTCCGGCGCCGGGAGGCGCCGGTTCCGCCATGGAGCCCGCGACCTCCTCGAGCCGCTCCCGCCATGCCGAGGCCAGGTCCGTGACGTAGGTCCACTCGTCGTCGATGGCCTCGCCCAGGGTCTCGAGGTCGGCATAGGCGTCGATCGCGCGCGCGATCAGGGCCGGAACGGTGTCGGGAGGAGCGATCGGGTCGACCATGCCGTCATAGCGTACGGCGCCACGGCGTCAGGAGGTCGCGGCGCTCCGACGACCCACGGCGGGCTTGGCGACGGCCTGGCCCGACGGTGCCGATCCCGGTGGCGGGCTGGTCCGGCGCAGCAGCTCCTCGAGCCCACGACGTGCTCGGTCATCCCACGCCCGCGAGTAGATCTTCGTCGCGCTCGCGCGAACGCGGGCGGCCTCCACCCGCTCGCCGCCGGATTCGAGCTGGGCGACGCGATCGAGGATGGCGCGGTAGAGGGCGGGAAGCTCCTCGGCCGCAGAATTCGGCTCCATCGTGGCGTCACCCTGCGCCCCGATGGTCCCAAGCGGAATAGCCCACCGGTCCCGTTCGTGGGCGTCCGTTGGTTCGGGGTTCAATCGCCGCGATGTGCCCCGCTTCGCACGCCGAACGGCCCGAGTGACCCCGACGCGGGTCCCCAGACCGTCACGACGCGCTCGACGATCGCCGCCGGCGGGCCGGCCTCGAGGCGGGCCAGCAGGGCCTCGAGACGATCGCGCGGGCCCTCGGCGACGCAGCGGACCGTGCCGTCTATCTCGTTGGCCACCCACCCGCGGAGGTCCAGCGACCCCGCCTCGCGCCAGACGAAGTAGCGAAAGCCGACGCCCTGCACCCGCCCGTGGATGGACGCCTCCAGCCGGGCATCCACCGATCGCGGGTCCGGCGGCACGGTCAGGCGGCCCGCCGGCCGGTCGGCCATCCGAGCACGAGATCGTCGAGGACCAGTTCCGGGTTCACGTTCGCGGCGACCAGTGTCGCGGCCCGTTCCGCGCGACCGAGGGCCGCCGCGGCGGCGCCCGCCGGAACCCGGGCGTCGACCGCCAGCAGCTCCTCGAGGAGGTCCGGGGCGCCGACCGATCGCTGGCCCCCATCCGCCACGAGGGCCATGTCACGAGCGACGCCGATCGCGACGCCGATGAGCAGTTCGGCGGCGCGGCGACGATGGGCGGGCGGGACGGTGGTCGCGGGCGTGCCAGCATCGGGAAGCCCCGCGTCGTCGGTGTCGCCGTTCCCCGCGGGCGCCGCAACGTCGTCGGCCGCTGCGGGAGGCGTCGCTCCGGCCCGGGCCGGCGCCCGACGCTGCGGCCCGCGGGTCCCAGCGGTCTCGTCGTCCGACCCGCGCGCGGCGGCGATGCCCGCGTCGATGGCCCGCGCGAGCCCCATCGCCACGACCATCGCGGATCTTACCGTCGCGAGACGGACCGCCGGCGCGGCATCGACGAGATCGAGGACGGTCCGGGCGATCTCCCCGTGCAGCCGCGGCGCGTCGGCCGACGACGCGTAGGCCAGGGCCAGGCCGGGCCGCCCCGAGGCGAGTCGGGCGACGCGGGCCGCGGTCGGGGCATCGGCGGCCCCACGCTCCGCGAGGAAGGCCTCGATGTCTCGGGCGCCCACCGGTCCGAGCCGAAGTCGTGCGCAGCGTGACCGGACGGTCGGCAACAGGTGCGACGCATCGTCCGCGCACGCGACGATGGTCACGCGGGCGGGCGGCTCCTCGAGCGTCTTGAGCAGGGCGGCCTGGGCATCCTCGGTCATCCGGTGCGCCGATTCGATGATCGCGATGCGAGCACCGCCCTCCAGCGGTGCCAGCGACAGGTCGGCCACGAGGTCGCGGACGCCGCGATGCTCCGACCTGGGTCCGCCGATCACCACCTGGCCGCCCGGACCGGCCGGGGTCAGCCGGTGCAGGTCCGGATGCGCGCCGCGGTCGACGAGCCGGCAGGCGCGGCAGGCCCGACAGGGTCGATCACGCGGATCCTGGGCCCCGCACAGGAGTCCGGCCGCGAGGTCGAGGGCGAGCGTCGTCTTCCCGACCCCGGACGGACCGCTCAGGATCAGGGCGTGGGGCGGCTGCCCGCGGATCATCGCCTCGACGGCGGCGAGGGCCGGGCCGTGGCCGCGGGTGCGAGCCCCCTCCATGAGGGGCGCCTAGCCGGCGGCCGGCTTGCGGGCCCGCGTGGCGCGAGGCGTCGTCGCCGTCGTCTTGTCCGCGGCCGGGGTCTTGCGGGCACGCGTCGCGCGGGGCGTCGAGGCCGGGGCGTCCGCGTCGCCCGCCTGATCATCCGGGACGGCAGCGGCCGATGCGCGGGCGCGCGTGGCCTTCGGCCTGGCCGTCGTGGACTTCACCCGGGCTGCCGGCTTCGCCGATCCCTCCGCTTCGTCCGATCCGGGACCGCTCGCTGCGGACGGACCGTCACCGGTCGTCACCGGCTTGCGGGCCCGCGTCGCTCGCGGCTTCGGCGCGGGTGCGTCTGGCGATCCGGCGCCCGCTTCGGCACGGGGCTCGGCCGCGAGGGCGGCAGGCTCGGTCGGCCGCGAGGCCGTCGACTTCTGGAGGACCTGCGCGCGCAGTTGTGCCTCGAGCTCCGGCGGCACCTCGCTCCACTCCCCACCGCCGCGCGGTGCCGACGGCGGCACGCTCGAGGCGTTACGTCCCGACCGCTCGAACGGGCGATCCTGGCGCGGGGGCGTCTCCCGGCCGCTGACGTCCGGGTAGCGATTGATCCCGCCCCCGCCGCCGCCGCGGCCGTAGCGTTCCCGGGAGATCGCCGCCTGGTAGGCCGATCGCCCGCCACGTGGCCCGCGGTTCCCGCCGCCGGATCGACCGCCGGCGCCGCGACGCTGCTCGGCGATCAGGTACTCGGGGATCTCCGGCTCGTCGAAGTCCTCGTCGTCGCCGACGGGAGCGACCTCACCGGTGGCACGCGTCGGCGTCCCGATCTGCGAATCCCACACCGAGCCGAACGGCGTCGTCCGAGGTCGCGTCGGCGCGACCGGGGCGTCCTCGTCGTCGGCCGCGCGCGGCGCGACCGGGCGGCGGGGCGCCCGTGCCCGCGGCAGCGGGGTCGAGGTCACCTCCGGATGCGCGTCGGCATCGTCGTCGTCGTCCGCACCCGGATCCGCCTCGGGGTCCTGGCTCGACGTGGCGACCGATCCGTCGGCGTCGACCCGTCCCCTGCCCCGGCCGCGACCGCGACCGCCACGCCGTCGTCGGCGGCGCGGACCGTCTTCGGCCTCGGGACCCTCGGCGAGGCGATCGATCCCGACGCCGTCGCTCGCGTCGTCATCATCGAGCGTGAAGACCTCGGCACCCGCCAGGTCCGCTTCGGTCAGCGATCCCGGCGCCCGCGACAGCCGCTCGCCAGGCAACGCGACGACGCCGGCCCCGGCATCCGCGATCGGCGCCGCGGCTCGGCGCGGGGCTCGACCGCGGCCTGACGACGCCACGACCGGCTCCGCCTCCCCCGGGCGACCCCGTCCGCGACCGCGACCGCCGCGGCCGCGGCCCGCGCCGGACCCTTCGGTCTGCTTGTCCGGGACCTCGGTCATCGACAGATCCGCATCGTCGTCGGAGACGCGCCGACCCGATCGGGAGCCCTTCTCGACCTTGGCCAGCTGGACGATGTCGGTGAACTGATCGGCGACCTCGATGAGGTCGGAGCTGGTATTGCCGCGGAAGCTGATGACCTCGACGCGAACGCCCTGCTCCTGGACCGCGCGGATGGCCGGGGCGAAGTCCCCGTCGCCCGACACCACGATCGCGATGTCGAGATTGCGGGCCGTCTTCATCATGTCGACGACGAGCTCGATGTCGAGGTTCGCCTTGACCTTGCCGTCGCCGTACTTGCGGATGTCCTTGCTCACGACCTTGTAGTTGCTGCGGCGCAGGAAGTCGTGGAAGTTCCGCTGGTTCTCGTTGTCAGGGTCCAGCCCCGTGTACGCATAGGCTCGCACGAGGTCTCGCCCGGCCGAGGCCGACTTCAGCAGGGTGACGTAGTCGATGTCCACGCCCGCGGCCTTGGCCGCATAGAAGATGTTCGCCACGTCCACGAAGACGGCGACGTTCTTGCCCACGGTGACTCCTTGGGTTATCGGGTCGCCCGACCGGCGCGATCTCGCAGCACGGTGGCGACGGTCATGTCAGATGCGGCGCGCGGCGGAACCCGCCGCAGCCACGGTTCGTTGCAGACGTGGCCCGGCCTCGCCGAACCCCATCCCCTTGAGGCGAGCCGCTGCCGCCTGATCGTCGGGTCGGACCGTCTCGACGACGGTGCAGCCCTTGTTGCTCGCGGACCGCAGAACCTCCTCGACGAGCGCGGCCGTGATCCGGTCGGGGTCATGATCCGGGTCGACGACCAGGAGGTCGATCGTCCCGACGAAACCGCCGGACCGTACGGATGGACGGAGGGCGAGGACCGCCCCGCCGACCACCACGCGCTGCGTCTCGGCGACGATGATGCTGGCCTGTGGCAGGTACACGAGCTGACGCATGAGATCCGCGGCGACGAGCGGGCCTTCATCGCGGACGGCACGAACGGGCCCGTCGCTGAGCGCGACGAGTCGATCGATGTCCGTGACACGGGCCGCTCGGACCAGGTACTCCACGCTGGACGTGAACCTCGCACAGGATCGGCGGACCCGCTCGCCCCCGACCGGGGCTCGACCGATGGTCGTACGGGGCCGCTCCCCTCGTCGGCGGCGAGCGGCAGGCGCTCGGCACGGGCTGACGGGTGCGACCGACCGGTATTGCAATCGGGACGCCGGTGCCTAATATACGGCATCGCTTCGGCGGCCACCTGCGCGCCGCCCGAAGAAGGTCCAGGGCCCGATCCATCATGCACCGGTCGAACCGTCACGCGACCCATCGCGGGTCCGCATCACGGAACGAGCAAGGGCATCGGAGCGCGACCCGGGACCTGTTCGGGTCGCCGGCCAGGTGGGTTCGACCGACGTATGGAGGAGTTTGGATGAAGATGCACAAGCTCGGTGCGCTCGCGGCCGTCAGCATCCTGGCGTTCGCGGCGTGCAACACGGGGGCCGCGTCGTCGGCGCCCGTGGCGGACGCGCTCGGCACGGTGGAGATCCCATCCGGCGAGCCGGTCCACATCGCCTACTGGGGCGTCCTTTCCGGGGCCGACGCGTCCCTGGGTGAGGACTCCAAGCAGGGCGTCGAGGTCGCGATCGATGATCTCGGCGGCAAGTTCAAGGGCCACGACATCCTGCTGACCACCGAAGACGCGCTGTGCACGCCCGAGGGCGGCGCCACGGCGGCCGTCAAGCTCGCGGCCGACAGCACCCTCGTCGGGCTGATCGGGTCGTCCTGCTCGGACGAGGTCGTGGGTGGCATCAAGACGATCACCGAGGCCGGCCTGACGACCATCTCGCCGTCCAACACTCGCCCGGCCCTGACCGCCGAGGATCGCGACGCGACGTACGCGGGCTACGCCCGAACGGCGCACAACGACTCGTTCCAGGGCAAGGTCGCGGCCGAGTACGCCTACAACGAGCTGAAGGTCACCAAGGCCGCCACGATCCATGACGGCTCCGGCTACGCCGAAGCACTCGTCGGGGTCTTCGAGACGGAGTTCAAGGCGCTCGGCGGCGAGATCGTCGCTTCCGAGGCGATCGCCAAGGGCACCACGGACATGAGCACGACGCTGAAGACGATGGCGGCGGCGACGCCGGACTTCATCTACATGCCGTTGTTCATCGCCGAGGCCGGCTTCCTCAAGTCCCAGATCCCGTCGACGACCGGTCTCGAGACCGTCAAGACGATGGGCGCGGACGGCCACTACTCCGCCGACTTCCTCAAGGCCGCCGGCGCCGCCGCGGTCGGTCATTACCAGACGAGCCCGAACTTCTCGGCCTTCACCGGCGACTATGCCGGCTTCCTCGAGAAGCGAGCGGCCAAGTTCGGTGGCGACCCCCTCAGCGCGTTCCACGCCCAGGCCTATGACGCCACGAACATGCTGTTCGCGGCGCTCGAGAAGGTCGCGGTCGAGAACGCGGACGGTTCGCTGTCGATCCCGAAGGGCGCCCTCCGTGACGCCGTCTTCGCGACCAAGGACTTCGCGGGTCTGACGGGGACCCTCAGCTGCACCCCCACCGGGGACTGCGGCGCTCCCGTCATCGCGGTCTACCAGATCGCCCAGGCGGACGTCGACGCGCTCAAGATGCCGTCGACCCCGATCTGGCCGGAGTAGGCCTTCCCACCCTCTTGAGATAAGAGGGACGATCGAACCACAGGGACGAGCGGGCACCGCCCGCTCGTCCCTGTCACAACCCCCTCAAGGCCGACACTCGACGGAGACCCACCGTTGAACGTCCGACGACTCGACCGGCTCACCGATGTCGCGATCGACGTCTTCATGCTGGCGTTCAAGGCGGCCGTCATCGCGCTCGTCGTCGTCGGGTCCTTCCTGACCCTCGTCGGCGGCACGTACACCGGGGACGACTGGCTGGAGCTGGTCGGCGCCGGCCTGACCCAGGGATCCATCTACGCGATGATCGCCCTGGGTTACACGATGGTCTACGGCATCCTGCGCATGATCAACTTCGCCCACGGCGAGATCTTCATGGCGGGATCCTTCGGCGGCTACTTCGCCATCGTCGCCCTCGCCGGGGCCGGCATGCTGGGCAGCAACGTCATCGTCAGCCTCATCGCGATCGGCCTCGCGATCCTCGTCGCGATGGCTGTGTCGATCACGCTGGCGGTCGGCGTCGAGCGGATCGCGTATCGACCGCTCCGGAACGCCCCCAGCCTCGTCCCGCTGATCAGCGCGATCGGCGCCTCGCTGTTCCTGCAGTACTCGTTCCGGGGCTTCTTCGGTTCCGGCATCTACGCCTATCCCACGCCCGCGTTCCTCCAGCAGGACTCCCCCATCCCGTTCCTGAGCATGCGCTGGGTGGACGTGCTGGTCGTGATCGCGTCGCTCGCGATGATGACCGGGCTGTACCTGTTCGTGATGCGGTCCAAGCTCGGCACCGCGATCCGTGCCGTGTCCGAGGACAAGGGCACGGCGGCGCTCATGGGCATCGACGCGAACCGCGCGATCGTCCTGACGTTCGTCATCGGCGCGGCGATGGCCGGTGCCGCGGGCGTCCTCTATGGGCTCGCCTTCATCCAGGTCACGTTCGCGATGGGCATCTTCCCGGGCATCAAGGCCTTCACGGCCGCCGTCCTCGGCGGGATCGGCAACGTCCCGGGCGCGCTCCTCGGCGGGCTGTTCCTGGGGCTGATCGAAGCCATCGGGCCGACGCTGTTCCTGACCGGCTTCGGCGTCCCGGCCACGAACCAGCTGAAGGACGCGGTCGCGTTCACGATGCTCGTCCTGGTCCTCGTCTTCCGTCCGTCCGGCCTCCTGGGTGAGCGCGTGACGAGGAGTCGGGCATGACCGCGACGACGATCCCCGGCGCGGGTGCGACCGGCGTCACCCCGGCCGCGGGCCTTGACTGGGCGAAACTCGTCAAGGTCGGCATCGGCGGCGGCGTGGTCGCCATCTACCTCTGCCTCGTGGGGATCGTGCCGGTCTTTGCCGTCCGACCGCTGATCGTCGGCATCGTGGAGCTCGGTCAGGCCGCGCTCCTGATCGCGTTCGCGGCGATCGGCTACGTCGCGGCACGGGATCACGTGCAGACGTCACGTTCGCTGGCCATCCTCAGTGGTGCGGTCGCCGGGTCGATCTCGGGCGCGATTCTGACGGGCCTGATCGCCTTCGGCTCGGTCGTCGAACTGCGCGAGATGTTCCTCAACGCCTCGCCCGTCCTGTACGAGCTGCTCGAGAACGGGATCGTCATCACCGGCGCCTACGTCCCGATCCTCGTGGGCGGGATCACGGGGGCGCTCGCGGGCGCCATCCTCGGCCTCCCGCCCAACGTCCGCTCCCCGATCGTCGTCGGGCTGTCGTCGCTGGTGTTCTTCGGCCTGTTCGCCGGGCTGCTGCGGACACCGATGCTCGTGACGCCGCTGGCGGACCTGGCACGGACGCTGTTCGGCGCCGAGGGCCTGACGGTGACCGGTGCCGTCCTCGTGGTCGTCCTGACGGCGGGCGCCAACGTCCTCGTGCGGAACACGCAACCTCGGCGCCGGGTCGATGCCCTGCCGGCGTCGCAGCGGCGGTTGGTCATCGGGCCGCTGATCGTCCTGGCCCTGCTGCTCGTGTTCTTCTTCCCGCTGGCGCTCGGGCCGTTCTTCGCGCAGGTCATCGCGATCGTGGCCCTGTTCGTCCTGCTCGGTCTCGGCCTCAACATCACGCTGGGTCTGGCCGGGCTGCTGGACCTCGGGTTCGTGGCCTTCTATGCGGTCGGCGCCTACACCGTCGCGCTCCTGACGTCGACCGCGGAGTACGGATTGGCGGGCTGGACGTTCTGGCAGGCGGTCCCGTTCGGCGTCCTGTTCGCGATGCTCGTCGCCCTCTTCCTGGGCCTCCCGATCCTGCGGATCCGCGGGGATTACCTGGCGATCGCGACGCTCGGCTTCGGCGAGATCATCCGGATCCTGGCGGGATCCGACCTGCTCAAGCCGTGGCTCGGCGGACCGCGCGGCATCCTCAACATCCCCAAGCCCATCGACGTGCCACCCACGGACTGGCTCGCGGGACCCGTCCAGATCTACTACCTCGCGCTCGCGAGTGCGGCGGTCGTGGCGTTCGTGGCCTGGCGGTTGCGTGGGTCACGCCTCGGCAGGTCGTGGATGGCCATCCGCGAGGACGAGGACGTCGCGGAGGGGATGGGCGTCAACCTCGTGCAGACGAAGCTGCTCGCCTACATGCTCGGCGGGGCGTTCGCCGGCCTCGCTGGCGCGATCTCCGTCGGCCTGGTCGGGTCGATCTTCGCGTCGAGCATCCAGCTCCAGCTGTCGATCAACGTCGCGGCGATCGTCATCGTCGGCGGCATGGGCAGCATCCCGGGCGTGGTCCTCGGCGCGCTCGTCCTGATCGGGTTGCCGGAACTCTTCCGCGAGTTCTCGGACTATCGGCTCCTGTTCTACGGTCTCGCCCTGATGGCCATCATGATCCTGCGGCCCGAAGGCCTGCTCCCATCGCGGGTCACGCGGCGCGAGCTGCACACGCAGGAGGATGTGCTCGCGCTCCCGGACGATCAACTGATCACCGATGAGGAACGGCGCGAGGCCTCGGCGCCATGATCCTGCTCAAGGCGACCGGCGTGACCAAGCGCTTCGGCGGGCTGACGGCCGTGAGCGAGCTCGACTTCGAACTCGAGGAGGGCTCGATCGCGAGCGTGATCGGGCCGAACGGGGCCGGCAAGACGACGTTCTTCAACTGCCTCACCGGTTTCTTCCACGTCGACGAGGGCACCATCACGTTCGACGGTCACCCGATCCAGGCCCTTCGGCCGGACCAGGTCGCGCACTTCGGGATCTCGCGGACCTACCAGAACATCCGCCTGTTCGCGAGCATGACCGCGGTCGAGAACGTGCTGGTCGGGCAGCACAACCACATGAACTCCACCTGGCTCGGGGCCATCTTCCGGACCCGTGCGCAGCGTCGGGAGGAGATGGAGGCGCACGCCGAGGCGCTCCGGTTGCTCGAGTTCGTGGGCCTCAAGGGCCGGGGCGACTACCTGGCCGTCAAGCTGCCGTACGGCGACCAGCGCCGGCTCGAGGTGGCGCGGGCCCTGGCCAACAAGCCCCGGCTGCTCCTCCTCGACGAGCCGACGGCCGGCATGAACCCGGCCGAGTCACTCCGGATGACCGACTTCTTCCGACGCCTCCGGGGCGAGCTGGGGATCACCGTCCTCCTCATCGAGCACGAGATGCGCGTCGTGATGGACATCTCGGAGAAGATCACGGTCCTCGATTACGGCCGCAAGATCGCCGAGGGGACGCCGCGGGAGATCCAGCGCGACCCGCAGGTCATCGAGGCGTACCTGGGCCGCGAAGGGGCGGAAGAGGCCGGCGTCGCGGTCGCCGCCGCGGACGAGGCGAGCGAGGCATGACGACGACCCCCGCCACGCCCGTGCTCTCGGTCAAGGACGTGAACACGTACTACGGCAGCATCCACGCGCTCCGTGGGATCTCGCTGGAGGTCAACGAGGGGGAGATCGTCGCCCTGATCGGCGGCAACGGCGCCGGGAAGAGCACGACGCTCAACTCGATCAGCGGGCTCGTCCGACCGCGGAGCGGTCAGATCCTGCTCCATGGCGAGGATCTGGGCCCGCTCAAGGCCCACGAGATCATGATCAGGGGCGTCGTCCAGGTCCCCGAGGGGCGCCGGATCTTCGCCCGCCTCACCGTCACCGAGAACCTCAAGATGGGCGCGTTCGTCGTGAACGACAAGGCGCTCGTCGTCCAGCGCATGGACGAGGCGTTCGCCCTGTTCCCGCGGCTCAAGCAGCGCGAGAGCCAGGTCGCCGGGACCCTGAGCGGCGGCGAGCAGCAGATGCTCGCGATGAGCCGCGCCCTGATGTCCGATCCGAAGGTGCTCCTGCTCGACGAGCCGTCGATGGGTCTGGCGCCATTGCTGGTCGACCAGATCTTCGAGACGATCACCGAGCTCCACGCTCGCGGCACCACGATCCTGCTCGTCGAGCAGAACGCGCGCAAGGCGCTCGGGATCGCCGATCGCGGCTACGTCATCGAGACGGGTCAGATCGTGCTGGCGGACCGCGCCGAGAACCTGCGCGACAACGAGACGGTCCAGAAGGCCTATCTCGGCATCGACTGACGGCCGCCGCGAACGGACCGATCCAGGACCTCGGCGCGGCGCGGCCTGACCGGCCTACGGCGAGACCGCCAGCGGTCCGGGCCACGGGAACGCCAACGTGGGCTCGGCGTCAAGGTCGCCGATCCGCAGCACGGAGACGCCGCTGTTGGCCTCGTGGATCGTCACCGAAGGACCCCACTCGGCCGGCGAACCCGTCGCGGTCACGCCAGGCCGTCCCAGCGCAGCGAGCCATCGCCCGTCGCCGAACACGGTGACCGACGAGTACGACGCGCGCGGCGGCCAGCGCTCCAAGAGCCGCAGACCCGGCGCACCGAAGACGAGGATCCCGGCGCTGCTCCCGAGACGAGACCCATCGCTGGTGGCGAACAGGACCTGACCATCGGGCGAACCGGCCAGCGGCCGGTCGATCGCGACGGCGGTCGAATCGCGGCCGTCGGTCCACGTGATGGCGGGGCCCGGCGCGGGACGTCGGCTGTCGCCGGCGATGACGGCTGGATCCGCGCCGACGACGAGATCCCCCAGGCTCCGGCTCCGCACCGACGGGTCGAGGAGGTCGACCGCGAGGGCGTAGTGCTCGGCCGGATCCCAGCCGTACACGACGCCGTGCGTCGCGTCGATCAGCGGGGCGACCGGCGCCGGGATCGACCCGTCGACGATGACCGGGTCGAGCGCCGTGCCCTCGAGATCGAACCGCGAGATCGAGAAGTCGGGCATGGCGTCCCCGCCCGCCGGCGGTCGACAGCCACGCGCGATCATGGTCGGGGTCACGAAGGCCGTCCACGGACAGCCGCCCACCTGGGTCGGCGCTTCGACGGCGGCGATCGCGTCGGCGGCGACGACACGATCGATCGACGGTCCGTCGAGGTCGACGATCCAGGCGCGTCGCGACGGCGGCGGACGCCCGAGCCGCTCGGACGCGAAGATGGACGACAGGACGAGCGCGTGTCGGCCATCCGGGGCGATGCGCAAGGTCGGTCGCTCGGCGATGCCCCAGTCCGAGAGGCTGTCCTGGGCGACCGACAGCAGTTCGACGCGATCGACGATCGTCGCGGAGCGCAGGTCGATGACTTCCAGGGAGAGTCGCCACGCGGCTTCGGCCCGAACGGCACGGGCCAGGTAGACGAATCGGCCGTCGGGCGACGGTTCGAGGGCTGCCCGCTCCGGCCCGTTCACCCGACCCGCATGAGCTTCTTCGTTGATGAGGACCGTCGTCCGTGACACCGCTTGGCGGTCCTCGTCGGTCCGGACCAGGTCGAGCGATCCGGGTTCGCGGAACGCGGCCCGCGGTACCTGCCAGCAGAGGCAGACGGTCCCACCGCCCTCGGCACGAAGGAGCAGGTCGCGGCCCGGCCGGGCGAGCGGTTCGGGGGTCAGCCGCGGTGCGCCGAGTCGCAACCAGCGGACCTGGCTGGTCTCGACGAGGAGGTCGTCCCAGCGCGGCACGTCCGGCCCGCTGAACCACTCCTGGGGCGGCAGCGGGGTCGCGATCGCATCGTCCAGGGGTGCGGTCGCCGTCGGGCGGATCGAGGCGATCGCCTGGCTGGGCGCGGGCTCTGGCTGGGGGCTCAGACGCGCGCTGAGGAAGGAGGCGACGATGGCCGCGACGACGAGACCCGCGACGACCCACGGACGGCGGCTGCCACCAGGTGCCACCGGTCGCGCCGGGAAGCTGGAGCCGCCCTCGTCGCCCACCGACCAACGCTACCCCGGAGCCCCGGGAGCCGCAACCACGCCTCCGCTGCCGGCGCCCTCGCGAGCGCTCGAGCCGCCGCCTGGCGCGAGCGGTCAGTCGCCGGTGATGGTCCCGTCGAGATCGATCGTGGCCGATCCGAACGCGCTGACCGCCGCGTAGGCATCGGGCTCGAGCCGGAGGACCGGGCACTCGACGCCGTACAGCTCCCGGGCCACGACCGCGCCGACGACCAGGATCTCATCGGGCTCGCCAAGGACGATCGCCCGTGGCCCGGCGCCGGCGCGCAGCAGCTCGGCGAGGATGGAGCTGGACGAACTCGAGCCGCGGACGGCCGGCATCAGCAGGATCCGTCCCGCGATCGAGGCGCCATGGTCCGCGTGGCGTGGCTCCACGATCCGGCCCGTCGCCGGGTCCACCCCACCCCACAGGCTCAGTGGCTCGGCCAGCGCGAGGAGCGGCCCGGATGCCCGGCCCGGCACCAGGACCGTGGCCGCCACCGGGGGCGTCACGAGCTCGTCCGGACGACCCGACCGGCCTTCGCGGACGCGACGCAGTCACGCAGGGAGCCATACACGACACGGGCATCGAGATTCGCCGGAGCGTAGAACGCCCACTTCGCCGAGTTGGTCATCGTGATCCCGTCGGGTCGATGCAGGATCTGGCTCACATAGGTGCACGTGTCGGTCACGACGGTCACGCCCGCGGCGGTCAGGTCGTCGAGCCAGCCGAGCGCCGTGATCTCGGCGAGCACGCCTCGCGACGTCGAGATGAGGCACGCCACCCGCATCCTCCCCGGGACCTCGCCGAGCAGGTCCCGGACCTTCCCGAACTCCCGGACCGAGAAGTGCGGCGTCCCCAGGCTGACGGCGTCGATGGGGCCATCGGGTGCCGTCGCGAGGCGTGCCGTGGCAGCGCGGAGCCGCGCAGCGTCGACCCGGACGGTGGCTGGCTCATGATCGCGGCCGATCGCGGCATCGAGCGTCGGCGCCTCCGGGGTGATCCCGACGGCATGGAACATCGCCACCGACCCCGACGACGCCGCTCCCGCGCCAAGCGCCTTGAGATCGTCCTCCGAGGTCGATCCGGGAAGCCCGACGAGCACGGGGACGCGTCCGGCGGCCAGGTCGCCGACGACCAGGCCGAGCGCCCCGAAGTCGGATTCGTCCGCCAGCATCGCCGTGGTCGCATCGTCGAGGTCGACGACCAGGCTGGCGAGCCGCGCCTCGGGCCGATGCAGCCCGGCGTACGGGACGCAGCCGGCGATGGCCCCGGCGACGTCACTGAAGTCCCCGTAGCGCGAGGTCCGCGCCCCCAGGACCGAGTTGACGAACACGATCGCGTTGGATTCGGCCCACGCGACGTCCTCCCCAAGTGCAGGACGATCCTGCGCCTGATAGGGGGCACACGTCATCGTCGGCAGGCACCCCAGCCGCAGGTAGCCGTCGACGAGCCGCCGGCCGGCGTCCGCCTCGGTCTCGCTGCCGCGGAACAGGCCCGGATGGAGCAGGTCCAGCGCCGCGACGTTCAGGGTCGTCGGCACCGCGACCCTCGCGTCGGCCGAGGTGAGCCAGTCCACGAAGTCCTGGCTGGCCCGGCCGTGATAGAGGACGCCGTCAACGTGCGCCCGGGTGACCGGGATGAGCCGCGTGGCGCCGGCGGCGTGTGCCAGCGCGACGATGATCCGCATGGCACGCTGGATCCCGGGCCCGCGCGCTCCGGACAGGCCCCCCGCCTGCTCGTCGGTGAGGTCGAGGGTCGATCCGGCGTCCACCTGGCGGAGCATAGCCGTGGCGTTCGGTCGACGCGGGGCGGGTCGCATCGGATCTCACGCGAGCAGACCTGTCGACGCCATGCATACTGTCGCGGACATCCCGGACGCGGGCCGGCGCGGGTGTCGGTCTGCGGGTCGGGCTTGGAGGAGCCAGATGACCATCCTGCGTTCAGCGACCGCGTTGTTGGCGGCCGCCCTCATCATCGCGGCCTGTACGACAGGCGCCGCATCACCCAGCCCGGCACCATCGAGCGCCCCGCCCAGTGCGGCGCCGTCGGAGACGCCGGCGCCGACGACCCCGGCACCGCCCACCCTGATCCCGGGAGGGCTGCTCGACTCGGTCACCAAGGCGGGCAAGATCATCGTTTCCACGGATCCGCAGTACCCGCCGCAGTCCGAGCTGAAGCCGGACGGCACCTATCAGGGCTTCGACATCGACGTCGCGACCGAGATCGCCAAGCGGATGGGCCTCGAGATCGAGTTCACCACCCCCAGCTGGGACGTCATCACGGCCGGCGGCTGGGGCGGTCGCTGGGACATGAGCGTCGGATCGATGACGATCACGTCGCCGCGCGAGAAGGTGCTCGCCTTCAGTCATCCGTACTACTACACGCCCGCACAGCTCGCGGCGAGCACCGCCTCGGGGATCACGACCCTCGACGGCCTCGCCGGCAAGACGGTCTGTGTCGGTGACGCCACGACCTATCTCGACTGGCTGAACGGCACGCTGGACTTCGGGACGGAGTCGCCGCAGACGACACCGCCGGCCGGCGCCGTGGCGACGACCCTGAGCACGGACCGCCTATGCGCGGAGGCGTGGAAGGCGGGTCGCACCGAGTTCGAGGGCTGGCTCAGTTCGGCGACCACCGTCGATGCGGCGATCGCCGACGGGCTGCCGCTGGTCAAGGTCGGCGACCCCGTCTTCTCGGAGCCGCTCGCCGTCGCCGTCGACAAGGGCGGGGCCGATCCGACCGACTTCGTCGTGAAGCTCAACGAGGTCGTGGACGCGATGCACGCGGACGGGACCATGAGCGCGTTCTCGATGACCTGGTTCGGCATCGACCTCACCAAGAAGCAGGGCGGCTGACGGCACCGAAGCCGACGTCGAGGACCGGGCGCGGGAGCCTGCGCCCGGTCCGACGTCGACCGATGACCCGATGAGTTACGGCGGAGGGGCGCAACAGGCGGCCATCACCGACGACCTGCGGCGACGCACGCCGGAGGCGGTGATCGCCGAGATCAACGCCGCGCGGTCGCGCGACAGCCTCCGCTTCCGGCTGATCTTCGCGCTGACATGGGCCGTCCTGATCGGCCTCCTGGTCGGGAGCCTGATCGCGGCCGACAAGATCGATTCGGTGTTCCTCGGGGAGTGGGCGCCGTACATCCTCGGTGGCATCCCGGTCACGATCATCGTGTCGGTCTTCTCGATCGCGATGGCCATCGTCTTCGCGGTGCTCGGGGCGCTCGGGCGACTCTCGGTCCGGCCAGCCATCTATGCGGTGGCGACGCTCTACGTGTCACTCGTGCGCGGGACGCCGCTCATCGTCCAGATCCTGTTCATCTATCTCGCCCTCCCGCAGATCGTCCCGGCCGCCGCCGGGATCCCGGTGATCGCCCTCGCGATCTTCGCGCTCGCGTTCAACTACGGCGCGTATATGACCGAGATCTTCCGGGCCGGGATCCAGGCCATCCCGCGAAGCCAGACCGAGGCATCGGCGGCGCTCGGCATGACCGATGCGCAGACGATGCGACGGATCGTCCTGCCGCAAGCCATCCGGATCGTCATCCCGGCGATCGGCAACGAGTTCATCGCGATGATCAAGGACTCGGCCCTGGTGTCGATCATCACGGTGCAGGAGCTCCTGTGGCGCGCGCAGCGCGTCGGCCAGTCCAACTTCCGCTCGCTCGAGACGCTCCTGCTCGCCGCGCTCGTGTACTGGGTCCTCACGATCGCGTTCTCCGTCGTGCAGGACCGTCTGGAGAAGCGCATGGCCGAGAGCGATCGGCGCGTCTGACCATGACCGCCCCGCTGCCGATCCAGGTGCCCCACGATCATCGCTATACCAAGACGGGCAGTCAGCGCCCGCCCGATGTCGAGCCGATCGTCCGTCTCGAGAACCTCGAGAAGTTCTTCGGCTCCAACCACGTCCTGCGCGGGTGCGACCTGGAGGTCTACCCGCGCGAGACCATCTGCCTGATCGGCCGTTCCGGGTCCGGGAAGAGCACGCTCCTGCGCTGCACGAACTTCCTCGAGGAGCCCACGCTCGGCACGGTCACCGTCGACGGACTCCGGATCGAGGCCGACCCGATGCACGCTCGAAGTCGCGAGCATCGCGAGGTCATCCGCCAGGTCCGCCAGCGGGCACAGATGGTGTTCCAGGAGTTCAACCTCTTCCCGCACATGACGGTGATCGACAACCTCATCGAGGGACCCATCCAGGTCAAGGGCCTGGCGATGGACGAGGCCATCGCGACCGCCGAGAAGTACCTCGACAAGGTCGGGCTGATGGACAAGCGCGACGAGTACCCCTCGAGGCTGTCGGGCGGGCAGAAGCAGCGCGTCGCGATCGCTCGCGCGCTGACCATGGAGCCCAGGGTCCTGCTGTTCGACGAACCCACGTCCGCGCTCGACCCGACGCTCGTCGGCGAGGTGATCATGGTCATGGAAGAGCTCGCCCACGAGGGCAGCACCATGATCATCGTCACGCACGAGATGGCGTTCGCCCGTGAAGCTGCGGACCGCGTGTACTTCATCGAGGAGGGGACGTTCATCGAAGTCGGATCGCCCGAGCAGGTCCTCGACCACCCGCAGGACGAGCGGACGCGTCGGTTCCTCCGGCGGCTCCTCTCGTCGGGCGTGAGCGTCTAGGACCGGCCGCTCGACGCGGACCGCCGGGGACGGCCCTCGCCCGATACCATCGGTCCGAACGCAGGAGGACGGGATGGACCTGGGACTGGCCGGAGCGCGGGCACTCGTGGGCGGGGGGAGCGGAGGACTGGGCGGCGGGATCGCGGAGGTGCTCACCGCCGAAGGCGCACGGATCGGGCTGATCGGTCGGGCGGGCGATCGACTCACGGCACGGGCCGCAGCCCTCGGGGCGCTGGCCGTCCCGGCGGACCTCGCCACACCCGACGGGCCGGCCGCCGCGATCGCCTCGGCCGTCGACGCCCTCGGCGGGCTCGATCTGCTCGTCGTCAATTCCGGTGGACCGCCACCCGGCCGGTTCGAGGACCTCGACGAGGCGGCGTGGACGACGGCCATCGACGGGACGCTGTGGAGCGCCGTCCGTCTCCTGCGGGCGGCGTTGCCGCACCTGCGCGAGGGGCGCGATCCCGCGATCCTGGTGATCCTGTCGAGTTCCGTTCGCGAGCCGATCCCCGGGCTGACGACCTCGAACCTCATCCGCCCCGGTCTCGCCGGGCTCATCAAGTCGCTCGTCGACGAGATCGCCCCGGTGCGGATCAACGGCCTCGCGCCGGGTCGGATCGCCACGGACCGGATCGCGCAGCTCGATGCGGCCCGTTCGGCGAGCGGCGGGATCCCCGTCGAGGAGGTCCGCCGGCGCACGATCGAGCGCATCCCGCTCGGTCGCTACGGCGAGCCGCCCGAGCTCGGCCGGGTCGGCGCGTTCCTGCTGTCGCCGGCCGCCTCCTACGTCACCGGCGCGATCGTCCCGGTCGACGGTGGGATGATCCGCGCGCTGCCCTAGGCGGGAGACAGCCGGTCGGCCAGCCCGACGGCCGCGAGGACGGCGTCGAGGTCCGCGACCGTCGCGGGGTCCAGCGTGGCGGCCGGCGCCCGCAGACGTTCGTGCGCGATCGCCCCGCGGCGCCGGTAGATGTGCTTGCGGATGGCCAGGTTGAGTCCCGGCTGGTTCTCGAACCGGATGATCGGCATGATCCGGTGGAACGTCTCGCGCGCGCCGGCCTCGTCGCCGGACGTGAACCGGCGCACGATCTCGACGAGGAGCTCCGGGAACCCGAACCCGGTCATCGTGCCCACCGCCCCGCGGCGGAGTTCCTCGAGCAGCATGATCGCCCCGAGACCGCCGAGGATGCGCAGGTCAGGGTCGGCCGCGAGGAGCCGCGAGACCTTCGGCGGGCTCGGCTCGTCCTCGAGCTTGATGGTCCGGCAGCCGGGGACCTGGGCCGCGATCGTCGTGAGCAGCTCCACGCTCATGTGGACGCCGCTGCTCGCCGGATGGTCCTGGACGACGATCGGCACGTCGACCGCGGTCGCGACCGCGCGGTAGTGGGCGAGGACGGCCGGGTCGTTCGGCTTGGCGAGCGTCGGCGGCGCGAGCATCAGGGAGTGGGCGCCCAGCGCTGCGGCCTGACGGGCGTAGGCGACGGCCTGGTCCGTGGCCGCGTGGCTGACGCCGACGCACACCGGCAGCTCGCCCGCGGCCGCGATGACGCCCGTGATCACGCGCCCCCGCTCGTCGTCGCTGAGCTTCCCGGCCTCCCCGAGGACGCCCAGGATCGTCATCCCGTCGACCCCGCATCCGGCGACGAAGCGCGTCAGGCCCGGGAGGCTCGCCTCGTCGAGGGACCCGTCCGCCGCGAACGGCGTCGGCACGATGTTCCAGACGCCGCGGGACCGATCGTCGGCGGCGATCGCGTCAGCGGTCATCGCGTCAGCGATACGCCGGTTCGCGCGCGATGTTCCACGTGGCCCGCGACAAGACGACGAGCCCGATCGCCACGAGCCACAGGCCCGGGCCGTTCGTGAAGACCTGCGCCGGCTCCTCGAAGCGGAACGCGCCGTCGGTGATCAGGCCGATCACCCGGATCCCAAAGCCCAGCCACCCGACGACCGCGAGCAGCAGGAACGTGACCCAGCGATCGATCCCGAGCGGTCGGTCGCCGGCGGCGTAGGGCAGGGCCACCAGCGCGACGGCCGCGATCCCCACGAGGAAGACGACGAACCCCGCGCCTTCGAAGCCGTTCCCGCCGATGGCGGGGATGCCGGACTCGCCGCCGAGCCGCCACCACGGCAGGATGCACCCGACCACGAGCAGGACGCCCGAGATGGCCGTGAGCGTCCGCCCGAGACCGAGCGGTCGGCGGTGCATGGTCATTCGGGATCGCCTCCGGCGTAGACCTCCGGCCGGAGCACGCCCACGTGGCGCAGGTTCCGGTACAGCTCGCCGTAGTCAAGCCCGTACCCGACCACGAACTGGTCCGGGATCTCGAACCCGCGGTAGTCGACCGGGATCTCCACGAGGCGACGGGCGGGCTTGTCGAGCAGCGTGCAGATGCGGAGCGAGGCGGGGCTCTTGCCGCGGAGGTAGCGGATGAGGTAGTTGAGCGTCAGGCCGGTGTCGATGATGTCCTCGACCAGGAGGACCTCCTCATCGGCGATGCTCGCCGACAGGTCCTTGAGGATCCGAACCAGCCCCGACGACTCGGTCGCGGTGCCGCCGTAGGAGCTGACTTCCATCAGGTCGATCCGGAGCGGCAGGTCGATCGCGCGCATGAGATCCGCCATGAACGGGAGCGACCCCTTGAGCACCGACACGAGCGTCAGGTGACGCCCCGCGTAGTCGGCGCTGATCCGGGCCCCCAGCTCTCGGACCTTGGCCTGGATCTGCTCCTCGGTGAGGAGCACCTCGCCGATGTCGGCCCCGAGGTCCACCGTGCGGCTCATCGGCGGACCGCCGCTTCATCCGTGGCGGCGACTCGGGTGCGGCGGGTCGATCGCGAAGCCGGTCTCGCCGGATCGGTCGCGGCGGCTTGATCGGTCGCGCCGGCGGGATCGGTCGGGAGCGCTGCCACGGGCTCGAGCGCCGCCACGAGCGATCGCTCCGGAACGACCTGGCCCGGCGTCCCGGAGAACGCGTCGACGAGGGCGAGGCGCCCGTACTTGAGCATCAGCGCGCGAAAGTCGCGCGCGTAGAACAGTTTCACTGTGAGTTCCGGGTACAGCTCGCGAAGGCGCCGCAGCTTGCGGTTCTTCTTCCTGACCAGCTTCTGGCGGAGCGTCGTCATCTCGAGATAGCACTCCAGGTCGGGGAGGTAGAAGTCCGGCGAGAAGCTCTCGATGACGTCGCCGTCGAGATTCCACAGGATGGGGAAGGTGTGGGGCTCGTACTCCCAACGCACGGCGTAGAAGTCGAGGATGCGAGCCATCTCGGCCTCGCTGGCGTGCGCGAAGCCCGTCGTCACGCGGGGCTGCGCCGATCGGGCGACGGCCGGCCGGCCGAACCTCGCGACCTGGCGTCCACCGCTGCCGTCGTGCCGGCGTCGCTGAACGTCCTGCCATGCACGGCCGGACGGGGCGAGTCGCTCGGATCCATCGGGCCACAGTCTAGCCGAACCACCGCGAGGTGCGAGCCGGCGCATCCGGCTCGGGCGCGTCCGCTTCAGATACCCCCTGGGGGTATGGTATGCTGGGGACGGTCGCGTCGTGGAGGCGCGTCGCGCAGGAGGTCGAGAACGCATGCCCGAGAGCCCGGCTCGCCAAGCCGCAGGCGCGGCCGACCCGAGCCACTTCCGCCACAGCTACTCCAAGGACAAGGCCCAGCTGGTGCGCCGACTCTCCCGGATGGAGGGACAGGTCCGCGGGATCGCGCGGATGATCGAACGCGAGGAGTACTGCGTCGACATCCTCCAGCAGACGGCGGCCCTCCGGGCGGCGGTCGATGCCCTCTCGATCCTCGTGCTCGAGGACCATGTCCAGGGCTGCGTGCGCACCGCCGCGGAGGCGGGCGAGGCAGACAAGTATGTCGATGAGGTCATCGACGTCGTGCGCCGGACGCTCGGCCGCCCGGTCCGCGGGAGCGGTCGTTCCGGGTGAAGTTATCCACCAGATCCGACCGCGCCGGCGAGTTGGTGGATAAACCCGTTGACGGTCGCTGCCCCCGGGCGTAGCGTCCGGCATCCGCACTGGGACAGACCCGGTCGCGTCGTTCGCGAGGGGCACGAGGAGACTCGGCCACGAACCGGACGGGCGGCGCGAGACCGATCCCCTGATCCACCCGTGCGAACGATGCCGACGCCGGGAGTGGCGCCGCGCGTGGATCGCGCACGCGAACCAAAGGAGGCGTGCCCATCCATCCCGCGCGTGAGCCGCTCCCGACGCGCGTCGACGGCCTTCCCGACCTCCCGGTCGAGTACGGCCACGCCCTCGAGGCCGGGCTGAGCCACCTCGGTCTCACGCTGCCGGCCTCGGTCCGCGACGCGATCGACGGGCACGTCCGGCTGCTGCTCGCGTGGACGACGGCCATCAATCTCACGGCGATCCGCGACCCGGCTTCGGTGGCGCGCGCCCACGTGCTCGATAGCCTGACGGCGGTGCCGGCGCTCGCGGGACGCGACGTCGGGGCCCTCCTCGACCTCGGATCCGGGGGAGGGTTTCCGGGTCTGCCGGTGGCGCTGGCCCTGTCGGCGGAACGAGCGCTGCTCGTCGAGCCGATCGGCAAGAAGGCGCGCTTCCTCAAGACGGTCGTGGCGGCGATCGGCGTGGAGGGGCGGATCCGGGTGTCGCCGGTCCGGGCGGAGGCGCTCGCCGCGGATCCCGCCCACCGGCACGGCTGGTCGGTCGTCACCGCGCGGGGGGTCGCGAGCCTCGCCGACCTCGTCGAGCTCGCCTTCCCGCTGCTCGCCCCGGGGGGCGTGCTCGTCGCCTGGAAACGCGGCGACATCGTGGCGGAGGTGAGCGCCGGCAGGCGGGCCATCGAGGCCCTCGGTGGGGGGACGCTCCGCGCCGTCGATGTCCACCTCGCCGGTCTCGACGGGCATCGCCTGGTCATGGCGTCACCGACGGGCAGGGTTCCGCCGACCTATCCGCGCGATCCGGCGGCGCGCAAGCGGCGGCCATGGTGAGCGACGCGCTGCTACGCTGACCCATCGATGCGGATCGCCGTCCTGTCGGACATCCACAGCAACCTCGTCGCGCTGGAGGCGGTCCTCGCCCACATGCGCGTGGTCGATGCCATCTGGCACCTCGGCGACGTCGTCGGGTACGGGCCGCAGCCCGA
>CAYMTJ010000008.1:0-8473 GCA_964393345.1 uncultured Anaerolineaceae bacterium | reverse complement strand
CAGCCGCGGGACGGGGACCCGCGCGCCGCCTATCTCGTGATCGATCCCGAGGCGGGCACGGCGTCCTGGCACCGCGTGCCGTACGACCACGCCGCCGTCGCCGCGGAGATGCGGGCGGTCGGTCTGCCGGAGCGCCTGGCCGCGCGCCTCCGCCATGGCCACTGACCATGACCACTGACCCCGGGGCCGCCACGTGATCGGTGGTCGACGCCCCCTCCAGGGTCGTAAACCGGGCGACCGTCGTGTCCGGGTCGAGCGTCCGCACGCCCCGTACTTCCGCTACACGGGCAAGGGCACCCTGACCGCCCGCGAGGCGGCCAGTGCGCCGACGAGCGGTGTCGGACGGACGATGGCGGCGATCCGCGGGTTCGTCTTCGGGCGTCCGCTCGCGAGCGAGGAGGAACTGGGCGAACGCCTGTCGAAGAAGAAGGCCCTCGCGATCTTCAGTTCGGACGCCATCAGCTCGTCGGCGTACGCCACCGAGGAGATCCTCCGCGTCCTCATCGTCGGCGGGGCGGCGGCGCTCGCGTTCGGCCTCGAGGTCAGCATCGCGATCGCGGTACTGCTGATCGCGGTGGCCATCAGCTATCGACAGATCTGCATCGCGTACCCCACGGGCGGCGGTTCGTACTCGGTCAGTCGCCGCAACATCGGCCGCACGGTCAGCCTCGTCGCGGCGTCGGCGCTGCTCATCGACTACGTGATGACCGTGGCGGTCTCCACGTCGTCGGCGGTCGAACAGATCGTGTCGGCGATCCCGATCCTCTACGACGAGCGTGTCCTGATCGGCGTGCTGGCCATCGGGCTGATCACGATCGGGAACCTGCGTGGACTGCGCGAGGCCGGGAACATCTTCGCGCTGCCGACCTACCTGTTCCTCGGATCGGCGCTCCTGATGATCGCGATCGGCGTGTTCCGGATCGTGTTCCTCGGGGAGGGTGCGTCGTATGCCCCGGTCCTCGAGGCCCAGGTCGCCTCGACGGTCGAACCCCTGACCCTGCTGCTGCTCCTCCGCGCGTTCGCCGCCGGGGCGGTGGCCCTGACCGGGACCGAGGCGATCGCGACCGGGGTCCCGGCCTTCCAGCCACCCGAATCCCGGAACGCCGCGACGACGCTCGCCGTGATGGCCGGCCTCCTGGGCGTGTTGTTCGTCGGGATCACGTTCCTCGCCGTCCAGTTCGGCATCCAGCCGATCGAGGGCGCGGAGCGACAGACGGTCATCGCGCAGGTCGCGCTCGCCGTGTTCGGCGGCGGGATCCCGTTCTATCTGTTCCAGGCGTTCACCGCGATCCTGCTCGTCCTGGCGGCGAACACGAGTTTCAACGCGTTCCCGCGGCTCCTGGCCATCCTCGCCGCGGACGGGCACATGCCGCGCCAGTTCGCGCTCCGCGGCGATCGCCTCGCCTACTCCTACGGGATCATCGCGCTGGCCTCGCTGGCGGCGGCCCTGATCGTCATCTTCGAAGGCGAGACGCACCTCCTGATCCCGCTCTATGCGGTCGGCGTCTTCATCGACTTCACGATCAGCCAGTCCGGCATGATCCGGCACTGGCTGCGGGAGCGGACGCCGGGATGGCGGCGGCGCCTCGGGATCAACGCCTTCGGTGCCGGACTCACCGCGACCGTCGCCGTCATCGTCACCGCGGCCAAGTTCTTCCAGGGTGCATGGCTCGTACTCGTGCTGATCCCGATCCTGGTGGGACTGATGTCGTTCATCCAGCGCCAGTACGAGAGCCAGGCGAAGGAGCTGGAGGTCCGGGACGAGGGCGTGCTGCCGGGTCCGCACCGCGAGCAGCGCGTGGTCATCCCCGTCAACGGGATCAATCGCGCGGTCGTCCAGGCCGTGAACTTCGGACGCGCGCTCTCGTCCGACGTCCGGGCCGTCCACGTCACCGACGACCTCGAGGCCGCCGAGGCGATGCGCCAGCGCTGGGAGCGGCAGCTGCCCGAGGTGGTCCTCGTCACCGTCGAATCGCCGTATCGCGCGGTGATCTCGCCATTCGTCGCGTACCTGGACATCCTCGACCAGGCGTGGCCGCCGGACAAGGAGGCCCCCATCACGATCGTGGTCCTGCCCGAGTACGTCGCGCGCCACTGGTGGGATCGCCTGCTGTACAACCAGACGGCGAAACGGCTCAAGGCCGAACTCGTGGGACGCGAGCACACCGTGATCGCCGACGTCCCGTTCCGGCGGGGCCACTGACGGCGGTCGGGGGCTCGACCGCGCCGCGCCGGCGTGGCGCCAGGGCCGGGCTGGTGCCTCGGAGCACTTGGCCGACGCGCGGCAACCCGCCGTGCGGAGCGACGGTGGTATCGTGACCGCCGTCCATGTCAGCCGACCCAACGCCAGCGTTCCGCCGCGCGATCATCGCCCTCAACGGCGGATCGAGCGACGCCCGCATCGTCCGCCTCGTCGCCGAACAGGCTCGCCTCGGCAAGACCGAGCTGGTCGCGGTCCACGTGGTGGAGATCGACTGGACCCTGCCGCTCGACGCTGACGTCGCCGGGCGCTCCGAGGAGATCCAGCGCGTGCTCGATTCGGCGGAGTCCGTGGCGGAGGAGTCCAAGCAACGCCTCGAGCCGGTCCTGCTCCAGGCGCGTGACGTCGGCGCGGCCATCGTGGACGAGGCCGTCGAGCGCGACGCCGATCTGGTCGTGCTGGGCGTCCCCTTTCGGACGAGATTCGGGGGAGACTTCGCGATCGGCCGAACCATCCCGTATGTCCTGCAGAACGCGCCGTGCACCGTCTGGGTCGTGCGCGAGCCGATGTCCGAGGAGTCGTCGTGAAGATCATCGTCGTCGGGAGTGGACGAGTCGGCGCCGCGATCGCCGAGGCCTACGACCGAGCCGGTCACGAGGTCGTGATCATCGACACGCGGACGACCGCCTTCGACCGATTGCCGGCCTCGTACGGCGGCCGCGCCATCCGTGGCGACGGGACCGATGAGGATGTCCTCCGCCGGGCCGGGGCCGAGGATGCGGACGTCTTCCTCGCGATGACCGAAGGCGACAACCGCAACGTCATGGCCGCGCAGCTCGCCGCGGAGGTGCTCCACGTCGACAAGGTCGTGGCCAAGATCAATGACCCGCTGCGCGCGGAGGCGTACGCGGCACTCGGGATCGCGACGCTGTGCCGGACCGGACTGATGCTGGACGCCGTGAACGACTATCTGGGGCAACCACCGTCGGGGCTGGCCACGATGCTCGCGCCGACCGGGTCGCACTCCGGTGATCTGCATGACCATGGAACGGCCGCGACCGGCGGGTCCGACGGGACCCCGGCCCCGGCGATGGAGGCCTGAACGTGTTCGTCCTGGTGGTTGGCGGCGGGAAGGTCGGGTACTACCTGGCCAAGGAGCTGATCGAAGCTGGCCACGAAGTCGCGCTCATGGAGAAGGACCCGACGCGGGCGAGCCAGATCGCCGACGAGATCGGGTCCATCGTCATCGCCCACGACGGGTGCGAGGGCAAGTACCTGGGCGAGGCTGGCTGCAATCGCGCCGATGTCGTGGCGGCCGTGACCGGTGACGACGAGGACAACCTCGTCATCTGCCAGATGGCCAAGCATCACTTCGACGTCCCGCGCACCATCGCCCGGGTCAACAACCCGAAGAACGAAGCGCTCTTCCGCCACCTGGGCGTCGATGAGCTGATCAGCCCGACACGGATGATCCTTGGCTCGATCGAGCAGGACATCCCGGTCCACGAGCTGCTGCATCTTGCGGCGCTGGGCGTCGGCGAGCTCGAATTGATCGAGGCACACCTGCTCGCCGGGTCGCCCGCGATCGGGCGGGCACCGAAGGATCTCGCGATCCCCGACGGTTGCTCGCTGTTCGCGGTCATCCGCGATGGCGTCGCCACGCCGCTCCGGCCGGAGACCGTGATGCTCGAGGGCGACAAGGTGATCGCCATCGGAAAGCAGGAGTGCTCCGACCTGCTCCACGACCAGCTCATCGGGGAGACCGAACCGGCCGGCGGCGAAACCTAGGCCGTCGTCCGGCTCGGGCGGTTCGCGCGGTCGCCGCGGCGCGGCGCGGCGGGGGCTCGAGCCCGGAGCACGTTCGCCCTGCGCAACGGCCTCGGCGTGAGGGGGCGTCGCGACAGGTCGGTGGCTCCCACGTGGTTCTAGTGCTCGTGTGAGCACACGCTCGCGCGCGACGGATCGCTGGCAGGAAAGACAGGACTCTTGACAACGCCATTGTCAGGGTTCTAGGATGCGTCATGTGCCGCGGCACGTCGCCGTGGCGGGAACACCAAGGTACGCAGGAGGTGCATGACATGACGCTCGTGCGCCGACCCTCGCCCTTCGGCGAGCTCCTTTCGCTCCGCCAGGCGATGGATCGGCTGTTCGAAGACAGCTTCGTCCGCGGACGCACGTGGGGCCCGGACGGCTCGGCGATGCTGCCGATGGACATCACCAGCTCCGGCGACGCCCTCGAGGTGCAGGCCGCACTGCCGGGCATCAAGCCGGAGGACGTCGAGATCACCGTCGAGGACGGCACGCTCACGATCCGCGCCACCTCCCGGTCGGAGACGCGCGAGACCGAGGGCGAGGTGCTCGTGTCCGAGATCCAGCGCGGTTCGATGAGTCGGGCCGTCGCGCTGCCGAGCGGCCTCGAGGCCGACAAGGCGACGGCATCGTTCGAGGACGGCATGCTGCGCCTGCGGATCCCGAAGGCGGAGGCCGTCAAGCCACGCCAGATCCGCATCTCACCCGTCAGCGATGGCGCGTCGACGAATGGCGCCGGCCAGCCGGAAGCGGACGCCTGACCCGATGGCGATCGGCCGGCCGGAGCGAGACCCGGAACGTCCCGTCTACGTGATCAGCGTGGCGGCGACGCTCGTCAGCGTGCATCCGCGGACCCTGCGGATCTACGAGGATGAGGGTCTCCTCTGCCCGGCCAGAACGCCCACCAACATCCGTCTGTACAGCGAGAACGACATCCGGCGAGTGCTCTGGATCCGTCACCTGACCCGCGATCGCGGGGTCAATCTGGCGGGGATCCGGATCCTCTTCGAGCTCGAGGAGCGCCTCGGGGCGCGCATCCTCGAGGCGCTCTATGCGGAAGGGACGGCCGCCATCGAGGCGTCCGAGGCCGATCGCACCGATCGCACCGATCCGACGACCGACCCCGAGACCAAGACCCCCGCGAAGACCACCGTCAAGTCCGCATAGCAACCGAACCCCCGAGGAGATCCTGATGGCCAAGCGACCGACACCACCGGTCGACGAACAGTCCGCCAAGGCGACCAGCGCCGATGCGCCGAGCGCCGACGCGCCGAACACGGAGACGATCGAGCCGATCACCGGACCGCGTGAGCTGCCGCTCGTCGCGCTCCGGGAGACCGTCATCTTCCCCGAGATGATCGTGCCGCTCCAGGTCGGGCGCGAGAAGAGCGTCAACGCGCTCAACGCCGCGGTCGCCGACGGCGGGCCGATCGCGCTGGTCACCCAGCGCCAGGCCGAGCAGGAGGACATCGACGACCCGTCCGAGCTGTATGGCGTGGGCACGCTGGCCAAGATCGCCCAGGTCGTCCAGCTCCAGGACGGCACGGTCCGGGCGATCGTCCAGGGCCAGTCGCGGCTGCGCGTCATCAGCTTCACCGGCACCGAGCCGTACCTGAAGGCCACGGTCGAGGAGGTCGCCGACGCGCGACCGACCGGGCTCGAGGTCCAGGCGCTCATGCGCACGGTCCAGGCGCAGATCGAGCAGTACGTCGCGAACGGTGCCCCGGTCCCGCCGGAGGCGGCCGTGGCCGCGCGCAACATCACCGAGCCCGGGCTGCTCGCCGACATGGTCGCGTACAGCCCCGACATGACCACGGAGCAGCGACAGGAGCTGCTCGAGACGATCGACATCATCGAGCGGCTCAAGCTCGTCTCGAACTTCCTCGCGCACCAGATCGAGATCCTCGAGCTGAAGGGTCGGATCCAGTCCGAGGTCAAGTCCGAGATGGACAAGACCCAGCGCGAGTACATCCTTCGCGAGCAGCTCAAGGCCATCCAGCGCGAGCTCGGCGAGGACGACCCGCAGCAGGCCGAGATCAACGAGCTTCGGGAGAAGGTCGACAGCGCCGGCATGCCGGACGAGATCAAGACCAGGGCGATCAAGGAGATCGACCGGATGAGTCGGATCCCGTCGGCGTCACCCGAAGTCGGCGTCATCCGCACCTACGTGGACTGGCTCGTGGGGCTGCCCTGGAACGTCTCGACGGACGACCAGCTCGATATCAAGGAAGCCGCCCGCATCCTCGACGAGGACCACTACGGCCTCGAGAAGATCAAGGAGCGGATCCTCGAGTACCTCGCGGTCCGGACCCTCGCCGACGAGATCCGCAGCCCGATCCTGGCGTTCGTGGGACCTCCGGGTGTCGGCAAGACGTCGCTCGGGAAGAGCATCGCCAAGGCGATGGGGCGCAAGTTCGTCCGCATGAGCCTCGGCGGCATCCACGACGAAGCCGAGATCCGTGGCCACCGGCGCACCTACATCGGCGCGCTCCCCGGCCGGATCATCCAGAGCATCAAGACGGCCGGCACGAACAACCCGGTCTTCATGCTCGACGAGGTCGACAAGATCGGCATGGACTTCCGTGGCGATCCCAGCTCGGCGCTGCTCGAGGTCCTCGACCCGGAGCAGAACAACTCCTTCCAGGACAACTACCTGGAGGTGCCGTTCGACCTGAGCAAGACACTCTTCGTGGCGACGGCCAACCTGCTTGACCCGATCCCGGCCGCGCTACGCGACCGGATGGAGGTCGTCCACCTGCCGGGCTACACCGAGACCGAGAAGATCGAGATCGGCCGGCGCTTCCTGATCCCCAAGCAGATGACCAACCACGGTCTCAAGGCCAAGCACATCGAGATCACGGACGCCGCCATGACCGAGCTCGTCCGGTCCTACACGCACGAGGCCGGCGTCCGGAACCTCGAGCGCGAGATCGCCAATGTCATGCGCAAGGTCGCCCGCCAGGTGGCGGAGGGCCGGACGCGCAAGACGGTGGTCGACCCGAAGAAGCTGGCCGCGTTTCTCGGCCCGCAGCGCTTCGAGTACGGCGAGCTGGAAGCCGAGGACCAGACCGGTTCCGCGACCGGCCTCGTCGTGACCGAGGTCGGCGGCGACGTCATCGCGATCGAAGTGACCCGCATGGAGGGCCGCGAGGACTTCATCCTCACCGGCCAGCTGGGCGAGGTCATGCGCGAATCGGCTCGAGCGGGACTGTCCTGGACGCGCGCCAACGCGGCGACGCTCGGGATCCACCGCGAGGTGTTCGAGCAGAACACGTTGCACATCCACGTCCCGGCCGGTGGCATCCCCAAGGACGGCCCGTCGGCGGGCATCACGATGGCCACCGCCATGGTGAGCGCGCTGACCGGGATCCCCGTTCGCAAGGACGTCGCGATGACCGGCGAGATCACCCTGCGCGGACGGGTCCTGCCCATCGGCGGGCTCAAGAGCAAGATCCTGGCCGCCCACCTGTCGGGTGCCAGGATCGTGATCCTCCCGCGCAAGAACGAGAAGGACCTCCGCGACATCCCCGAGGAGATCCGCAAGTCCATCAAGCTGGTCCTCGTCGACTCGATGGACCAGGTGCTCGAGCAGGCCCTCCGGCGCAAGCCCAAGGCCATCACGCCCGAGCCGCCCAAGGTCGTCAAGGGCAGCGATCCGCTGGATCCGGCGCCGGCCCCCGCATCACGCGTGCGGCGGACCGAATTCCCGCCGGTCGACCAGCCTCCGATCGTCGTCCAGGGCGACTGATCGGAGACACGCGTGGCGGGCAGCGCGCCCGGCGTCCCGGGCCTCGAGTACAAGGACTACTACGCCGTCCTCGGCGTTCCGAGGACGGCGTCCCAGGCTGACATCAAGAAGGCCTTCCGCAAGCTCGCCCGCCAGCACCACCCCGACGCGAAGCCCGGCGACAAGGTCGCGGAGCAGCGCTTCAAGGACGTCAACGAGGCCAATGAGGTCCTGTCCGATCCCGCCAAGCGCGAGCGCTACGACGCGCTCGGATCAGGCTGGGAGGGTCGGCAGGCGGCCACCGGCGGCTTCCCGTTCGGCGGGGCCGGTGGACCCGGCGGCGTCCGTTACGAATTCCACACCAGCGGGGACGCCGGGGACTTCTCGGACTTCTTCCGGGTCTTCTTCGGCGAGGACGCGTCCGGCGACGGCGCGCCAGCGGGACCGGGACGCGGTCGACGCGCGACCGGCGGCCCGTCGTTCGAGGACATCCTCGCCGGCATGGGCATCGACGGAACGACGGGTTCGAACCGGGCCACGGGCCGGGGAACCGGCACCCGTCCCGCGCCGCTGCCGAGCGCCGAGGCGATCGCCGAGATCAGTCTCGAGGAGGCGTTCCACGGGACCAAGCGGCTGATCGATGTCGAGGGCAAGCGTCTCGAGGTGTCGATCCCGCGAGGTGCCGATCGCGGGACCCGCGTCCGTCTCACGGGCAAGGCGCCCGGCGGCGGCGACCT
>CAYMTJ010000007.1:46944-66806 GCA_964393345.1 uncultured Anaerolineaceae bacterium | reverse complement strand
TGGGGTCGAGGGCGTTCTGCACGGACCACGAGAAGATCGTGTGCTTCCGGGCGAGCGCCGTGATCTCCTCGCTGGTCATCGTGCCGGGAGCGGTGGACGTCGCCATGGTTCACCTCGGGACGGGCTCGTCGGCGGGCGGCCGTTCGCTGCTCGCGTCGTGTGGATGACGGCACCAAGGGCGCCGTCGGTGGGCGCCATTACAGCACATCCATGCGGCGGCGCGAACCAGGGACCGAGGGGCGCGCCGCGGCCGTTCCGGGGTCAGATGCGCCCGGCCGCCTCGAGGATGACCGATGCCGTCCGGTCGATGTCGTCGGTGGTCGTCTGCCAGCCCGACACCGAGATGCGCATCGCCGCAAGGCCGCCCCAGATGGTCCCGCCCAGCCACGCCGTCCCCTCGCGTTGCACGGCGTCGATGATCGCTCGGGTCCGGACGTCACCGGCGTCCGCGTCCGTGGGCTCGGAGGCATCGAACCGGACCAGGACCTGGTTGAGGACCACCTCGTTGAGGACTCGCGCTCCCGGCCCCGACGCGAGGCGCTCCGCCATCCGGCGGGCGAGCGCCGAATCGCGCTCCACGAGGTCGATGAGGCCCGATCGCCCGAGCGACCGAAGCGCGGCCAGCAGCACGAACCCTCGCGCCCGCCGCGACGATTCCGGGACCCAGTTGTAGGGGTCGCGTTCGCCGCCAGCCGTCTCGACGTAATACGACGCGCCGAGCGTCATCGCGGCGTGATGGGCCGCGGCGTCGCGGACGAAGACCAACCCCGAGTCGTACGGGACGTTGAGCCACTTGTGAGCGTCCGTCGACCACGAGTCGGCTCGCTCATGACCGCGTATCCGGTCGTGGAGCGTCGGGACCGCCGCAGCCCAGATCCCGAACGCGCCATCGACGTGGACCCACGCTCCGGCCTCGTGCGCGATCGGGATCAGCGCTTCGAACGGGTCGAATGCGCCGGTATTCACGTTGCCGGCCTGCGCGCAGACGATGACCGGCCCGTCGATCCCGGCAAGGACCTCGCGCAGCGCCTCGGGCACCATCCGGCCCTGCGCGTCGGCAGCGATGCGCCGGACCCGCTCCCCTTCGCGACCCATGCCCAGCATCTGGAGCGAGGCATAGACCGTGACGTGCGTACCTTCGTGGGTGATGACGGTCACCGGCGGCGCGCCCTGGAGCCCGAGCCGCTCCACGTCCCAACCCCGGCGTGCCAGAACGGCGTGGCGTGCCGCCGCCAGCGCGGTGAAGTTGGCCATGGTGGCCCCCGTCACGAATCCGGTGCTCGTCCCCGGCGGCAGGCGCAGGAGTTCCACGAGCCAGGCTCCGACCACCTCCTCGGCGACCGCGGCGCCGGGCGACGTCGCGTACAGAACGGCGTTCTGGTCCCACGCGCTCGCGAGCCAGTCGGCAGCCATCGCTGCTGGGAGCGCCCCGCCGATCACGAACCCGAAGTAGCGCGGACCGGCGCTGCCGACGAGGCCCGGCTCGGCCGCCGCCGCGAGCGCCTCGACGATGGTCAAGGGGTCTCCGGGACCCTCGGGCAATGGCCCGCCCATCGCGACCCGAAGCGCGGCAAGGTCAACGGGCCGACCGACGGGGCGCTCGTCCAGGCTCGCGAGGTACCGGTCCGCAAGCTCGGCCGTACGTCGAAGAAGCCGGGAGCGCGGCGGGTCGGTCATCGGCCCAGCCTAGCGGTTCGGTGGTACGGTGATGCCCATCGACGAACGGGAGGATCCGCCATGGATCGCGACACCTTCCAGACCTGGCTCGACCGCTATCGCGACGCGTGGCGGCTGCTCGACCCAACGTCCATCGGCGACCTGTTCAGCGCCGATGTCCGCTATGCGTTCGACCCGTTCGAGGAGGCGGTCGTGGGTCGGGCGGCGGTCGTCGCCAACTGGCTCGCGGACCCCGACGCTCCCGGATCATGGCAGGCCGACTACGAGGCCCTCGCCGTGGACGGTGACGTGGCGGTCGCGCACGGCCGGACGCGCTACTTGACGGACGACCGCTCGGCCGTGGACCGCGAATTCGCGAACATCTTCGTGTGCCGCTTCGACGACGAGGGTCGCTGCCGCGAGTTCACCGAGTGGTACATGCGTCGCCGACCGGACGCCATCCCCGACTGACACGCTACCCTCACGGCTCGAGGCCATCCCATCTCCGGAGCGAGGTGCCAGACCATGTCAAGGATCGTTCGCGCGGCGCTCATCCAGGCCAGCTGGACCGGCGACAAGGAATCGATGATCAAGAAGCACGAGGCGTACGCGCACGACGCCGCGAAGGCCGGGGCACAAGTCGTCCTGTTCCAGGAACTGTTCTACGGGCCGTACTTCTGCCAGGTCCAGGACGCCAAGTACTACAGCTACACGGAGCTCATCCCGGACGGCCCCACGACGAAGCGGATGCAGGATCTCGCGAAGCAGACCGGCATGGTCATCGTCGCGCCGATGTACGAGGAAGACGGCACCGCCTCGGGGATCTACTACAACACCGCCGCCGTGATCGATGCCGACGGCACGTACCTGGGCAAGTACCGCAAGACCCACATCCCGCACGTGAAGGGATTCTGGGAGAAGTTCTACTTCCGGCCCGGGAACACCGGCTACCCCGTCTTCCAGACGGCCGTCGGCAAGGTCGGTGTCTACATCTGCTATGACCGCCACTTCCCGGAGGGCGCCCGCGCCCTTGGCCTCAACGGTGCCGAGATCGTGTTCATCCCGTCGGCGACATCGCGCGGTCTGAGCGAGTACCTGTGGCGGATCGAGCAGCCGAGTCACGCCGTCGCCAACGGGTACTTCGTCGGCACGATCAACCGCGTCGGGATCGAATCCGAGTTCGGCGAGGACGACTTCTACGGCCAGAGCTATTTCGTCGACCCGCGCGGCCAGTTCGTGGGTGACGTCGGCTCGGCGCATGACGAGGAACTGATCGTCCGGGACCTCGACATGGACAAGATCACCGAGGTCCGCAACACGTGGCAGTTCTATCGCGATCGTCGCCCGGACGCCTATTCGGACCTGACTCGCCCGTAGAAACGCGCTATCATCCGCGCCGGCTCGGCCGTTTGGAGGAGGACGGCCGAGCCGCTTGATTCCAGCGGCCCTCGGGACTCGTCCTGGACGCGTCGTGACCGGTGGCGGAACGGCGGTGTACGTTAGGGCGACATCGAACGCCGCGTCGACCGAAGGAGGCGTCCCCCGGATGCAGTTCGGATTCACGCTCAAGCCCGAACACACGATCGAACGGACGCTGGCCCTGACCCGCCAGGCGGAGGCGGCCGGCTTCGACTACGGCTGGCTGTTCGACAGCCACGTCCTGTGGCACGACCCCTATCCCCTGCTCACGCTGATGGCCGGCGTCACCGGGCGGATGCGGCTCGGGACGTGCGTCACCAATCCCGGGACACGTGAGCCGTCGGTGACCGCATCGGCCCTGGCCACGCTCGATGAGCTCTCGGACGGACGGATGGACCTCGGGATCGGCCGCGGCGACTCGGCTCGACGGATCCTGGGGAAGCCGCCGATCACCATGGCCGGGACGGAGGAGGCCATCCGCGTGATCCGGGCCCTCGTAGCGGGTGAGTCGATCGAGTACGAAGGCACCGAGCTGGTCTTCCCGTGGACGCCTGGCTGGACCCTCCCGGTCTGGGTCGCGGGATACGGGCCGATGGCGATCGCGATGACCGGACGAGTCGCCGACGGGATCATCCTCCAGCTCGCGGACCCCGACCTCATCCGGCTGTTCGCCGGTCAAGTCGCGGCGGCTGTCGAGGCGGCGGGCCGCGAACCCGGATCCGTGAAGATCCAGGCCGCCGCGCCAGCCCACATCGGGCCGCGGGAGCTCGGCCGAGAGCGGACCCGCTGGTTCCCGGCGCTGGTGTCCAACCACGTCGTGGATCTCGTGAACAAGTACCCGCGCGACGAACTGCCGGAGGCGCTGACCGGCTATGTCGCCGATCGGTCGGGCTACGACTATCACCATCATGCCGAGGTGGGCTCCTCGAACGCCGCGTTCGTCGGGGACGAGGTGACCGATCGCTTCTGCATCCTCGGCGAGGCCGACGAGCACATCGAGAAGCTGCGCGAACTCGAGGCGGCCGGGGTGGACCAGTTCAACCTGTATCTGATGAACGGGGACGAGGAGGCTCAGGTCGAGGCCTACGGTCGAGACGTCATCCCGGTCGTCCGCGCCTGAGCGGGATCGAACCGACCACGCCCGAAGGGGGAACGTGACCTCGTGAACGGCGACGCCATCGCTCGCGAGCTGCGCGAGCTGGCCCACCGGATCCGCCGCCAGGCTCGTCCGCTTGCGGCCGCGGCCTTCTTCGTCGCGGCCTTCGACGCGGGACGCGGGGTGCCGATCGCCGTGATCCTGGGCACCCTCTACTTCCTTGGCCCGTATGGACTGCTGATCCACGGATCCGACGAGCCGGCCGACGGATCGGTCGAGCCCCCGGCCGACGGATCGGCGAACCAGGCCCGCGACCTGCGGCTCATCATCGCGATCCTCAACCTGCCGTTCCTGGCCGCGCTCGTCCTGCTCACGGGGGCCGCGGCCGGGCTGGCGCTCGCGCTGGCGGTGACGAAGGCCATCGCGTGGGGCGCGCCGCCGTTCCGGTTCCGCGATCGGCCGGGGCTCGACGTCGTATCGAGCGCCCTGCTCGTCGTCCTGCCGGCGATCTCCGGATGGCTCGTGGCCGGCGGAGCCCTCGTCGAGCTGTCGTGGACCGCGGTCCTCGCGCTCGCATTCTGGGCGGTCGCGTCCGCGACGCTCGCCGCGATCGCCGATGCACCTACCTCCGGAGGGAACGGCGCCGGGTCGATCGCGACCGCGCTCGGCGGACCGGCGACGGCGGTCATCGCCATGGTCGGGTTCGTGCTCGCGGCGGCCCTCGTCGCCACCCTCGGTCCGCTCGGCGCGCTCGCCGCGCTCGGCCTCGATCTCTACCTCCTGCTCCCGGCGATGTTCCTGCTGGCCCCCCGTCCTGACGCCGCCGCCGAGGGGACGGCGGCCCGCCGAGCGATGGCCGACGCCCGCGGCCTGCACCTGGTCGTCGGCGCGTGGCTGGTGGTCATGTTCGTGGCGCATTGGGGCTCGGCGACCATCCGCCCGCTCGAGATCGCCATCGCCGTCGCGGCGGGCGCCGCCGGCTGGGTCCTGCTCAATGTCGTGCTGACCGGTCTGGTGACCCGTCGCCGGGCCGTTCCCGAGGCAGCCTGGGATGCCGCGGTCCCGTCGCTCACGATCGTGATCCCGGCCACGGACGACGTCGCGGCGATGGCCGCGACGGTCGGGGCCATGCGCGACCAGACCTACGCCGACGCGACGATCATCGCGGTCGTCGATGATGCCGCGGAAGGCGAGGGTGCGGATCTGCTCCTCGAGGTGATGGGCCACGGTGGCGATGTCGTCGTGGCGTCACCGCCACCGGCCGGGTGGGTGGGGTCGAACTGGGCAAACCAGGTGGGCGCCGAGGCGGCGACCACGGACCTGCTGCTCTTTGTGGAGGGCGACACCTACGTGGTCCCGGTCGCGATCCGCAAGCTGGTGGAGCAAGTGGAGCGCGGTGGGTTCGCGCTCCTGTCGGCGGGCACGGCGTCGGAGCCCGGTCCATGGCCCGGCCGCGTCGTGGGGGCAGGGATCTCGCTGGTTCGTGTCGGCTTCTTCCCGGGGTGGCTGACGGCCCTCGCTGGTCGGCGGTCGCGAGGGCTTGCGACCGCATTCGCGCCGCTCGTCCTGGTCCGTCGCGAGGCGTATCTCGAGGTCGGCGGCCACGCCATCGCCCCGGGCAGCCACCAGTCGGCGACCGCGCTGGCCCGGGCCGTCGCCGGCGCCGGTCATCGCGTGGGACTGATCGATGCGACGGACCTGGGCACCACCAGGGTGACTGGGTCGCTCGGCGCGATCGTCGGGACGTGGCGTCGCGCCATGCCGACAGGCGGCGATGGTTCGCTGGCCGGCGCGGTCCTGGTGACCGCCCTCACGGTCGCCGCGCTGATCGTCCCGATCGCCCTCCCGTTCGTCGCGTTGGCCAATGGCGCCGAGGCACGCCTGATCGTCGCGTCGTGTGCGCCCCTTGGGTTGCTTGCGGCCGCCCGGCTTGCCCAGACCGTGACCCAGCGCCAACCCTTCTCGACGATCCTCTATCACCCATTGACCGTGGTGGCGATGTTGCTCGGGCAGGTCGTCGCGATCGTCGACCACGTGCGTGGCGCGACCGCGGCCGAACCCGCCGCGACGGTCGCCGCGTCGCTACCATCTGACCCCTGATCGACCGACGCCGCTCCTGACATCCGGAGGGACCGATGCGAACGCTCATCACCAACGGCACCGTTGTGACCGCGGACGGCTCCACGACCGCTGACGTACTCATCGACGGCGAGACGATCGAGCAGATCGGTCGAGATCTGGCAGGCGCCGGCGTCAGCGCGGACGAGACGATCGATGCGAGCGGCAAGTACGTGATCCCGGGTGGGATCGACGTCCACACCCACATGGAGCTGCCGTTCGGCGGGACGTTCGCCAAGGACACGTTCGAGACCGGCACGCGCGCTGCGGCCTTCGGCGGGACCACGTCGATCGTGGACTTCGCGGTACAGACGCCGGGGCGCTCCCTGCGCGAGGGTCTGGATGCCTGGCATCAGAAGGCCCAGGGCAACGCGGTCGCCGACTACGGCTTCCACATGATCATGAGCGACGTCAACGACGGCACGCTCGCCGAGATGGACGGTCTGGTCGCCGAGGGGGTGCCGGACTTCAAGCTCTTCACGGCGTACCCGGGCGTCTTCTACAGCGACGACGGCGCCATCTTCCGGGCGATGCAGCAGACCGGGCGGAACGGCGGCATGATCATGATGCACGCCGAGAACGGCATGGCCATCGACGTCGTCGCCGCCCAGACCGTCGATGCCGGCACGACCGACCCCATCGGGCACGGGCTGGCGCGCAAGGCCGTCTTCGAGGCCGAGGCCACGCACCGGGTCATCCGGCTCGCCGAGGCGGCCGGTGTGCCGGTCTACATCGTCCACCTGTCCGCGAAGGAGGCCCTGGACGAGGTTCGCGCGGCCCGCGACCGTGGCTCCCAGACCTTCGCCGAGACCTGCCCGCAGTACCTGTTCCTGTCCCTCGACGACATGGGCGACGGGTTCGAGGGCGCCAAGTACGTCTGCTCGCCGCCACTTCGCTCGAGCGACGGCTGGGACGACCTGTGGCGCGGCCTGGTCAGGAACGACCTGCAGCTCGTGGCGACGGACCACTGCCCGTTCGATTTCGAAGGCCAGAAGGAACTCGGGCGCGGCGACTTCCGCAAGATCCCCAATGGCCTCCCTGGCGTCGAGGATCGCCTCGACCTGCTCCACGATGGTGGGGTCGTCGCGGGCAAGATCAGCCGCGAGCGTTGGGTGGAGATCGTCTCCACCGCGCCGGCCAAGCTCTTCGGCATGTACCCGAAGAAGGGGGCGGTCGCCGTCGGCTCCGACGCGGACCTCGTGATCTACGACCCGAACCGCCGCCACACGATCTCGGCGGCGACGCATCACATGGACGTGGACTACTCGTGCTACGAGGGCCGCTCCGTCCAGGGCGGCGCGGACATCGTCCTGAGCCGAGGGTCGGTCATCGTGCGCGACGGCGAGTTCACGGGCCGCAAGGGCGCGGGCCGGTTCATCAAGCGATCCCCGGCCGACCACGCTCGAAGCCACTAGGGCTGGGTCGTTCGGCCTGACGGGTTGCAGTTCTTGCGGAGTGCAGGCGGCCGCCCATCGCACGGCGTTCTCGCCCCGGACCCCGCTGTCGTGGGTGGCCATGCGCGCGGTCCCCCGGTCGGACGCGAACTGGCGCTCCCGATCGCTGTGCTGCGTGGTCGTCCAGGCGGCCGATGGGTTGGCGCTCTGGGCCGGACCGTCGTCGTACGTGCGCGGGCGGCTGGGCGCCGGCGCAGAGGCCGACACGCCGCAGGTCAGCAGCATGTCCATGGCGCAGTGGCCGGTCGGATCGATGAGCGTGGCCGGGTTGGCGTGGGCATACAGGAAGCGGTTCATGCTCAACGGGTTCTGGGCCGAGCCCATGACCGTGTCGAGCTGGCTGAAGGCGCCCAGACCGGGCGCGTAGAAGCGCGCGCTCATGTCGTACAGCGGGGTGCCGAGACCGCTCGGGCTGATGTCAAGGCGGCCCTGGTACTTCCAGGCGTCGTGGCCGACCGGCGTGCCGCCCGCGCCGCCGCTCCCGATCTTCTGGCCATAGGCGTCGTAGCGGATGGCGTTGACGATCGTGGCTTCGGTCGCATCGAGCGAGCCCGCGATGGTGCCGTGGGCGTCGGGCACGAACCAGTTGAGCGTGCTCCCGACCTTGACCCCCAGGCGATCACCCTCGGGGCTGACCAGGCTGTCGGTGGTGCCGGCGACGGTGTTGGCGATGCGGATGACCGTCTCGCCCGAACCCGTGTAGCTGTACGTGTCGGTCGAGCCCGACAGGACCCGCGTCCGGAAGCGTCCCAGGGCGTCGAACGTGAAGGTCGCGTCGTTGGTCGTGCCCTCGGCGTCGATGCCGGTCAGCTTGTCGCCGAGGTCGTAGGTCATGGTCGTGACCGCGACGGCGCTCTCGGCGTTGCCGGTCAGGTTGCCGTAGGCGTCGTAGGTGAACGACTGGCTGGTGCCGCCGGTCCTGATGACCGACACCAGTTCGTCGGTCCGGTCATGGACATAGCTGAAGGTGACCCCGCCCTCGGTCTTGGACGTCCGGTTGCCGTCGCGATCGTAGGCATACGAGCGGGTGCCCGACGCGAGCCCGGTGCTGCTCGCCACGCGGTTCAGGGCGTCGTAGGTGAACGACTGGGTGCCTGTGCCCGGGTCGCCGGTCACGCTCGGGAAGGAGCGCGCCTCAGAGGTGACGTTGCCGTCGCGGTCGTAGGTCTGGGTCTCGGTCAGGGTCCCCTTGGTGATGCCCGTCAGGCGCTTCGCGCCGTCGTAGGCGAAGGTGGCTGACGAGCCGGACACGATCCGGTGGGTCCAGAGGACCTCGCCGACTTCGAGCGCCACGACCGCGACCTCGGCCTCATCGACGATGGCCAGGAAGCGCCGACGGCGTGGGCGGCACCGACCTTGAGGTGATACAGGCGACCGGCCCGGCGCAGGGTCATGGCCCGGTTCTTGTCGGTGACGTCGTAGCGGAGACGGAAGTGGCCAGGTGCACCGCGACCGACGGGATGCGCCTGGCCTCGGCGCACTACCCTAAACCCACATCGCCGACGAACGCGACTCCACCTCGCCAGTCGTCAGCGCCCCACGGCGCGTCACCATCCGCGACTTGATCTGCGACCCCCAGGACGTTGCACGACACCACGCTCCCGGCCTCGAGGTCGGCCAGTAGCTCATCGCCACGTCGAGCCTCGATCACGACGTGCCCGACCGTCGCATCCTTCCACCGAAGGGGATCAAGGAGTCGGCCCAGGACGCGCTCCTTGTCGCCTCCATCGGCCGGTTGGCGCCGCAAAAGCACCACGCGCAGACCCAGGCTACCAACCGGCGTCGCCAGCTCCCACGGATCGCTCACTACTATCGTCGCCGGCAGGGAGCCGAGCGCGACGGCCGAGCCGCGGCGGCTCATCGCGGCTCCCACACGCAGAGGACGACGCAGGGGACATTGCCGGTCGCAGTGCGCTCCAGACCACCGCCCGGCATTCCAAACGCCGGCTCGACACGTGACGGCGCCGAAAAGATCCCTCTCGGAACCTGCAAATCGACCCGCACTTCGGGCGTCTGGGGAAGCGCAAGCCGGGATCGAGCGCGGAGCGGATCGGAGTTCGCTGCATCGGTGACATAGTGAGTGCCGCCCCGGCCACCGCGCAGAAGCCCAATGTCCCGGGTCGCATCGAGCTCCGCGCGAGACATCCAGCGCTGAACCACCTCGGTGCCGGCTGCGTCTTCTGCGGCAACACCGAACCCCGCCGCCACGTCGTCGGGGCCCCGGGTCAGGGCGCTGGCGGCGTCGTCGCCGTAGCGGGTGGTGGCCGCGCCGACGGCACCGCCGATGGTAGCGGCAAAGGCCGCGACGTCGTCGCCGTACTTGAGGGCGAGCTTGCCGGCGCCGAGCAGATCACCCGCGAGCGGGACGGCCGCGGCGAGCGAGAAGGCCGCGTTGCCCCAGTCACCCTGGAGCGCGTAGAAGCCGCCGTTGGCCAGATCCGGGATGGCGCCCAGGATCGGGACCATGCCCAGCACATCGAGCCCGGCGTGGATCGCTCCGCCGATGTCGAACCCGCCGTCGGACGCGGTCGGTCCCCGGTTGGTCGGGATCGCCGAGTTGAGGTTCCCGCGCGTGCGCATGACCCGCTCGTCGACGTTCTGGATACGCGTGTCGTTGGTGGCGGTGCGCGAGGTCCCGCGGTCGGACGCGAACTGGCGCTCCCGATCGCTGTGCTGCGTGGTCGTCCAGGCGGCCGATGGGTTGGCGCTCTGGGCCGGACCGTCGTCGTACGTGCGCGGGCGGCTGGGCGCCGGCGCAGAGGCCGACACGCCGCAGGTCAGCAGCATGTCCATGGCGCAGTGGCCGGTCGGATCGATGAGCGTGGCCGGGTTGGCGTGGGCATACAGGAAGCGGTTCATGCTCAACGGGTTCTGGGCCGAGCCCATGACCGTGTCGAGCTGGCTGAAGGCGCCCAGACCGGGCGCGTAGAAGCGCGCGCTCATGTCGTACAGCGGGGTGCCGAGACCGCTCGGGCTGATGTCAAGGCGGCCCTGGTACTTCCAGGCGTCGTGGCCGACCGGCGTGCCGCCCGCGCCGCCGCTCCCGATCTTCTGGCCATAGGCGTCGTAGCGGATGGCGTTGACGATCGTGGCTTCGGTCGCATCGAGCGAGCCCGCGATGGTGCCGTGGGCGTCGGGCACGAACCAGTTGAGCGTGCTCCCGACCTTGACCCCCAGGCGATCACCCTCGGGGCTGACCAGGCTGTCGGTGGTGCCGGCGACGGTGTTGGCGATGCGGATGACCGTCTCGCCCGAACCCGTGTAGCTGTACGTGTCGGTCGAGCCCGACAGGACCCGCGTCCGGAAGCGTCCCAGGGCGTCGAACGTGAAGGTCGCGTCGTTGGTCGTGCCCTCGGCGTCGATGCCGGTCAGCTTGTCGCCGAGGTCGTAGGTCATGGTCGTGACCGCGACGGCGCTCTCGGCGTTGCCGGTCAGGTTGCCGTAGGCGTCGTAGGTGAACGACTGGCTGGTGCCGCCGGTCCTGATGACCGACACCAGTTCGTCGGTCCGGTCATGGACATAGCTGAAGGTGACCCCGCCCTCGGTCTTGGACGTCCGGTTGCCGTCGCGATCGTAGGCATACGAGCGGGTGCCCGACGCGAGCCCGGTGCTGCTCGCCACGCGGTTCAGGGCGTCGTAGGTGAACGACTGGGTGCCTGTGCCCGGGTCGCCGGTCACGCTCGGGAAGGAGCGCGCCTCAGAGGTGACGTTGCCGTCGCGGTCGTAGGTCTGGGTCTCGGTGAGGGCGCCCTTGGTGATGCCGGTCAGGCGCTTCGCGCCGTCGTAGCCGAAGGTGGCCGACGAGCCCGACCAGGTGCGCGCCGCGATCAGCCCGTCGAGTCGCCAGGCGAACGTCGGCTGCGCGGTCGAGAACGCATCGGGCAGGTCATGGATGGTCAGCCGCTTCGCCCAGTCGTAGGTGAAGCTCGACTGGCCGAGCGCGTTGGCGTCGCCGTCCTTGCGCGTCGCCATCGTGCCGTCCGCGTTCCACGCCTGTTCGGCGATGATCGTGCTGCCGCGCTTGACCTGGATCTCGCGGCCGAGGGCGTCGTACACGTAGTCGAGCGTGTCGACGACCGTCGGGGTCGTGCCGGTCGAGTACTTGACCTGGGCGGTCTGGCCGTCGCCCAGATAGATCGTGTCGGTCCGCAGCGCGAGCGTGGTCGAGGGGCCGCTGTACGTGTCCAGACGGGTCATCCGCCCGACGTCGTCGTAGGTCGGCACGCTGGTCCGCAGGACGCCCGCGGACGCGCACGTCGTGATCGTCGCCGGCCCGGCGCAGGTCTTGGTCAGGCGCAGGATCGGGCCGTACTCCCAGAGGGTGACCGCGAGGGCGGCCGCCGTGACGTTGACCGGCGGCGTCTGGCGGACGAGGTGCCCGGCGTCGTCATACGCGTAGTGCCAGGCCTGGACGTTGGAGGTCGTCTCGGGCGCGCAGCCGCCGAGGTGGACCTGCGCGGCCGGGCAGTAGCCGATGAGCTCCGAGGCCGCGTTGTAGGCGAACGTGCTCTTGACATCATCGTCGGTCGCGGGGCCGGCGCCGGTCCCGTCGATGTAGTTGAGGATGGTCGAGGTGACCCGCCCGAGGCGGTCGTAGCCGAACTTGGCGACCGTGCCGGTCGGGTCGGTCGTCGTGTCGACCCGACCGAGCGCGTCGTAGACGCTCGTCGTGGCGAGGTTGACGTCGGGCGGGCCGGTCCCGGCGCCGGCGACCTCGTTGATCGTCACGCCAGTGACCCGCCCGAGCGCGTCGTACGCGGTCCGGGTCACGAGCGGGTGCTCGCTCGTGCCAACGGTCCCGGGCGTGATGACCGAGGCCACGATCTGGCCATTGGCGTCGTACGCGGTCTCGGTCGGGATGTTCCAGTCGATCCGGCCGCTGTTCGAATCCCAGACCGTCGCGTCGTCGGCGTAGAAGCTGACCGCGCTGGCACCCGCCGCGCGGAAGACCGCGAGCTTCACGCCGGTGCGATCGGCGGTCGGGGTCCAGGTCAGATCGAGGGCCTGCCAGGCGCCATTGCCGGCGATCGACGCCGCGCTCGCCGAATCGGCGGCGGTACCCAGATCGGCCGTGGCCGTCGTCCCAGACGGGACGTTCACCCACAGCCGGGCCTTGTAGACGTGCCCCGAGGTGAACGTGCCATCGAGCGCCCACTCGGCGCCCGTGTTCGCGCCGCTGCCGGTCAGGATCGACAGGCGCCCGGACCCCGACGTCGCCGACGCCGCTCCGCTCTGCTGGCTGACGGTCGCGCCCGCCGCGATGAACGTGCCGGCCGCGGCCGACCAGGCCTCGCTCGTGTCGTCGTTGTTGATGGTCGTGTCGCTGATCGGGGTCTCGAACGCGTCGACGACCAGCCCGGCCACGAGGCTCGGGTCGTAGTGGGCCAGGGTCTTGATCGCCCGCCCGGCCTTGTCATACACGGTCTTGGTCCAGGTGAACGTCGAATCGGCGGCGCCGGCGGTGCCGGGCAGCGTCGCGCGGTCGACCCGGCCGGCGCCGGTATAGCGGGTGCGTGTCTCGCTGATGTTCGTGCCGCCCGAATCGCGCGCGATCACCGATGTCGTCCGCCCGAGCGCGTCGAAGGTGCTGACCGTCTTGCGGTTGAGGACGTCGACGACCACGAGCGGTCGGCCGAACAGGTCGAGCTGGGTCGCGGTCACGATGTCGTCATCGGGCGATCCGGCGCTGTAGACGCCGTCGACGTAGTTGGCGATCGTGAACACCGGATTGCCGGCGATGTCGCGCAGGATCCGACTGGCGACGCCGTTGGCGTCGGTCATCCGGATCGGCCGACCGGCGAGGTCGAAGGTCGTGACCGCGTTGCAGCGCAGGGTCGCACTGCCCGGACACAGGAGGGCCGGAGCGCCGCCCGGGGCGAACGTTCCCGGGCCGCGTGAGCCGGTCGCGGTCGCGCGGGTCGCTCCGTTCGAGGTCTCGAAGTGCTGGGTGGTCGTGCGCGCCCCGCCGAACGTCGTGCCGTCATACGTTGAGGAGAGCGTCGTCGACACCTCGTTGCCGAGCAGGTCGTGGAGCGCCGTCGTGCGCGTCCCGACCGGCGACGTCCCGACCCCGGTATTGCCGGTGATGGACGTCACCGCGCCGTACTCGTCGTAGACGTACGTCGTCGTGACATCGTCGAGCCCGGAACTGCCCGACGGGCTGTCGTCGATCCGGTTGGCGATGGACGCAACCCGGAAGCCGTAGGCGTCGTGGGTGTCCTTGGCGACCGTACTGATCGGTGCGGGTGCCGTCACCGTCAAGGCGTGACCGCGCAGGTCGTAGGTCGTGGTCGTCACTTCGGCCTTGGGCGTCGTCAGCGACGTGCGGTTGCCGACCAGGTCATAGCCGTACGCGGTGGTCTCGCCGAGACCGTTGCTGGCCGCGACGATGTCCGTCGCAAAGCCGTTGCCGGACGGCGCATACGTGCTCGTCACCGTCACGCCGTCCTGGTCGGTCGCGGTCAGCTCATGGCCCCACGAATCGAATGCCTTGACCGTCGAGGTATCGGTGTCGGGGGCACTCTGACTGTACGTGCCATCGACATGATTGGCCGTGACCGTGGTCGGGAAGATGGCCGGGGTCGCCACCGTCGCCACATAGGTACTGCGCGCGCGGTACTCGCCGATGCTTGACCCGGCGCCCGATGACGGGCTGAACGTGATCTGGTCGCGAACGAGTCCGTCGAACGGATCACCCGGCTTGGCCGTGTAGGTGGTCCGCCCGTAGGTCGTGAGGATTGCGGCGTCGTCGAAGATGATCGTGTCGGAGCCACTCACGCCGCTCTCGCCGAGCTTGAGTCGCACCCGTCCGTCGGTGGCCAGGGGCAGGGTCACGTCCCAGGCGTGACCCGTCCAGGTCGTGCCGTCGTTGTAGGACGCCGACACGAGCGCGACCCAGGCGGGGGTGCCCGAGGTCGACCAGTAGGCGAACTCGATCGTGGCCTGCCCGGAGCCGGCGGTCCGCCTGTCCCAGACCTGCAGCCGCACGGTCTGGCCGGGCAACAGGGTCGCGGTCTGGTAGGCGACACCGGTCGTGTTGGTCAGGAACGACGACCACGACGGCGGCAGGGTCAGATCGGCAGGCTGGTGCAGGTTGGCGTCGCCGCTGACCGTCGTCGTCGCCGTGTACAACTGGCCGCTGCCGGTGACCTCCCAGTCCGAGAGGCCCGATTCGAAGCCTGGGCTCAGGAGGAACTGGTCGTCGACCTGGATCGGCCGCCAGCGCGCGTCGTAGAGCGTCCGAACGGTGTCGGTCGCGACCGCCCGGCCGGCCTGGTAGTGGCCCACGATGTGGGCAAGGTTCAGCGCCTGGCTGTAGATGGCCACCTCGTCGATCGAGCCCGCGAACCACTGCGGCGTGACCGAATCACGGCCGTTGTTGCCGATCTTGAGGAGGCGCGTCGCGTCAGCCAGCAGGGGGGTCCCCGCGGCGATCGCCACGTTCGCGATGGGCAGTCCATTGACCACGAGGCGGACCAGATCGGCCGCGTCATCGACCACGACCACGACGTGGTACCAGCGACCGGCGCGGTAGTCGTACGGGATGTTGGCGTTGAGTAGCCAGGCGGTCCCGTTACCCACGTTGACGGTGATGTTGCGGACCTTCGTGTTGGTGTCGTAGTAGAACTTGGCGTCGAAGCTCCAATCCGTCCCGCTGGTGGTGGATTTGCGCGAGCCGATCCAGGCCGCAGTGGCGGTGTCGCTCGAGGGTTTGACCCAGCTCTCGACGCTGAATGAGCCGTTGATCGTGCCGAGGCTCGAGGGGATCGAGACATAGTCATTGACGCCATCGAACGTGGCCGCGCGGTCGCTGTCCGCGATCAGCGCCGGCGCCTGGTTCTGGCTGACGCCGCCGTTGTACGTCCCGTTGTGCGGGCTGGGGGCCGCGTCTGTGGCCGTGGCACCGCTCGTCTCCCCGAGGCGCCAGTAACCCTTGAGCTTGGCGGTATCGACGATGCCACCCTTGACCGCCGCAGGGTAGTCCGGACGGGCGTTGGTCGCCGGCGTCGCGACGGCCACCGGCTGGCCGTTCTCGTCGTACCAGTAGGCGGTCCGATACAGGTCGGGATCGACGTTGGTGCTGTCGCGCACCGAGGCGAGGTACTGCTCGGGGGTCTGTGTCCAGCCGACCTGGCCGGCCGTGAGCGGGTCGTTGTAGTTGTCGACCTTGGCCCCCGCCTTGGTCCCCTGCCGGCTCATCAGCTTCTCGGCGGTGCCCGTGCAGCCGGAAACGGCGACGCCCGGGCAGCGGTACTCGATCGAGGTCGACTGGCGGGCGAGGCCGTCGAACTCGCTGGCGCTGGCCCGCTGGTTGGCCAGGTTCGAAGTGGACGGCAGGGTGGCGCAGTTCGCGGCGCCACAGACGAGCGGGATCGATTGAGCCAGCGGCCGCCCGTCGGAGGTGAGGTCGGTGAAGCGCGCGTAGTTCTTGCTGATCCCGGCGGCGTCCTGCCAGGCCGCCCGCGTGGCGGCCGGGGTGGCGCCGCCGGTCGAGTAGTTCAGCACGCGCAGGATCGGGCTGCCCGTGCTGCGATCCACGATCGTCAGCGGATCGCTGCCCGACCAGGTGACCTCGAAGCGCTGGTCGCCCGCCCCGGACGTGGTCGTCTGGTTCCAGCGCGGGTCGGCCACGAACGCCAGTCGGTGGTTGGTCGTATCGGTATAGCTGAACAAGGCGCAGCCCGACGCCGTCCCCGATGCGGTGCAGGTGGCGGCCCCGGTGCGGGCCGGCTTGACCGCGAGGACATCGCCGACCCCGTACGTGGTCCCGGTCGCGGTCGCGATGGTGAACGCGGTCGTCCGGCCGTTGACCTGCGCGCCGTTCGTGCCCAGCTGTTCGCTGACCGTCACGGTCCGTGGCGATGTCCCGGCATACGTCAGCGCGAGCTTGCGCCGATAGGTGTTCGCGCCGGACACGTGGCCGTCGGTCGCCGCACGGATCGTCGTCAGGCTGTAGCCGGCCGCGCCGCCGACGGCGGTGTCGACCGCCCAGTCGAGCTCCACGCTCTGGTCGTCGCGGTTGCGGATGCGCTCGAGCAACCCGAGGTTGTTGAACTGGTGGATCGAGCCGTCGCGATAGGTCGCGCTGTAGTCGTAGGTCGGAGTCGCATCGCCGGTGCTGCTCGGGTGATCGACCTGGCCGTCGCTGACGTCGGGGTAGGTGCCGTAGTCGAAGTCGTCGATGAGCATGAACGCGCCGTCACCGGCGACGAGCTTGTAGCCGACCAGGCGCACGTCATCAGGCGTCGGACCCTGGGTCGGGGGCGAACCCGGGTCCGAACCGCCGGCGTTGTCGTTGAAGAAGTTGAGGACCTGGCGCGCGTCGGCGAGCAGATTGCGGGTGACCGTCGACCAACCGAGCGGTGTCGTGTCGCTGACCTGGATCGGGTTGACCGCGCCCGGCGGCGGGGTCGGCCCGGCGTAGTAGGTCAGGTCGCCGAGCGCGCCGGACCGCTCGTTCTTCAGGTGGAAGACGACCGCCGCGTTGTGCCCGCCGATCTTCTTCCATTGCCAGTGGACGAAGGCGTGCGACCACAGGCCACCGACGGTCGTGCCCCAGCAGGGCGTGCCCGCCGGCAGCGTCGTGTGGCAGTCGGGACTGGCCGCGATCGTCGCCGCGGCGACCTTGATGGCGTAGGTCCCGGCGGCCGGATCGCCGCTCACCGCGGTGGCCGACCCGGACGACCAGGTGGGCGCGGTCTCTTCGAGGATCGGCGCCTCGCGCGATTCGACGCGCAGCCCGTCGAGGTACACGTCGCCGGTCATGCCGCTCGCGTTGTAGAGCTTGACCGCGACGATCTCGTACTCGTCCTTGACCGCCCCGAAGTCGCCGTCGAGGCGCACGTCGTCGTAGATGTCACGGGTGTAGTAGACCCAGCTCCCGCCGTTGATGGTGCCGCCCAGCGCGATCTGGTCCTCGCCGGTCGTCCACGTCGTGCCCAGCGTGTAGACCAGCCACTTGGTGGTGTTGGTCGTCACGTTCTTGATCTGGAAGCCGAGCCCACCCGACGCCGCCGACGCGGTCCGGTAGGCGAAGCGCAGGTTGCGGTAGGTGTTGATCGTGGCGACATCGGTCGTGCCCAGCGAGATCGTGGCGTTGTTGGCCACGCCCTTGAGCAGGTAGCCACCGCTGAACGGGGTCGGGCTCGAGACGACCGTGGCCGTGGTCGACCCGGTGGGCACGTTGTCATCGAAGAAGGTCACCCGGTGGCGCTGCAGGAGGACCGGCGCCGACGAGGTCAGCTGTTGATCGGCGTCGGCGCCCACCAGGTAGCGCGTGCCCGACGGGCCGACGTAGGTGTAGGTCCCGCCCGTCGAGGCGACGAGGCGTTCGTCGTAGGTCGTCGACCAGCCGCAGGCGTCGAGGATGCCGCTGCAGTCGCCGACGTGCTGGGCGTCGTAGCGATAGCCGAACTCCAGCGGGATGAGGTCATCGAACCCGACCCCACCCGCGCCCGTGTAGGAGAGATCGCGCGACCACAGATCGATCGCCAGGCTGCCGCCGTCACCGGTCGCGACGGCCTGGGCGTCACCTCCACCGCCGGCGACGACCGCGATCCCGAACTCGTCGCGTTCGATGACCGAGCTGCCCGTCCAGCGCGTGTCGTCGGCGCTCAGCGAGTTCTTGTTGCGCGAGTAGAACAGCGACGGCTTGGCCCAGTCCGATGCGAACGTGTCGATCGTGCCGTTGCGCACGAGATCGAGCCGCAACGTGTACTGGCCGACGGTCGCTGGAGGCGTGACCGCCAGGGCGATGGTGCCCGAGGTCGGGTTGGCGCAGCCCGCGCCGGTGCCGATGCACTGGGTCAGGGCCTGCGAGGCGGATGAGACGAGCGTGCCCTTGGCGTCGAACCAGCGAGAGCCGACGCGCCAGCTGGTGGTGTTGAAATCGAACCCGGACGCGTTGTTGGTGATCCGGATCGGGAGCGTCGTGGCCTGACCCGCGACCATGGTCGCGGGGGCGTAGTTCGGCCCCAGCGCCGGATCGAAATCGATCGACACCTTGGGCAGTTCGTAGTGGATGGTCAGCTTCGGTCGGTTGCTCGCGGTCGCGTCGGTAGAGCGGTCGAACTCGACCTCGCCATGGCTCGATCCCTCGGCGCCCATCTTGATGGCGAACCCGATGTCGGCCTTCCAATCCTTGCCCCGCCGGGTGTACCAGCTCTGGACGATGGCATCGACATCGAAGCCCATCAGCCCCGATGACGGCACCACGTCGGAGACGCCGCCGGTCGTCGTGTAGCCGCCGCTGCCCCAGCCATCCCAGCTGGTCATGGTGCCCCACGGCTTGAGGACCCGGTAGGCGAACACGTCCTCGCCGACGGGGCCGCCATACAGCGACGAGATGTGCAGGGCCAGACTCGTGTCGTAGGGCATGGCGCCGTCCGGGAGGACCACGTCCTGGAAGTAGACGAGACCGCGCATCGTGCCGTACGAGCCGCCGTCGTCGGAGCGGCTGTCGTAGCCCACGCGGAAGACCGTCCAGCCGCTCGGATACGAGCTGCCCAACCCGGACGCGATGAAGTGGTCGAAGTTCGTCGCGGTCCCGTTGATCGCGCAGCCCGACGCGCCCTCGCCGAGGCAGGCGTCGGGGTCGAGGGTCACCGGATAGGCCCGGTCCGGCGCGGCGAGCCAGGCGGGGTCGATGGTGTAGACGATCACGACCTCGGTCGACGCGAGCGAGGCGATCGCCTCGGGCGAGACGGCGAGCGGCGGCTTTGCCCCGGAGCCCGCGGCGAACAGTTCGACGGTCACGGTCTTGGGGGCTGCCGGGACCTCGGCCGCGTCGAGCATCGTCGGGGCACCGATCCCGCCGACGAGGACCGGCTCGCGCTCGCGCTCTGCCGTCACCGGTGTCCAGAGCAGGATGGTCTGGCGATCGTCGGCCAGCGTCGCGACGAGGCCGCCGGTGTCGAGCGCGAAGGCGTAGGCGTTGGCCATGCGTGGGTCGTCAAGGGTCACCCCGAAGCGGAACCCGTCTTCGGTCGGGCGCACGAAGATCCGGCCGGTGTCGGTGTCCTTGGCCCAGCGCAGGATGCCGTCGGCAGGGATCACGGGCTCAGGCGCGACCGGGGGCTCCTCGACCGGCGGTTCGGGCTCGACTGGCGGCTCCTCGACCG
>CAYMTJ010000007.1:0-46844 GCA_964393345.1 uncultured Anaerolineaceae bacterium | reverse complement strand
GCGGCTCGACCGGCGGTTCGGGCTCGACTGGCGGCTCCTCGACCGGCGGCTCGACCGGCGGTTCGGGCTCGACTGGCGGCTCCTCGACCGGCGGCTCGACGGGCGGTTCTTCGACCGGCGGTTCCTCCACCGGCGGTTCGACCGGCGTGGCGAGCGGGGTACCGGCGGCGTCGACGCGCTCGCTCGGGAAGTCGAGGGCGCGAAGGCCGACCGATCCTTCGGCCGTGGTGATCCCGACGAGCCCTTGGCTCGCGTCCTCGACGCCGAACCGGACCTCCCGGTCGTTGGCCGTGGTCCGCAGGCCGTAGCGGTCGGTCGCCTCCGCGATCAGCGTCAGGTCGATCGATTGCCAGATGCCCTGGTCGTCGCGGAAGTTCGATCGCTGGGTCGTCGCCTCGAGGGTGTAGACGCCATCCGCATCGAGCGTCGTCGTCGAGTGCGCGGTCCACAGATCCTTGACGTCGCCGATCGGCCCCGTTATCGGTCGCAACTCGATGGATGGATCGCCGGCCGCGCCGGCCCCTGCCGCGTCGTTGCCCCCCAGATCGATCGGCGCCCGTTCGACCACGAGGCCGTCGTCGCTGAACTCGTCAACCGGCGCCGTCGCCTGCGGCCACGTCGGATCGAGAACATTGGGGGCTGCTGCCGCCCCGACGGGAAAGAGGGTGGCGAGCAGGATGATCGCCTGGCCCACGGCCAATGCACGAGTCTGACGTGATCGCCACGACCGCCGGGTCGCCCCCATGCCGTGCCCCTCCCCTGTGCGCGGCTTCGCCCCGCACCCCTCCAGGTCGCCCGACGGTCACGACCGCGGTCGGGATTGACCGACCCGTATGCCCGCCAGCGCTGGCGCTGTGGCGGACTGTAGTGCATTGGCGGCGCGTCGTGTCGGGTACTTTCGTCGATGTCGCCGCGTTCGTTCGTTCGCCGGCTCGTCAGGGCACGACCGGCGGCGTGGCGAGCGGGAATAGCGAGCTCGGGGTCGACGGAGCCCCCGGTGGCGGCAGGCTCGGGAGGATCGGCGTGGGCAACCCCTCAGACGGTGAGGCGGAGGCGCTCGGGGACGGGGTGGCCGCACCGACGCCCGGGAGTGGCTCGGCGTCCCTGACGATATCGGCCTCCCGGATCATCGCGGCGAGCCAGGCCTCGAACCCGCCGACCGCGAGGCGGTCCAGCTCGGGTCGCTCGAGGCGGCCCGCCAGACGTTCGAGCGGGACGACGACGACGATCTGGCCATCGATGACGACCGGCTCGGACCGCGCGCCGATCGGCGTCTCGGCATAGGCGCGCATCAGGGCGGGATCCGCGACCATCTCGGCCGAGGCCCGCCACAGGCTGCCGTCGGCTCGGCGGGCCTCGCCGACCGGACTGACCCGCCGGGCAAAGGCCAGCAGGTCGGTGGTCGTCCGGGCCTCGACCAGGGCCGCATTCGAGCGCTCGTCCAGGAGCCCGTCGAAGCGCGCCCGCAGCACGAACAGCTCTGGGCCGGCCAGGGTCTCGACCGGACCGAGGATGTCACCGGGCACGCCGTCCGGCGCGAACGCCAGATCGGCGAGGACAGGCAGCAGCTGATCGCGGGTGAAGTAGCCGATCTCGCCCGATTCGCTGAGCGGGTCGTCGCGCGGCGTCGCGTTGGCGGCGGCCACGAGTTCGGCGAAGCGGGCGATGCGCGGTCCGGGCGCCATGGCGCGCAGCTCGCCAGCCAGGCGCGTGGCAAGCGACGCGTCGTCCTCGGCGGGCGCCCGCAGGGGCGCGCCGAGTTGGTGCACGACGAGGTGCGCGAGACTCCTGTAGGGGCCCGGCACCCCGTCGACCGCGGCCGATCCGATCACCACTTCGGCCACCCGTATCCGATCCTGTGGCTCCTCCGCCCAGCGTCGCGCGAGCCGATCGCGAAGGGCTCGTTCCGCGGCGCGGGATTCGGCCCAGGCCTGGAGAGCCGCCCCGTCGATGCGGCTCGTGTCGATCGACCCGGCGGCGACCTCCCCCGACAGGTGGTCCGGTAGGCGGCGTCCCACCGCGGTTACCCCGCTGATGGGATCGTCGATGGGACCGATCGTCGACATCGATCCGTCGGCCGAGGCGCGAACGGCGGCGACCCAGCCATCGGGCAGGTCGGCAACGGGGCCGGTCGCCGGCAGCCAACGCTCGTCCCCGACCACGCGCCAACCCGCTGCGCGCAGCGCGGCCACGATCTCGGGAAGCGGGGTCCCGCCATCGATCGCCGCCGCGACCCTGGCGGCGGCCGTTGCCCTGGCGCTCGCGATGGAGGCCGGCGCCGCGGCGTTCGGGGCCGGCCGAGGCCAGTCACCGCTCGGCTCCGGAGAGTCAGCGTACGGCTGCGCGACCGTCCCGACGCTCACCCGGATGGCGACATCGACGATCGCTGCTCGACGGAGTTCGGTGTCGATGTCGGTGGTGACGGTCAGGTCCTCAGCGAGCGCGGCCTGGCGGATGAGCACGTCGCGGACCAGCCCGTCGACCGCGGTCGCCAGTGGGTCACCGGACGAAGCGTCGAGTTGCAGGGACAGCGTGTCGAACTGCTCGGGCGTGAGCAGCGCTCCGTTCAGAGCGGTCCTGAGGACCGAGCGGCGGGCGTCGAGGATGTCGGCGTCCAGGACGAGTCGCGCCCGCAAGGCCGTCCGGTCGACCACGGTCCCGTCGATCGTCACGACCGGGTGGCGGGCGTCCCACAGGGGTCCACTGATGACCGTCGCGGCGAGGAGCACGAGTGCCACCAGTAGGACCGACGCGAATCCGATGGACTGCCAGGGGCGCGTCGACTTCGTGGGGCGAGTGGTCAGTCGTCGGCCGGGGGGCCAACCCTTGCGAGGCGACATGGACGCTAGGATGCAGCAACACTCGGCAGGCGATGCTGCTCGAAGCCAGGATTTGCCCGAGCGCGGCGGTGAAGCACTGGCGTCCGGACGTTAGCCGACCGTCGGGCGACCCATCTCGCGGCGGTAGCGCTCGTTGAAGTCGAACAGGAAGCGGTCCTGCCGCGGGTAGACGCCCGTCTTGAACGAGCGCGAGCTGACCCCGGTCTGGGCACGCTCGCAGACGATCCAGTCCTGCTTCGAGATCAGGTCCCACAATTCCACGACCGGCTCGGGCTTGAACGACGCCGATTCGATGGTCTCGGGTCGGAAGAGGTACTCCGAGATGACGGTGGTGTGCCCCGGACCCTGCGGATACAGGATGTAGTACATCGCGCAGTCCGGATGCAGGTTCAGCAGCAGGTTCGGGTACTGGAACGTGCCGTAGTACATGCTGTGGTCGATGGGGTCCAGCCCCGGCAGGGGCGGCAGGTCCGAGCTCCCCGTCCGCGTGAAGCTGGTCGCGCCGTCGATCATCGCGTTGCCGTCGTCCTTGGTCTCCTCGTCCCACACCTCGCCGAAGCGGAACAACGGGACGATCGACACGAGTTCCGGATGGACCGTCGGGCAGTGCAGGCACTCGTTGTAGTTCTCGACGACGATCTTCCAGTTGGCGGCCACCTCGTATCGGAGGCGGATGCCGATACGCAGCTCATCGAGGCCGTAGCGCTCGAAGTTGGTGATGCTCTCCGTGCCGTGGTGAAGGGACGGGACCAGCGGCGACGGGTCGTCTGAGAGGTTGACGAAGATGAAGCCGCCATACGACCCGGCCGTGATGCCGTGGAGCGGATAGGACTCCCGGTCGAAGTGCTCGTCCTCGTGGACGTTGGGGGTGCCCACGAGGCGCCCGTCGAGGTCGTAGCTCCAGGCGTGGTACGGGCACTTGAAGGCCTTGTTGACGTGCCCACAGACCTCGTCTGGCTCGTCCAGAAGCTTCGTGCCGCGATGGGCGCATACGTTGTAGAACGCCCGCAGCTCGCCGGCGTGGTTGCGCGTGACGATCACGGACTCGCCGGCCACGTCGCGGACGAGGAAGTCGCCGGGCTTCGGGATCTCCTCATCCCGACCGAGGCAGATCCACCCACCGAACCAGATCCGCCCGCGTTCCTCCGCGTAGACCGTCTCGCTCGAGTAATCCGAGCCGGTCAGCGTGGGTCGAGGCGTCCAGCCCGCGCTGCGCAGGTGGTCACGCCGGGCGTTCCGGTCGAGCTGGGTGGTGGTCACATCTTCGACTTGGGTCATCGGTCGCCTCAGCGGGTGCGGGGAAAGCCGAGATCGATCTTCGAGGTACCGGGGTCCGGCCATCGACTGGTCACGATCTTGGCTCGCGTGTAGAACTGGACGCCCTCGGGGCCGTACATGTGCAGGTCCCCGAACAGCGACGCCTTCCAGCCACCGAAGCTGTAGTACGCCACGGGGACCGGGATCGGGACGTTGATGCCCACCATGCCGGCGTTGACCTCGAACTGGAACTGCCGGGCCGCGCCGCCGTCGCGCGTGAAGATGGCGGTCCCGTTCCCGTACGGGTTCTCGTTGATGAGCCGGACGGCCTCGTCGTAGGTCTTGACCCGGACGACGGTCAGCACGGGGCCGAAGATCTCGTCGCGATAGGCGTCCATCTCGGTGGTGACGTGGTCGATGAGGCTGACGCCGAGGAAGTAGCCCTCGGAATCACCGTAGAGCGGATGCTCGCGACCGTCCGCGACGACCGTCGCCCCCTGATCAGCCGATGAGTCGAGGTACCCGGCGACCTTGTCGCGGTGCTGGCGCGTCACGAGCGGACCCATCTCCGCGGTGGGGTCCGAGCCCGGGCCCACCTTGATCTTCGGCAGTCGCGAGCGGATCGCCTCCACCAGGGGATCGCCGACATCGCCGACCGCGACCACCGTCGCGATGGCCATGCAGCGCTCGCCGGCCGAACCGTAGCCCGCGGAGACGGCCGCATCGGCGGCCATGTCGATGTCCGCATCGGGCAGCACGATCATGTGGTTCTTGGCGCCACCGAGCGCCTGGACGCGCTTGCCGGCCCTGGTGCCCGTCTCGTAGATGTAGCGGGCGATCGGCGTGGAGCCCACGAAGCTGACCGCCGCGATATCGGGGTGCGCGAGGATGGCGTCGACCGCGACCTTGTCCCCGTGGACCACGTTGAAGACACCGTCGGGAACGCCCGCCTCGGCGAGGAGCTCGGCGAGGAAGATCGAGGCGGACGGGTCCTTCTCGGACGGCTTGAGGATGAACGTGTTGCCGGCGGCGATGGCCGTGGCGAACATCCACATGGGGACCATGGCCGGGAAGTTGAACGGGGTGATGCCGGCCACGACGCCGAGCGGCTGACGGATCTGGTAGACATCGACGCCGGTCGAGACCTGCTCGCTGAACCCGCCCTTGATCAGGTTCGGGATCCCGCAGGCGAACTCCAGGTTCTCGATCCCGCGCGCGATCTCGCCCAGCGCGTCGGATGGGACCTTGCCGTGCTCGGCGGTCAGGTGCGCCGCCAGCTCGTGGCGGCGGGCCTCGACGAGGTTCCGGATCCTGAACATGATGTCGGTGCGCTTCGAGAGCGAGGTCGCGCGCCAGCCGGGGAAGGCGGCCTTCGCGGCCGCGACGGCGCCACCGAGCTCGTCGGCCGACGCGAAGTCGACATGCCGGGTGAGCTGCCCCGTGGCGGGATCGTAGACCGGGCCCTCCCGGCCGGACGTACCCGGAACGAGGCGACCGTTGATCCAGTGACTGACCCGGCCCGGGACGGTGGCGCCCGCGCGCCCGGAGCGGGGTTCTGCGACCTGCGTCATCTTCGAAGACCTCTCGTGCGTCGGCGGGACGAGCCCGCCGCAGGGTGTGCTCCCGCCACGATACTCCCTCCCCGCGACCGCACGGCCGGTCGTCCCATCCCGCAGAGCTAGCGGCGACCGTCCCGATCCGCCCACGCCGTGGACGCCCTCCGGCCGAGGGGCGCCGGGTCCGCGCGGTCCAGCGGCGATGAGCGTCGGCGCAACGTCACCAGGGCGAGCACGGCACCGAACGCGACCAGGAGCGCGATCACGCCGCCCGCCGGCAGCGGCCCGAGGACCGCGGGATCCCGCCATGTCGTCGTGAGCGCCATGCGGACCACGGCCCAGGCGCCGATCGAGACAAGGAAGAGGCGCCCGTCGCGCGATCGGAACCCGCCGACACCCAGGACGACCGCGATGACCGCCGCCAGGACCAGGGTCGCGATCCCCTCGTAGATCTGCGACGGATGCGATGGCAGCGCCGGCGCGAGCGTGGACCACGGGCCCGGTCCGCCATAGGCCGTGGCCCAGCCAAGGTCCGTCGGGCGGCCCTGCCCTGCCCCACCGAGCGCCATCGCCAGCTTGCCGGCACCCAGGGCGACCAGCAGCGGGACCGTCCCGACATGCAGCCAACGTCCGACCGGCGCGCCGAGCAGATGGCCCACGTAGCCACCGGAGACCGCCCCGCCGACGACGGCGAGCGCCAGCTCGAGTCCACCGACGGCCGGGTCGAACAGCGTCATCGGGGCGGCGCGATAGAGATCGAGATGCAGCAGCGCGAACCCGAGACGACCGCCGAGGACGGCGCCGGGGACGACGCCGATCGCGATGAACAGCAGGTCGTCGGCGCGGAGGCCGGCGTGTCGTCGCGCGGTCGCCCCGAGCGCGATCAGCGTCAAGACGATGACCGCGGCGAGCGCGACCGTCACCCACCGAACGACGATGCCGTCGGCCAGCCGGAGGAGCGGGTCGAAGTCGAGCGTGAGCGTGGCGATCGGCACGGTGGCTCGTAGTGTATCGATGGGGGGTAGCATCGAGGGGTGACTCGCACCGTCCTGCTGCTCCCGGTCCTGGTATTCGCCGCCTGCACCGCCGCCACGTCACCTAGCGACGGCTCCGGTGCATCGGCCGCCCGACCCTCGGGCTCGCCCATCGTGGTCAGCGCCCCACCCTCGGGCGACCCGCTGCCCGTCGATCTCGCCGCGGCCATCGTCGCCGACGCCGCCACGGTGGCCGGTATCGCACCGGCGGATGTGGTCATCGTCAGCGTCGAGGCCACCACCTGGAACGACGGCGCGCTCGGGTGCCCGGAACCCGGCCAGGTCTACACTCAGGCCCTCGTCGACGGGTATCGCGTGATCGTGACGGCGGGCGACAGCGAGCTCGACTATCGCACCGGCGGCGACTCGTTCCGCCGCTGCGAGACCTTCCAGCCCGGCGGCTGACGCCGGACGAACGTGCCGAGACCCCGGCGGTGCCGGGGTCTCGTGAGGGCCGCCGCGACCCAGGCTACCGGAGCGGGACGTCCCAGACGTGGATCAGGTCGGCCTGCGCCCGTCCGTCCGCATCGTCGTTCGCGACGATCATCCAGCCGTGCGCCGGGTTGGCGATGTACGCCGTCCGATCGATCCACAGGGTCACCCTGACCCGTTCGTCCTGCAGGAGCGAGAGGTAGTCGCCCTGCGACACGGCGGGATCGAAGGCGTCGAAGTGCCCGGTGCCCGACGCGCTGTCCTCGAATCCACCGGGGATGACCGGGTAGGCGAAGGTGTCGTAGTCGAAGGCCGCCGCCCCGTCGGACAGGCCGAGGCTGCTGGCGGCGGTCATCAGCTCGTATGTGCTGCCGTTCATGGGGGCCACCACGGGCCAGATATCGACGAGCTCGAAGTCCGCGTCGAAGAGCAGCGAATAGGTGGCCCCGTCGAACTCGCCGGCGAACAGCAACCCCGAGTCCAGTCCCACGAGGTAGAAGTCGGTGGAGCCGTCCTGGTCCGTGTCGATCTCCACCTCGAGGTCGAGGTCGCTGGCGGTGGAGTAGGTGGACCAGAAGTTCACAGCGAAGATCAGGAGGCGGTCATCGTCCTCGAGCCCCACCTCGCTGCCCTGGATGGTCTGGACGCCGACCGCCCGGATGTCGGTCTTGGCGGCGCCGTCGTTGCGGTCGTACTGGCCCCAGGCATAGATGTCGGCGATGCCGGCATGCAGCCCGTGATTCCGGATGCGGACCTTGGCGCTGGAGACCCCGTCGGCCGTCGCCCGACCGAACAGGTCCCCGGGGCGGATGTCCGATCCGCCGCGCGGGACGAGCAGGAACGGGACCCGGAGATTGACCTTGCCGGCGGCCCGTCCGCGCGGGTTGGCGGTGACCGCGCCACGGATGGTGTTCAGGGCGGTCCCATCGCCGAACGCGGCCGCGTCGGGCAGGTTCTGGACATCCGCCCGGCTGAGTCGGATGGTCACGCGGACGTCCCGGTGGCCACGGGCGGGGACGCGCACCGTCGGCCGATCGAAGGTGATCGATGCCCCCTGTCGCCCGCCGACGAAGCTGGCCGACAGGTCGTAGGTGATCGCCCGACCGCTGAGGTTGTCGATGCGGATCGTCTTCGTCTCCACGATCGGTCCGTCGTTCGACTCGTATCCGAAGGACAGCGATGAGGTGCCGCCGGCCACGGTCGCGAGGCTGCTGGTCGTCACGGCACGTCGCGGCCGGACGCCGCCGGACCCCGCCAGGAGCGGGTCATAGCCCACGATGTCGCCCGCGATCGCCGTGTTGACGAGCGCGGCCTTGACGCGTGCCGCCGACCACGATGGATGGGCCTGCATGACCAGGGCCGCCGCGCCGGCCGTGTACGGGGACGCCATCGACGTCCCGGAGAACTGCGTCGCGTCGTCTCCGCTTCCCGCGAGGGCCGAGAGGATGTTGACGCCGGGGGCGCTGATATCGGGCTTGAGCGCGTTGTCGGTGTGGCGTGGCCCGGATGAGGTGAAGTCGGCCGATTCGCGGTACGTCGGGTTGGCGCTCGTCCCCGCCGCGACCAGGGAGATCTCGTCGCCGTCGCTCGCGAGGATCGCGGGATCGCTCGCGTTGGCGAGGCCGATCATCGGGATGTCGAAGAGTTCGGGGTTATAGCCGAGGAACACGGGGAGTTCATCGGGCGGGACGTCGTCGCGATTGAGGACGATGATCCCGGCCGCTCCGGCGGCGTCGGCGGCCGCGCCCTTGTCGACGAAGGGGCACTCGCCGCGCTTGACCGCGACGACCAGGCCGTCCACGTCCGTGCCGTCGTAGGCGTCGGCGTCGCAGCCGAGGCTGACGCTGTCATCGTCGTTGCGGAGGACGACGAGGTCGGCAGTGACGGGCAGCGTCACGCCGTTCATGTCGATCCCGTCCTGGTCGTCCTCGTCCGGCAGCTCCACCGTCGCGAGCGGGAACGACGCGGTGGTGTCCTGGGCCGCGACGGTGATCGCCCGCGTCGACGTCCCGGGGGAGCCGACCACGAACGGCACGGGGCCGCTGTTGCCGGCCGAGATCACGACGGTCACGCCGGCCTTCGCCGCGTTGTCCGCCGCGACCGCGTCCGGGTCCGTCCCCTCGCCGAAGTCGGCGCCGAGGGACATGTTGATGATGTCGACCCCCGCGGCCACGGCCGCGTCGATGGCATCGACGACGATCTCCGTGCCGCCCTCGCAACCGAACACGCGATAGGCGTACAGGGTGGCTTCCGGGGCGACACCGGGGCCGACGCGGAAGTCGCTGAAGTCGACGGACGCGTCGTAGGGCCCTTCGTATGTCGCGCCGTCGGCGTCGACGCCCTGACCGGCGGCGATCCCGGCGACATGCGTGCCGTGCCCGTCGCCACCGCAATCGAGCGGATCGGGATCGGGCTGCGGGATCAGGTCGTCCGGATCGTCCGAATCGGGGTCGTAGTCGTCGCCGACGAAGTCCCAGCCCCCGGCCACCTTCACCGTCGGGAACGTGCCGTCCTCGATGATCGAACCGTCGTTGGCCGCGAACGCCTCGGGTGTGCCGGGCCCGCCGAAGTCGGCGTGCGTGTAGTCGATCCCGGTGTCGATGACCGCGATCTTGACCCCGGCGCCGGTGTAGCCGTAGTCCCCCCAGACGCTTGGCACCGCGGTCCGCGGCACCGCGTTGGACAGGGTCCGGTAGACCTTGGGAATGGCGCGGACGGCGACGACGCCCGGCAGCTTCGCCAGCCTGGCGAGGTCCCGCGTGGACGCGCGCACCTTGATCCCGTTGTAGGCGTCCTGGTACTGCCGCTGGACCTTGCCGCCGGCGGCCTTGATGTCGTCCTTCAGGGCGTTCTGGATCCGCCGGAGCTGGGCGCGGTGGACGGCCTTCTCGGCCTTCGTGAGCGTCCGACCCTGGGCGTTGGCGTCCGCCGTCACGAGCGCGACCGGTTCGTCCTCGAGCTCGATGATGACGTTCACGGTGCGCTCGGCGCCGCCGATCATGGACCGGACGAGCCTGGGATCGACCTTGCCGAAGGTGTCGCGATCGACGCGCTGGACGTCCCGGCCGCCCGGCTCTCGCGCGACGGTCGCGGTCGGCATGACCACGGCAACGATCAGGGCAGCCGTCCCGAGGGCGGCGGCGAGTCTCCGGTTCATGACCCTCCCGTCGGGCGTGGCGCCCGGTCCTGGACGTCGACCGCACCGCACGCGGATCCGGGGCGGTCGCGCCGTCGGTCCTTCCGGGTGTGGGCTTGAGCGACGTGGCTCGATCGATGGAGCGACCGGTCCTGGGATCCCGGCCGTCGTGCTGCGCACGGTACCCCGGCGACCAGCGCCGGGTCAACGCGGGTGCGCGGTCCGGATCGGGCCGCGTCGGTGCCGGCCGGGACCCGCGCCGTCCCGGTCAGGGCAGCTTCGCGACGAGCTCCCTGACGGCAGCCGTCGATGCATCGAAGGCGGCTCGCTCGGTGTCGGTGAGGGTGATCTCGAAGACCCGCTCCATGCCACCGGCCCCGAGGACGGCGGGCACCCCGACGAAGAGCCCGTCCACGCCGAATTCACCCTGGAGGAGGACGGCACAGGGCAGGACCCGCTTGCGGTCCAGCAGGATCGACTCGACCATCTCGAACGTGCTCGCCGCCGGTGCGTAGAAGGCCGACCCGGTCTTGAGCAGCGCGACCACCTCGGCACCGCCGTTGGCCGTCCGCTCCTCGAGGGCCCTGACGCGATCGGCCGGGAGCAGCTCGGTGATCGGCACCCCCGCGACCGTCGAGTAGCGCGACAGCGGGACCATCGTGTCGCCGTGCCCGCCCAGCACGAACGCGTGGGTGTCCGCCACGCTGACACCGAGCTCCTGCGCGATGAACGTGCGGAACCGCGCCGAATCTAGGACGCCGGCCATCCCGAGGACCCGCTCTCGCGGGAACCCGCTCGCCTGGACGGCGACGTGGCACATGGCGTCGAGAGGGTTGGTGACCACGATCAGGATGGCATCCGGCGAATGACGCGCCGCCTGCTCGACGACCGAGCGGACGATCCCGGCGTTCTTGGCGAGGAGGTCGTCGCGGCTCATCCCCGGCTGTCGAGCCAGACCGGAGGTGACCACGACGATGTCCGAGCCGGCGGTGTCGGCGTAGTCGTTCGTCCCGGTGATGCGCGCGTCGTGCCCGACGACCGGCGCCGCCTCGGCCAGGTCCAGGCTCTTGCCTTGGGGCAGGCCCTCGACGATGTCCACGAGGACGACATCCGCAAGGCCGGCTTCGGCGATGCGCTGGGCGGTGGTCGCGCCGACATTCCCGGCGCCGATGACGGTGACCTTGTTGCGGGGCATGCGGGGATCGCTCCTTCAGGCGGCGAGGGCGGGCTGGGCGCCCGCGACCATCGTAGTCGGTCAGGCGCCCGGACTGGTCAGGTCGACCCGCAACCCTGCCCGAGCCCGGCGACCCCGCGCCTCGTCGGCCCCCGGGACGAGCGCCGCCTCGCTGGTGTCGAGATAGTCCCGCATGCGCTGGGGCGCCTCGGACAGGTCGACGTCCGCGCCCTGGGCGTAGGCCCGCAGGATCGCTCCCACCCGACCGTCGCCGCGAAGGCCCGCGAGGATCTCGTCACGACGCGGCCGGCCGAGGAGGGCGTGCGACTGGACGAGGTAGTGCAGGGGATCCTCGAAGGCCGGCCCGTCGAGTCGCGCGTCGGCCCAGTCCACGAGGGACCAGCCGGTCGCCGTGCGCAGCAGGTTCCACGGGGCGAAGTCCCCGTGCGTGAAGCCCTGATCCGAGCCGGCCGGGCGACCCGCCCGATGGAACCGGCCCATGGCCCAGGCGACCTCCTCGGGCAACTCCCACGCTCGTGGCCGCGGGACCCAGTCGACCGCCTCGTGGAGCAGGAAGCCGTCCCCCTGGGCGAGCAGCGCGGGACCAGACAGGGGCGGGGGCAGCGCCACGCGCAGCCGCTCGCCGATCTCGGCCTCGTGGACGAGGCGGCGGCGCCCGTGCTCGTCGCTCGCGATCTTGCCGACCGCGATCGCGTGGCCAGCGGCGTCAAGGGCGAGGACATTGCCGCGCCCGCGTCGCCGGGCCGCTGAACTCGCGAACACCGTGCCCGCGGGGAGCGCGTCGGCGACGGCGGCGGCCAGTGTCGAGTGCGTGTGCCGCGGCAGGAGCCGGAACGCGCCGGCGGTCGCCGCGATCCTCGCCAGCCCCCACGCGGTCGACGCTCGCCGGGTCACCGGCTGATAGACGCGCAGGGCGGCAGCGGACACGCCGCGAGGACCACGAGGGATCTCCCAGCGCGGATCGCTGGACCACGGCGGCAGGTGCGCCCAGCCCGGGCCGCCGGCGTGGGTCCGGGGACCCGACTCGTCCGGCACCCCGGCGTCAGGTTCGAGCCGCGAGGTGATCTCGGTCGTGAGGTGCACGATGGGAGCCGCGGCATCGAGGAACATGGTGCGCGGTCCTTCCGGTCGGATCGCGCGCCAGGTGGCGAGCTGCCGCTCGAGCTCGGCGCCCGGGAGTTCCTGCTTCCGAGCGAGCATCACGGCCGGGTCCCCGGCGAGGATCACCTCGAGGTCCGGCGCTGGCATGGTTCGCCCGACGGCCGATGCGAGCCCAGCCGACGCGAGACGGTACCGCTTCGGATCCACCACCAGGTCCCACCACCCGCGCTCGACGACGACGTGGATCCCGCGGCGCGTGGTGAGCGGGACGAGGACCCGCCACATCAGCTGCATGTCGATCGCGAGCCAGACGACCTTGGCGGCCGACAGGAGGCGCCCATAGGGCGGCTTGGCGTGCGGCTCGGTGACGGGCACGAGCGACTGCGTTCGTCGCGGCAGGATCGGCGCCCGGTGGTGGAAGCGCCGCACGCGCTCGGGCCCACCGAGCGCCGTGACCACGGCATCCGCCACGGCGGACTTGCCAGCCCCGTCCGGCCCGCAGATCACGATGCTCCGACCCCTCATGTCGAGACCCCGCCCGACGTCGTCAACGCGATCGGTTCGGGATGGGCGAGCCGCATCGCCGTGACCCAGGCCTCGCTGTCCGCGGGCAGCCGGCGATGGTCGTGACGCGTGATGTGGACGAACGGGCATCGCTCCCCGGTGACCCGGAGCCGGACCTGGCGCGCCGGGTTCCCGGGATGGGCCAGGCCCCGCGCGAGGCACCAGGCCTGGACGACTGTCATATCGCGCTGCGACCAGCCACCGTCGACCACGGCCGCGATCGCCCGGCGAAGAGCCGGCGCCGCCAGACCGACCCAGGCGGCCGCCAGATCCGCACCGACCGGATCCGCACGCAGGAGCGCCACGACGCCCTTGCGCGCGAGCCCGCCCCGATCCGGTCGACCGCGCCTCGTGGTCCCGTTGTGGAGCAGCTTGACGACACCCTCGGCCCCGGGACGCATCCGTCGGAACCCGGCGTCGTCCATCACGGCCAGGGCGAGCGCGTCAGCGGCCGTGATCAGGGGTGAGCCGCGAAACGTTCGAAGGGCCTTGACATCGAGCACGAGCAGGTACGGGCTGGACGGATCGCGCGCGACGAGGTTCGGGCCGCGCCACAGGTGACGGCAGATCCCGAGCTCGGTCAGCCCTTCGTCGCGGACCCACGTCCGGAAGATGGCCTCGATGATCGGCCAATCGGCCGTGGCGGCCATGGAGTCGACATCGCCGACGCCGTCGAGGGCGGCCTGGGCGTTCTTGATGACGAGCCAGCTCGGCACCTCATGCGTCAGTCGTCGCAGGAGCGGCGACCACAGGGTGGAGCGATGGAGCTCGTCGATGTCGGCAGGAATCGGTCCGGTCCCTTCTGCGCCCCGATGCCGGTTCCACGCGTTCACGGACCGGTGCACGGGCAGTGGAGTCTACGAGCCCCGTCCTTGCAAGCGCCTTGCGACGATGGTCCTGATGGTGCGTCGCAGCAACGGACGAGGGCGGATCAGCCCGCGCCCGGCCCCGCGTGAGGACCGGCGTCCCGGATCGCATCGGCGACACCACCCGCGTAGGCCGCGAAGTTCGCCTGGAACATCGTCGCGAGCTGGCTGGCCTGGCGGTCGTAGGCTGCCGGATCCGCCCAGGTCGTGCGCGGGTCGAGGACCTCGTCCGGCACGCCCGGGACCGCGAGAGGGACCTCGACGCGGAACACCGGATCGAGCCGGGTCTCGACGCCGGTCAGCCGCCCATCGAGCGCCGCCCGGACCATGGCCCGCGTGTGATCGATCGCCATGCGGTGACCCGTACCGTACGGTCCGCCCGTCCAGCCGGTATTCACCAGCCAGACCGCCGCGTCATGGCGTGCCAGCCGCTCGGTGAGCATCGCGGCGTACTCGCCCGGGTGGCGCGGCATGAACGGCGCCCCGAAGCACGCGCTGAACGTGGCCTTCGGTTCGCGCACACCCACCTCGGTGCCGGCGAGTTTGGCGGTGTAGCCCGAGATGAAGTGATACGCGGCCTGATCGTGCGTCAGTCGCGCGATCGGGGGCAGGACGCCGAACGCATCGGCGGTGAGCAGGATCACGGTCCGCGGGTGACCGGTCATCCCGGTGGGATCGGCGTTACCGATGAAGTCGAGCGGGTAGGCGCCGCGAGTGTTCTCGGTGATCCGCTCCGAATCGAGGTCAAGTTCGCGCCTCACCGGATCGAGATCCACGTTCTCCAGTACCGTCCCGAACCGTCGCGTGGTGGCGAAGATGTCCGGCTCGTACATGGGCGAGAGGCGGATGGTCTTGGCGTAGCAGCCGCCCTCGAAATTGAACAGGCCGTCCGGTCCCCAGCCATGCTCGTCGTCGCCGATCAGGCGGCGCAACGGGTCGGCCGAGAGCGTGGTCTTGCCCGTCCCGGACAGGCCGAAGAAGACGGCCGGGTCCCCGTCCTCGCCGACGTTCACCGAACTGTGCATCGGCAGGACGCCTTCGTCGGGCATGAGGTAGTTCATGACGGTGAAGGCGCCCTTCTTGATCTCGCCCGCGTACTCCGTCCCGACGATCAGGATCTCCATCCGTCGAAGGTGGACCAGGATGGCGGTCTCCGTCCGGGTCCCCTCGGTCTCAGGGTCGGCCTTGAAGGACGGCACGCAGATGATCCGGAAGTCCGTCTCGAACGTCGCGCGCTCGCGCGCCGAGGGTCGGCGGAACAGGTTCCGCGCGAACATGCTGGCCCACGCGGTCTCCGTGAACACCTCGAGCCGGCGCTGATGCGCCGGGTCCGCACCGATCAGGCACTGCTGCGAGTACAGGTCGCGGTCGCGGCAATAGTCGACGAGGCGGGCGCGCAGGCGCTCGTAGTGCGCTTCGCTGATGGGGCGGTTGACCTCGCCCCACCAGATCCGGTCCGTGCTCGACGGTTCGTCGACGATGAACTTGTCCTGCGGGGAACGCCCGGTGTGCCGGCCCGTCCGGACCACGAGCGGGCCGTCTGCGGCGATCAGCCCCTCGTCGTGGCGGATGGCGGCCTCGACGAGCGCAGCCGAGGACAGGTTCGAACGCACGGATCGGCCGATCGACGGGGTGAGGGAGCGCGGCGTGCTGGTGGTCATCGGATGTCGACTCCTGGGCGCGGTGATCACGTCGTACGGATCGACCGGCCGCGCGTGATGCGGGACCCGGGAGTCCCGCAGGAGTCGGCTTTCGCAGTCGCGTTCCGTCGATGCTAGCAGTCGCGGCAGGGTAGCGGCAAGGTTGCGAAACGGTTTCGGTGCGCGAGGGAACCGGCCCCGACGCAGCGCCGGCGGCGGTCGTCGAGCGTCGTCGATCCAGGGCGGTCGGTGCACCGAGGCGACGAAAGGGTGCGTGCGCGCCACGAACGGGACCATCGAGCCCCGTCGAACGGGACCACTGTCCGGCGCGGGCCCCTGCCGCAAGGCCTAGCGTCTTCTGCAACACGGACCCGGGTTTGTCGTTCTTGCCGAATCCAGGGTCACGCATCGTCGGGACTGATCACATCCGGACGCTCAAGCCCGGGTCCATCGGAGGTCACCAATGCTTCATCGAACTCGACGGGTCACGCTCCTCCTAGGGCTGTCTCTGATCGCCCTGTCGCTGACCCTGCCGATCGGCGCCGCCGCCCACCCTGACCGGCGCGTCGTCCCGGCGGACCTGATCGGCGAGCACGTCTGGGCGGGCCAGCTCTGTGACGGCACCGCGATCAGCGTCACGTACGAGGTCACGGACCGCGGGCGACTCGTGTTCATCGAGGCGACCGGCGGCGACGTGCGCGTCCAGAGCCACCGGCACTGGTTCCGTGTCCGCTACATCGGGACGGGCACGCGTGTTGCCGTCTGGGCCCACTGGCACCGCCGGACGCTCGAGCTGCACGATCGTTCCCGGACCCGTGACTGCGATCCGCCACCTGCCGAGGAGCCGCCGCCCGACGACGGCGGGAACGGCCAGACCGGCTAGGACCCGTCCCGGCCGTGGCAGGCGGCCGAGGACCGAGTCGATCCCGAAGGGCGTCCCGGACCGGGGCGCCCTTCGGTTTGTGGCGCAGCTGCGGCGCGGCGGCCCCGCCTTGACGACCGAGGCGTTCGCCCCGTAGCATCCGCACACAACCGAAGAGCTCTTATCAAGAGTGGCAGAGGGACCGGCCCGATGAAGCCACGACAACCTACCGGCGTCGCGTCGGCAAGGTGCCAAATCCGGGCAGGACCTCCTGCGTGATAAGGGATCTCCCCTTCGGAGCCCCCTCGACACCAACGATGTCCGTACCCGTTCCCGGTCCCGAGGCCACGACCCCGTCCCTGCCTCCCGGGAGCCCGCGATGTCGCTCGAGACCCTCAGCCCGCCCACCAGCGCGATCACCGGTTTCGGGCGCGCGCCGTCCGGGAACGACCGACCGCGGATCTTGGGCATGCGCTGTCGCCATTGCGGTGCGACTCGGGCGATCGGGATGGAATACGTGTGCGCCGCCTGCTTCGGGCCACTCGAGGTCGACTACGACTACGGCCGCGTCGCGGAGACCCTGACCCGGGACGCGATCGCGTCCCGGACGCCCGGCATCTGGCGGTATGCCGAGCTCCTGCCCGTCGATTCGCCGCCGGCTCGCTCGCTCCCGGTCGGGTCCACGCCGCTGCTGTCAGCCGATCGTCTGGCACCGGTCCTCGGTGTCGAGCGGCTCTGGATCAAGGACGACACGCGCAACCCGTCGCTGAGCTTCAAGGACCGTGCGGTCGCCGTCGCGGTCGCGCGCGCCGTGTCATTCGGCGTGCCGGCGCTCGCGTGTGCCTCCACGGGCAACCTCGCAGGCGCCACGGCAGCGGCCGCGGCGGCCGTCGGGCTGCCGGCGTACGTGTTCATCCCGGCCGATCTTGAGCGGGCGAAGATCGACCACGCGCTCGCCTATGGCGCGACGGTCGTCCCCATCGACGGCACGTACGACGACGTGAACCGCCTCTGTCTCGAGGTGGCCGACGAGACCGGCTGGGGCTTTGTCAACGTGAACCTTCGGCCGTTCTATGCCGAAGGCTCCAAGACCCTGGCCTACGAGATCGCCGAATCGCTCGGCTGGCGATCGCCGGACGTCGTGGTCGGCCCGATCGCGTCGGGGGCGATGTTCACCCGCGTGGCGCGTGGGTTCGAGGAGCTCGTCGAACTCGGGCTCATCGAAGCCCGGCCGATCCGCTTCGTCGGCGGCCAGGCGAGCGGCTGCAGCCCGGTCGCGACGGCGTTCGAGCGCGGGACCGACGTCATCGAGCCGGTCCGCGACCCGGACACGTTCGTCCGCTCCCTGGCCATCGGCAATCCGGCCGACGGGCGCTACGCCGTCGAGCTGGCGCGGGACTCGGGCGGATCGATCGAGGCCATCGACGACCCGGTGACGGCCGCCACGATCCGTGACGTGGCCCGGCTGGAGGGCATCTACCCGGAGACCGCCGGGGGCGTGACGCTGGCCGCGGTCGCCGCCGCGCGCCGGCGGGGCTCGATCCGCGCCGGCGACGAGGTCGTCGCGCTGCTCACCGGCAATGGCCTCAAGACGCCCGACGCCCGGACCCTCGGGCTCGGCGACGGGATCGCGCGGCCGGGCGAGCCGGGTCTGGCACCGGTCATCCGGCCCAGCCTGGCGGCCTTCGAGCGCTGGCTGGACGGGGGCGCGTCGTGAGCACGGTGCGGATCCCGCCCACGCTCCGCACCGCGACCGGCGGTGCCAAGCAGGTCGACGTGGCGGGCGGGACGGTCCGCGAGGTCGTGCGGTCCCTCGTGACCGCCCACCCCGGCCTCGAGGCGCAGCTGCTGGCCCCGGACGGCGAGCTGAACCGGTTCGTCAATGCGTTCCTCAACGACACGGACGTCCGTCACCTCCAGTCGCTCGACACCCCGGTCGGCGATGCGGACACGCTCGTCCTGCTCCCGGCGATGGCCGGCGGCTGACGAGCGCGCCCGCTCGGGCCTTACATCCGGCCGGCCGCGATCACCGCGATCTGCTTCATGAGCTCCAGCCGCTCCTCCTCTGAGCGACCGTCGTCGAACAGGGCGATCGACAGGAGCGCGTCGCCCTTGAGGACGAGGAGCAGGAGCGACGAGGGCGAGTAGGTGGCGCGATCGCCGAGCCCCGACACGTCGACCGAGTCCGACGCGCCGGCCCAAACGTCGAACGTGATCGAGACGGCCGCGCCTCCGATCGAATCCGACGTCGTCAGGACCGTCGCGCCGAGGGGCGCGCCATCGCCCGTCTGGATGTCGCACGTATCCGGCGGGCCGGCGATCACCGCGAGGACCACCGACTCGGCGCCCAGGATGCCGGCGAGCTCATCGGGCGACACGAGCCCGCAGACATCGCCCGTGCCGCCACCACCGCCGCCACCCGCCGTCTCGACCGGGGAAGGGTCGCCGACGCCGGGTGTCGGGGTCGCGGGTTGGCTGCTCCCCTGAGTGGTGGTGTCGCCGGTATCGATCGGTGCGCCCGACGGGGCGCCGCTGCCACAGGCGGCAAGCACCAGGACGATCGCGCCGACGACGGGGAAGGTGCGCCACGGCTCACGCATCGAAGCTCTCCTCGGTTCGCGCCCGGCTCACACGTCGTTCGGGCTGACCCGATCACGGTCGCCGTTCCCTACGACCACGTCATCGTCCAGTTGCGCCACATCCGTCGGCGCGCCTGCGACGATGCCGGCGTTCGCCACGTCCCGGTGTCGGTGGCGGCGTCAGGCTTCGTCGAGGGCGTGCGCCAGGTCCGCGATCAGGTCGTCGATGCCTTCGATCCCCACCGACAGCCGGATCAGGGCCGGATCCACTTCGAGGGGTGAGCCCGCGACCGACAGGTGGGTCATGGCCGCTGGGACCTCGATGAGCGACTCCACGCCGCCGAGCGACTCGGCGAGCGTGAAGACGCGCGTGCCCTCGGCGACCGCGACCGCGCGCTCCGCGGCGGACCGTCCGTGCCGCCCACCCGGCGTGGGATCGAACGAGACCATGCCGCCGAACCCGGGATAGCGCACGACCGCGACGTCGGCCCGACCACGCAGGACGTCGGCCACCGCCGCGGCATTCGTCCCATGCCGCTCCATCCGCAGGTGCAGGGTCCGCAGCCCCCGCAGGACCAGGAAGCAGTCGAGCGGGCCGGGTACGGCGCCCATCGCGTTCTGGAGGAACCGCAGGCGCTCCGCGATCCCGTCGTCCGAGGTCACGGCGACGCCGAGGATCGTGTCCGAGTGGCCGGACAGGTACTTGGTGGCCGAGTGGAAGACGACGTCGGCACCCATCGTCAACGGCCGCTGGAGGGCCGGCGATGCGAACGTGTTGTCGACGACGACGATCGGCCGGCGCCCGCCGGCCTCCGCCGCCCGCCGGGCGACGACATCGGCCATCGCGGCGATGTCGATGACCTTGAGCAGCGGGTTCGTGGGCGTCTCGAACCAGACCAGTCTGGTCCGTTCCGTCAGCGCCTCCCAGAGCGCGTCGGGGCCGGCGGCGAGATCCACGTAGCGCGACGCGACGCCGTTCGCCCGCCGCACCCGCTCCAGGTAGCGGTAGGTGCCGCCATAGACGTCATCTCCGACGACGACCTCATCGCCGGGGCCGGCGAGTTCCGCGATCGCGGCGGTCACCGCCGAACCGGAGGCGAACGCGATCCCAGCGGATCCGCCTTCGAGCGTCGCGACGGCCCGCTCGAGCCGCTCGCGGGTGGGGTTCTGCGAGCGAGCGTACTCGTAGCCGGCGCGCGGCCGCCCGACGCCGTCCTGCGCGTACGTGCTCGTCTGGTAGATCGGCGGGGAGACGGCGCCGGTGAGCTCGTCCGGCTCGGCGCCCGCGTGGACCGCGAGCGTGTCGAAGGAGCGGTCGTCATCGGGCGTCGGCATCGCGGTCCATCATGCCATCCGCCGTTGCGCGCGGCGCGTATCCCTGCCAGAACCTGATACATTCGACCCGCACGTTTCCGAACCGAGGACGATCGCCATGGACACGACCGCACACGACCCCAGCGTGGCCGCCGGACCCGTTTCGGTCCGCGATCGCCTGCTCGCGTGGAAGGAGATCCTCGAGACCGCGAACCCCCCGGCGACGCGGCCGCTCGACACGGTCGGCAAGTGGCTGGTCATCACCCGCGCCGCGGTCTTCCCGATGACCATCTGGTCGGGGCTCATCGGCGGGCTGCTGGCGGTGGCCGCTGCCGCGTCCGCCGGGCTGACGGTGGACTACGGACTGCTGACCCTGGCGGTCGTCGGGCTCGTGCTGGCCCACGCCGCCAACAACATGATCAACGACTTCTTCGACACCGCGAACGGGGTCGACACGCCCGGCTACGTGCGGGCCCTGTACGCGCCGCACCCCATCCTGTCCGGATGGGTGACCCGCCGGCAGCTCGCGGCCGCGATCCTCGCGGTCAACGCCATCGACGCCGGCCTGATGCTGTACCTCACGTCGGTGCGTGGCCCCCTCATCCTCGTCTTCGCGCTCGCTGGGCTGTTCGTCTCGGTCTTCTACGTGGCACCGCCGCTGCGGCTCAAGCACCACGGCCTCGGGGAGCCGGGCGTGTTCCTGGTGTGGGGCCCGCTGATGGTCGGCGGCACGTTCCTCGCGGCCACCGGCACGATCCCGGCCTGGGTCATCGTCGCGTCGATCCCGTACGCGCTGATCGTGACGTCGGTCCTCTTCGGGAAGCACATCGACAAGATCGAGGCCGACGGCGCCATCGGGGTCCGGACGATGCCCGTGATCCTGGGGGAGGCCCGGGCGCGGACCGTTGGCTCCTGGCTGATGATCGCGTTCTACCCCCTGACGTTGCTGTCGGCGGTGGTCGGGCTCGTCGGGCCCTGGGTCCTGCTCGTGGTCCTCGGGATCCCGCGGCTGCTCGACGTGCTCAAGGTGTTCGGGCAGCCGAAGCCCGCCGGTCCGCCCCCCGGCTATCCGGAGCGGGGATGGCCCTTGTGGTTCGTCGGGTATGCGTTCGTGCACACGCGTCGAGCGGGCGGGCTGCTGACCCTCGGCCTGCTGCTCAACGCCCTGGTCCCGGTGACGTTGCCCTGGCTCTGAGCCCAGATCCGGGCTACCGCCCGGCCTGAGCGGCTGTCACGATGCGCGCGTGACCGCGGGGACCGACGACCAGTCTGCGCTCATCGGTCGCGACCGGGAGGTCGCGACGGTCGTCGACGCCCTCGGCGGGGATCGGGCTATCGTCGTCCTCGGCGAGGCCGGGATCGGCAAGACCAGCGTGCTCCGCGCGGCGGTCGCGATCGACGGTCGGCGCTCATTCGAAGGCGGCGGCTTCGCGACCCTCGCGTGGATGCCATACCTGGCCATCTCGCGAGCGATCCGCCTCGACCCATCCGGTGACACGGACCGCGTCGCCGCCGTCGTCGAGTCGATCGTCGGGCCGGACATCCTCCTCATCGACGACCTCCAGTGGGTCGACGCGGAGACGGTGACCGTGCTCGAGCGACTGGTCGGCCGCATCGCGCTGGTGCTGGCGAGTCGGGTCGATGATCCCGATGCCCGCGCGCGCATCGATCGCCTGGGGAGCGCCGGCGTCGCGAGGCTGGATCTCGGTCCGCTGCGGACCGACGATGCCGTCGCCCTGGCGACGCGATCCCGACCCGGCATCTCGAACGTGGCGGCGCGGCGGATCACGGACCGGGCGTCGGGCAACCCCCTGCTCATCGAACAGCTGGCGGCCGGGGGCGAGACCGAAAGCCTTCGGCTGGCCGTCGCGGCCCGTCTCCACGGTCTCGATGTGGGACAACACGAGCGAATCGGCCTGCTTGCCCTCGCCGGGCGACCGCTGCATCGACACGAGATCGACGGTGATCCAGCGGACCTGGTGGGCCGAGGCCTCGCGATCGACGCCGGGACCGAGGGGTGGTCCATCCGGCACGCGCTCCTGGCCGAGGTGGTGATCGCGAGCCTCGACGACACCATGCTGGCGAGACTGCACGCCCGACTGGCGACGATCGCGACCGCGCCCGGTGAACGGGCGCGACACCTGCTCGCCGCCGGGGACCGAGTGGGCGCGCACGCCGCCGCCGTCGCCGCCGCAGCCGAGGCCGCGACCCCGGGCGAACGGGCGGCCCACCTCGCACTCGCCGCGCAGAGTGCCGACGGATCCACCGCCGACGACCTGCGTGTCGCCGCCGCTGGCGAGCTTCGGCTCGCGGGGGAGCTCGAGGCCGCGACGGCCCTGTTGGACGGCCTCACGACCACGGACCCCGAAGTGCTCGCGCGTGCGGACGCGATCCGCGCCCGCGTGTGCTGGTCGGCAGGTGACCCGGCCGCGATGCGCGATGCCATCGATCGCGGAGTGGCGCGGGTCGGCGGTCACGATTCGGTGGCGGAGGCGATGCTCCGCGCCGAAGCCGTGGTGGTCACGGCGCTGGTCGACGGACGGTTCGAGGAGGGCCTGCGCAACGTGGCTGCCGCGATCTCGCTCGCGGAGCGAGCCGGTGCCGACCGAGTCCGGCCGCTGCTGCTCCGCGCGACCATCCTGGCAGGACTCGGCCGCGACGGGTGGGAGGACGCTCTCGACGCGGTGATCGAGGCCGCCCGGGCATCCGGCGACCACGAGACGGAACTGGCCGCGATGAACAACCTCGTCGCCGGCCACGAGATGCATGGTCGGCCCGACGCCGGACGCGCGGTCGCGGCGACGATGCGCGAGCGGGCGCGCCACTTCGGATACGACGCCTGGGACCGCCAGGCCGAGGCGATGATCGCCAATCTCGACCTCCACGCCGGCGAGCTCGACGCGGCGATCGAGCGAGCGTCCCGTCTGCTCGACGAACCGCTCGATCCCCTCGCGACCCAGCAGGCGGGCCTCATCGTCGCGCTCGGGCAGATCGACCAGGGTCTGTTCGAGGCGGCGCGGCCGTTGCTCGATCGGTTGCACGACCGGGCCGCGGACGACGTCACCGGGCGCGGCGATGTCCTCCTCGTCCAGGCGGAGCTCGCGCTCTGGATGGGACGGCCGGCGCAGGCACTCCGGATCGTCGACGACTATCGCCGCTTCGAAGCATCCGAGTACGGGATGTCGTTCCTCGTCGACGTCACCGCCGGGTGGGCCGCCATCGAACTCGAGATGGACCCGCCAGCCCGCATCGCGCACACGGATCCGGTCGGCCTGCTCGTCGGGGCACGGCTCGAGCGCGAGGCGATCGAGCGGTCGATCCGCGGCGCGGATGCGTCGGCCGCGAGCGCCTTCGACGAGGCCGCGGCGGCGTACGTGGGGTTCCACCGGCGCGGCGAGCTCCGCGCGCGCTGGGCCGCGGCCGACGTGCGCCGACGCTCCGGCGACACCGACGCCGCCCGGGCAGCCCTCGAGGGACTCGAGCGCGAGACGACGGCCCAGGGGTTCGGCCCGCTGCTCCTGCGGATCCACCGCTCGTTGCGGCTGTCGGGCGTCCGACGCACGTCCGCCGCCGGAGCACCATCCACGGCGTCCGGTCCGCGCCTGACGGCACGAGAACGCGAGATCGTCCGGCATGTGGCGGCCGGAGCCTCGAACGTGGAGATCGCTCGGCGACTGGGCCTGGGGCGTCCGACCGTGGCCCGCCTGCTCAGCTCGGCGATGGACAAGCTCGGCGTCGATTCGCGCGCCCAGGTCGCCGCCCACGCGGAGGCCGGATGATCCCGCTCGTCGTGGTCGAGGGGCCATCGATCGCCCTGGAGCACGCGATCCGCGAGCTCACGGAGGCGGGCTGGACGATCGAACCCGGCTTCGACCCCACGAGCCGACGCGGACCCATCGTCCGAACGGGGGTCGTGGACTCGCACGACGCGGCCGCGTCGGCGCTGCTCGCGGCGCTCGGCGGCGCCGGTCTCGTCGTCCACGCGACCGCGGACCGGACCGTGATCGATCGGCTGGTCGACGACCTGCGGCGGCTGGCGCCGGTCGATCACCGCATCGGCGAGCCGGTCGTCGGGCCCGCGATCGGACCCGAGGCGAGAGCGATCCTCGGCCTCCTCGCCGAAGGGCACTCGCTGGGCGAGGCGGCTGCGCTCCTGGGACTGCCGCGGCGGACCGCCGACCGGCGACTCGCCGAAGGCCGCCGGACCCTTGGCGTCGAGCGGACGACCGAGGCGATCGCCCTCGCGAGACGGCTCGGCTGGCTACGGTCCCGGCCCAGCGGGGGCTGACGGCATCAGGTCCGACCCCGTCGCCTCAGCGCCGGTCGTCGGTCGATGCTGCGGGAGCGGCCGACGAGATGGGCGATCAGCCGGGCGCGGCACGGGGGCTCGTCTGGGACGCCGCGAGGGGACGGACGGTCGATCCGTCGTCGGGCGCGCTTCCAACGGGACCGGCGGCGGTCGACGTGGGCGGGTCCGACGGATCCGCGCGGGGACGTGGCCGACGATCGGATCGATGGTTCGCTGCCGACGCATGGCGACCTCCTGCCCGCACGGTGCTGGCGGCCGCCCGCGGCGTCATCGTCCAGTTGCGCCACGACCGTGCGAAACCGCGATGCAGCGCCCTCGGCGAAGGGCCACCATTTCCCGACCGTGGAGCGCGCGCCGTGGGACCTCGTCGGACGAGACCCGGAACGCCGTCGGATCGCCGAGGCGATCGCGTCGGACCGGCCGCTGGCGGTCGCCGGTGAGGCCGGGATCGGCAAGTCGACCCTGCTTCGTGCCGTCGCGCTAGAGGCGGGCGTCCCGATCTGGGCGGGAGGCGGCTTCGCGACCCTGGTCGAGCAGCCCTACCTGGCCCTCGGTCGTGCGGTGGGGAGCCCGTTCTCCGGCGACCCGGCCCGCGTCGCGGCCGAGATCGAACGCCGGGTAGGACCGGACACCCTCATCATCGACGACCTCCAGTGGGTCGATCCGGCATCGATGGAGGTGGTGGGATCCCTGGCCGGGCGCATCCGACTGCTGACCACGATCCGCACCGGCGATCCCAGGACCGAGGTCGCGCTCGCGCTCGCCAGACGCATCGGCATGGACGTCGTCGAGATCGGCGGGCTCGCGCCGGCTGACGCCCGGACCATCGTGACCCGTGTCCGACCGGACCTCAGCGAGCGGGCGGTGGACGACGTCGTGGGACGGGCCGGCGGGAACCCCCTGCTCCTCCAGGAGATCGCCCTGCACGGCGAGCCGTCCGCGATCCTGGCTCGAACGATCGAGTCGGGACTCGACCGACTGTCGCCCCCCGCCCGGTCCGTCGTCGAATTGCTGGCCGTCGCGGATCGTCCGATCGGGCGAGACCTCCTCGCGGTCGGGTCCATCGACATCCTCGAGGCGGGGCTGCTCGTGGACCGCGACGGCGCGGTGGAGATCCGGCACGCCCTCCTCGCCGAGGCCATCCGGTCGCGGATGGACGACCGGACGCGCGTCTCATGTCACGAACGCCTCGCCGACCTGCTCACGGATCCGATCGAGCGGGCTCGCCACCTCGCGGCTGCCGGACACGCCGAGCGCGTGACCGCGCTGGCCATGGCGGGGCTCGCCGACACGACCGACCCGATGCGCCGGGCGCTCCTGCTGGCCATCGCCGCGGAGGCGGGTGACCCCGCGTCCGGGTTCGAGCCGCGGCTCCAGGCCGCCCGGGCGCTGGCCGCACTCTCGGACTGGGAGTCGGTGATCCGGCTCCTGGGGCCGATCGGGGCAGACGCACCGCCAGACGTGCTGGTCGAACGAGCGGCGCTCCTGGGTCACGCATGGTTCGAACTGGGTCGGCACGGAGAAGCGCGAGCGGCCCTGGACGCGGGCGGCAGGGTCGAGGTCGACCCCGCGAGCGATGCGGCGGCCTACCTGGCCGTCGAGACCGCGGCGCTGATGGTGAACGTGGACGGGGAGATCGCCCGAGCGCTCGAGCGGCTCGACGCGGAGATCGGCCGTCATCCGCTGCCGGGCCCGGGCGCTTCGTCGCTGCGGGCGGTCCGTGCCAGCGTCGGGATGCTGGCGGCCGAGCCGGTCGACATCGACCTGCTCCGGGCCGCCGTCGATGGCGCGATCGAGATCGGCGCGCACTCGTTCGCCGCGGACCTGGCCCGGGTCGTGAGCTACGCGCTGCTCATCTGGTCAGGGGCCGAGCCGGCGCTGCGATTCATCGAAGAAGCGGCCGGGCGGTTCGAGGCCGCGGCGGTCTCGGCGGTCGCGCTCGAACTGGAAGCCGAGCGCGTCCAGGCCGCCATCCTCGCCGGGCGTCCGGCCGACGCCGTCGGTTTTGCGGACGAACTGCTCGAGCGTCCCGCGCCACAACGCGCCCGGCAGACGGCGGCGATCCACCGGGCCCGCGCGCTCGGGATCATGGGACGGCTCGACGAGGCACGCACGAGCTTGATGGCACTCGAGGGGTCGGTCACGGACGACTTCATCGGGCGCGGCTGGTGGCTGGCGGCCGTCGGCGACGTCGAGCTCTGGGGTGGGACAGCGGAGCGGGCGATCGACTCGACGCGCGCGGTCCTGGCCATCCCGTCACCGATCCGGAACGCGTACGTCCTGTCCGCCATCACGCGAGCCTGGGCGCGCCACGACCTCGGTCTGCCGCAGGAACCGATCCTCGACGTCGCGCCCACGCGGGTCTCGGCCGGCGCCGTCCCGGAGTTGACCGGTCTCGCGATGCTGGCGTCCGCCGCCCCGGACGCCGCCGCGGAGCAGTTCGAACGGGCGGCCGGCCTGTGGTCCGGCTTCGACGCGCTCCGGGCGCTGACCTGCCGCTGGGCGGATGGCGAGGCGCTCCGTCTCGCGGGTCGCCACGCCGAGATGGCCGAGCGGCTCGTCGCGGTCCTGGCCGACGCGTCCGGCGCCGGATTCGAAGTCGTCGCCGTCCGGGTCCGACGATCGATGCGCCAGGCCGGGCTCCGGCCCTCGGCCGAGCCACATCCCGGCCCCCGGGCCGGCCTTCGGCTCACGCAGCGGGAGCGAGAGCTCCTCGACCTGGCGGGTCGTGGCCTGACCAACATCGAGATCGCCCGACGCATGGGTCTGGGCCGCCCGACCGTCGCGCGCATCCTGTCGAACGCCATGACCAAGCTGGGCGCGGATTCCCGGGCGCAGGCCGTCGCCCTCCTCGCGGAGGACTGACGCTCCCACGGCAGGAGATGGCGCAAGTGGACGATGACGCGCGCCCGGTCGTCCATGACGCTCCTCGCATGATGAGACGGCCGACCGATCGAACCCGGCTTTGCGCTGGCGCCGTCCTGCTGATCGCGACGGTGATCGCCGGCTGCGGCGGGCCGCCGCCGACACAGAGTGCGTCGCCAGCTAGCACCGTTCCAGGGACGCCAAGTCCGAGTGGTCCCGCCGTCGCGACGCCTGCGGCCAGCCCGGGAACCGCGACCGTCCCGCCGGCGCCCCAGGGGTCGCCTCTGCCCTCGCCGGCGGCCACGATCGTCGTCGCGGAAGTCCTCTACGACCCGCTGCCGAGCGCGTCAGCGTTCGTCGAAATCGCCAACCCCTCGAACGTCAGGGTCGACCTGACCGGGATCAGCGTCCGTGTCAGCGGACGCGATATCGCGCTCGCGGATCCCGGCGGGAGCCTGGCGGCGGGCGAACGCCTCCTGCTCGACCTGGACGACGCGGGTGCCAACGTCGGGCGGAAGGACGGTTTCGTGGAGCTGGCCGATCGAGCCGGCAAGCGCATCGATCGCGTCGCCTGGGGTTCATCGCCCGATGCGGTCGAGAAAGGGCCGGGCGGACTGGTGCCCGATTCGGTGCCGCGCGGCTCGTCGATCGGACGAGCCCCCGGGGCAGATCGACCCTCCGAACGCCTCGACTGGGTCGTCTACCCACCCACGATGGTGACGCCGGGGGCAGCGAATCCGCTGCCACGGGTCGAGGTCCTGCTGCCCATGGACGGCGCGGTCCTCGATGCCGCCGACATGACGCTCGCGTGGTACGCGGTGACCGGCGCGACGAGCTATCGACTCCAAATCGCAACGGATCGCTCGTTCGCTGACCCGATCGAAGATCGGGTCGTCGTCGACGCCGAAGCGACCCTGGGCAGACTCCCGCCGCGCGCCTACCTGTGGCGGGTCGCATCGATCGCCGATGGGGTCGAGGCCGGATACTCGGATCCGCACGGATTCACGGTCGACGACGGGTCGGACGCCGCGGCGTCGCCCGCGGCGATGTTCGTGGAGGCGGGGTTCGCACCTGCTGCGGTCGTTGGACCCGCGAGACGACTGACCGTGCCGTACCTCACCCAGCACAAGGACACGAAGCTCCTGCTCCTCGAGAGCGAGAACGAGAAGGGCGCCCACGCCTGGGACGTCGATCACGGGGTGTACGGTCACAGAGACCCGGCCGACAGGAAGAACTGCGCCTTCGCGGCAGTCGCGATGATGAACCGGTTCTTCCGGGGCGACATGAGCCAGGATCGACTCGGCTATGAGCTGTTCAGTGGTCGCGAGACCGGTCCGGAGAAAGACCTGAACTACGGGACCGGGATCTCCGTGCCGCAGGCGACTTCCCTCCTGGCCTACGCCCTCCAGACTACGCCGCGCGACGAGATCGGCTACCTCGACTACGACGACGCTTGGGCCGACATCACGGCCTCGATCGATGCCGGCCGCCCGCTCATGGCCGCCAACACCCATCACACGCTTGTCGTCACCGGCTACCAGGAGACGGCCGCGGGTCGGGTGTTCTGGTACCACGATCCAGCCAACGGCCGCGACAGGCGCCTGAACATCGACACGACACGCTTTTCGCCGAACGACCTGACGTTGTGGATCGTGCCTCCGGGATCCAGTGGTCGCCGCCAGGAGGCCGGGGTGATCGCGGACTCGGACGGTGACCGGGTCCGCGATTTCGACGAGACGGTGCGATTCCACACCAACCCTGGTGACCAGGACACCGATCAGGACAAGCTCGACGACTACTACGACATCGTCACCGGGGTCTACGACTCCCGCCACGGCTATGCGTTCGGTTGGTCGGGCGGTCGTGACTGGGACTCGGACGGCTTGCCCACCGAGCGTGACAAGGACTCCGACGAGGGTGGCTGCTGGGACGGCGAGGAGGACACCAGCGGGGACGGGCACAGGAACGGAGACGAGACCGACAACTTCGACATCGATGACGATCCCTGTATCAAATACGACATCACGATCATCTGGCTCGAGTCCTGGAATGGCAACGTCGACCGGTTCGAATTCAAGGGAGAGGCCGGGAATATCGAGCCATCGGCGGATGAGAGCAGCATCTTCCTCACCGGAGCTGGCACCGTGGCCGGGGCCCGCGTCGGGTGGGCAGCCTGCAGTGTCAACATGGAGGTCCCGCGGGGTAGCGGTCCGGCCTTCTTCGGCGCGACGATCGTCGGGGACACGGTGACGGTCTCGGCATTCGGGATGGTCAACGGCGTGAGCACCGAACCATTCGAGATGCCCAAGGACGGCGGCACGCGCGACTTCGCGAGCCGCGGCAGCGGCGGGAGCGACCTGTGCCCATATTCGTGGGAGGCCACGGTGGTCGTGGAGAAGCTTCCCGGCCACTGACCGACGGCGCGGGTCAGCCCCCGGTGCCGTGGTGGGCGAGGTACTCGAGCAGGTCCAGTTTCGTCACGACACCGACCGGTTCCGCGCCGCGGACCACGACCAGCGCGTTCGCCCCGCCCGACAGGAACGCGAAGGCCTCGTCGAGGGTCGCGCCGGCATCGACGATGGCGAGCGGTGGGTCCATGACCTCGCCGACGGTCCGTTCGACGATCGAGGGATCTCGGAACGCGCGGTCGAGCAGGCTCTTCTCGTTGATCGCCCCGACCAGACCCTCCACGGCCGTGCCGTCCGGCTGCTCGGAGACCGGAAGCTGGCTGATCCCGTAGGTCTGAAGGGTCGCGATCGCGTCGCCGACACGTTCCGTGGTGCGGGCGACGATCACGGCCGGACGGTCGGCCTCGTGGTGGCGGTCGGCCAGAAGGTCGCCGACCCTGACGGCCGCGCCCGTCGTGGGCAGGAGGCCGTTCGTGCGCAGCCACTCGTCGTTGTAGACCTTCGAGAGATACGAACGGCCACTGTCCGGCAGGAGCACGACCACCACGGCCTCGTGCCCGCCGTCCTGGGCCGTCAGCTCCCGGACGACCTCGAGGGCCGCCACCATCGCCGTGCCGCACGACCCACCGGAGAGGATCCCCTCTTCGCGCGTGATCCGGCGCGCCATCGCGAACGCGTCGCGGTCGCTGACCCGGACCCAGCGATCGATCATGGCCGGGTCGTAGGTCCCCGGGAAGAAGTCCTCGCCGACGCCCTCGGTCAGGTACGGACGCGCGACGTCGCCGGACAGCACGGACCCTTCGGGATCGGCGCCGATGACCTGGATGTCGGCCCGGCGTGTCCGCAGGTAGCGCGCCGCCCCGGAGATCGTCCCGCCCGTCCCGACGCTGGCGACGAAGTGGGTGATCCGCCCGTCGGTCCCGTCCCACAGCTCCGGGCCGGTGGTCCGCTCGTGGGCGGCCGGGTTCTCGTCGTTCCAGTACTGGTCGGGCTTGAACGCCCCCGGGATGTCGCGGGCCAGGCGCGCCGCGACCGAGTAGTACGACTCCGGCGATTCAGGCGGGACGTTGGTGGGACACAGCACCACCTCGGCACCATAGGCGCGCAAGAGCTGCTGCTTCTCGGCCGACTGCTTGTCGGCCATCACGAAGATGCAGCGATAGCCCTTGAGCGCGGCCGCGATCGCCAGGCCGTGCCCGGTGTTGCCCGAGGTCGGCTCGATGATCGTCCCGCCGGGCCGCAAGAGCCCGGCCCGCTCCGCCGCCTCGATCATCGGCAACCCGATCCGGTCCTTGACCGAACCCCCCGGGTTGAGCATCTCGAGCTTCGCGAGCAGCAGCGGCTGACGCTCCGCCGGACCGAGGTCCCGCGTCAGCCGGCTGATGCGGACGAGGGGGGTCCGGCCGACGAGGTCGAGGACGGATTCGGCATACGGCATCGCCGCCGAGTATAGGTGCGGTGGGTGCCTAGAGCCGTCCGGCGATCGCGGCGGCGATCCGCTTGGAAACCTCCATCCCCTCGGGCTCCTCGAGGTCGGCGCCGGCCGCGATGCTGATCACGACCATGCGGTCGCCCTTCAGGACGAGCAGCCCGGTGTAGTCCACGAAGGCGGCGCGATCCCCGATGCCGGGCACGTCGGTCGACTGACCGGGCAGCACCAGGCTCTCGTAGATGACGACCGCATCGGTGGTCGTCAGCGACCACGACGCGATCGTGCGGCCCGCATCGGTGTCGACGATGCACAGGTTGGGCGCCCCATCGAGCACCTTGGTCGTCACGGAGGGGAGGCCGAAGGCCGCGGCGACCTCGTCGACCGTGGCCAGCTCGCAGACGCCACCGGCCTCGCCGCCGCCGGACGTGGGGGCGCTGGTCTCGGCGGTCGACGGGATCACGCTCGTCCCGGCGCTCGGCTCGTTGCTTAGGGCAGAGGTCCCGGGAGGCTCGGACGGCGCTTCCGACGTCGAGCCGGACCCGCCTCCGCACGCGGCCAGGATCATGGTCATCGCCAGCAGCAGGGCGGCCGATCGCCGGTGGATCATCGGGTCATCCTCCGTGCAGCGGGATTTGACGTCGATCGCGTTCCCGCCATGATGGTCCGAATGGTCGCGTCAGGCGGATCGCATGTCATCGTCCAGTTGCGCCACCGCCGAGGCGGTCAGGCGTCGCGATCGAGCCGACCGGGACGGAGGAGCAGCCAGGTCAGTCGGCGGCGAAGCCGGCGCGGATGACCCGGAGGATCGACCGTCCAGGCGTGGATCTCCTCCACGACGGAGCCCAGCTGCTGCGCCAGGACCTCGCTCATCGTCCGCGCGAGGGCCAGCTCGTCCCGGGACCCAGGGCTCGGCAGCGGCGCATCGGCCGGGAGACCCGCGAGGGCCCGGACCGTGGTCGCGGCCATGAGCCGCGACGCCATGCGCTTGCCGATGTAGAGATCCTCGGTGCCGGCCATCGCGAGCGGGACGACCGGGGCGTCCGTCCGGAGCGCGATGATGGCCCAGCCCGTGCGAAACGCCCCGATGCGGCCGACCGGCCCGCTGACGGTCCCCTCCGGCATCTGGACGAAGACCCCGCCGTTGGCGACGACCGCGCGGGCCGACGCAACGTGCTGGTCGACGCCGATCCCGCCGCGCCAGACCGGGAGCAGCCCGCCGAGCCGGCGGATGAGCCACTCCCGCCAGCGCGCGGTGAATGTCGACGGACCACTGCCCAGGAACCAGGCGCGCGGCGAGGTCGGCAGGGCGTGGATGACCACGAAGGGATCCATCCAGCCGCGATGGGCTGCGGCGACCAGCAGGTAGCCGCCCGGCGGCGGCGGGGCGTCTCGTTCGGCACGGATCCGGAACCGGAAGAGACCGAAGAGCAGGGCCCGCCCGATCAGACGGAACGCGAGGTACAGGGCGGATGCGCGCGACTCCGGCGGGCGACCGAGCCACGTGAGGCCCTCGACGGCTCCCCCGCGGGCCGCGGCCATGGCTTCGGGACTGATCCTGCCGGGTGGCGGGCGGCGCGATGTCGGACCGGCGCCGCGCCCCGAGTCGGCCATCAGGCCTGGGCGCGGTCCGGATCGTCGCGCGGCACGTCGCGCGGCACGTCGTCCGTCGCCTCGTCGGGATCGGGATCGAGGCGAGCGTCGCCGTCTGCGTCGCGGCCGGTGTCGTCGGTGTCGTCGCCATCGCCGGCGTCGTCAAGGTCGTCGTCCCGGGCGAGGTCGTCGTCGAAGGCCGCATCCGGGTCGACCGCCGCCCTGCCGGGGGCGCCCCAGGTCGCCAACTCCGGATACGAGGGCGGCGCGTCGGCCGCATCGCGCGGGGCGTGTCGCAGGATCAGGATCACCAGCGACGGGATGATGAAGGCGAGCGAGACGAGCTGGGCCGTGGGGATGCCGTTGATCGTCCAGTTCTCCACGCGGAGCGACTCGAGCGCGAAGCGCACCACCCCGTACCAGATGAAGAACCCGAGGAACAGGTCACCTGGACGCAGCCGGGACCGCCAGTGGTAGCCGATCCAGACCAGCGCGAGCAGCCCCAGGAACCCGGACAGGGACTCATACAGGAAGAGCGGGTGGAACCGGGTCGCCTCCGGGAACAGGTTGATCGGGTACTCCGCGACGCGATGCGCGGCGTCGATGGGGATCCCCCACGGCAGCGTCGTCGGTGGCCCGTAGAGCTCCTGGTTGAAGTAGTTCCCCCACCGCCCGATCATCTGCATGGCGAAGAGACCGGGCGCCACGATGTCGGTCCAGCGCAGGAACGGCATCCCCATCCGCCGGGCGTACAGGAGGGCCGCGATCGGCCCCAGGATCAGACCGCCGTAGACGCCGAGTCCGGAATAGGGGGGCAGGATGACCTTGATCGGGTCGCTCTGGTAGAGCGCCTCCCACTGGTCGATCACGTGATACGCCCGGCCGCCGATCAGCGCCGCGATCGCGACGACGATCATGCCGTTGATCAGGAGGTCGGCGTTCTCGCCGGCACGCCTGGCGAGCCGGACCATGACCTGGTAGGCGACCGCCAGCCCGAGGGCATAGCCGATCCCATACCAGCCGATCGTGAGCGGGCCGATCGTGAACGCGATCGCGCTCGGGTAGCCATCGAACATCGGCGGAAGTGTAGCGGTCGCGGGGCCGGAGGCCTGCGGCGCCGACGCTCCCTATACTCGCGACGGTGAACGCCGAGTTCAACTGGTGGCTGCTCATCGTCGGGCTCGTCGTGGGAGCCGGGCTGGTCTGGTACGTCGTGACGGACGCCCGACGGCGGGAAACCGACCTCGAAAGCGACGAGTGGCCCCGGGAGGCGGCGTGGCTCGCGTCCGTGTTGGAGCGCGAAGGGCAGCCCGTGCATCCTCGACGGGTCGAACGCATCCTCGCCCTGCACCGCGTGTACCTCAACGCGGCCCCGCCCGATGATCCGGCAGGCGCTGACGACCCGGCGGCGGTCGACGATCCGATGGGACCGGTCGGTCAGGAACCTCCCTCGAGGACCGGGTCGTCGCCCGTGATCGCGCCGGACGCGTCCACGAGCGACACGCCGAACCGGACCGATCCGCCGGCCCCGGCGACCGCGGGGGACGGCCCCACCCAGTAGGCCAGGCCACCGCCGAAGAACATCCGGCCGACCCGTTCACGGCCCGCTCCCGAGTCCGCCCAGCAGCCGTACTGCATGCCCTCGGGCGGCTCGACCAGGCCGGTCGCCACCACGACCAGTTCCGTCGTGCGTGGCGAGTACAGGAGCGTCCCGGAGACCTCGGCGCCGGTCGGACTTCGCAACGCCACGCGCGTGACGTCCGACTCCGCGGTCACGTCGAGCGTGGCGTTGGTGACGGCGACGAGGTCACGGACCGCGTCGTCCCGGACGGCCAACTGCGCCTCGACGCGCCCACCGACGATGAACGACGTCGCCGCGACCGAGATCAGCACGGCCGCGGCCACGGCGGCGACCCAGCCGAGCGCGGTGGCCCGTCGGTTCGAGTCACCACGAACCGCCGGCACGACCCTGGCATCGGTCACTGCCTGTCCGGTCGCGCCGACCGCGTGCTCGCCGCGCGGGATCCCGCGCGACCGGACATGCGCGAGGGTGCGATCGCGAAGGTCTGGCGGCAGGGTGGTCGAGACCACGTCGCGCACCACCTCGCTGATCCGCCGCAGGCGAAGCAGCTCCGAGGCGCACGCCTCGCACCCCACGAGGTGCGCCGCCACGGCCGCGGCGGTCGGCGTGTCCCCGGCCATGAGCCGCTCGAGACCGCCCGGCTCGGCAGCGGCGAGTTCGAGCGCTTCGATGACGGCGTCGTGATCCATCAGCCTCGGTCCTCACCGACGGGCACGGCCGACCCGGCCTGCGCCTCGATCGCCACGCGAAGTCGCCTGAGGGCGCGGCGGGTCCGCGTCTTGACCGTCCCGAGCGGCCAGCCGAGCCGCTCGGCGATCTCCGACTGGCTCAGCTCGTCGCGATAGGCCAGGACGATCACGATCCGCTCATCGGCATCGAGTCCGCCGATCGCCGCCTCGATGGTGCCGCGCGTCTCCTTGGCCGCGAACGCCGCGTCCGGACTCGGCGGGGCGGTGGCGCCGGCGACGATCCAGCCATCGCCCGCCGCGCGTTCGAGGGCCTCGGAGTCGGACGACGACGTCCCGCCATCGGAGAGGTCGACGAGACGCGGCCGGCGTCCGGCGGCGCGCAGGCGATCGATCGTCCGGTTGCGCGCGATCGCGTGCAGCCAGGTCCCGAGGGACGCTGCCGCCGGGTCGAACGACTCCGCCCGATCCCACAGGGCAAGGAACGTGTCCTGGACCACCTCTTCGGCGACTCCTCGATCCCTCGTCAGCCGGGACGCCACCGCGAAGATCGCCGCCGCGTGCCGGTCATAGAGGCTCGCCAGCGCATCGAACGACCCGCGCACGACATCTTGGACGAGGGCGACATCGTCCGGACCATCCGGCTGGACCTCGGTCATGGGTACGGCTTCGAGGCGTCTCCGGTTTCGGCGGGCGGCGCCGCGAGGCGCAGGGGCCGGCGTTCGAACGCGCTGGAGAAGACGACCTCGGTCTGGGTCGAGAAGACGTGATCGGTGCCCTGGAGCCGAACGATGACGCGCTCCAGGTGCTTGGTGTCGCGGGCACGGATCTTGAGCAGGTAGTCCGCCTCGCCCGCGATGTGGTGGCACTCCTCGATCTCCGGGATGATCGCGAACGCCTCCGTGAGATCGGCGCCGCGCGACCCCGGGGCCTGGGTCAGCCAGCAGAACGCGAGGATCGAGAACCCGGCGGTCGCCGCGTCCACGTCCGCGGCGAAGCCGCGGATCACGCCACGCGCCTCGAGCTTCTTCACGCGCTCGTGGGCCGACGGCCCACTGATGCCGACGTCGGCGCCGAGGTCGGCATACGACCGCCGGCCATCGGCCTGGAGACGGTCGAGCAACCTGGCGTCGATCTCGTCGATCGCGGGGCGTTCTGGCATCAGTTTCCGTATCCGTTAGGTAGCGACGCTTGCGCGCAACGATACGTTAGGCTACAATGGCTTGGCAACATCATTCGTATGGTGCCAGGGACGTTGCTCGATCCGGCACCACGCAGCGGAAGGGAGCGTTTTCGATGGTCATCTCCATCATCATCGGTCTCCTGGCGCTGTTCTCGCTGATCAGCTTCCTGCTGGGCACCGATGAACCCGCCAAGGGCGACGTCGAGCCAGCGTTCGACATCGGGTACCTGATGCGGTTCGGCGCTCGCTGAACCCCGTCATCGGCCGATAGCCTACCCGGACGAGGTCCCGCCTGGCGGGGCCTCGCTCGATTCCCGGGCCGGATCCCCGCGGGATCCCCGTCACCACGTCCCCGCCCGCCGGTGGACCGGGGCCATGGACCCGATCGCCGGCCGATGCGCCTCCAGACACGTGACGCCGTGCGGGCCGACGCTCGCGTCATGCACGGTGCCGGCGGGCAGGTCCAGGCGATCGCCGACGTCGAGGTCGATGACCGCCCCCATCCCGGGTAGCCCGAACCGGATGCTCCCGGCGGCCACCACCAGCACCTTGTCGTCGCCGTGCGCGTGTGGCGCGTACCGCTCGTCGGGTGCGTTCGACCACTCGGAGGCGACCAAGCCGTCATCGGCCATCCGCGCGGTCAGCGTCGCGCGGTCGTCATCGGCCATCTCGGTCGTGCCCTGCCCGTGCCTACGTGACCGCGACCCCGATGACCGATCCGATCGCGTACGTCACGACGGCGGCCCCGAGTCCGATCAGCAATTGGCGTGTCCCCGAGAACAGGAGGCTGCGACCGGTCAGCAGGCTCACGCCGGCGCCGACCGCGAACAGGGCCACGAGGCTCAGGGCCAGGCTCAGCCCCACGATGATCGCACCACCGCCGAACAGGTACGGGACCACCGGCACGGCCGCGCCCACGGAGAACGCCGCGAACGAGCCGACCGCGGCGCCGATCGGCGATCCGAGTTCATCGGGATCGAGTCCCAGCTCCTCGCGGACGAGGATGTCGAGCGCCGCCTCCGGGTCGGCGAAGATCCGCTTGGCGATCCGGGCGGCCTCGTCCGGCGCAAAACCCTTCGCGCGATACGACGCGGCGAGTTCGGCTTCCTCCTCCTCGGGCATCGCGGCCATCTCGGCCCGCTCGAGCTCGATCTGTCGCTCGAACAGCTCCCGCTGGCTCTGCATCGAGATGTACTCGCCGGCGGCCATGCTGAACGCCCCGGCGAGCAGTCCGGCGATCCCGGCGAGCAGGATGAACCCGGGGTTGAGTGCCGCCGCCCCGGCGCCGGCCACCCCCATGATCAGGGACAGGTTGCTCACGAGCCCGTCGCTGACGCCGAAGATCATCGCCCGCAGCGTCCCGGACCGGCTCGTCCGGTGCCATCGTTCCTTCTCACCGATCTCCGAGGGGCTCTGCGCGCGCCGCGCCAGCGCCACGCCGTCCCGGCCCGGCACCGACACGACCTCGGCGGCGGCGGCGGCCGCGCCCACGCCACTGAGCTCATCCCAGATGCGGGCGTGCTCGCGCTCGTCGGCGGCGATCGCGGCGACCTCCGGCGAGCCACCCTGGGCGTCATAGAGGTCCTCCTCGTCGCCCTCGAGCGCCTTCACCAGGTCGGACACCGCCTTCGTCCCGAACAGTCGCGCCACCAGGACGATGAAGCGGACGCGCGCTCGGGGTCCCGACGCCGGCGGGACGTCGGCGCCGAGCTCCGCGAGCTTCGTCGCCCAGACGTCGGCGTGGCGGCGTTCGTTCGACGCGATCCGTTCGAACGCGGCCGCACGGGTCGGGTCCGTCTCGATCCGCGCGAGCGCCTCGTACAGGACGATGGCGTCGCGCTCGAGCTTGAGGTTCTCGAGGCTGGTCGGGATATCGATGGACGCCATGGCCTCGATGGTAGCGCCCGGCGCCCGTAGACTGGTGGGACCATGGCGCCGACCCCCGGAACCCCCCGGACCCTTCGCTACCTCTCCGGCGCCGATGTGGTCGCGTCGATGCCGTCGGTCGAGGAACGGATCGCGCTCGCCGAGCGGACGATGATCGCGCTCGTCGCCGATGCGGAGCTGCCTCCGAAGATCGGCGTCCACCCGCGCCAGGACGGATCGTTCGCGCATGCGATGCCGGCGCTGCTGCGCGGCGCGGACCCCGATGGACGAGACGACCGCCTCGGGATCAAGTGGGTCACCGGCTTCGCCCGCAATACCGAGCTCGGGATCCCGCCCATCAACGCCCTCGTGATCCTCAACGATCCGATCAGCGGCCTGCCGTCGGTCATCATGGACGGCGGCCCGATCACGGCCCAGCGGACCGCGGCGGTGTCCGGCGTGGCCATCGCCCGGTTCGGCCCGACCGCCGGCGCCCTCGGGCGGACCATCCACGCCGGGCTCATCGGCGCGGGCGTCCAGGGCCACAGCCACCTCGAAGTGCTCGGGCACACGCTGCCCGGCGTGGCCCTTCGCGTCTTCGACCGGGTGCCGGAGCGTGCGGAACGGCTGGCGGAGGCGGGACGGGCGACGCCCGGGATCTCGGACGTGGCGGTCGTGGACTCGGCGCGCGACGCCGTCGCCGGCGCGGACGTCGTGGTCAGCGTGGCGTCGTTCACGGACCCGGAACATCGCCAGTCCATGTCGGCGGGCTGGCTGGGTCCCGACGTGCTCATCGTCCCGGTGGACTACGCCACGATGCTCCATGCCGAGGTCGCCGCCGGCGCGGCGCTGTTCCTCGTCGACGAGCGTGGCCAGTTCCTCGCCAACCGCGACGCGGGCCAGTTCGACGGGTATCCGGATCCCATGGCGACCGTCGGGGAAGCCATCATCGCCGGCACCCGACGACCCGCCAGCGGACGCGTCGTGGTGACGCACCTCGGCGTCGGGCTGGCGGACGTGGTCTTCGGTGACGCGATCTCGCAGCGAGCGATCGCCGCCGGCCTCGGGACGGTCATCCCGGCCTGAACCCGCGGACCGCGGCGGGTCGCGCTACGCGGCGCCGAATGCGTGCGGGGCGCGGATCTCCACCTCGGGGAAGACCGACGCCTCATCGGCGGTCGGCACGATCCAGTCGACGAGCAGGCGGTTGATGATGATCGTCCCGACGTCGCGGGCGACGACGTTGCCGGCGACGGTGTAGGCCAGGGTCGCATTCGTGAACGGCACCATCACGTGGCGCGTCTTCACGCTCGTCACCGGGTCCTTGCCCTGGGGGACGTGCAGGTTTCCGAGAACGAGGAACGGCCCGATCTGGAGCTCCATGCGCTGGGTCTGCAGGTCGACGCGCTGCTTCTCGTCGCCGCGCGGCCCGGAGCCGATGACGGCCAGCACATCGATCCGCTCCACCGACACCGAATCCACGCTGATCAGTCGTCCGTCCTCGAGGGCCTCGAAGGTGACCTTCGACAGGCGGTAGCGCTCCTGCCCGTTGAGGAAGTCGGTCAGGCGGTCGCCGAACATGGTCGTCTTGGCCGTGATCGTGCAGTCGGCCGCGAATGCGAGGAAGTCGACGGATTCCATGGCCCGAACGGTACGTGAGGGCGGGCACCACGGACCACGGGACCTTCGTACCCTCGCGGCGAGGCGAGGGTGGCAGATCGGCAGGCCCCGGGCCGGAGTCCCCGGCGTCGTGCGACGCGGGTGGTGGTCGGCTCGATCGCGCGGATCGAACATCGCCTTGTCGGGGAGGCCGGCTACGGCCAGACTGTCGCCGTGTCCATCGTCCGCAAGGTCGGCCTCGGTGTCGCGGTGGTCATCGCCATCGTCCTGGCGCTAGCGCTCTGGAGGGTCGTCCCGGTGATCACGGGCCCGGTGCTGCCGATCGGGGCGACGCCTTTGCGACTGGCCACGCAGACGCCGAACCTCGACATGGGGTGCGCCACGGCCCTGCTGTCCCCGTCTCGGGTAGCCACGGACGGCGACGAGCTCGTCCTCGTCCTGGAGGCGACCGGAGATGTCGTGGCCGTCGTCTGGCCGTCCGGCTTCGCGGCGTGGCGGAGCGACGGGCGGGCGGTCCTGGCAGACCCGTGGGGCCGCATCGTCGCCGTGGAAGGCGATGTCCTCGACGGTCTGGGTGGCGGCATGGGGCAGGACGACCGGTTCATCATCTGCCCATTCGGTCTCTGAGGCCAGGCTGCGCCGCTGCGCGTGGGGCATCGGCTCGGGTCCAAGCCCGTGCGGGCTTGGGGCCGATGCCCAAGAATCGGGCCATGCGTCTCACGGCCCGCGGCCTCAACCGCGCCACGCTCGCGCGCCAGCTGCTCCTCCATCGCGAACCCGTCACCGCCGTCGACGCGGTCCGGCGGGTCGGCGCGCTCCAGGCCCAGGAGCCCGCGTCGCCGTACATCGCGCTCTGGAACCGCGTCGCGGGGTTCGACCCGGCCGCCCTCGACGCGGCGTTCGCCGAGGGCACGATCGTGAAGGCCTCGCTGATGCGCATCACGCTGCATGCCGTCCACGCCGACGACTACCCGGCCTTCCACGCCGCGATGGTCAGCAGCCTGCGCGCGTCGCGGCTGTACGACGGCCGCTTCAAGGTCACGGGCCTCACCATCCCCGAGGTCGACGACCTGCTGCCGGAGCTCCTCGCCTTCACGGAGCGACCACGCGCCAAGGCGGAGATCGAAGCGACGATCCAGGCACGGCTGGGCGACCGTGGCGAACGGGCGTGGTGGGCGTTGAAGACCTTCGCGCCGCTCACGCACGCCCCGACCGGCGGGCCATGGTCCTTCGGACTGCGGCCGTCGTTCCTCGCCGCGCGCGATCGGCTCCCCGCGGCGTCCCGGGAGACGTCGGTGCGATCCCTCATCCGGCGCTACCTCGAGGCGTTCGGTCCGGCCTCGGTGGCGGACGTGGCCCAGTTCTCGCTCCTGACGCGGGCCGTGGTCCGCGACGCGATCGGCGCGATGACGGACGAGCTGGTCGAGATGGACGGCCCGGACGGCTCCGTCCTCCACGACGTCCCCGGCCGCCCGCTGCCCGATCCGGAGACTCCCGCGCCGCCGCGACTCCTCCCCATGTGGGACAGCATCCTGCTCGCGTACGCCGACCGAAGCCGGGTGATCCCGGCCGACGTCCGGCGGGTCGTCATCCGCTCCAACGGCGACGTCCTCCCGACGCTCCTGGTCGACGGTCAGGTGGCCGGCGTCTGGCGACCGCGCGACGGGGCCATCGAAGCGATGGCGTTCCAGCCGCTGTCCGAGGACGCCTGGACCGGACTCGACGCGGAAGCCCGGGCACTGATCGCGTTCCTCGCCGACCGCGATCCCGCCGTTTATCGGCGCTATGCGCGCTGGTGGACATCGCTGCCGAGCGCCGATGTCCGCCTCCTGGGGCGCTGAAGCCTGCGATCGGGGCTGCTAGGATCGGGCGATGACGCGATCCATCCTGGCCGACGCCTTCGGTCACCACACGTGGGCGACGATCGCCATCGTCGATGCCTGCAGCCCGCTCACCGAAGAGCAGCTCGCGACCACGGTGCCCGGCACGTACGGATCGATCCTCGACACGCTTCGGCACCTCGTGGGCGGCGACGCGTCCTACCTGTCCGTCCTGACCGGCGGGCGGGTCGCGGAGATCGACGAGACCGCGATGGGGCTCGCCGACCTGCGCGCGACGATGGTCGACAACGAGCCGGCCTGGGCCGCCCTCGTCGCCGCCGCCCCCGACCCGGACGCGACCGTGACCCGCCACCGTGACGACGGCACCGACAGCCTCGCCCCGATGAGCATCCGGATCGCGCAGGCCCTGCACCACGGCACCGATCACCGAAGCCAGATCTGCACGGCGTTGACGGCCCTCGGCATCGAGCCCCCGGACATCGACGTCTGGGCCTTCGCCCACAAGGATGGTCGCCTCAGCGAGGTCACGCGATCCACCTGACCCGCGGCGGACGGGCCGGGACCGCCACCGTTCAGCCCCGAAGGTCGCCCGCCGGTGCCCTGATGGCGGGGTCCGCGCCGGCATTCGTGCGGCGACACACGCGCCTCGTACCCGTCCCCGGACTCGCGGGCATCCGCCTCCACCTGGCCGATGACACGATCCGACTGTGGCACGCGGTCCAGGTGCGGACCGGAGACCCCGATGCGGCGCTCCCGTACTGGGGCGTCGCCTGGGGTGGTGGCCTCGCGCTCGCCCACTACCTCCGCGAGCATCCGGGCACGGTCCGTGGTCGTCGCGTCCTGGACGTCGGTTCGGGATCCGGTCTGTGTGCGATCGCGGCCGCCCAGGCCGGCGCGGCGACGGTCCTGGCCTCCGACATCGATCCGCTGGCGATCGCGGCGATCGGTCTGAATGCCCGCGCCCATCGCGTCCGGATCTCGACGATCGGTCGCGACCTGCTCGCCGACGATCCGCCCGAGGTGGACGTCATCCTCGCCGGCGATTGCTGGTATGACGGAGGCCTCGCCGACCGGGTCACGACCTGGCTCGACGCGGCCCGGGCGCGGAACGTCGATGTGCTGCTGGGCGACCCGGGACGCCGCTCCCTGCCGTCAGAGCGACTCGTGGAGATCGCCGCCTACGGGGTCCGCTCGACGACGCACCTGGAGGACCTCGCCCTGACGACCGGTCGCGTGTACAGGCTGCGCGGAGCGCTCGCTACTCGCTGATCTCCAGGGGCCCGTCGGGGACCTCGATGATGACCCGCCCGTCCTCGATCGTCACCGGGTAGATCGCGAGCGGCTCCTCGGCCGGCGGGTCGAGCGGCTCCCCGTTCTCGAGATCGAACCGCGACATGTGGAGCGCACAGGTGAGGGTCCCGGCGGTCAGGAACCCCTGATCGAGTTCGAAGTACTCGTGCGAGCAGACGCCCTGCATCGCCCGGATCACACCACCGGTGTTGACCACGAGGACCTGATCCGTCCCGTCGACGAAGGTCATCTTCATCGTGCCGTCCGGCACCTCGTCCACCCCGATCAGGTCGATCCGCCTCATGCCCGGTCGCGTCCGGGCGCTCGATCAGATGGGCCTGGTATGGGAGGCATCAGGCGGCGGCCTCGCCGGCGGCCAGGGCCCCGGCGGCCCACTTCGCCTCGAGCGCGTCGCGCAAGCGGTCCTGCGCCTCGGCCAGCGGCACGCGGGCCACGACCGGCTCCAGGAACCCGAGCACGATGAACTTGCGCGCCTCGTCCGGCGGGATCCCGCGCGACTCGAGGTAGAACAACTGGGCTTCGTCGATCGGCCCGACCGAGGAGGCATGCGCCGCGCGGCGGCAGTCGGGCTGGTCGATCTCGAGGCTGGGGATCGCGACGGAGCGCGTCGCTTTCGAGAGGTTCATCCCGAACTCGCCCAGGAAGCTGTCGGTGCCGACCGCCGACTTCTCGATCGTGATCAGCCCCTTCATGTACGACCGGGCGCGATCGAGGAGCGCGCCCTTGGACAGGAGATTGCCCGTGGTATCGCGACCGACGTGGGTCGTGTACGAGGTGAGATCGAAGAGCTGCTCCTCGCCGCCGAACACGATCTCGACCTGGTCGACCGAGCTTCGGTCGCCGTCGAGCCGATTGTCGATCCGGCTTCGGACCAGCCGCCCGCCGAGCTGGGCGAGCGCCCACTGGACCTCTGCCCCCTCGCCGACCAGCGCGGTCCGGTGCTGGAACGCGACGACGTCGGGCCCGAACTCCTGGAGGCTGGCCACCACCAGGCGGGCATCCGCTGCCAGGGTGACCTCCGTCGTCCCGGCGAAGAAGGACTGGCGCCCGGGCACGGCCGCGCCCGACGGGACCAGCTCCTCGACGATCGACGCGGAGGCGCCGGCACCGAGCGCGACGAGCGTCCTGGTCAGGACCGCACGGTCGGGGGCGCCCATCGCCCAGCGGACGATGACCGGACGCTCGAGACGGACCCCGGGCGGGACGTCGAGGACGACGCCCTGGGTCCAGAGCGCGCGCGTGAGCTGGGCGAACTTGTCGTCTGCCGGAAGGCGCCCGGCGCCGAGCAGTGCCGCCACGCGATCGGGATGGCGCACGGCGAAGTCGGCGATCGTGGCCAGTTCGACCCCGGCCTCGCGGGCGGCCGGTGACAGGGCCGTCGCGGTGGCATCGCCCTCCCAGAACCCGATCAGTCCGTCCGCGCCCTCGGGGAGTCCAGCCTCGGCCGGGGTGGACACGGGGGCCCAGTGGACGGACGCCGCCTCGAGGTGCGCGGCGCGCAGGTCGATGTAGGTGGTGTAGAGACGGTTGGCCTCGGCCGGGAGGGCGTCGAAGGCGTCGAGGGCGGCACGCCGATCGGCCGGGTCGCCGACGGGCAGCGCATCGATCCGCGCGAGCGTCTCGGCCCGGTCGATCGGAAGGGAGAGTTGATCGATCGCCCGGCGCGCCGGCCGGGCCTTCGCCGTCGTCGCGGGTGCACTCACCCGAGCGACCCCTCCATCTCCAGTTTCACGAGCCGGTTGAACTCGATGGCGTACTCCATCGGGAGTTCCTTGGTGAAGACCTCGAGGAAGCCCTGGACGATCAGGTTCGTGGCTTCGTTCTCGGTCAGGCCGCGGCTCATCAGGTAGAAGACCTGCTCGGCGCTGACCTTCCCGACCGTCGCCTCGTGCGACATGGTGGTGTCGTCTTCCTGGATGTCGATGTAGGGGTAGGTGTCGCTGCGGCTCTGGTCGTCGAGCATCAGCGCATCGCAGCGGACGCTGGCCACGACGTTCGTGGACCCCGGAGCCACCTTGAGCGAGCCGCGATACGTGGCCCGACCGCCGTCCTTGGACACGGACTTGCTGACGATCCGCGAGCGCGTGTTCGGCGCCAGATGGACAGCCTTCGCGCCCGTGTCCTGGTGCTGGCCCTTGCCTGCGACCGCCACGCTGATGATGTCCGCGGTGGCGCCCTCGCCGCGCAGGTAGATCGCCGGGTACTTCATGGTGAGACGCGACCCGGTGTTGGCGTCGATCCACTCGACCGTGGCGTTCTCGTGCGCGTGCGCGCGCTTGGTCACGAGGTTGTAGACGTCGTTGGACCAGTTCTGGATGGTCGTGTAGCGGACCTTCGAGCCGGGCAGGGCGATGACTTCGACCACCGCGGCGTGGAGCGAGTCGGTCGCGTAGATCGGGGCGGTGCAGCCTTCGATGTAGTGGACCTTGGCACCCTTGTCGACCACGATCAGCGTCCGCTCGAACTGGCCCGTGTTCTCGCCGTTGATCCGGAAGTAGGCCTGGAGCGGGAGGGGCACCTCGACGCCCTCGGGGACATAGACGAACGAGCCGCCGGACCACACGGCGCTGTTGAGCGCGGCGAACTTGTTGTCCTCGGGCGGGACGACGGTGCCGAAGTGCTGGCGGAAGATGTCCGGGTACTCCTTGAGCGCCTGGTCGGTGCCCATGAAGACCACGCCGATCTTGGTCAGCTCCTCCTTGACCGAGTGATAGACCACCTCGGAGTCGTACTGGGCCCCGACGCCGGCAAGGAACTTGCGCTCCGCCTCCGGGATCCCGAGTCGCTCGAACGTCGCCTTGATCTTCTCCGGGACGTCGTCCCAGGACTTCTCCTCGCGCTCCGACGGCTTGCGGTAATAGACGATCTTGTCGAAGTCGATGTGGGTGAGATCGCCGCCCCACGTGGGCATGGCGCGCTTCACGAAGTGGTCGTAGGCCCGCAGACGGAACTGGAGCATCCAGTCCGGCTCGCCCTTGAACCCGCTGATCTCCTTGACGGTGTCGCGCGTGAGGCCGCGCTTGGTCTCCTGGAGGTAGACGATGTCATCGTGGAACGCGAACTGGTCGCGCTGGTCGGTGACGATCTCGCGGGTGACGGTCATTCGGTCCTCGGTCCTGGCGTCGTGACGTGGCGCGTTCGTGCCGGCGGGTGGTGAAGCGTGGCGTTGGGTGAGTGCCCTGGTGCGTCGTGTGAGTGGTGCGCACGGCCCGGAGACCCGCTCCGCGCACGGTCTGACATCCTGCCAAGTAATTCCGAGTCAGATTATCGGGATTACGGCTCGAAGCGTCAACGACGGGCCGATCCGCACGGGCGGTGGCGGGGTTCTGGCTTCCCTTGTCGGGCATCTGTGTCTTCCCGGCTCGGTCTTGCACCCGGGGCACACAACCACGGTCCAGCACGACCTGATCGACCGAATCCGACCGATCCCTTGCACGACACGCAAGGAATCGAGTCCAGCCGGGACTGGACGCCCCACTTTGCCCGGCGTGCACGCGATTCGCCTGGCGCAGCGCTTCTAACGCACGTTGTGTGCACCGGACGCACACGCGGCACGGATCTTGCGCCCGCGGCAAGGTCTGTGGGCCCGTCGCTCTCTGGAGGGCCGCTCGCCGCCCCGGCCCCGTTCCCCGCCAGGTTCGCCGCTCGCCGCCCCGGCCCCGTTCCCCGCCAGGCTCGCCGCTCGCCGCCCCGACCCCGTTCCCCCCCCGGCTCGCCCCTCCCCCCCCCCACCCCCTTCCCCCCCCGGCTCCCCCCCCGCCGCCCCGCCCCCCGT